>CAYNTP010000001.1:0-413014 GCA_964400415.1 uncultured Parafilimonas sp.
ATACAAAACTCTTGTATGCAGATAATGATGGTGATGGTTATGGCGCCGGTTCACCTGTTGCTTGTGGTGTAGCAAACAATACTGATTGCAACGATAATGATGCAAGTGTTCATTCACCGCAGACTTATTATGCAGATAATGATGGTGATGGGTTCGGTGATGCGAATAATTCAACATCGGTTTGTTCATCTACTCCACCAACAGGTTATGTAAGCAACAGTAGTGATTGTGATGACACAAAACTGTTGTATGCTGATAATGATGGCGATGGTTACGGCGCAGGTTCACCGGTGGCTTGCGGTGTTGATAATAATTCTGATTGCAATGATAATAATTCAGCAATACATCCCGGAGCTTTTGAAATATGCGGCAATGGAATTGATGATAATTGCAATGGACAGATTGACGAAGGTTGTAGTTTGCCTGTTACCATTTCAATAGCTGATGCATCAGTTGTTGAAGGCAATTTCGGAAGCAAAATGATGAGGTTTAAGGTTACATTGAATGCACCGGCAACTAAGAAGGTAAGCGTTTATTATACTACCAATAATGGAACGGCTACAGCATTTTCTGATTACCTGCCTGCATTAGGGAAAGTCATGTTTAATATTGGCCAGGTAAAGAAGATTATTAATATAATAATCCCAGGTGATAAGGTTGCTGAAGCAAATGAAACATTTACAGTTCAACTAAGCAACCCGGTACATGCAACAATAGCTGATGGAACTGCTACAGGTACTATTATCAATAATGATGGCAACGCAATAACAACAATACCCGGTAACAATACATCAATGCCTCAAAATAACTATTCAGTAAAGATTTATCCAAACCCTGTAAGCAATGTTCTTACTGTTCAGTTTGCAGGCGTTTCTGAAAGTGATATTGAGTTACAACTGGAAGATATACAAGGCAAGGTTTTAAAACAATCTAAAGTAAAAGCATTTGCAAAACTTGCACAACAGAAGATTGATGTATCAGGTCTTGCCAATGGTGTTTATATGCTCGTTGTTGTTGACAAGTATGGAATAAAACAAACAGAAAAAGTAGTGGTTCAGAGATAATCAAAAAACCAATCTATCATTTTGATACTTCTTTTTTAAACCAATGAAAAAATCTGCAAGTGGCTGTCCTGAAATTTCAGGATGGCCACTTTTTATTTGTAGTAAAATATTCTATTCTTTTTCCTTGCGTACAAGTCCACCGGCCAATAAACCAATAGCAAGGCCAACTATTAATCCAATCTTTACATTCTTAATTGCAAATCCAATTGCAACACCTATTACGATTAATAAAAAGATAGAAATTCTTCTGCGCGGATGCATCCTATGGTAGAATTATTTACAAGTTTTAAAAAATACTTTTATCAAATCCTTTGCTGGTTAAAGCATCATTTGTTTTGTGGCAATGCAATCAAATTAGCCATCAACCTGTATGCGCCACCAACACCTGCCGGTAATTCCCTGAAAAACACAATGCCTGCATAAACAAAATTTCCCTTACCGTATTTTCCTATAATCAAAGCGCCATTACTTTCACGTTCATTATCATCATGCATGCCAAGCGGCGCTACATAATGTTTATCTATTTGTTCTGCATGGTAAGTGCTGCGTTCCTGTATCCAGTTGTCAAAATCAGCATCTGTGATTTTGTTGGGATAATTCAAAGCCGGGTTATCCGGCAACAATATATGCACCGGTGCATTTTCATCAGTAACCCTTGTGCGGCTGATTGTAAATTTATAAGGTCCGATATCTTTCTGTATTGAGCCAATATAATTGTTGGTGTTATACTGAACAATCATGTTGCCACCATTATGCACATAATCCATCAACACATCATATTTTTCATTCAGCCATTCATGCACATTATAAGCCCGCACACCTGTGATGATAGCATCAAACTGTTTTAATGTTGCAGGTGTTATATCCTGCTCTGATAAAACTGTAACATCATAACCCATCTGCTCCAGGCTTTGCGGCACTTTATCTCCTGCGCCATTGATATAACCAATATGTTTCCCCACTGTTTTTACTTCTTCACTCACCACATGTATTTTATCAGTTGCATAATAATGTATATGCGGTATATGATCATACTGAATGGTGTGCAGGTCGCCACTATAAGTTTCTTCGCTTTTACCATTTTGAATTTCTACTGCAACGGAAGGATCATCTTTTCCCTTGTGATAATATTCTGACAGGGGAAACCTGAAATCATAAGACTGGTTATTGACCAGATCAATGATCGTATCTTTTATCAGACTTGTATCATTGCCCTGCACAAAAAACAGCCTTGCTTTAGTTTTGGGCGAAGTGATAAATGATTTTATCTGTGCATGTACATCATCTTCTTTCAACGGTTTGTTGTTTTGATTGATATTGGTCAAAACCACTGAAGGCTGCAATGAAATACTCAACGGATTAATCACAATAAATGGCTCATACAATTCTCCCCTTGCAGGATTGGTGAATTTATACTGCACAGGTTTCTGAATGGTAATATCTGTGCCATCAACAGTAAAAGTAAATGATGCAATATAGGCTGCATCGTTCTGTGCTTTACCAATCATCTCCTGGTTGGTTACATCAAAACTTCCAATACCATCAAGGCCTTTCACCAGCCAATAAGGTTGTGACACAGGTGTGCTGGCATCAACATAAAAACTCCTGGTAAAAGCAAAATTTGCATTGGTAGTTAGTGGGATATTGATTGTTGAATCCATTTGCAGTAATTGAATTTTTTTCAACACCACATTTCCGTTAAGCCTTTTGTCAACAAAAAAATTGACATCAAAATTTTGTTGTTTAACTGCAAATTCATTGCGGGTTGTAGCTTCAGTAAAAATGCCGTTGCATTCAACGATGAGTTGCTTCACTTCATTGGCTTTCCTGTTTTTCCAGTAACCATCGGGCAATTGTTCAATAGCTTTATATACATCAACCAATGCTTCAACAGAATTTTCAGGATGTTCAAACTGAAAGTTTTTTATAACATCATTTATTTTTTGCTGAACAGTTGCTGAACCTTCCACCCTGCCCCAGCTTGTATCAACACCATCAAACAAATCATGCTTTACAGGTTGCCCTGCAAGCAATGTAAAATATTCAAATGAAGAACCTCTTTGTGCGCCTGAACCAAAACCCTGCGTCCTGTGATTACTTCTGCTTTTAGCAGCAATCTCACCATAGCTTTCACCAAGCAATGGGTTGTATCCACCAATATCCATTTTAAACTGATCATTGCTGGTAGTGTTGTTGCCGCCGAAATTAAATGTGTTCCATAAAATTCTTTTTGCCTGCCAGGGCTTTACGCCATATTGAAATTGATCAGGAAATTTTTTTGGATCTGCTGCTGCAGAAAATGCTTCCAGCGCCAGTATTTCAGAAGCCTGGTGGTGCCCATGGCCTGCTCTTTCATCACCGGGAAAACGGGTGATGATCACATCCGGCCTGAACTTGCGGATCACCCAAACCACATCACTTAAAATTTTATCATGGTTCCAGATTTTTAATGTTTCATCAGAAGTTTTTGAAAAACCAAAATCATAAGCACGGCTGAAAAACTGTTCAGCGCCATCAACCCTTCTTGCAGATAATAATTCCTGTGTCCTTATCAAACCCAAATCAATTCCCTGTTCATCACCGATTAAATTCTGTCCGCCATCACCCCGTGTCAGACTCATATAACCTGTCCTGTACAAACCATCATTGGCAAAGTATGCTAGCAACCTGGTGTTTTCATCATCAGGGTGTGCAGCGATATATAACACACTACCGAGGACATTCAATTTTTTTAATTGCTGATAAATATCTGCGCTGTTATGTATGGGAGGGGCCTGTGCTTTAAGTTGCCAGCTAAAAACTAAAAAAGAAGCCAGGATGAAAATTAATGCGGGGAATTTATACTTCATCTTATTCATCAATTAATTCTATGAAAAAAAACACTGTTTTAAAAAAAAGAAAGTTGCAAGGAACATCCCTGCAACTTTCAAAAATAAGCTATTTGAAAATTAATCTTCTTTCACTTCGGGATCTACGTCTCTTTTGTACTGGCAGCATTTGGGCAATTTCTTGTATGCAGCTTCAGTAGCTTTTACATCCTGCGTATCATAACCAACAGCAGCAACAGATTTTTCAATATCCATCACATTGGTTTTTGATTCATCATAATTTACAACGAGCATGTAAGTTTCATCGCTCCAGTTTGCGTTGGTAGCGCCTGCTTTGGTAGCAGCGCTTTCGATCTTGGCTTTACATTCATCGCAGTTGCCCCACACTTTTACTGAATCAGTTTTTGTTTGTGCAAAAAGGTTGGCAGCGCATAATGTGAAGGCCGCACTTAAAAGATATTTTATCTTCATAGATTTTAATTTTTGAGCGGCAAATATAGAGGATATTTTCTTACTTGTTTTTGCGGAAAAGACAGAGTTTACCATTATTAACAGATACTAAAAACATGTTATTTCCATCAGCATCTCTGATGCTGTCAATACACCTGGCAGCGCCATTAACAAACAGCCCGCTTTGCGCCGGTGGCATATAGGTAAAGGTTCCGGTTTTGGAGCCAATTAATGTGGTTCCATAGCTCGCATCAAACCTGCCCCCCTGTGGTTTTAAACCATAAAAATTACCTGCCATAAAAATATCTTTGATACCATCGTTATTGATGTCTGCAACTGTAATACAATTAACAGTGGACAACTCTGCCATAACAGGTAAATACATTTCTTTAAAATTAAAATCCCCTGAGTTGAGATAAACCAATGTCCGTGGTTGTGTAACTGTAAATACTGATGCTTTTTTCAGATCATCTTTTGTAAAAATTTCTTCCATAGTTTTTCCTGCATAATCAGAATAATGAAGAAACTTTTTCTTCAGCTGAGGGATTTGTTTTTCGATATCATCTTTTAAAAAATAGGGATAGGATTTTCCATCAGTTTTATAATATGATGGGATGCACAATGTTTTTCCATTACCTGCAAAATCACCCACATACATTTTTGCAGGATGAAGGCTGTCGGGTTTTATCCTTGAGTTCAAACCCATATTTCCACCAATGATATCAGGCCTTCCATCATTGTTGACATCAGCAACAGCAATTGCATTCCACCAACCGGAAGAATTAGGAATGGTCTTTATAATTTTTAATTGATGGTTTACATACTTCAAAATTTCAACCGGCATCCAGTCGCCTGCAACTATTAATTCTTTTGTACCATCATTATCCAAATCTGCCCATTGCGCATCAGTAACCATTCCGATATTCATAAGCTTTGGCGCTATCTGTTTAGTAACATCAGTGAACTTACCATTGCCATCATTCTGAATTAATGCGCTTCGGGGTATGATGCCATAATTTCCCGGCACACACCTGCCACCAACAAAAATATCAGGCTTACCATCATTATTAAAATCATTGATGCGCACACAGGAAGCATTAATAGATATAGTAGGAAATTGAGCGCTCCTGGTAAAATCACCTTTACCATTGTTGATGTATAAACGCACATCAAGATAAGGTGAACCTTGTGGCGCCTGGTTACCGCCGGAAGCAACAACAAGATCAGCATCGCCATCTCCGTCAGCATCAAAAAAAGCAGCGCCAATGTCTTCACAAATTTTATCTTTAATAAATGCGGGTTCTGTATGAAGAATGAATGAGCCATCTTTTTGCCGGATGAAAATTTTTGATGTATCACCCAAAGAGCTCCCCATAAAAAAATCTTCCAACCCATCACCATTTACATCAGCTACAGCCAGGCGTGGGCCTTCTGTTGAAAGCATCTTTGGCAATAATGGCTGGTCATCAAAATCTATATAATCATTCTCCCTGTGAGTTGCGCCTTTTTTGATGAACTGCGCACACACATCAGTATATAATTTTTTAAAACTGATTGATGGTGGTCTATAAAAAAGATTAGCATCTTTTTGCAACAGTGTGATGGTAGTATCTGTTTTTACCTGCGTTAATTTCTGCACTTTATTATCAGGCCATTTTACCTGCAGGCTGTCTATCGTTTGAATGCTATCCAGTCCAAACAACAATACGGGATTGACGCTGCTTTGAAATCCCCTGCCGGGTTGTTGTTCCAGGGTTTGTTCTGAACCATTGGTATAAATTGTAACCCTCGAACCATATCCAAAAGTATTTTTATCATTACCCTGTAATTTTATTCCCAGGTAATGATGGTGAAGTTTTTCTGAAGCCATGTTCCTGTAAATAAATGCAGGCATGTTTACATTGTTGACTACAAGGTCAAGATCGCCATCACCATCCAGGTCGCCATAAGCTGAACCATTGCTAAAGCTGGGCTTCGAAAATCCCAAAGCGTTAGATTCATCTTTAAAAAACAGGTTATGTTGATTTATAAATGCATAATTGGTTATAGGTGTTGAAGGCATTTTATCGAGCAGGTCTTTCCAGTTCATAGTGCCGTTCGCTATTTGTTGCATCGTTGTTTCACTGCCGGAAAATGCGAGGAAATCCTGGTCTGTCAAATCGCGGTATAACCCATTGCTCACAAATATGTCTTTCCATCCGTCATTATCAAAATCAAAATTGAGGGCGCCCCAGCTCCAGCCTGTTGCATCTATGCCTGCAAGCTGCGCAATCTCGCTAAACGTTCCATCCTCATTGTTCAACTGCAAACAATTTGCAGTAAGCTGGTGATGAAAATCCTGCAGGTGTTTTTCATTCTGCACATCATAATCATCGAATTTGATATTGGTTTTTAAACGGTAATCACTTTCTGGCAACATCTCTGTTGTAAATACATCCATATAACCATCATTATTGATATCAGCAATATCAGAACCCATAGAACCCTGGCTGCTGTGTTGCATGGCGCTGTCTAGTTCTTCTTTAAAAGTTCCGTTATGCTGATTGATGTAGAGGTAATCCCTTTCAAAAAAATCATTAGACACATATATATCTTCCCAACCATCGTTATTCAGATCTGAAACAGTTACACCTAAACCAAAACCAATTGGACTTTGATAAATGCCTGCCTGTTTGCTTACATCTACAAATTTCCCATTTACATTCCTGTATAAATGGTCGCCATTAATTGTATCAGTGATATTTCTTAACCTGCTGTTATAACCGAAACTGTTGATGGATTGAGGATTGTTGTTCAACACAAAGCAATCGAGGTCACCATCATGATCATAATCAAAAAATGTTGCCTGTGTGGAAGGCCCTTTATCATCCAAACCGTATTGATGCGCTTCTTCTTTGAATGTGCCATCATGCTGGTTTATCCAGAGTTCATTAGCCCTGTCATCGCCCTGCAAATTACCGCTGTTGCAGATGTAAATATCCAGCCAACCATCAGCATTGATATCAACCATTGTGACACCTGTATGCCATTTGTGGGAGCTTTTTATTTTTGAATGTTCAGAGATATCTTCAAATTTCCAGTTGCCTTTGTTGAGATATAATTTCCCCTGTTGCTGGTTTGATGAAAAATAAATATCCGGTTTACCATCATTGTTGATATCACCAATTGCCACACCGCCGCCATTATAAAAATTGTGATAGGTGAGGATATTAAAATCTTTTGTTTCAGTTACTGTATTTGAAAAATTGATACCGGTTTCAGACGCAGGCATCATCTGAAACAGTGCATCTTTTTTTTCATTTTCTTTTGGAGAATGACAGGCACACATCACGAGGCAAGGCAACAAAATAAATCCGGCAAACCTGTTAAGCATAGTTAATTTATCAGCAGCGCTCAATTTATTGAAACAATATTTGATAGCACAGGAAAAGTAAAGTTAAAAGAATCGCATGTAGATAAAATATTAAAATAAAAAACAGTTATGCAGTAATATCGCAAAGTATTAATTGTTCTCATGAAGAAAGTTGTAATTGCCATCCTTGCATTGACTTTTATCCTGTTTGCCTGTATTTATATTTTTATTCCTTCCACCATCAACGGTTCGGTGTTAACTACTTTTAAAGCGCCTATCAATGGCGTTTACCGATGCACAAATAATGAAACAATGCTGGACAAATGGATGCCAGCTACGATTATGAATATGAAAAGTAAGATTGCAACTTCCAATTCATCCACACTTGCTACAGACATTAATTTTTTTAATGAGAATGATACTATCACATCAACCATTTCAATGTTCAATATAGTGAATGATTCTATTGCTGTACAGTGGAAATTTTCTATTGACGCAGGCAATAACCCGTTTACAAGATTGAAAAAATATAATGAAGCAGTTGATTTTAAAAAAACGCTGGATAGTGTTTTGCACCAGTTGAAAATTTTTGCATCAAACGATGATAATATTTATGGACTGCATGTGCAAGAAGCAAGAACAAAAGATACATTAGTGATTACTACAAAAACAAACCTCAATCATTACCCGGATACAAAAGAAATTTATGCGCTTATCAGCCATCTGCAACAATATGCAAACCGCCATGGCGCAAAACAATCAAATCATCCTATGTATAATCTTACAAAACTGAATGGTGATTCTGTGCGGTTAATGGTTGGCCTGCCGGTTAATAAATCAGTCCCTGAAAACAATTCAGTAACAATGGTAAAAATGGTTAAAGGAAGATTTTTGGTTTGCGAAATAAAGGGTGGTGATGGCGCCATCCATAATGCCATGACACAGATGAAATATTATTTTCCTGAACATCACAGGACTGCAATGGCAATTCCATTTATTTATTTGATTACTGACAGGACTGTTGAAACAGACACAACGAAATGGGTTAGTGAAATGTATTCGCCGGTATTTTAAAAAATCATTTTACAGGAACACTTTTAAAATCAATAACCATCGTGCTGTCGTTGTTTCTCGCCAATACATAAGCCTGTTTATTACCGGCCAGCTTTAATGGCTTGATAGAACGCACCTGGCCTTTCACTGACAGGCCGTTTAATTTCTCTGCAATAAATTTATCATTGCCCTGGTTTAACAATACTGTTCCAAAATCTGCATCATACCTGCCCATCTGGATATTGTTATCATAAAAATTACCACCCAATAAAATATCCGGAAGGCTGTCATTATTCGCATTGACTACAACAGCTGTTTTATAGGGAGAAAATTGTGCATTCACTGGCATTGGAACAGGTTTGAAATTCATCTTCCCATCATTGATAAAAATTGTATTTGCAAACCAGTTTGCAGTAAGGATGACTGATGATTTTAATTTGCTTTCAGAAAACAAATCAGTTAAAGATGCTTTGGCAAAATCGCCTGCATACAAATATTTCTTTTTGATGGAAGGCATTTGTTTTTGCAATTCCTTTTTATTGGCAAAAGGTATTTCTTTATTATCGAGATAATAAGTAAGTATCTGTTCTTTGTTGCCATTGTCATCAAAGTCGTTGATGTACATGCGCACCGGTTGTTGATCACTTGCTTTTAAGCGGCTGTTTAATCCAAGGTTACCAGCTACCAAATCTATATCACCATCACCATCAATATCACATGGATAAACAAAATTCCACCAGCCCTTTTTATCAGAAAGATATTTTTTTGTAAAATGGCCATGATCGTTCATAAATGCAACAATGCCATCCCACTGTAATGACAACAGCAAATCTTTGTCGCCATCTTTATCAATATCACACCATACAGCATTTGTCACCATTCCAATATCAGCAAGGCCTTTTGCAAATTGGTTGGTTACATCTTTGAATTTTCCTGTACCATCATTCAACAATAAATATGAACGGGGTTTATCTCCATAATGAAATGATGCCACACGTCCACCGATAAATAAATCCTGGTAACCATCATTATTAAAATCATAAGCAACGATGGATGATTGCGTTGAATAGATATCAGAGAATGCATCTTTTTTGCGTGTAAGATTTCCTTTACCATCATTCAAATAAACCCGTGGCATTAATGCTGAATCATTTCCATAATATTCATTGCCACCACTGGCAACAACGAGATCAGGACGGTTATCATTATTCACATCCACCCATGCTGCATCAACATCTTCATACAGGCTGTCCCTTTCCAAAGCAGGCTCATGAAGCCTGGTAAATTTGCCTGACTTTGTCTGCACAAAAACAGCAGGAACTTTACGTTTGCATGCACCAATAAAAACATCATCCAACCCATCATGATTAATATCGCCAATAGCCAATGCAGGGCCTTCAGTTGAAGTCATGTGCGGGATTAAAGGCTCCCTGTCAAACTCAGGAAAATCATTTTCAATATGTTTATACTTCAACCCTGTTGCATCAGTAATATTTTCAGCAGGCAGGCTTGGTATGAAACAATATTTCACCAGTTTTCCATAATCAAATTTGGGAAGGCCGGGCTGGTATTTTACTGTTACAATTTTACCGGTATCTGCGCCCCAGTTAAATTTCTGACAGGTGTTATCAGGCCAGACTATAACAACAGAATCAACTTTGACATGTTTCAAACCAATATGTACAGGCACTTCTTCACTCGATAAAAAACCATGCACCGGGAACTTCTCATAATTCATTACATGGTTCTTTTCAAACACAATTATTTTTGAACCAAGAGCATTAATATTTTGTGGCGCCCCTTTTAAATTTATTTCTATAAAATCTTTTGACTTAGTATCGTTCGATTTATTTTCATAAATCATTGCCGCATCATCAATATTGTTAACTGCTATATCCAGGTCGCCATCACCATCAAAGTCAGCGCTGACTGCGCCATTTGAAAAATTTGGTTTATCATTTTTAATGGAGGTTGCAATATCATCAAAAGATAAGGCGCCGGTATTTTTATAAAACCTGTTTGGAATTTTTATTTCAGGAAATTTATCAACAAGAGACATGTCTTTTGAATTAAGGTTATTCAACCTTATGTCCATCTGCATCTGGTCGTTTGAAACATAATTGATGTAATCAATATCGTTCAAACGTTTGGGGATGCCGTTTGAAATAAATAAATCTTTCAAACCATCATTATCAAAATCTATCCACAGCGGGCTCCAGCTCCAATCTGTTGCTGCTATACCTGCATATAAACCAATTTCACTAAACACACCATCGCCCCTGTTGTACTGGAGGTTATTGCGTGTGTATTGATAACTGTAACCATATTTTATTTTCAATTTAAAAATATCATTTTCATCTTCACCTTCTGAACGTTTTAAAATATACGGATCAGAAGGCAACATATCCATCGTTACTATTTCAGGCAAAGCATCGTTATTGATATCAGCAACATCCACACCCATAGTATATTGGCTCGTGTGCATGAAACAGGTGGAATCTTCTTCTTTAAATGTACCATCATGATTGTTGATGTACAGGTAATCTTTTTCATGAAAATCATTGCCGATATATATATCAGGCCATCCATCCATATTGATATCTGCAATTGAAATACCAAGGCCATAACCGAGTATGGAACTGTTAATACCCACCTGGTTGGTTACATCTGTGAAATGGCCGTTATCGTTGCGATAGAAGCGGTCACCTGAAACATCGCTTTTCGTACTGAGCATTTGCGCACGTGGGCCAAAAGTACCGTTCTGATGAATGGAATGGTTCAACAGGTACATATCCAGGTCGCCATCACCATCATAATCAAAGAATGCCGCCTGTGTGCTGAACCCCGAAAAATCAAGGCCATATTGTTTTGCTTCATCTTCATAATAAGGCACACCATCTTTGTTGATGCCTTTACATATCAGTAATTGATTATGACCTTTTAAAATTTCATATTTACCAACACGGCAAACATAAATATCAAGCAAGCCGTCATTGTTGACATCCGCAACAGAGACACCTGTGCTCCAACCGCCATCATCTGGTATCTTCGCTTCAGCAGTAACATCTTTAAAATGCATGTTGCCTGTGTTGAGGTATATTTTATTTTGTCCCTGGTTGGACGCAAAGAATAAATCAACCTTACCATCATTATTAAAATCACCTGCAGCAACACCGGCGCCATTGTAGAAATACATGTAATGAAAAACATTGAACTGGTTGGTAGGATTCAGTTTATTGACAAAATCCAGACCGGTTTGTTTCGATGAAAGCACTTCAAATAATGGGTTGGCTTTTTTCTGATTATTACAACTACAGCAGAACAAAAAAATAATTGCCAACCATTGAAACAATGGCAGCATATTTTTCCGATGTGGTATCTGATTAGAAAAAATCAAAATTGTTATTGATTTAACTTGTTTTGTAAATAATTATTTTGTTTGCACAAGACTGGAAAATCATTGTTGCGCAGGAAGAGGACATAATTCCTGTTGCCTGCACCATGAATTTCGCAAATATCCCGAACGATACCTTTTATTTTTATGCCTGATTGTTTCGGGTTAAGCCTGGTAAAATTTCCTTTGCCATCATTCATCAGTACATCACCATAACTGGCATCGAGCCTGCCAAACTGCGGGAGAAAATTATCTTCATTACCACCAACAACCAAATCAGGGTATCCATCGTTATTCAAATCTTTTACACAAATAGCATTCACTGAAGACAGTTGAGTGTATAACGGAAGTTTTTGTATTTCAAATTTTCCATTTCCTTTATTGATAGCAACAACAGAACTGCAATAGTTGAAAATTTTCACTGTTGATTTATTCAGAATATCAGGCGGAAACAATTCCTGGATTGACTTTTTTGCATAATCAGCATGTTGCAGGTTTTGCTTTTTGATAGAAGGTACTTCAGCCTGCATATCATGTTTTAAAAATACAGGCACATCCCTGCTGTCAACTGTCCTTGTAATGATTTTATCTATATTACCATTCTGATTAAAATCATTCATCCAGATTTTCACAGGATTTTTTTCATCAGGCTGCAGATAAAAATTCTCACCAATGTTGCCCAATATCAAATCCTGCTTTCCATCTTTGTTTACATCAGCAACTGTCACTGTTTTCCAAAGCCCATTCAAACTATCAAGGTTTGTTTTTATTTCAACAAAATGATCTTTTTGATAAGCAAAAATCTTTGGGCTCATCCATTCGCCGGTAACGATGAGTTCCTTATTAGCATCACCGGTAACATCTGCCCAAACAGCGCCTGTAACCATACCAACATTGGCAATATCCGGGTTCTTTGTTTTAGCAATATCAGTAAAGTGGCCTTTGCCATCATTCACATACAAAAAGCTTGTTGGTGTACCTCCATAATTTCTAGGGTCACTCCTGCCACCAACAAATAAATCCATGTAACCATCATGGTTGAAATCATCAGCAATAGCAACACCAGTATTCATACCATTGACATTTGGAAATGCTGCAGCATCTAAGGTAAAGTTTCCATGACCATCATTCTTGAACATGCGCATTTGCATCTGCCTGCTATATGGAGGATTATTATTACCACCAGGGCCTATAAATAAATCAAGATCACCATCTTTATCTGCATCAAAAAACAAGACTGCTTCATCTTCAAAATCGGCGAACTGGTTAAAAGCAGGTTCCGGTTTTTTTATAAAGCTCCCATTTGATTGCTGTAAATAAATTTGCCCAATATGTCCTTTTGTTCCACCGATATAAATATCTTCAAGACCATCATTATTAACATCGCCAACTGCAGCTTTAGGGCCTTCCCTTGACAGCATTTCAAGGATGTTTCTTTCATAATAATAGTCAACATAATCATCTTCCTGGTGCTTTTCAAAATTTGTTTTAACTGAATCAAACAATGGCTGTGTTGTAGCAGCAGGAGGATTAAAATCATATTGTTTTTTAACGCCAGTTTTATGAATGGTATAAAAACTATCAACTTTTAAATTATCATATTTATTAAAAGAAAGATCAGGCCAGATAATGATGGCAGAATCTATTTTATTGATTTGCCCAAGACCAATTACCTGTTTATAATCCACTGAAGATTGAAAACCTCTTGCTGGAAAAATATCACGTGTCAAAACCTGTTTACCAGCATAAAGTTTTATGTAACTACCTACGGCAAATGTATTAGGAGCATCACCTTTCAAAAGAAAACTCACGTAATGATTGTGGTTAATTTGCCTTGAATTATTTCTATAAATAAACGCCTGTTGATTTTCATTATTAATTATTAAATCAAGGTCTCCATCATTATCAAGGTCTGCATAGGCAGCGCCATTGGAAAAAGATGGCTTTGTAAAACCCCAGCTTTCACCAATATCTTTAAACTTCAGATTTCCTTCATTCTTAAAACACTTATTGAGCATTGGATTTCTTGGTATGTGTTTCAAAACTTCGTCCACATTATCTTTCTTTCCTGTCAATACCATTTTCTGAATTACATCATTAGCAAAAAAATCCATGAAATCAAGATTGGTCACATCACGGTTAACACCATTGCAAACATAGATATCATTTAATCCATCGTTGTCTGCATCAAACATAAGCGCACCCCAACTCCAGTCTGTTGCAGATATTCCTGCATAATTTCCTATTTCAGAAAAAGTGCCATCGCCATTATTGAGCTGCATACAATTTTTCATGTATTGATAATACAAACCCTGGCTGAGTTTCTTTCTGAATACATCAATATTATCAAATGCACCAAGTGTCTTTAACCTGAAATCATCACCAGGCAACATATCAGTTGTAAAAATTTCAGGATATCCATCATTATTGATATCAGCAATATCTGCGCCCATAGATGAGAAACTTGTATGTGCTATATAATCCTCGAACTCATCTTTAAAAGTTCCGTTCTTTTGATTGATATAAAGATAATCGCGCTCATAAGAATCATTTGAAACATAAACATCAGGCCAGCCATCACCATTAATATCACCTACTGAAACACCAAGACCAAAACTCACAAGGCTACCATGAATTCCGGCCTGCAATGTAACTTCAGTAAAATGACCATTATCATTACGATAAAGATGGTCGCCACCACCTTTTAAAAAATCAGCAACCGGCCATTGATCCTGTGGCACATTCCTCCTGTTTTCGTATCCTAGATTATTAACAGGCATAGGACTGTTATCAATCATAAAACAATCGAGGTCGCCATCCATATCATAATCAAAAAAACTAACCTGTGTTGTATAGGCAGAGATGTCTAATCCATATTGTTTGGATGCTTCAGTAAATGTAAGATTGTGGTTATTGATGTATAATTTATTCCGCCTGTTGCCCGATTTCATGTGGCCTGAATTGCATACATAAATATCAAGCCATCCATCATTGTTGATGTCAACAAATTCAACACCTGTACTCCACATGCTATCCTGCTTAAACCCGGCAGTTGAAGTAATATTTTCAAAATTAAAATTGCCCTTGTTTAAATACAGTTCATTCTCACCCATGTTAGAAGTAAAGAAAACATCAGGTAAGCCATCATTATTAATATCACCAACTGCAACTCCACCACCATTATAAAAATTTCTGAAGAGAAAACTATTTTCAATACTGCCATCAACAACTTTATTATTAAAATCAATACCTGTATTTTCTACAAGGGAAAACAACATTTCAGATTGTTTGGAATTACAGGAAAATAAAGAGAAAATAAAGAGTGGAAATAGCAGCCGCCGTATTGCTGAAATCATATTACAAAAGAAAAAAAGGTCATTCAAAAAAATGACCTTTTTCAAAAAGCTTAACAAATAAATTTTAGTATCCCGGATTTTGAACTAAATTAGGATTAGCTGCCAAAGCCTGGTTAGGGACAGGGAAAAGAAGATTCCTTGGATCATCAGAAGGTTTATAAGCCCATGGCTTCAGAAATACACCAAACCTTATTAAATCAGTTCTTCTCACACTTTCCCAATATAATTCACGGCTTCTTTCTGCCAATAATGTATTAGGATCATTGATATTACTTTCATTAACCAAAGTAATAGAATTTAAAGGTGCAGCCCCCCTTGCACTTCTTAAACTATTCACCATAGTTAAACCACCTGCATTATCACCTGTGCGCATTTTAGCTTCAGCAACCATAAGCACTACATCAGCATATCTAATCATTACGAGATCATTGCCAGAAGGACCGTTATAAGAAGAGTTGTTATTACTTAAATCCGGGGGATATTTTTCAACACGGATACCGGTAACCTCAAGATTTGATCCAGTTTCAATCATATCAGAAGCAATATTCGGATCAAATGCAAGAGGATTTCCTTTACGATCTTCCAATGCCACGCCATCTTCATTATATTGTTGCCCGATCATCAAACCAGGTCTCTGTCCACTTTTATCAGTTACCCCAGCATAATATCTACGTCCTAATCTTTTGTCAACCAAAGTATCACTCCATGGTGAGTTAACACTCGCATTAAGCGGAGTACCGTTCACACCGAAACTATTATAAAAATCAGCAATAGTAGAGAAGCCATTCCATCCTGCATTTGGATTAGATGGAGTGTATTGATTATAATGTAAAGTCATAAACCAACGACCATTGATACCGCTATTTCCAGCACTCTCACCAGTAATGTTTTTGTAGGAATATAATATTTCAGTTGATTTATCATTACCAACACTAAAGTTGTCAAAATACTCAGGCATGTAAGAATAATGACCGCTACTGATAATCTGGTTACCTAATGTAATCACCTGTTGCATATCGGAAGCATCAAAAGTTGGTGCTGCTCTATTAACAAATGCACCCCTATTCAGATAGCATTTCATCAACATAGCTTTACATGCATCTGCATTAGCTACATACATATTTGCATTTCCACCATCTGGCAAATCAGGTAAAGCTGAATTTAAATCATCAATAATAAACTGAATAGCATCTGCCCCGGTTTTTACTTCTGGTGCATTCAACAAATTATCACCCGGGTTACGAATCGGATACTGCCCATACAAATCCAACAGATAATACAATGCTATAGCCCTTAAGAATTTAGCCTGTGCTGCCTGTGAGGCAGAAGGACTAAAAGCAAGAACGTTTGTAGCATCAAAGTTTAGTTTATTCAAACTATTGAAAACATTTAAAACCTGTGCATGGTCTGCATTCCAGGTATGTGCATGGATAACCCTCCATACACCATTATCATCCCAGTCACCACCTCTTGTTGGCACCAATGATTCATCTGTTGAATTTTCTTCCAAAGAGAATACAAGGTCCTGTGCATTGAAAGCACTGCCTATATCTGTATAAGCAGCCTGTAATAAAAGATCTGTTCCCGCAGGCCCCAAGGCTTCAGCAGTTTGCTGATTGGTTAGATTGCTTCTTAAGCCTTCATTTAATTTTGTACAACTGAAAACAGCAAGCGAAAGGGCTACACAACCAACTATTTTCAAATTTTTATATGGCATCATAATATAATAGTTTAGATAAGTCTATGAATTATAAAGAAAAGTTTAAACCAAAAGTTATTGTACGTGGTGTTGGATAAGGTACATATTCAATTGACCTTGAAGGATAACCACCGCTGGAGTGGTCAATATTTACTTCAGGATCAAAGCCTGTAAATTTGGTAATAATCAACAGGTTGCTGCCACTTACAAAAAAGTTCAGGTTTTTAATATAGTTACCTGCATTACCTACATTGTAAGATAATGTTACATTTCTTAGTTTAAAATAGTTACCACTTTCGAGGAACCTTGTTGATGCACCTACACTACTACTTGGTTGTTCAGCAGAATTATAAGCAGCTTCATCAATATTTCTACCCTGCAGGATACCTGAAATATTGGTAACAGCAGTTCTTGTATTATTATAGATCTTATAACCTGAAGCGCCACCTGCATTAATATTCAATGAGAATTTCTTTAATTGCAGAGAAGTGCTGACACCATAAAGATTTGATGGGTTTGGATTACCAGCATAAACAGGATCTTCAGTTGTCAGGGGAGCACCATCTAAACCCACCTGGTTACCTTTATCATCAAATCCACCAAATGGTTTCAGATAAAATTCATTAACCGGCTGGTTATTCGTAATTACCTGTGACAAAGTTCCTGATACCCCCTGACCATCAATTGCACCTGTCAGGATTTTCAAAGGAGTTTTTGTTCCGGGTGCATAGAAATTCTTCAACAGGTTTTTGTTATGTGCGAAATTCACTGATAAATCCCATGTGAAATTTGTGTTCTGGATAATTGTTGCACCTAATGCAATTTCAAAACCAGTATTCATCAGGTTTCCGGGTATATTGATCCAATAGCTGGATGCAGGTGCCGGTTGAATAGCTGTACTTTGGAAAAGGATATCAGTAGTATTCTTATTATAATAATCAAAACCGCCATATATCCTTCCTTTCAATAAATTGAAATCTAGACCAAAATCATAAGAAGTAGTGCTTTCCCACTTCAGATTTGGGTTGGCTACATTAACCTGTCCTGCAGTATTATAAGCAGTGAATGCAAACTGTTCTTCGGCAGCACCTGCAGGGAATTCCTGGTTACCGGTGATACCCCATGATGCTCTAAGAGCTAAAAGAGAAAACAATGATGAACCTTTCATAAAGTTTTCATTACTAATCATCCATTTTGCACCAACTGAAGGGAAATAACCATATTTATTATTTTTACCAAACTTGCTGGAACCATCAGCCCTGAAAGTACCAGTCAGGAAATATTTATTAGCATAATTAAACATGGCCCTTGCAAAATAAGATTTTAGTTCTACTGTAGGATCATCATAAGTACTTGGAAGGCTACGGTTATTAGCATCCTGCATCATACTTGTGTATGGAATTTTAATTATTGCATCCTGTGATAAATTGGTATTGAACCCAGATGCTGCAAATGTATTATTTGAATAATTTGACTTCCAATATTCAAAACCTGCAGTTGCACTCAAATGCAGATCGCTTGTGAGATCTGTACTATAGTTTAATGTATGTGTGAAGGTTTGTGATGTCAGAACTGCATTCGCAATTGCAGCAGCACCTAAACCGGATAATCCGGAATAACCTTCCAACCAACCATATACATTAGCTTTAGTATAACCGCTAGAATGATTGATTGCATACAAGAATTTATAATCAAGGCCTTTTATAATTTCATAATTGGCAGAAATATTACCAAGGAATGTATTTACGTTGGCTGAATTATCTGTACCTGCTATTAATGCCAAAGGATTACCTGAACCATTTGTAGGGAATACATAATAGCCTGTTGAAGGATCAGTGAAAGGCATAGTAGGATTCCATTGTAATACAGAGCTGATTAAATTACCAGTTGAACCAGCATCGTTTGTAACAGCACCAATTGATTCTGTAGTATGACCTGCGATTAAATTAAAGTCAAAAGTTAGTTTCTTATTCAGGAATTTATATTGGCCACCCAGGTTACCCAAATACCTGTTTAATGAAGTTCCTTTAATAAAACCTGGTGTTGTTGATCCAAGGAAAGAAGCCCTGAATTTGCCGACATCATTACCACCACTAAATGCAATAGAGTAATTCTGCGACATTTTATTTTGTGTTATCGCATCTTGAGGATCAAGGCTCTTGCCTCCATCTAAATCTCCAGCATTTGCAACATTGTATTTTTGTAATGCTTTCCTATACTCGCTTGCATCAAGAATTTCGTATTTTTTCATGAATCCTGCAAATGCCCCAAAACCTACATTCACATCCATTTTTACCTGACCAGCAACTCCTTTTTTCGTTGTAATTACAATGACACCATTTGCACCACGTGAACCATAAATAGCAGCAGCAGATGCATCTTTCAAGACATCAATTGAAGCGATGTCATTCGGATTGATATAAATTAATGGGTTTGTTTCAGGTGTTGCACCAAGGCCAGTTAAATTGATTGAAGGCCTAGCTGACCTACCATCAAGAATTACCCCATCCACAACATAAATCGGATTGTTACCACCACGGATAGAGTTGTTACCTCGGATCTTTACAGTTGTTGCAGATCCCGGTTGACCACTGTTATTCGTGATCTCAAGACCCGGCACTTTATTTTGCAACAATTGATCCGGTGTTGTAATAACCCCTTTATTAAAATCTTTGGCCTGAACGGAAGCAATAGAACCGGTCACATCCTGTTTCCTGGCTGTACTATATCCAATAACAACAATATCACTCATGCTGGAGTTATCTGGCACGAGAGAAACAGCCACAGTTGAAACAGAACTTACATCAGCGTCCTGTGGAGTATAGCCAACGTAACTTACCGTAATTGATTTTGTTGATGATGGGACTGATAAACTAAAGTTCCCGGATGCATCTGTAGTCGTTCCGATTGTACCTCCTTTTACAACTACTGAAGCGCCAATAACTGGGCTACCTTTTTCATCAGTAACCTTTCCTGTGATAGTCTTCTGTGCCTGTGCAACGAATGCAAATAATAGCAGTACAGGGCACAACGCGAGTGCTTTGAGCAATCGATTTGATGTCATAATACAAGCAGTTTAAAAATTAACAAGCAAATAAAATGTAAATATAAGTGGCATTGTGTTAAAAATACACTTTCATCAAAATTTTTTTTTAACACATCCGGTTGAAAGACAGATAGCAACATTAAAATGTTGCACCAAATAAAATATTAAGAATGAAAAAATTATTAAACAGCAAAACTTTCCCCACATCCGCAAGTACGAGAAGCATTAGGGTTTTTAAATACAAAACCTTTCCCATTTAAACCATCAGAAAAATCAAGTTCAGTATTTAATAAATACAGGAGGCTTTTTATATCAGTGACCAATTTAATATTTTCCATTTCAAAAACCTGGTCGTTAGGTTTTAATTCATTATCAAAATCAAGTTTATAGCTTAAACCGGAACACCCGCCCCCAACTACAGACACCCTGAGAAAATATTCTTTACTATCCACTCCTGCCTGCTTCATTAATTCCAAAGCTTTTTGCTGTGCACGTTGGCTTGCTGTGATACCTTCTGCTACAGTTTCCGTTATTGCCATAACCATTTTAATTATGAAACAAAGATAAAGCCTTTGCTATAATATAAAAGGCTGGTATTTTATCAAACATTAAGTTTAAATTTTTATTTTACATTCAAAACAAATATGAAATATATAGACCATATTGGAATTGCCGTAAGAGATTTAAATAAATCAATCCCTCTTTTTGAAAAACTCCTAACAACAAAATGCTACAAAAAAGAAATCGTAGATGCAGAGAAAGTAATTACTGCATTTTTTAAGAACGGTGAAACAAAAATTGAACTATTGCAGGATGAAAATGATAATGGCATTATAAACAGGTTTATTGAGAAAAAAGGGGAAGGGATACATCATATTGCTTTCGAGGTTGATGATCTAGAAACAGAAATCAAAAGATTAAAAATGGAAGGTTTTGTTTTAATTAATGAAATCCCAAAAAAAGGGGCAGACAACAAACTGATATGCTTTCTACACCCTAAATCCACTAATGGCGTATTAATTGAATTATGCCAGGAAATAATAAAAGCAGGAAGTAAATAATTTTTACTTCCTGCCGTTATTTTAGTTCATATTTTTTTTACCAATACTATCGGGGTTAGCATACCAATGTTTGGCATATTTATCTGTCAATAAGAAATTCTGAAAACGTGTAGCCAGTGTGTCCTGACCTACCGGTGTTGCATGAAGCCCGTCTTTAGTATCAGTAACTTCCCATTTGAATCCATCAGTTATACGTGGGAATGTATCAGCCCATTCATACCAACCCCAGGTTATCATTGGAGAAACAGCATTTTTACCTTTATATTGAGTGCCCGGGACACCATTAATCTGGTCTTCAATAGCCCATTTACATGCCCATCCAAAATAATAAGGCGATGGTTCCCGATTCCATAATGCCTGGTCTCCAAAGGTTCTTGTGCGCCCCAATACATAAACTACTTTAAGATTTGGAAACTTTTGTTTCAATGTTCTCATAGCGGTTTGCAATTCTCCTTTAACGAGATTAGGCCTTCCTGGCCAATTGATATATCGGGAAGAGTCATCCGTTTCAAGATAAACAACCTGTACTTGTCTGTAGCTTGAATAAGCACCATGAATAATCTGGGTAACATGATTCCAATAAGGATCATCCGGGTTCATTATACTATTCAGTGAAGCTTCACCATATCCATTGGCACAGTTCAATATTCTCAATTTCGGATTTGTACTTGGATTGTTAGTTGTTTGTTTTTTTAGTTGTATCATATTGTGTCCACATGTACTGCCACCAAGAGAAATAAATACAACTCTTCCATGTTTGAATGAATTTCCAAACGAGTCAATAGGTAAAATGTTTTTACATGCTCTTAAAAGGTCTGTAGCATAAGTGCCTGATGGCATATTGGCACCGCCGGGATAAAGACCACCTACATTGCCCATAAATGTATTGGTGCCCAAATCATTTAAAGGAACCTTTGCAGTATCTAAACCTGAAGAAGCATTACTTAAATCAGATGATTGCATTTGCAAACCTTTGTTTTCTTTACTACAGGCAACTAAAAGCAGGGGAAATAAAATTGAAAGTTTTAAAATTTTCATAGTCTTGATTTAATGGTTCATTAATTTTTTAAAGAGTTTGTTTTGGTTATAAGTAATTCCATTATTAATACAAAATAAGTACATAGGTTTTTGAATACAAAATAAGCAACATTTATTACAAACCCAACTTTTCAATAGCAGATTGGGCTGCTAACTGACTGGCATCCTTCTTATTATAACCTTTTCCTTGCGAAAGGACATCACCATCAAGGACAACAGCGATCGTAAAAATTCTACGATTGCCTTCTATTTTTTCGTTAACGGTTTCAAAATCCAGCTTTTTTCCATTTTTACTTGCCCAACCGATGAGTTTATTTTTAAGGTTGATATCTATTTGTTCAAGATCATCAACAAAAACATATGGGATGATTATTTGTTTTACAATCCACTTTTGAGTTTTCTGGTAACCTTTATCAAGATAAACTGCACCAACAATCGCTTCTAAAGTGTTTCCGAAAATCTGGCTGGCCTTTAAAAAATTATCAAACTTATTATATAGTGCAAGCTTCTTAATTCCCATTTTTAAAGCAATATCATTCAATTGCTGCCTGTTCACCATTTTACTCCTCATTTCTGTAAGAAATCCTTCTTCCTTATAAGGGTATCTCTTAAAAAGATAATCAGCTATTACAGTACTTAAAACTGCATCTCCTAAATATTCGAGACGTTCGTTATTTTCATCAGCATTTTCTTTGACAGATCGGTGACTTAATGCCGTATAGTACAATGAATAATCACCTGGGGTTATTCCCAGCACATTACGAAGTTGTTTTTCTAGATCCCTCGTCTTTTTTGATTTTATCAGATTGCGTATCAACCCATGAGCGTTTATGCGATATACTCTTTAAAAAGTAATGAAGCATTATGTCCACCAAATCCAAAATTATTGGACAGTGCTGCTCTTACTTTTCTTTTCTGTGCTGTATTAAAGGTAAAATTTATATCAGAATCAATTTCAGGGTCGTCAGTAAAATGATTAGTGGTAGGAGGCACAATACCTTCAGTTATAGTTTTTATGCTGGCTATCGCTTCTATTGCGCCTGCACCGCCAAGACAATGACCAGTCATTGATTTTGTAGAGCTGATATTCATGTTTTTAATATGATCTCCAAACACTTCTTTGATAGCTTTTATTTCAGCCAAATCACCTAATGGAGTTGAGGTACCATGCGTATTTATATAATCCACATCACTTATATCCATCCCCGCATCTTCAAGTGTTACCTGAATTACTTTTTTTGCACCTAAACCTTCAGGATGTGGGGCGGTAACATGATAAGCGTCTGCTGTAGCACCTGCACCTGCAACTTCTGCATAAATTTTTGCACCTCTTTTTAAGGCATGATCTAATCGCTCAAAAATCAATACACCTGAAGCTTCACCTAATACAAAACCATCCCTGCCTTTATCATAAGGACGGCTGGCTGTTTTCGGGTCATCATTACGTTCACTTAAAGCTTTCATTGAACTAAATCCACCTAAAATTGCTTCACAGGTTATAGACTCCCCACCACCACATAGCATTACATCAGCTTTATTCAAACGTAAATGATAAAGCGCCTCTATCATAGCATTATTACTGGATGCACAGGCGCTCAATACTGCAAAATTGGGCCCACGCAAATTATACCGCATTGATAAATGCCCTGCACCAATATCACATATTGCTTTAGGAATAAAGAAAGGTGAAAAACGGGGCACCCTGTTATTCATGCCATAATTAATACACTCTTCGGTAAAGTTTCCAAAACCTCCAATGCCACTACTGAAAATCACTCCAACTCTGTCTGGATCATAATTTTCTTTCGTCAGCTTTGCATCATCCATTGCTTCATCAGATGCAGCAATAGCAAACTGTACATACTCATCTAATTTTCTCGCTTCTTTCTTATCCAGATAAAGTAGGGGGTCAAAGTTTTTAATCTGGCAAGCAAACCTGGTTCTAAATCTTGAAGGATCAAAATTAGATATAAAATCTGCCCCCGACACTCCCTTAATAAGAGAATCCCAGAATTCATTCACATTGTTGCCGATAGAACTGATTATGCCCATACCGGTAACAACTACTCTGTCGTATTTTGTTGCCATATAAGGTGGGTGAAGCGAAAAATCCGCCTGTGGAAAAATACCAAAGGCGGATCAATCCACAATTTCTTTACTGAAAATTATTTTGCGTGCTCTTCGAGGTACGTAACAGCCTGACCAACAGTAGTGATGGTTTCAGCTTGCTCATCAGGAATAGAAATGTTGAACTCTTTTTCAAACTCCATGATTAATTCTACGGTATCAAGAGAATCAGCTCCAAGATCATTTGTAAATGAAGCCTCATTTGTTACCTCTGCTTCTTCTACACCTAATTTGTCAACTATGATTTTTTTTACTCTTGTAGCAATGTCTGACATTTTTAAAAAGTTTTGTTACGGGGCAAAAATAGAATATTTGTTTAAAACTAATCTTTTTATAGAATTTTTGTTTCATAATTCTTCCAACAAAATTTTTAAAAGGCTGTTAACAGTTTGAGTTTATTTCGTAATTTCCTCGCTATTTAATATTCCAACATGGCTGTTAAATTAATTGATCACGGCTCAGAAGATTATAAAAAAATGGTTGCCTTAAGGTTTGCCCTTTTAAGAAAACCATTAGGATTATCATTTAGTAACGAAGAACTTGATGCCGAATCAAATGATATTTTAATAGGTTGCTTTGATGATGAAAAACTGGAGGGGTGTTGCCTCCTTACCAAATTGGAGCCTGGTATATTAAGATTAAGGCAAATGGCCGTTATTTCTGGTTTGCAGGGCAAAGGCATTGGAAAAGTAATACTTGGTTTCGCTGAAAATATTGCAAGAGATAGGGGGTATAAAAAAATCGTAATGCATGCACGTAAAACCGCAATGGGGTTTTATGAAAAATCTGGTTATAAAATTATCGGAAACGAGTTTGAAGAAGTATCTATTCCTCATTTTGTCATGGAGAAAATTTTATAAGAATTATTTTTTCTTTTTTATATGCTCACTGAGCAAATTGCGTATTATCGATTTTTCATCATTTGATATGGTATCAGTTGGAACAAGAAAAAAAGATTTGGAAGAAAAATACAGGTGAAAAAAATTTGGTGTTTCAAAATAATTGGCAAACCTGCTCCACTCCCATTCAACTCTCCCATTTTTATTTTCCAAAGCAATATATCCCGGTTGAAAATATATTGTAAATGATTCTTTAAATGTCTCAGATTTTTTATATACCGCGGTTGGCATTAAAAACCAAAATGCAATAAGAAAACAAAACCAAATTAATGCTCCTAATAAAAATGGTTCCGGCGCTATTTTATGGGAAAAATATAAAATTGCAGTTGCAATATCAAACAAGAGTATCACTATAAATAAAATACGAATTTCTTTCTGCGCAATGAAGTGATAACGCAATGCCTGTAACACATTTTTTTTGTTATACGAAAAACTAAAGTGCATTAAAAAATACCTGGATTTTTTTGTTAGAAATCGTGGTAAAGGTTGTACAAACTGGTCTTAATACCAAAACTAAAATACACTTCAGATTGATTCACTAAAGATGATTTCCTGGTCCTGTAGAGGATACTCGTTTCAATTCCTAAACGGTTTGATGGATTTATCAGGAAACCTGCTGTAAGTTTATTAAAAAAATATTTTGTTTTAATGCCTTGCATCGTTTTACTAAACTGAGGGATGCCCACTTCACCACCCCATAAATCTTCACCATTATTATATGGGACACCAGGGTTTTCTCCTCTTACAGTAAACATATTTTCAAGGATAGCATACCATCTTTCATTGCTATAATTAAACAAAGAAATAATCTCATTAAAATTAGCACCCATTGGATCAGCCAGTGATTGATAATAATGCGTATAATTCAAACTGATATTTCCTCCTACACCATGACCATAAGTATAAGGCCTTACGCTATTAAATTCCAGCCTGTGTGTTAATCCTTTTATCCCAAAAATATCTTTATTCCAGATGCCTAATTGCAATGCATATTTATTCCCAAAAAATTGTTTGTTACTGTCTAAAGATTTTCCCAGGTTTAAATCATCCAAAGCAAGTTGACCATAAATAAAACCATCTTTATACAATTTATATTTCAGGTTGAAACCAATCATGGCATTATCAGGTGATCCGATTGAAAACTCTTGAGGCCTGATGAAAATAAGCGGGTTGATATACTGGATATCAAAACCTCTTGAAAAATTGGTATCTTTTGCAAGCCATGTAACTTCATCAAATATACCAATCTGGAATTTTTTTGTATTGAAGCCCAGGTAATGTGTAGTACTGTATTTTGGTTGCGGGTTGCCATCAACATTATACCAGAAATTATTCGTGTAACGGTTATACAAAACATTATATGTTAGCTTCCATAACCTTGCTTGTAAGCGGAGATAAGGAGCATTGTTACTATTATCAGATAGCAAAAGCCCCCTGTATCCATCACCTAAAAAAATTTTCCCATAACCAGTTGATGCGAGAAAATATTTACTCGGTGAATAGGTGAGATTAAAATTAAAATTGGTATAACTGAAACTATTGTTGCCATGCAGTGATGCTGCATTTTCCCCCGGTATTATATATTTATTATTCGTTGGGTCAAGTCTATCATATTTTGAAAGTATTACACTATCCACATAAGCAGGGTATTGATTTATATTTGTTATCACTGCAAGATTGAATGAAAAATTATTATTGAAGACACCCTGCATATTAATACCCGCAGAAAGATTTTTTGTTATTTTATCTTTATCATTCGATTGGCTGATGCCAGCATCAACATATGGATCTAGTGTAAAAATGCTTTTTTTACCAACAGCTTTAATAAAATTCCTGGTAGTTAAGTCTTTTGTCATATCCCTGCATAATCCAAAAGCACTGTCCTGTAAAGTGGTTTTATGAATAATATTTAATTGCTGAAGCTCTAACCAGTTTTGGGCCCTGAAACCAGTAAATATCGCAGAATCCGCATCCATCAATAATTCACTCAACCTGTTTTGCACAACCTGGTTTTGAGGTATTTGTTGTGCATGAATTATTGTAGCCCCGCAAAGGCTTATAACAAAAAACGATAATGATAAAAAGTGAAATCTTTTCAACACGATTTTTTTAAAAATCATAAATAAGTTTCCTGAAACTCATGCGCACACCAAAATAAAAATATGTATCAGTGTAATTATTCAGACTATTTTTTTCTTTTCTGTAAGTAGCGCCTGCTTCCAGCCGCATATTTGTTTTTTTGTTAAACACATAAGCTACCCTTGCATCTGCATACATCATTTTTGTATCCAGCCCCTGACCCGTAGATACATTATCTGTCACACTATGCATATATAAAGGTTTGGTTACATCCATACCATAATCAACATATTTTGAGGAATCAACGCCATATTTTGCTACAATACCTTCCAACCTGAAATACCATCTTTTCAAGCTATAATCAACTATAAAAATTCCTTCTTTAAAATTTGCACCCAACGGATGTGCCAGAGATTGATTATTGTGTGTATAAGCAGTAGTTAAAGTATCTGCAGCATAACTATATGGGCGTACAGTATTGAACTCTATTTGTGCATTCAGGTTTTGAATTTTAAATAAATTTCCACTCCTTACTCCTAATTGGAATCCATATCTTTTTTGCCAATCTTCGCTTCCGGCATTATCCAACATAAACTGACCATATGCAACAATGGATGGCAGTATAAAATATTTCAAATTCAAACCATAAATATCATTATTAGCAAGCCCGGAGGGTGATTTAGATGCATGCAGGAAAATGATAGGGCTAAAATGTGTAAAGCCAAAATCCCTTTTATGTTCTGCATTTTCAATGGAAGAAATTACAGCATTGAAAATACCTAAATTCAGATTTTTTGTTGCATGCCAGTCAAGAAAATATGTTTGCCCCCATTTTCTTGGGTAACCTTCTGCATAAGTGTAAGCATTATAATCAGTGATATATTGAGAATACATTACAGAGTATTGAAAATTTCCAAAACTGATTGCAGTTCTGAAATAAGGATAAGGCGTATTATAGTCCCCTAATAAAACAGAACGGTATCCATCACCGATAGAATTTGTTCCATACCCAAGGTTAAACAATAAATGTTTATTGGGAGTATAAATTAACCGGGCTGTTGAATAAGTCCAGTCATAGCCCCTGTTCTTTAAGTTTTTATAACGGCTTTGAAAAGTAATGGCACCTGATTTCCTTATTAAACTATCTGTGTAAGCAGGAAAGCTTCCCTGGGTTTCATATAAATCAGTTTGAAAATAAAATTTTTTGCCTATGTTTCCACTAAGGTCATAACCCCTGGTGTTCATATACACTTTATTTGATTTATCCGCATTGGATGAGTTAACTGAAGAAATTGTTGGAATGCGTCTTTTTGTATAGCCAAGATATTCGTCAAACATCGCATCAGCGAATATATTAAAACCGCTTTCCTGGATTTGTACAAGATGTTCTTCAAAAAATTTTCTATGCAACCATGACCTGTTACTTTTCTGATATGTTGAATCTGTATATAAAACAGGTTGCCAGGCAGTGTGGGTAAATGTATCAGTATTATATAAAATTGCCTGCCTGTTATAGCTATTTGTAATTTGTAAAACAGGTGATTGAGCTTTCAAAAAAACAGAAAAAAGCAAAAAGAAAAAAAGCAACAGCAGATCATATAAAGGGTGAAAATATTTTTTTGTGTATCGCTTATTCATCCGGGTGCTGTTTATATTCAGGTAAAATAGAAAATTGCAAACAGGAGTAGTTTAAAAACTTTTTGATTATTTATTTATTGCAATCCCAAAATAAACAAAAGTCAAAGGTTCACTTCCAGCTGTTTTCAATGAATGCAATGTATTGGCAGGGATACGAACGAATGAAGCAGGCTTAATATTGTACAAAGTATTATCAATCACATATTCTCCCTCACCACTAATGAAATAATAGCATTCTACCATAGTCGGGTGAAGATGTGTATCCACTTCTTCACCCGGCATTAATTTACCAAATGCAAATTGTGTAAGTGCAGAACCTGTTTCATGCTGTGCAAGGAAAACATATTTTTCCCCTGTTTGATGCGCAGTAGAAACAGGCTTTATATCATTAAGCGATTGAAACAGTTTTAGATTCAAGTTCATGCTTATGCTCCAGTTGTTCCTTAATCCATTTGTAAGTTTCTTCAACACCTTTTCTCAATGGAAGTGTTGGCGCCCACCCCAGTTTTTCTTTAATTAAAGCATTATCAGAATTTCTTCCCCTTACTCCTGTTGGCCCTGGAATATTTTTTACAGACAGTTTTTTCCCTGAAATATCTATCACCATTTTTGCAAAATCGTTGATAGATATCATTTCTTCAGAACCAATATTGACTGGACCTATAAAATTACTTTCCATCAATCTTCTTACGCCGTCAATACATTCGTGTACAATTAAAAAAGAGCGTGTCTGTTTCCCATCACCCCATATTTCGATCACACCGCCCTCTTTTGCTGAAGCCACTTTTCTGCACACTGCTGCAGGGGCTTTTTCACGGCCACCATCCCATGTACCTAATGGGCCGAAAATATTATGAAACCTTGCAACACGCACTTCAATTCCGTGATTACGATGATAAGTAAAATATAATCTCTCACTGAATAATTTTTCCCAGCCATATTCACTGTCAGGTGCTGCTGGATAAGCTGAATCTTCTGAACATTTCGGATTATCAGGGTCAAGTTGGTTATATTCAGGATACATGCAGGCTGAAGAAGAATAAAATATTTTCTTCACCCCTTTTTTCTTTGTTTCTTCCAGCACATTCAGATTAATTAATGCACTGTTGTGCATGATTGCTGCATCGTTTTCACCTGTAAAAACAAAACCTGCACCGCCCATATCAGCAGCCAACTGGTATATTTCATCTAGATCACTGGTAACTACATCCTCCACCAATTTAGGGTCACGTAAATCTCCAATAACAAATTCATCAGCATTGTTATTGCCGTATTCATTTTCTTTTAAATCAACTCCCCTAACCCAATAACCTTCACTTTGTAAACGGTTTACAAGATGGCCGCCGATAAAACCACCGGCTCCACATACCAAAGCTTTTTTCATGTGTTTAATTTTAATTTTCCGCCTGTCTGAAGACAGGTTTTGTTTTGAAAAAAATATCCTAAAAACGAAATTCAATAGGCTGCAAAAATGGTGCAAACCATTTAATGGATATTTATTATTTTAAATTTTGACGCAAAATAATAAAAAGAGCAGGAAGCTAAAAAATAATTGAACATCCATAAGAGTCAGATTGAAAAACTCATAAATACCAAAAAAACATTTTTCTTTGTTGCCATTTGATTTAAATAAATTTTTCAATTTTCTGAACTAATTTCAGAGTGTTAACAAATTAATATAATGGTTAATATTTTCGCATTCTTGACTATTTTTTGAAAAATAGGATTGTAATTTGCATACACGTAAAAAAATTCATAATGAAAAAATTAAAATCTAGCACCCTTTTAATCTTTTGCGCTGCAATAATTATTGCTTTTACTACTTATGGATTCCTGGATTTTAACGGGGATGACTCAACTCCTCCATCAAAAAAGGATTCTAAAAACAAAATTGAAAATACCTCTAATCCTGTAAATAATGATGCTATCAATGCATCCGCTTTTACCAATGGAGATAATGCAAAACAGGCCGTCGCTACACAAGCTGTCTCAAATTCTGTAGAAAAAACTCAAACAGGTTTACATAAAGTAGAATTCGGTTTCAATATTGGGTTTTTACAGGATTTCCAAGCCAATCAACAGGCGTACAGAAAAGCATTAAATCAAATTCAAAGCGATGGGATTAATAACCTGAGGATATACGAACTTTTTACGAAAAACATCACTCAACAACCTGGGTTAGCAGCCAAATTGGTTGAAAAACTCGTTGATAATAATCAATTCAATTTATTATTGTGTTTATCCAACTTCCCTGATATTCCAGGCATTCAATATAAAAAATCAGACATCAGCGATTTTAAAAATTCCGATGTAAAACAAGGTTTTACTAACAGGTATCCTCCTGTAAATTTTGATGCTTATCAAAATTACCTGACTAATTTTTTAAATTCCCTTCAGGAAAAAAATGATCTTCAAAACATCAGCTTTGAAATTGGGAACGAACCTGATTCCAAGAGGTTTTTCTGGGGTACCCCGGATGATTTTGCTAAAATAGCAAGGGCTACTGCTACAGTTCTTGAAAATTATAAAAGACCGATTTATTGCTGCGGTTTTACTGCCGATTTTGCTGATGGTAGTGCTGCGGAACACCAGGGCTACCTGAATCTTATAAAAGATCAAGATTTCAGGAACAATGTAAACCTCTCATTTCATTTTTACCAGAGTAATAAATTTGAAATCAATAAAATTCAACTCCCGGCTCTCAAAAATTCAATCGTTACAGAATTTAATTTTTATGGTAGTATGAAAGCTGGATCCAGCAGGCTCGACGTAACCAACTCACCAGTATTTGGCTCGCTGCTCATTCAGATGCTTGATTTTGCCTATAAAAATCAAATAAACAAAATCTATCTTTTTAAATTAATTGACGTTGCCAATAAAGAAGGGCTACTTGGTTTCTTTGATGTGAACGGAAACCCCAAGCCATCTTATAATGCTTTTTTGAAAGTGTATAATGTTATCAAAGATGGTTACCGGGTAGAAGAAAATGCTTCACAAATTAAACTTATCGGACTTAATCAAACTATAGTTTATTCAAAAACCAAAGGTGTCAACACAAATGAGATGTTGAATGAAGGTAATGGTTTTGGGAAACAAAAGAGGAACAAAAATTTTGCTGAAAATAATGGCCAGAATTTCTTTATGGGCAACTGGAATGTGGAAAATAATTAAAAACAACCAAAGACAGGTTACTCATTATCAAAATAAGATTTTTGTAATCTTGCCTTTTTTTCAGGCATCAGGCGCCTCCAATAAATCTTCCTGAAGATATTTAAAAAATCATAGAGAGCTTTGGAATACCAAGGCTCTTTTATTTTTTGCCATGATTCAGGGAATTCATAATCCCAATAACGCATCAAAGGGCCAAATACAAACTTTGCCCGTTTCTTAGCTTTATCACTCTCAAGATAACTCCAGAATTCTTTCTTTTTTTGGGCTGTAACATTTGTCCGGGGTAAGTCTCTTTCAATAGGCACACCTATTTCTCTGAAAATTCTTCTATAATCTTCATTGAGTTTCTCAAACCTTATAATATAATCAAACTGTTTATGGTTCAATATACTCCAGTTACTGTAAGGTAGTTTGTAATATTTTAAAAAATAAGTTTCAAATGAGGGGTCATTTTCCTGGATATATTTCCATCTGTTTTTATTTCTCTTTGTTGACAAAAATTTTCTTAGCAATGATCCATATCCTTTGCGTTTAATACTCCCTTTACTGAACGCTTCCCTGTATCCTTTATCATCTTTATATTTAAAAAACATACTTACAGCCTGGTCCAACGGGTTACGGATACTCCCTACTGTAGTATATTTTTTTTCATCTTCTGTTGCAGTTTTACAATATTCATAATAGGTAGAATGCTTTCCAAGAAAAGATTCACATTCAAAATGCTGGCAAAGCTCTTTTGCAATGGCAGTTGTAGCTGTTTGAGGTAATTCTATAAAGATAAATCTGTACCTTTTACTTTTAACCATTTTATAAAGATGATTTAGCAATAATGGGTGTTTTTTAGCGGGCAAATATAAAATCAAAAAAATCTGAAAACACTATGCCATTTGCAACTTTAATTTTTTATCTCATGAATGCAACTTTGCGTTTGTGACTTCCGTATAATCAAGTTTGTAAATAAAACCATACAATTACCTAATAACAATCAGTTTTGTGGGTTCAACCAGTTAAAAAAAAATTGCTGAAAATTCTATTTAGGGGATAAAGCAAACTTTTTAAGTAAATCATTTTTAAAAAAGTTGTGCTAACATTGCACAATTTTAAATTAAACATCTACTTCAGATACATTCATTGTTATGAATAAGCCTTTTCCGTCATTCTTGTCTTTTGTTTTGATAATTATCGCTTTTTCATCTTGTGACACCTACAAAAACATACCTTATTTCAAGGATGTACCTGATAGTGCAGTCATGCTTGTAAAAACACCACAGTTCAAAGAACCGGTTATCCAGGTTGATGATATTTTATCCATTACAATCCAAACAATTGACCCAGATGCCAATGCATTACTAAATAAGACTGGCACTTCAACTGCCGCGTTAAATGGTTCTTCCGGCATTGGGCCCAATCAACCAGCTATTACAGGATACAGGGTAGATAAGCTTGGGAATATTGAACTTCCGTTTGCAGGTATGGTACACATGGCCGGATTAACTACTTTTCAGGCAAGAGATACCATTTCTCAAATCATCTCAAAGTTTTACAAAAACCCTACTGTAGATGTTCGCTTTGCAAATTATAAAATAACTGTTCTCGGGGAAGTAACACATCCGGCAACTTATGTAGTACCTAATGAAAAAATTACAATATTTGATGCATTAGGCCTCGCTGGCGACCTGACAATATACGGGAAAAGAGAGAATGTTTTATTAATGAGAGATACTTTAGGGGAGAAAAAACTCATCAGGCTTAACCTCAATTCAAAAGACATAATCAGCTCCCCCTATTTTTATATGAAACAAAATGATGTGGTTTATGTAGAACCCAACAAAGCAAAACTTGCTACCCTGGATGCATACAAAACTCGTCTTTATGCTATTATAGCTTCTGCATTGACAGTTGCAATTGTACTTGCCCGGACATTAAGATAAAAAAATAATTTCTTACAAATTCATATTTAATGATAAGGAGTAAAAAGAAAAAAAAATCCGAAGAAGGATTTGATCCGAAACAAATTGTTGGGGCGCTTTTGGATCATTGGAAGTTGTTTGTTGTTAGTGTTGTTGCTTTTCTTGCATTGACTTTTGTATTTATAAAACTTGTTACACCAAGATATTCAATCAATGCCCAGGTATTAATACAGGACCAACAGGCTGCTAATTCATCTTTATTCAGTAATTCAAGTTCCCTGGGTGATCTCAGCAGTTTGTTTGATGTAACCAGTAATGTAAATAATGAACTGGCTATTTTACAGACAAGAGACCTCATGGAAAAAGTGGTAAATGAACTGAAGCTCTACGTAGTTTATTACCAGGATGGTGTGTTGACATCTACTGAGCTTTGGCAGAATTATCCTTACCAGGTTAATTTCCAGGCCTTAAGTGACTCTATCATTAACCCGGTTACTTTTCATGTAAAGAAAGGTAAGAAATCAGATTTTGATGTCACCAGTTCAGATATGGATACTTCTTTTAGTATCAATTATGATACACCTATAAAAACTTCAATCGGAACTTTTTCTTTTGAAAAAGGTAATTTACCACTTGATCCAAATTCTGATTATTCTTTTGTGGTGTCAACAGTTGATGCAACTATTGAAGCCATCCAAAAAGACCTTACTATACAAATCCCTGATAAAACAACTACCGTAATAGCTTTACAGTTAAATGCAAATGTTCCGGCAAAGGGTGAACAGATATTAAAACAATTAATCAATGAATACCTGAAGCGTAACCTTGATACAAAAAATATTATTTCAGACAGTACACTTGCTTTTATTAACAGCAGAATTGGTTTAGTTTCTTCTGATCTTTCCGACATTGAAAAAAATGTTGAAAGTTTCAAAGAAGAAAATAATATAGCCAATATACAGGACCAATCTAAGGAAATTATTGATAATGCATCTTCTTATTACAATAAACAAAATCAGGTTCAGGTAGAGCTGAATGTAGTGGAAATGATGCTTCAATATATTCAGGATGTGCACAACAATGACAGACCTGTTCCTGCATTGTTAACAACCGACCCAACATTTTCTGAGTTATTACAAAGGTATAATACAGCATTGGTTCAAAGGGACAGGTTGAGTTTAAGCACTACCAGCGACAACCCTATTGCAAAAAACCTTGATGTCCAGATTCAAAACCTTAGATCAGATCTTGTAAAAAGTCTCGTTAACCAGCAAAAAGCATTAACTGTTTCCCTGGGTAACCTGCAAACACAAAATAATAATGTAAAAACATTGATAGGAAAAGTGCCTGAACAGGAACGTATTTATTTAGATCTTTCCAGGCAACAAACTATCAAAGAGCAACTTTACGTTTTCCTTTTACAGAAAAAAGAAGAAACTGCAATCACCAAAGCTTCCAACATCCCCAGTGCAAGCGTGATACAAGTTCCAAAATCAGATTTTAAGCCATATTTCCCCAGTAAATTAATATTATTCCCACTTGGATTGTTATTAGGCATTTTATTTCCTGCCATTTACATTACAATAAAATTCTTCTTAAATACCAGGGTTTCATCACGTGACGATATTGAAAGCGTCACTGATGTATCTACCATTGCAGAAATCAGCCATAGTAATAAAGCTGATTCTATGATGATCGTATCCAATGAAAAACGATCTATTATTGCTGAGCAATTCAGGACATTCAGGACCAATCTCCAGTTTTTAGGTACTCAAAAAGAATGTCCTACTTACCTGATTACTTCAAGCATGAGCGGTGAAGGAAAATCTTTTATTGCTACTAACCTTGCACAGGTTTTTGCTTTATCAGGCAAAAAGGTTCTATTGATGGAGATGGATTTACGTAAGCCAAAAATTTCTTCTGCATTAGGTATTGAAAATAATAGTGGATTTACAAATTATATAGTATCAAATAAAAGCAGTGTTCTGGACATTATTAAACCAATCAAGTCATTTGAAAATGTCTTCCTGTTGAATTCCGGTGTGATTCCACCTAACCCTGCTGAATTATTGTTAAGCGAAAAAATGAAATCAATGTTTGAAGAGCTAAAAAATAATTTCGATACTATTATTATTGACTCACCTCCGATTGGGTTGGTTGCAGATACACAGATATTAGCTGAGTATTCTGATGTAAACCTTTATGTGGTTCGCCTGGGTTATACATTCAAACACCAGTTGGAACTGGTGGACGACCTGATTGCTGATGAAGGCAGTAACTTTAAAAATATTTATTTAATAGCCAACGATATAAAAGCCGGAGCATCATATAAATATGGTTATAATTATGGATATGGATATGGTTACGGATATGGATATGGTGCAGGCAATAATAAAAAAGGTTCTTCAAAAAAAAGCAGGAAGAAATTTGCTGAATAAAAATAGTATTGGTTATTTTTTTTGACATCCTGCCGGTATAACTGATTAAGTTATTCCCATGATCATTACAAAAGCATTTTTACATAGGACTGTTGTTTTTATATTCCTTATCGGTACTGTTTTAATAGACCTCATAAATGGCTATTATAATTTTGAAAACCCGATAGGAAGTATTTTTCGTGCTTTTGTTATCGCATTTACTTTTATTTATTTCATTTCATACAATAAGGCAAATTTATACAGGTTATATGTATTGATAATGTTGCTGCTCGCAGTCATCTGCAATGTATCTGCAGTCACTTATGGCAATATTTATTCACCTTCAATGGAGGCTTCCTGGTTTTTTAAAATTCTTTACCTCCCTTTACTTGCATTTTATCTTAAATACACAATTGATAAAGGTTATATCACATTTGAAACGCTCATTAACTGGGTAGTTATAAATGTTGTTTTAAGGGCAGCCTGTATTGTATTTTCCACCATTACCGGTATCGGTTATGCTACTTATGGTACTGATGAAACTGATTATGGATTTGGTACTACTTTCTATTTTAATAACCAAAATGATAACTCACTGGCCATGCTTGTGGGTTATTGTTTATGTATGTACCAGCAATTTTCCAAAAAGGAAACTGCCCGTTTATGGAAAGTCATTATTGTTCTGTTAGGGTTAGCATTGATAGGTACACGTGCAGGGCTTTTAGGAGGAATTGGTATCACTTTCATTGCCACAGCACACATGGTAATTTTTGGAAAAAATTCCGATTTCATGAACTTTGGCAGAAAGCTTGCTTACTCAGGTGTTATTATTTCTGCTATTCTTATATCCTCCATTTTTGTTTATAACATCATTAAGGACAAACCTTTCATGGCAGATAAATATGCTGACTTGCTTACAGAACAACCTCGTTCAGAACAGGATATAGCTGCTGAAAAATTTTTTGAAAGCAGGGATTTCATCCCGCAATTTTTCGGATCTGGTGTTATGCAATACAGGGTGAAATTGTATGGCAATTTAGCCAGTGATAAAGACGAAGGGGAAAATGGTGGCAAACAGGCTGAAAAAGATTTCGTTGATTTATTAGGGGCTTATGGATACGTCCAGGATTGCTGGATATTTTTATTCCCATTTTTATGCCTCTTTATCCTTTTCAAGGATTTCCTTGATAAACCCAGCAGTTATCTAAGATTTACTTTATTCATAGCTACGGCTATTTTCATTACCCATTCATTGGCTGCAGGGCATGGTATAAAAAACCCAACGCCCACCACTATATTGGCAGTCGTATATGTTTATGTTTTAAACCGAAAGCAAATAAAAAACGAATACACGTGAAGAAAGTTGACTTTTTTATAGTTGGAGTACAAAAAACCGGTACTACTTCTTTATATAAATATCTTGATGAACACCCTGATATTTTTATGCCCGAGGTGAAAGAAAACCATTTCTTTATCCAGGATAAAGCTTATGAAAAAGGTGAAAATTATTTTCATAAATTTTATAGCTCTTATCAATCTCAAAAAATTATCGGCGGCGCATCTGTACACATGTTTTCTACACATGTTGTACCTGAAAGAATTTATAATTACAACAAAGAAGCAAAAATTATTATTATGCTGAGAAACCCTATTGACAGGGCTTACTCCGCTTACAATTTTGCTCTTAAAAATGGTTGGGAAAATCCAGACAATAATTTTATTGACACTCTTGCCCTGCAGGATAAAAGAATTGAAGGAAGCTTTAACGAACAAACAAACCTTTCATATTTTTATGTAGGCCTCTATTATAAACATATTTCAAACTGGCTGAAATGGTTCCCGAAAGAAAATGTTTTTATCATGCTTAATAGCGACCTTAAAAAAAATGCCCGCAAAGCAGTGCAGGATGTCTGCAGGTTTTTAGGCGTGGATGAAAATGTAAATATCAATACTGATGTTATACATAATAAATCAGGGGCTGTCCGGTTTAAAGGCATCCATTACTTTATCAGGAGCAAAGACAATAAAGTGAAAAACATGATTTCCAACATGCTTCCCTTTAAATTAAAATATATTTTGCGTACAAGAGTGAGAAAAGGCTTAGATAATTTTAATATGATGGAGGTGAATTACAAACCTCTGTCAACCGAAGAAAGAAAAATTGTTTTTAATTACTTTGATGATGATGTGAAAAATTTATCGGCATTATTAAACAAAGATTTATATAATCAATGGAAACCGGTTTAATTAATAAAAAAATACATTTCAATATCTTTAAAACAACCAATTTAGATACCAGTGAACTTACCAGAATTTTTATGTGTTGGCACTTCTAAAAGTGGTACAACTTCTTTACATAGTATTTTAGCACAGCATCCGGAAATTTACCTGCCCGAACAAAAAGAAGTACATTATTTTGATAATGATGAAAATTATAAAAAAGGGCCTTCATGGTATGAGCAGCAATTCAGCAAAGCAAAACCTGGTCAGTTAATTGGTGAAATAACACCCGATTATATGTTTTATGATTATACGCCCAAACGCATGCTGGATCAACTGGGTAAAGACATAAAACTTATATTAATGCTCCGCAACCCGGTGGACCGGGCATATTCAGAATATTTATTCAATGTGAGAAGAGGATATTTTGATAAACCTTTTGAACAGGTGATTGAAGAAGAAAAAAATTTTGACATCAATAAATTTGAAAACAGGTTTTATATACATATTTATAGAAGTATGTATAGTGCGCATATCCAAAACCTGCAAAAATATTTTTCAGACCCTGATCATTATTTCTATATAATATTTGAAGAAGATTTTAAAATTAACCAGGAAAAAACAATAGAAAAGCTTCTTGATTTTATTGGTGTATCACAGCAAAATCTTGAATTAGGGCAGGTGTTCAAACCAGCTTATCAACCAAAATCAAAATGGTTGCAAAGACTCGTGTATCAACCAAATACTTTTAAGAAAGTCATAAGAAATTTCTTGCCTACTCATAAAATCAGGAGAAAAATAAAAGACCAATGGTTGCCAAGCATCAACAGTAGCAAAGAAAAAGTAGCACCCATTGATCCTGGTTTAAAAAAACAATTAATGGAGAAATATTTCATTGACGATATCAGGAAATCAGAAGATTTAATTAAAAGAGATTTAAGTGTCTGGTTAAAATAAATATTAAAAAAGAATGAACGAATTCAAAGGACCAGTATTTGTTGTGGGCATGCCACGCAGCGGCACAAAATTGTTGCGTGATTTGCTTAACCAACATTCCAATATTAGCATACCTGAAGTAGAAACACATTTTTTACCCTTACTGATAAAAAAATATGGTGTGGGTTTTGATTTTAATCCTGCACAAAAAGAAGAACTTTTCAAAGATTTTTACAACACCACATTTTTTTACCTCATTTCAGAACTGGGTTACCGGTTAGATGAAACTTTTTATTCCCTTAAAGACAAGGTGAATGACTGGGAAAGCTTTTCACTTTTGGTATTCAGTTATTTCGGTGTAAAAAAACAAGGTGAACATTTAATTTATGGTGATAAAACTCCAGGTTATATCAACCATTTACAATTGCTGAAAAAAATATGTCCCGGTGCTAAATTTATTCATATTATCAGGGACCCCAGGGATTATGCATTATCTGTAAGAAATATCTGGAATAAAAATATCTACCGTGCAGCTTTTGTATGGAACAAAGTATTGCAACAAACCAATGAAATAAAAAAACAATTCGATAAAGATTATATAGAAGTAAGATATGAGGGATTAATTACTGATGTTGAAAATACCATGAAATCACTGAGTGCATTTTTAGAAATTGAGTTTGAGCCTGCTATGTGCACCTTATCCAAATCTGCAGAGAATTATGGTGATGCTAAAGGGAAAAAAGAAGTAGTAAAAGACAACATGCAGAAATTTTTGAAAAAGCTTTCCAAAACTTCTATTGAAAAAATAGAGGCAATTGCATACCCTGAAATGCAGCGTTTACATTACACGCCATTATACGCAACAGCTAGCAAACAACCGGGTAAATTTAAGGTGCTTTCATGGAAATTAGAAGATGCATATCGCTCAGCAAAATTCCATGCAAAAGAAAAAGGGTTTTTCAAAGGCTTAGGTTTTTTTGTAAAATATTATAAACAAAGCAGCTGGAGGAAGGTGAGCTGATGAGCAAAATTTTATTAATGCATAATGGTTATCCTACTGAAAGTAACCCAAAACATTCTTCTTTTGTAAAGAATATCAAAGAATCATTAGACGCTGCAGGCCACGATGTTTCAATGCTGGTTTTACAATCAGACTTCAATAGCAGTAAAGAACATTTTATTCAATACTACAGGTTTTATAAAAATATATGGAAACATGATTTCAGCAGGTATGATTATGTTTTCATGAGCTTATATCCATATTATGCATTACCTGTTATCAGGTCTTTATCAAAAATAAAGCAACCTGTTATTCACTGGCATGGCGATGATTTATACGTTAGTAAAATCAAAGAAATTTTCTTTACAGCATTTATTAAAAAATTACCTGCTCATACATTACACATCACCCCATCTGAATATTTCAAACAGGAGCTGGCTGATAAATTCAAATACCCGCTATCAAAAATCTTCACATCCCCAAGCGGTGGTATTGACACTGGCCGCTTTACAGAAAAAGCCAACCCTGGCAAAGATTACAATACTATAAAACTTGGTTTCGCTTCAGGCCTCATTCCTGAAAAAGGAACTGATCTTTTAATCAATGTGCTGGAAAGAACCAATGAAATTGAAAATGCAGTTAATAAAAAAATACAGTTGCATTATATTTTTTATGGTAAAGAAAAAATCAGGTATAAAGCTGTTTTTTCAAAGTTTGACAATACGGTTTGCTGGGATGTAATGCCCACATCTGAAATGCAGAATTTTTACCAGGCTATAGATGTACTATTATTTCCTACACTTCGCAGGCAGGAAAGTCTCGGATTAGTTTCTTTGGAGGCCATGAGTTGTGGCAAGCCTGTTGTAGGCACAGATGCTTTCGCAATTAAAGAATATGTGCTGAATGGGAAATCAGGGGAAAGGTTTGAAAAAAATAACAGTGAAAAATTTATCCAGTCAATAATAACTGTAATCAAAAATATCCGCAACTATTCACCAAGAGTTGTTGTGGAAGAAAGATATTCTAAAAATTCAGTTATTGAATTCTATAAAACATTTTTCAAATAAATATTTCTAACAACACCATTAATTATCACTGCAGGTAATAAAAATGAAAAGCCAGGTTATCTATATTATAGGATCAGGAAGGAGTGGAACCACACTACTCGATATTATCCTGGGCAATGCTGAAGGGGTTTTCAGCGCAGGCGAATTAAACAGGTTTACAGAAAGAAACGGGATACCGACAGACACCGGTAATATTGAATCAAATATTTTCTGGGAAAAAATACGCGCAGGTCTTTCTAAAAAAATAGATCAACCACCAATACATTTTGCAGGGCTTAGCAAAAAGTATGAACACCATTTTGGGTTTTATCATTTATTCATACCGCCCTCCAAAAAAAATTTTATGGTATATGCAGGTTTCCAGAAGGAATTTTTTGATGTGCTCAGCATCAATGTGCAGGATCAGTTTCAAAAAAATATCATCATTGATTCATCCAAATATGCTTTGCGCGGATATTTACTTTCAAAGATCCTGGGCAAAAAAATTTCGTTTATCAATATCAAAAGAAACCCGTTGGCAGTTGTAGAATCATTTCAGAAAAAAGATGTGGAACAAGAACCCAAAAGCAGGTTGAAAGCCAACCTTTACCTGCTTGCAGTGAATAGTTTATCCATTTGGGTTTTCAGGAAACTAAAAAATAAAAATGCGGTTACTTCCATTTATTATGAAGATTTATTAAAAGATCCATTAACCACTTTATCTGTTATAGAAAATGATCTTGGTGTATCGTTGCAGAATGTAAAAGATATTATTTCTGAAAACCACCAGTTAAAAGTGGGATACCTGTTTGATGGCAACAGGTTGCGTGTTGAAAAAATGATTAGTCTTAAAAGGACCAATGCATCATACCGGCCAACAAATTTTGTTGACAGTTTTTTTTATTACCTGCATAAATTGATTTGGTATAAAAAATAAAACAACTGACATAAATTTTTTAATAAATATTGATAAAATCTAACTGCAGTATATAATCGTAAGCTAAAATGCATACGTATATATTTGCAACTCAAAAAACATTTCATGGTTGAAGCATCCAAAAATATTTTTGAACCGGGCTTAACTGACGTTGACGGGATTTCTTTGGAATGCCCATCTGTAAAACAGGATAAAGTATCAGACAAAAAAAATAATAAGATCCAGATGAAAAATTATGTCAATTTTCTTGGTGTTGGAGTTACACCAATAACTTATCCCCAGCTATTTGAATTAGTTGATAAATGGATTGCAGATAAATCAGGCAGGTCTCACCACATTGCATGCGTCAATGCATTTTGCTGCGCATTATCATTAAAAAATAAAGATGTGAAAAGGATCTATAATGCTGCAGACATCACCGGTGCCGATGGAATGCCTTTTGTAAAATGGATCAGGAGAATTCATAAAACACCTTGTGATCGTATTGCTGCACCGGATACGATTTTACAGCTAGCCGAACATGCAAAAACAACCGGTTATACTTTTTATTTATTTGGTGGCGCCCCGGATGTTTGTGTGAAAATGAAAGAATACCTTGAACAACGTTTTCCGCATATTAAAATAGTCGGATATTTTTCTCCGCCTTTCAGGGAAATGACAGAAGAAGAAGACCGCCAGATTGTAGATGAAATCAATGCATTGAAACCGGATATTTTTTGCGTTGGATTAGGCACACCCAAACAGGATTACTGGATAGATACACACCTTGATAAAATAAAAGGCTCTGTGTTAATAGCATCCGGCGCCACATTTGATTTTTTTGGGGGCAGGATAAAAATGGCGCCTGAATATCTCAGGAAATCAGGCTTTGAATGGATATTCCGTTTATTCGGAAAAGATTTTAAAAGGCTATGGAAAAGATATATCATTATGCATGGCCTTTTTGTCTGGAATTTTACACTCCAGTTGTTGCGGATAAAAAAATTTGATGTAGTGAGAACAAGCAGGGATTAAATCAAAAAAATATTCTGCTTGTAAAAAAAGGGCATCCTGATAGAAAAATGAAAGTATATAAAAAGTTTTTATCCTTTACAAAAAAAGAAGAGAACAAAGAATTATTAGTGCATTCGATGATAGCGCTAATTGTCAGGGTTGCAGGCGCAGGTTCTACTTTTTTGATGAATATTATTATTGCAAGACACCTGGGTGTAAAAGAATCCGGTTACTTTTTTTTAGCAGTTACAATCGCAATTATTGTAGGCACTATCGGCAGGGTAGGTGCAGACCAGTCTGTTTTAAGATTTATAAGTATCTACAGTAAAGAAAAAGATTGGGAAAAAGTGCATGGCGTAATCAATACTTTAATGAAATGGGGCTTGTGGGTTACATCAATCACAGCAGTAGTGATTTGTCTCTTTTCAGGTTTTATTTCAACTCATTTTTTTCATAAACCCGAATTGAAATATTCATTGATCTGGATAGCGTTATCAGTTCCATTTTTTGCCTGCTACAACTTGTTTGGAATGGCGCTCCAAGGTTTAAGAAAAATTATGCTATCAGTGAGTGTTTTAAAAATTGTTGCCCCTATCGCTTTGATAATTTTAACGCTGTTATGGAAACCTGCCGCTTCATCAACAGCATCTATGTTATATTTTTTAGCATCAGTAATCACTGCAATCATTGCATACTATTGGTGGAGAAAAGATATCCTTATTGTAAAAGGGAAATTTGATTCTGCCATATTATGGAAGAGTTCTTCTTCTTTATGGATTGTTGCCATCATGCAGCAAATGATAACATGGAGCGGGCAGTTTATAGCAGGTGTTTTTAATACTCCACAGGAATTAGCTGCATTAGCGGTTGCAAGAAATACATCCGTTCTCATTACATTTTTGCTGTCAGCAGTTGGCTATGTAAGCGCCCCTCGTTTTGCAAGCATGTATAAAGAAAAAAGGATAGAAGATTTAGGAAAATATGTTCGCAATACAACACGATTATTAATTATTACTTCGCTACCTATTATTTTATTCATGTTGATTTTTCCTGATTTTCTGATGTCATTTTTTGGTAAAGGATTTGAAGGCGGGTCAGGATATTTACGCGTATTGGTGCTTGGCCAGTTTATCAATGTTGTCACAGGATCTGTTGGTTACCTGTTAACGATGAGTGGGCACGAAAAAGATATGCGTAATATTACAATCATTAATGGCGCTCTTGCAGTAATACTTGCTTTAATTTTAAATCCGATATTTGGTGCAATGGGTTCTGCCATTTCAACTGCAATCGCTGTCGCACTCTCCAACATAATGGCATTAGGTATGGTTAAGAAAAGATTAGGCTTCAGTACTATGAACATACTCGGTGTTTAAAAATTTTGCTACACTGAAAAGTTTCTTACAAAATTTTTAAAGTCACAAAAATCACATCACTCATTTGTAAAAATGAAACAATAATATTCTACATTTATTTTCAAAATGCCGGCTATGAATAATACCAATACACACAATGACAGGATTGCAAAACTGACCTTTGCTTCAGTATGTCTTGTCCTAAAATAGGTTGACGTATTCGCAACAAAAGGAAAGGAAAAATTGCGGTTCGGGCAAAAACGTATGGTAGAAGGACAAGAAAAATAAACCGTCAAATGGAAATGGAGTTTCATGAGGCAAAAGATTATTTCGACTGCACAAAGGCTGTAATTGCAACTGACGGAGTTTTGTTATCTGATGCTTTAGATATCGCTCAAAAACTTAAAATTGAAATTCTAGTTTTTTCAGGTAATAAAAAGGATAATAAAATTAAACTTGTTTTTGCTCGAATTAAAATCCGGGATATACTTTTCACTAATGATACCGTTAATGGTGTACACTTTCAAATTTCAGATAGTTCGCAGTATTGGACGTTTGTAAAATCAATTGATATTCTAAGAGCCGAAGGTGCTAAAACTTATATGCCTCTTGGTAAAGATTTGTGGTTTTATCACTTTCCCCGGGAACAGTGATGCATTTGAGTAATGCAAAAAAAACGCCGGTAATAATTCCGGCGTTATATATATATTTTTTAAAAAAATTATTCTGCTTCAGCCACTACTTCTTTCACTTCAGGTATCATGCGTTTCATCATGCTTTCAATACCTGCTTTTAATGTAACCATTGATGAAGGGCAACCGCTGCAGCTTCCCTGCAACATTAAACTTACCACACCATCTTCATAGTTCCTGAACTGGATAGCGCCGCCATCCATCTCTACAGCAGGGCGCACGTAATTATCAAGCAATTCTTTAATCCTTTTTACCACATCGGTATCATTGCTCAGGATGATATTGCCGGTATCCTGTTTCATTTTGGCCACTTCTTCTTCATTGATTATCGGGCCACCGTTTTCAAGATAATCTTTCAGGAATTGTTTTACAGAAGGGATAACATCCAGCCAGTCTTCTGTGTCGGCAGTTTTTGTGAGTGTAATAAAATTACTTGCAATAAAAACCCCTTTAATAAATGGGAAGCTGAAAAGTTCTTTTGCCAGCGGGCTGGCATCTGCCTGGCTCTCATCCTGGAAGTCAATGCTTTTACCGGGATATAAAAGTTTATTGGCAACAAACTTCATTGTTTCCGGGTTAGGCGTCATTTCAGTATATATGCTGATGATGGGGTTTCCTGTTTTAATCATTGAGAAAATTTTAAAGCGCAAAAATACAAAAGAAATCATGAATGGATTCTTAATAAAAACCCTGCATTTATCATTTCATTTACGAATCGGGAAAATATTGAAAGCAAGGTGATGGGTTTATCAATAAGTGAGTATTTCAAATATTCCTGCTATATTATTGAGGACATAAACTGGTGAGTAACGAATATGCAACTATTTAATTTTGTCTTCAAAAGCAGGGAGGATGTATTTGCCATTCGATGGGAAAAAAATAATAAAAGCGGTTATTTGCCTGTCTGTTATTACAAATCCTCATCACAGAATCTTTACATGATAACTATGTATAAGTGTAAAAGAACAAAGTGTATTTATTTTAATTCTAAATAGTTCCTATTAACATTATCGGTGTAAATATGGATGCTTATAAAAACATGAGAGGCTTCAGCAGTTTCTATTAATCGTATTACATCATTCATTATAAATCATCTTTGAAATTATCTGTTTTATTATTGCAGAATTATTCATCAAATGGTGTAAACCTATAGCATAATGAGCCACATGAAAATCCATTTCTTTTGCCCACGCTGGGGCGCTGAACATATCCCCTGGAAAGAATTCTGCAGGCAGGTGTCTGCAGCAGGTTATTCAGGAATTGAATCGCCTGTACCATCAGACCCGAACGAAAAGAATGAAATGAAAAATGCAATTGATAAACATGGCTTGCTTTTTATCGGCCAGTATTATCAATCGTTTGAAAAAGATTTTCAAAAACATCTTCACAACTTCAGATTGCACCTGCAGAATATTCAGATGCTTAACTGTATCTTGATTGATTCACAAACAGGGAAAGATTATTTTTCAACTGAACAAAGCATTGAACTGTTCAAAGCAGCAGAAGAATTTTCTTTAACAAGTGGCATTACAGTAGCACATGAAACACACCGCAATAAAGCGCTGTATGCAGCCCACAGGTTTGGTGAGCTTGCATCAATTTTTCCTACGCTAAAAATTACCGCTGATTTTTCTCATTGGTGTTGTGTTTCTGAAAGCTTACTTGAACAACAATCAGAGGTGATGGAAATTGCAATCAGCAAAGCCATCCATATTCATGCAAGGGTTGGTAATGAAGAATCACCTCAAGTGTCTGACCCGCGGGCACCGGAATTTGAACAGGCATTTTCTGCACACCTGCAATGGTGGGATAAAATTGTATCACAACGAAGGGAAGAAGGTTCTGAACAATTAACGATCACACCTGAGTTTGGGCCACCGCCTTATATGCCCACATTGCCATATTCTAAAACACCGGTTGCCAACCAATGGGAAATAAACCTGTTCATGATGGATTTCCTGAAAAAAAGATATGGCTGTTAACTGATGCACACAAAGTGATAATGAATCATGAAGAAATATAAATGCGCAAACATTCATGAAAAAAATTTTGCTGATAAACAAGCAAAATTCTTTTTTAAGAAGATAAATGATGTTTTGTTTTGACAACCGGTTTTGAAACACGTTGCTATCAAAAAAAATTTTCCAAGGAATAGATGAACGAATGTATTGATGCTTCATTTCATTTTCTAATCAGGAAAAAATTGCACCTTACTTTTGCAATCAAAATTTTTAGATTGAAAGTTGAGAATGCAACAACAGCCGTTCAGCCAAAAACAATTTTTCCTGTTTTAATTGCGATCAGTTTATCGCATTTACTGAATGATACCATGCAATCGCTTATCCCATCCATTTATCCTATCGTAAAAGATTCTTTTCATTTAAGTTTCACACAAGTTGGTTTTATCACGCTGGCATTTCAATTATCAGCATCATTGTTTCAACCCATGGTGGGAAACTTTACTGATAAAAAGCCTCAACCATTTTCACTCGCAACCGGGATGACTTTCAGCCTGGTGGGACTCGTTCTTTTATCACAAGCGCCTAATTACACAATTGTATTAATTGCTGTTAGTTTAATTGGCATTGGTTCATCTGTCTTTCATCCAGAAGCATCAAAGGTGGCATATATGGCAGCGGGTAACAGGAGGGGCCTTGCACAATCTATTTTCCAGGTTGGTGGTAATGCAGGCAGTTCCATTGGACCTTTGCTGGCAGCGCTCATCATTGAACCTTATGGACAAAAAAATATTCTGTGGTTTTCGCTGCTCGCATTTACAGCCATCATCATTTTAACCAGGCTTGGCTTCTGGTACAAAAGCCATCTTTCACTCAGGAAGCAATCAAAAAGATTGGTCGCTGAAATAAGGGGGCATTTATCAAAAGGAAAAATTGTAAGCAGCGTCATCATATTGCTGGTGCTTATTTTTTCAAAATATTTCTACCTCGCTTCCATGTCGAGTTATTATACTTTTTATCTCATCAATAAATTTCATGTTTCTGTACAGGCATCACAGATTTATTTATTTATTTTCCTGGTGGCAGTAGCAGCAGGCACTATTTTAGGTGGACCTTTGGGCGACCGATTTGGAAGGAAATATGTGATTTGGTTTTCCATCTTAGGTGTTGCACCTTTTACTTTATTATTACCACATGTCGGACTTTTCTTCACCTGCTTGCTTTCCATCATCATTGGTGTTGTAATTGCTTCTGCATTTCCCGCAATACTTGTTTATGCACAGGAATTGTTGCCGGGAAAAATCGGGATGGTCTCTGGATTGTTTTATGGCTTTGCTTTTGGAATGGGTGGATTAGGTTCTGCAGTCCTGGGAGCATTGGCAGATAAAACGAGCATTGAATATGTTTACCAGTTATGTGCTTATCTCCCACTGATTGGTTTGCTTACGGCATTTCTACCCAACCTGAAGAAAACCGTTCATCCCTGAAAACCTGCTATTTGTAAAATTGAAAAAACCTGCAATATCTGCAAGGTTTTTTGGGGAGAATGATGGGATTCGAACCCACGGCCTTCAGAGCCACAATCTGACGCTCTAACCAACTGAGCTACATCCTCCGTATTTTGTGGGCTGCAAAAATAATCGAATTAATCATCCCATACAAAATACAATGGCATGATTTACGTATATTTAATTGTTCAGTTCTTGTTAATTCATCCAATAAAAAAAACGACTTCTTTTTTTTACTCTATTTTTGGTAGCTTATATGCAATTTAAAATCTCTGAAACTATGTTGAGAAGAACCGTATTACCGGTAGTGCTGGTTTTGTTACTGGGTGTTACTCTTTGGGCATTTAAACAAAATGATAAAAATGATGGCAGCTCTAAAGAACAAATGTTGCTGACAGCCATCGGTACCATCCTGGAACAACAACATTATGACCCGAAAACCATTGATGATAATTTTTCCAAACAGGTTTTTGAAAAATATCTTGAAGCGCTCAATCCTGATAAAAACATTTTTTTACAGTCTGATATTAATTCCCTTAAAAAATATCAACTGACGCTTGATGATGAAATCCATGGAGCGCCATTGAAATTTTACCCTGAAGCTGCTGGCATTTACCTGAAAGATGTAGATGATGTCATGCAATTATATAAAGATATCCTTTCAAAGCCTTTTGATTTTAACATCAAAGAAGATGTGCAGTTGGATAATGATAAAATTGATTTTCCTGCAGATGCTGCTGCAAGAAAGGAGATGTGGCGGAAAAGGTTGAAATATGCAACCCTTGGCCTATACACTGATTATCTGAAACAAAAAGAAGATAAAACAAAAGACACCGCTATAGCCAATAAATCCGATGCACAACTTGAAGCAATGGCACGTGAAAAAGTGCTGGCAAATCTTAACCGTATATATACAAGGGAGAAACTTATCCTGACAAACCAGGAACAATTCAGCAGGTATGTTAATGTTATAACTGACCTGATGGATCCGCACACGGAATATTTTCCACCTGTAGAGAGCCGTTCATTCCAGGAAGAAATGAGTGGAAGGTTTTTTGGGATTGGCGCACAGTTAAAAGATGATAATGGTGTGATAAAAATTGCTGCAGTCATACCGGGGAGTCCAGCATATAAAAGTGGCAAAGTACAAATGAATGATGCCATAATAAAAGTGGCACAGGGTGATGCAGAACCGGTGGATGTGAGTGGTTATGCTATTACCGATGTGGTAAAACTTATCCGCGGTAACAAGGGCACTGAAGTGAGAATTACTTTCAGGAAACCTGATGGTTCCACACAGGTTGTTTCTATCATCCGTGATGAAATTGTGCAGGATGAACAATATGCAAGAAGCGCAGTTATCAATACACCAAACGGTAAATTCGGATACATTTACTTACCTGAATTTTATGCTGATTTTGATAACCCGGATGGTAACCGTTGTTCAAAAGATGTTGCCAATGAAATCATCAAACTTAAGAAAGAAAATGTGCAGGGTATCATTCTAGACCTGCGCAATAATGGCGGTGGTTCTCTACCCGAAGTGGTGAATATGGTAGGCTTGTTTATTCCGAAAGGGCCGGTGGTACAGGTAAGGAACCGCAACGGTAAACCAATCATTTTACCTGATAATGATACTTCAGTTTTATACAATGGTATGCTGGCTGTAATGGTAAATGAGTTCAGTGCATCAGCATCAGAAATATTTGCCGCAGCCATACAGGATTATAAACGTGGCATCATCATCGGTTCAGATACTTATGGAAAAGGAACTGTACAACGTACCATGCCTCTGGGCAGACCGATGGACTTCACGACAGGGCAACCTGAATATGGTACATTAAAACTGACATTTGAAAAATTTTATCGCATCAATGGTGGTTCTACACAATTGAAAGGCGTTACACCTGATATAGTTTTGCCTGATCCATTGGATTATTTAAAACTAAGAGAGAAAGACCAACCTTCCGCTTTAGCATGGGATAAAATTGATAAAGCAAATTATACTGAATGTAATACAGGCATAGATTGGGCAAAGGTTGAAGCTTCTGCTAAAGCCCGCATTGAAGCATCACCGGCTTTTTCAACTATCCAGAAAAATGCAATCTGGATTAAAGATAATACTGATAAAAAATACAGTTTAAATCTGCAGGATTACCAAAAGCAACAAAAGCAATTGACTAATACTGTAAAAGAGGATGATAGTTTATCACAGTTGAAAACACCAATGGATATACATTTTGTTGCAGAAGACAGCGCAAAATATTATCATAATGCAGATACTCTGAAAGGTTTGCGTTACCAAAAGTGGTTAGGTGATATACGTAAAGATTTATACATTGATGAAACAGTGAAGGTGTTGGATGATATGAGCAAAGATCGTAACTGATTATTTAAAATTTGTAAAAGGGCCGCTTTGTAAAAAGCTGCCCTTTTCTTTTTGGTGAACTTTATTTTTGCACAGCGAGAAGTATTATGGAAGAACAACTGAAAAAAAGATGGTTTGCAGTTTATACAAAACCCCGCTGGGAAAAAAAGGTAAACAGTAAACTGTTGGATAAAATGGTGGAGAGCTGGTGCCCGGTTCAGAAAAAGGAAAGTAAATGGAGTGACAGGAAAAAAATCATTGATGACCCATTATTCAAATCTTATGTTTTTGTTCATATCAATGATGATGAAAAACTAAACGTGTTAACTACAAATGGTGTTGTGCGGTTTGTGTCTCATTTAAAAAAACCTGCAGTCATCCGTGATGAAGAAATTGAATTGATACGTTCATACCTGCTGGAAAAAGATGCACAGATATCAGTGGAAAATTTAAGGGGCTTCAGTGAAAACAACAAAGTAATTATCCGCAAAGGAGTATTTATGGATATGGAAGGGACAGTAACAAAATCAGTTTCTAAAAAAGTATATGTAAGGCTTGAAAGCCTTGACCAGTTAATGATTGTGGAATTCCCGGCGGAGCACCTTATCCATAAAACAAACGCCTTATAATTTTTTTTAATTCTGTAAACAACTTGCTCTTTATTTTTATTCTATGTTCTCATTCTTTAGTTCAAAAAAAGTAACACCAGACCTTTCATTTATCGGTGTAGATATGCATTCGCATTTATTGCCGGGTTTGGATGATGGTTTGCAGGAGCTGGACCAGACGATGGAGTTTATGCGTAAACTGCAGCTAATGGGTTACAGGAAATTTATCTGCACCCCGCATATTTTATCCGATATGTATCCCAACTCGCCTGAAACAATTTTACCAAAACTTGAAATAGTGCGTTCTGCATTACTGGAAAACAAAATAGATGTACAGGTGGATGCTGCTGCTGAATATATGGTGGACATTGATTTTGAAAACCTCGTCAATGAAAATAAACGACTGCTCACTTTTGGGAAAAATTTTATTCTCATCGAGATGTCTTATGCAGCACCATCCAACAATATTGAATCGGTTATCTTTAACCTGAAACTGAAAGGCCTTCAACCTATCCTCGCACATCCTGAAAGATATAATTACTACCTCGGCAACATTAAACAGTTCCAGCGTTTTATTGACCTTGGTTGTTACCTGCAGGTAAATCTATTATCACTTTTAGGTTATTATGGAGAACCTGCCAAACACACTGCAGTAAGTTTGTTGAAAAAAGGCATGATAACTTTCCTGGGCACAGACATGCACCACGAGAACCATCTGAATGCATTAAAATCCCTGGCATCAAAAAAAAGTTTTTATAAACTGTTTGAGAATATCCAAATCAGGAATAAGGAATTACTCTTGTAATGGATACTCTATAAAATTGATATTGCATTTATATGGGGTATTGAAATTGTTGCTAAAAAAATAATCACCTTGTTCATCGAATGCTATCTTCAAAAATGGTGAAATGATTTTTTTAATTGTAATTCAAAAAAATTGAAATCCTTTGAAACCCTTGCCTGGTAAGCTTTTTAAGCTCCAACCTCTGGGTTGGGGAGCTTGCCCGCCTTAAGCGGGTGAGGTCATTGATACTAAAATATTTTTACCCCGGACTGCTGTTTATTTATCATAAATTATTTATCCATCATTTCAATTCCCGATATTTGTTTACATGAGAAAGATTTACCTGGCATGCTTCATGCTTTTTACCACCATCATTTTATCAGCACAGAATATCCCTTCACCAAAACAATTTTTGGGTTATGAATTAGGGGCGCATTTTACACCGACATACAAAATAGATAATTACTTCAAAGCTGTGGCAGCAGCAGCGCCATCCATGGTGAAAGTGCAGCAATACGGCACCACCAATGAAGGCCGTGAAATGATAGCTGCATTCATTTCATCAGCAGAGAATATACAAAACCTTGATAAGATACGCACCAACAACCTGAGGCTTGCAGGCATGTTGCATGATGGCACTGCAGCAGATGTAAATGCACCTGCAATAGTGTGGTTAAGTTATAATGTGCATGGCAACGAGCCTTCAAGCAGTGAAGCAGCAATGAAAGTATTATATGCATTGGTTGACCCCAATAATGCTGAAACAAAAAAATGGATGCAGGATGTTGTGGTGGTGATTGACCCCTGCCAGAATCCTGATGGCCGTGACCGTTATGTAAACTGGTACAACAATGCTGTTGGTAAAAATTTTAATGCAGACCCGCAAAGCCGTGAACATGATGAGCCCTGGCCTTATGGCAGGACAAGCCATTATAATTTTGATTTAAACAGGGACTGGGCATGGCAGACACAGATTGAATCGCAGCAAAAAGTAAAACTCTATAATTCCTGGTTGCCACAGGTGCATGTTGATTTGCATGAACAGGAATATGATGCACCTTATTATTTTGCACCCGCTGCTCAGCCATTTCATGAAGTGGTTACACAATGGCAAAGGGATTTTCAATTAATCGTTGGAAAAAACAATGCAAAATATTTTGATGCCAAAGGCTGGCTTTATTTTACCAAACAAATCTTCGACCTCTTCTATCCTTCTTATGGTGACACCTATCCCACTTACAATGGGGCTATCGGTATGACGTATGAACAGGGTGGCATCGGCGCAGGGCTTGGTGTGAAGACAAGCACAGGCGATACGCTGACATTAGCCGACAGGTTGTTGCACCATTATACTTCAAGCATATCAACTATTGAAGCAACTGCTTTGAATGCACATAAACTGGTGAGTGAATTCAAAACCTATTTTGACAACAACGTTAACGGCATTGGTTTAGACAACACTACTTATGTGATGACATCATCAGACCAGGATAAAATTGAAGCGCTGCGGAAACTGATGGATGCGATTGGCATCAGTTATGGCGTTACATCAACAGATAATTTCAGTGGCTTCAATTATTTCGACAATAAAGATGAAGCATTTAAAAATGAGGGTTACCAGATTGCAGTCAATACATTGCAACCTAAAGGAAGGATGGTGAAAGTATTGTTTGAACAACAAAGCAAACTGGTTGATTCTGCCACTTATGATATCACAGCCTGGAGCCTGCCTTATTGTTATGGATTGAATGCATGGGCGGTGAAAACAAAACTTGCTATGTCTGCTTATCCTGCACCTGCTGCAATTACACCGGTGCAATCAAATTATGGTGTGTTGATACCATATACATCAATACAGGCATCAAAAATTCTTGCAGCTCTTTTGAAAGTTGATATCCATGTGCGCTTTGCTGCGAACCCTTTTACTTATAATGGAAAAGTTTTTGGCAGGGGTACGTTGATTATACTGAAAGGAAATAATAATGAAGCATGGCTTGATGCAGTGAATAAATATTGCAAACAATATAATGTGCAACCCTATATGGTGCAGACCGGTTTTATGGATGCAGGCGCAGATTTTGGTTCTGCTGATGTACATTTTATCAAAGCGCCGCGGGTTGCATTGCTGACGGGTAACAACGTATCACATATTGCTGCAGGCGAAGTGTGGAGTTATTTTGATAATGTTATCAATTACCCCATTTCACAATTGGATGCAGACCACTTAGATGAAATCAACCTGCAACAATATGATGTTTTGATAATGCCCGATGGCAGTTATCCTGTTTTTAATGATAAAGACAATGCATCCAAACTGGAACATTTTATTGATGGTGGCGGCAAGGTGATTGCACTGGAAAGTGGCGCTGCAAAACTTGCATCTTTTGACTGGTCTGGTTTGGAGCTCAATAAAGATACCTCGCATGCATCAGACAGCATCATTCAAAAACATTATGCTGATGCTGAACGTTCGAGCCTCACCACTTTTATGCCCGGTTCCATCTTTAAAGTACAGTTGGATAATACACATCCTATAGGTTATGGTTACCCTGATTTTTATTATACATTAAAAATGGATGTTCGCACCTATAAGAATATTAGCGGCGGTTGGAATGTTGGCATCTTACCTGCGAAAGCTTATGTAGCTGGTTTTGTGGGCAGCAAAATAAAATCAAGGTTGAAAGAAGGTGTATTGATTGGAGAGAAACCTCATGGCAATGGTGACATCATTATTTTTAATGACGATGTATTGTTCCGCCAGTTCTGGCAAAATGGAAAAATGCTTTTTGCCAATGCTGTTTTTTTCGCGGGTGAATAAATGAAACCCGGATTTTATTTTTAGTAAAAAATCTTTCGCTCTATTTTTTGTTGTCATGATTATTGTAATCCAATGTGCTGATAAGGTGGGTTTGGTAGCTGCTGTTTCAGGGTTGCTTGCCTCGGCGAAATTGAATATAGTATCCATGCGTGAACATGTGGATACTGAACAAAACCAGTTCTTCATAAGGCTTGAAACAGACGGGCCTGCCGATGCAGGTGAACTGGAACAAAAGCTTTCTGATTTATTGCCGGACGCCATCATCCAGGTTAACCCATTGCCTGAAAAAAAGATTGTTGTTTTAGTAACGAAAGAATATCATTGCCTCGCCGACATACTTGTCCGCAATCATTTTAAAACACTGGGCGCAAATGTGCAATGCGTTATTGGTAATTATAACCTGATGGAAGATATCTGCAAAAGGTTTGATGTGCCATTTTATGTTGTGCCGCATGAAGGAAAATCAAAACAGGATTTCGAACAAGCAATACTGGAAATCATTTCAGGCTATGAAACAGATTATATTGTACTGGCAAAATTCATGCGTATATTATCACCTGGTTTTATAGCACAGTTCCCTTCAAAAATCATCAACATACACCATTCATTCCTTCCAGCATTTGCCGGCGCACATCCTTATAAAAAAGCTTTTGAGCGGGGCGTAAAACTCATTGGCGCCACAGCACATTTTGTAACAAATGAACTGGATGAAGGGCCAATTATAGCGCAGCAGATTATTCCTGTCAACCACAGCTTTACTGCAAAAGATATGATACGTGCAGGCAAAGAAATTGAGACTGCTGTTTTAGCAAAAGCACTGAACCTTGTATTGGATGACAGGGTTGCTATTTTTAATAACAAGACGATTGTGTTTGAGTAGAATGAATGCTTTGCATCTTAACATCATAAAATTGATTAAAGTGCAAACACTTTAATCAGTTATGAAACAGGCTCCATCTTTTTCAGGTATAGCTTTTCGAACAGGCATAGTTGAAGTTTAGAGAAATGATGGATTTTTGAACCCGTAACCACAATGTCCTTTTCTGCGCATATGGCTTCGCTAAAAAGAAATTGCGGGGAAGGGGAAGTTTTATTGGTTGTTCAATAGCCATATTTATCTATTTTTCATTTCCACTCTGTTACGAATGGTTTCGGTTAAAAGTGAATACAACTGAGGAAGAATGTCAGTTTTGAAGCCATAGGCTTTCAAAATTTCTTCGTCAAATGCAATTCTGTCTTTTTGTTTGTATTCGTTTTCGTAATCCTGAATTAGTCGTTTGCTAAGCGCTTCAAATTTAGAAATAATGTTTCCCTTTTGTTTGTCTGAAAGCAAATTCGGGTCAAACATTTTCATTTTGGATTTGAAAAAATCAGCGTTCAAATCCAATGCACCCAAATTTCTTGAAACTCCGTTTAGTTCTACAATCAAAAGCGAAACGATTGAGTTGAGCAAAGCCGATACAATTTTAACGTCTTTTTTCTTTACACGAATAGCAACCAATCTTTGATTGAGATACAGAGGCGATTTGCTAAATGAAAAGAACAATCGTTTATCAGGATTGATTGAGATGAAAATGTTTGCTGCTTCTTCGGGTTTCAACGAATACCAAAATGGTTTTCTTGTTTTCAAAACTTTTGGTAATGCAACACCAGTTTTGTTTGTAGTCGTTTCAAATTTCTTGATGTGCTTGTAAGCGTTTGGAAATTTCGTTTTCAAAGTTTTTTCATCTTCGTTGCAAACAAAAAGATTGTATTCCGATTTGTTGCTGTAAGCAATCGTTTTTAATTCCTGACTTGTTTTCAAAATCGGCAACAAAAACTCTTTCTCAATTTTCAACGAATTATTTTCATCGTTAGAAATGATGTGCATTTCGTCCCAACCTGTTCGTGTTCCTCTACCTGTGTCATAAATACTTGGAAACGGATTTATCAGTTCCTTTTCAAAAACACTTAGTGGATTTTGATTGACAAAATATGTTGCCCAATTTTCTTGCGAAGCAAGAGAATTGACTAAATGCGATTGTTCAACTATACTTACTGTAATTGTTCCGTCTTTTTTTTCAAATACGTTTTTGAATTGATTGTTCTCTTTCCAATTTGCATTTTGTGGATTGTTGCAGTTATCAACTTCCGTATAAAATTCTTCAAACTGTTTTAAGGACTTGTCTTTGAATAGAACTTCCAATTTTTCGTTTACTGTGATAAATTTCGTTGGCTCTTTGCTGGCCCCTTTTTCAAGCGTTATGAAAATGGTGCTGACTTTGGAATCTTTAAACCAATGCTCAGCATTACTTTTTACAACGAATTTGATATGAAAATTATCTAACAAAAATTTCTTGAACTGTAAGCCGTAATTCTTTCCCAACCAAGCGTTTGAAGTAATTGCAGACAAAACGCCATTGTCTTTTAAGAACTTTAATGAGTTGTAAAAGCAATAAATGTAGTAATCGCTTTTTCCGTTGATGTCAAACTTGCTTCCGTTTAAAAATGCAGTTTGTGTTTTCGCAAACTCGCTTTCAAAATGTGTATTCAAAATTTCGTTCGGAATATCTTCTTGCTGAATGAATGGAAAATTTGAAACAACAGCGTCAAATTTCGGTATCGGAATTTGATTGATTTTACAAATGTCTTTGTTGTCGGGAATTGCGATTGTTTGGCTTGGTGTAATTGCAAAATAATCTTTGCGGATTACTCTCGGGAAGTTTGCAGTATCATCAACTTTTTGTTTGTAAAGATTGATAACGGAAAGCGTTGCAGGAAAATGCGAAATATCGTTGCCCCAAATCTGATTTAAGATTTCCTGATGATTTTTATTACCGAAAAACTGTAAAGTATTGTAAAATGAATTTAGGAAAGTTCCTGTTCCCGAAGTTGGGTCAATCACAACATCGTTTCTGCTTTTTATTGCGGAAAATGTTACAAGATTTGCCAAAGTTTCCGAAGTAAAGTATTGCCCGAACTTTTGTTTTTCTTCTTGTGGAACTAAATTTTCCAAAATGTAGCCGATCACTTCGGTTGGTAAAACTTTAAAATCAAATTCATTGAAAACGGAAACAAGTTTGAAAAGCAATTCGTTTATCGTTTCATTGAAGGGGATTTTGTCGGTAAAATCACTTTCAAAAACTGCCTGATAATCTATTTTCTTTGCCTGATTGAAAAAATCGTTTAGCTGTTTTTGAGCTTGCTTATTATTCTTCAATTCCAACTTTGAAACCTTGCCCGATAAATTTTCGGAAAGCGTAAGATAGAAAAGAATTTTACCAATCAATTTGTAATAAGTGAACTTGGCTAAAACTTCTTCGGGTTCAATTTTTTCAACTCGTCTTGACGAAGTTGAAAGGATTTTGAGTGTAGCACTTTCAATTATTTTCCATTGATTAAATTCAGTTCTGAAAGTGTTATCATCTCCTTTCAGTTCGTTAATTTCGTTTTTTAGTTGTGGAATAAAATGCAATGCCGTTTGCGTAATAGCTTCAACGATGTTTGATGAAATGTTTATCGCATTTTTGAGTTCGCCATTTTTATAAAGTTGTCCTAAGTCGTGCAGAATTTCATTAAGCCGTTTTTGAAGTTTTGTTTCGTGTTTTTTGTAGTTGTTTCTGTCGGCTAAATCATTTCTGTTTGTGATGTCTTTTTCTTTTGGATAAACTTTCAATCGTTCCAAACTTGAAAGAGAATATTTATCGTCTTTGATTTTCCAAACAATTGCTTCTGTTCCGTTCCAAGTAACGAAAGAATTGGATTGCAGTCGTTCGGCTTTTTCTAACGCATTTTCCAACATTTCGGTGTTGTCTGCTTCCGTGTCGGGAAATTTCAATTCCCAACCATTGAAAACGATACCCGAAACTTTATCGGTAAATAAAAGAACATCAGGAAATTTTGTTCTTCCTGATGCTACTTTCAATCCCTCATCATTTGTTGCGTCTTGGAATAATGTTGTGCCGTTATTGATGGATTGTTTTATCCAACTAATGATTTGCCCTGCCCAAGCTCTTTCGTTTAGCTTCATAATTCAATGTGTGATATTCTACAATCGGTTCTCTGAAAAGTTGAAGTGTTGATTCTTCAACTTCTTTTCTTTTTAATGTTTCCTCAATTCTGTCTATGCAAATTTTGATGTAATCAATCGGCTTTACTTTGTGCAACAAAACATCTTCATTTTTTTCAATTCCGATAAATTTTCTGTTTTCCAAAATTGCAGAAAGTAAAAAGCTGCCACTTCCACAAGCATTGTCTAAAACAATGTCGCCCGAATTTGTAAAAGTTTTGATTAAGTAACGACCTAATTCAATCGGTTTTTGTGTCGGGTGATAAACTGTTCCCTCAGATTCTGCTGTTTTGATGTAAACAAAATCATCTGTTTGTTGTTCTTCGTAAAACACAACATCATTCGGATAGCGTTCGCCATTGCTTTTAACATGTCGTGGTTTGAAGTCGCCATAGCTGCCTGTGTATTGGTCTTTTCTAATTCCCTTGTCGTATGCTTCGCCTTTGGTCATTTGCGGATTGTATGTCGGTTGCTTTTTATAGAAAATGCAAATGTCCTCGTGTTTACGAAGCGGTTGAATTTTGGCATTAAGAAAGTTTGTCGGCTTAGATTTTATCCAAGTGATTTTATACTTGAATAATTTTTCGTTGCTCAAAATAAGTTTTGCGGTAAACACCCCTTGTGAAGTCAAAGCGATTGCACCATTGTCTTTGATTATTCTTTCGTATTCTGCCCAAAGTTTTTGCAAGTCAATGACAGAATCCCACTTGTTTTGCGTTGTGCCGTATGGCAAATCGCAAAGTATCATATCTATGGATTTGTCGGGAATTGATTGCATTACTTCCAAACAGTCGCCTTGAACAACTTTGTTTACAAAGTCGTCAATCTTTCTTTTTTGTTTGTTGCCATTTAGCGACATAACATAACCATTCGTGTGGCTGTGTCCGTTGCCGTTTGTTCCGTATTTGATTTTTTCTTCTGCTACTTGCATTGCTTGCAATGCAAAATCTTCGTCTTGTATCTCGTAAACAATTTTGTCGCTAAGCCATTGAACAATGATTTGATTTTTTTCTGCCTTGTAATATTTGCAAAGCAAGTTTACCTGTTCCTTTGTCGGTAATCGTCTGCCGTTCTCAATTCGGCTCAAAACAGTTTTGCTAATGCCTGTTTTTTTCGTTACGTTTTCCAACAGTAACTGACGTTCTTCCCTTATTTCCTTGAATGTTGAACCTATTGTTTGCATACGGTCAAAATGTTAAGTTGCCATTTTTTGGCAAATTTAGTCATTGTCTTTTTGCTGCCAAAAATTTTAGCTTAAATTCTATCTGACTGTTGAAAAAAATGTAGTTGGATGGTGAGTGAGCTTTCTTTTTCCGCAATGTATCCTTCCACAAAAAGACGGTGCAAAAACATGTAGGCACATTGCGACATCAAGGTACAAAAGATGAATAAACAACTATTGCTGAAATAATATATTATTTCAGAACAAAAAGCTATTCAATCAATATCTCTTAACACCATAAAATTGGTTAACGTGCAAACACTTTACACAGTTATGAAACAGACCACGACTTTTTTGGGTAGAGTTTTTCGAACAGGCATAGTTGAAGTTTAGAGAAATGGGATTATTAAACCAGTAAACCGCAATGTCCTTTTCTGCGCATAAGGCTTAGCTAAAGAAAAATTGCGGGGAAGGGAAACTAACCCAAAGGTTAGTGTCAATAATTATCTTAAGCGGTTTATTTTTTGGCATAACGCTTAGCTCTTACATCTTCAACAATTTTGGTGATTTCGTCTAAGCCTGGTGCGGAAGAAGAGTTGCTTCTCATTTTTTTAAGATAGGCTTTCAATGCGGAAACCGGCTCATCACTTACTTTAATAAGATTAAGTTCCTGCATATCTTTAATGAGTTGCATTGCCTTCGGGTTTAGTATCTCAATTTTTAATGCTTCCATACTCAAATTTAAAAAATAATATTGATTTCATCGGGCTGATTTATAGAGATTACCCCCTCTTTCACCAGCAATATAAAACATTGCAACTATGCTTTTATATTTTTAATGACAATGATAAAAAAAGCGATAGTTCATTTTTACAACACTTGATTTCTTTGTTATGAGAAAGAAATAATCTTCATGTTCAAACTAAAAACTAAAATTCCTTTTCAACCTTCACACAGTTGCCTGCAAAAGGACTGCAGGAAAAAAAGTATTTTTGGAATTCTTTCATTTTATCAAAATTTGAAATTCCTGCCATGGCTGTATTGTCTCTTGATCTTGGTGGAACAAAACTATCTGTTGCAATCTTTTCAGATGAATGTGATTTAATACAAAAACAAAAGATACATCTTGAAGGCAGGCAAGGTGCAGCAGTTGGTGATTTGATTGTCAGCCTTATTAATAAATTCATTGAACAGCAGGAATCAAAACATGAAACTGTCAAAGCAATTGGAATTTCTGTACCGGGTATTGTTGATGAAGATAAGGGAACTGTATGGGCACCGAATATCAAAGGTTGGGAAGAGTTTCCGCTGAAGAAAATTGTTTGTGATGCAACAGGAGATATCCCTGTAGTAATTGAGAATGACCGTGCATGTTATATCACGGGTGAGGTGACCAAAGGAATAGCTAAAGGATGCAAGGATGCTGTTTATATAGCTGTGGGTACAGGCATCGGGGCAGGTATTATTTCAGGAGGCCATCTGCTCAAAGGCGCAATGGGTATTTCCGGTTCTGTTGGTTGGATGGCGCTTGATCGTCCGTTCAGCGATGAATACAGGAGTTGCGGTTATTTTGAAAGTAAATGTTCAGGAGAAGGAATTGCAAGGGTTGCAAAAGATAAGTTGCAAAAGGGCAGTAACTATACCGGCTTGTTGAACAAGCAAAACAATAATGATGTAAATGCGAAGGATGTTTTCGAAGCATTCAAAAAAGGTGATCCTTTAGCAAAAGAAATTATCGCGGAGTGTATTGAATTATGGGGAATGGCGCTTGCCAACATTGTAAGTTTGCTGAATCCTGAAATGGTGATTTTCGGTGGTGGTGTTTTTGGCCCTGCAGCAGATTTAATCCCTGCGATTATTCATGAGGCCGGGAAATGGGCACAACCGGTAAGTATGAATCATGTCAAAGTAGTTGCCACTGCATTAGGAGAAGATGCAGGGCTTTATGGTGCAGCCACATTAGCATTGAAAAAAATCAATTGAATAAGATGAACAAAAATATCCTGGCATTTATTGCAGCATGTGCGGGAATGTTTCTTTTTGGAATTTCACTCATCACACTTGGTTCAGTTGCTACAGACCTGAAGTTGAAATATGGGCTCACTGCTGTTCAGTCAGGAATAGTTTTCTCCATATTGCCATTGGGAATTTTATTGGGCTCATTGATTTTCGGGCCGGTATGCGACAGGTATGGATACAAGTTGTTATTGATAATTTCCTGCATCGCAATGTTTGCAGGTTTCGAAGGTATTGCCTATAGCCATTCATATAATTTATTGAAGTTGTCCATTTTTGTTTTTGGTGTTGGAGGCGGTGTTATCAATGGCGCTACCAATGCTGTTGTATCTGATATCAGCGCTGAACATAAAGGAGCCAACCTGAGTTTACTTGGTGTTTTCTACGGACTCGGTGCATTAGGAATGCCATTGGTATTGGGTGCATTGCACCAGGTGTCTTCATTTGTAATTGTGGCTGCAATAGGATGGCTTACTTTGAGTGTTGCATTTTTTTATTTGTTTGTATGGTTCCCCGGAGCCAAGCGGTCAAAGGAAGGTGGCAATTTCAAAATCAAAAGTTTATTCAAACTGTTGTTACTGTTGGTTGCATTCTTCCTGTTTTTTCAAAGCAGTTTTGAAGCAATAATTAATAACTGGACTACAACCTATCTTACAACAAAAGGAGTAATGAGTGAAAGCAATGCATTGTATGCACTGTCATTGCATATTGCAGGCATGGTGATGATGCGATTATTGTCGGGAAGCATATTCCGCAAAATTTCTGAAGTGGTTATTTTATGGATATGCCTTTCTTTATTATCCATAGGTGTGTTGCTGATGCAAACCGGGACATCACATACTGTAATAATCGCAGGATTAATACTTTCAGGTGCTGGATTAGCTGAAGGTTTTCCATTGATGTTAGGAATTACAGGGAAACATTTTGCAGAACTTTCCGGAACTGCATTCAGCTTTGTGTTTACTGTTGCATTGTTGGGAAATATGCTGATCAATTATCTCATGGGATTGATAGTGGAAAATTTTGGTGTGCAACAACTCACTACCGTTGCCTATATTGAAATTGCGTTTATGGTTTTGATATTTTATTATATTGTTCAAAATTTAAAATCAACAATAAATTATGTTAGCAAAACAATGGCTGGATAATGCAAGAAATGTGATGAACAGGATTGAAGATTCACAAATGGATAATATCAGGAAAGCTGCTGAAGCGATGGCAGATAGTATTGAAGCCGGCAGATGGGTACACACTTTCGGATGCGGGCATGCCACCATTCCTGTGGAAGAAATGTATCCACGCATTGGTGGTTTTGTAGGGTTTCATCCGATGGTGGAATTGCCACTTACATTCTTCACTCATATTACAGGTGAGATGGGCGTGCATCAGTTTGTTTTTCTGGAAAGAGTAGAAGGATATGGAGTTGAAATAATGAAAGGCTACAATTTTGATCCGAAAGATACCATGTGGATATTTTCACATTCCGGGATTAATAATGTAAACATTGATGTAGCGCTTGAAGCAAAGAAAAAAGGGATGAAGGTAATTGCTTACGGATCAGCAGAAGCTGCAAAAGGAAAACAGACAAGGCATTCCAGTGGCAAAACAATTTTTGATATTGCAGACATAGTGGTGGATAGTTGTGCGCCCATTGAAGATGCATCAGTGCCGATAAAAAATCACCAGGATAAATTGGGGCCTGTATCCACGATGGCGTTTGTTACCTGTGTCTGGATGACTGTTATAACTGTAGCGGAGATTTTAGTAGAGCGCGGTGTTAAACTTTATATTCATCCTTCACACAATGTTCCAGGTGACACAACAGCAAGGCAAAGACTTGATGAAGCATTGGCTGCATATAAACAAAGGATTGCAGGTGTGTAAGATTTTTTCAGAGAATCTTTCAAAAAACAATTGTAGCTCGTCCTAAAAAAGTTTACAGGTTTATGTTCCAACTTTATCAATAGGCCTGAAACGTAAAGCGCTCCAGGTGTCGTTTATTGAAATTGCTGTTACAGTTGTGATACCAAATTCTTCACCTGTTACCCGAATAGTGTCGCGATTGATATCTGTTTTAATTTTTGATGTGCCTTTCGGATAGGCAAACCACAAAACACTATCAGGTTCGATTTTTTTTAAGCCTTTGTTTAAAAAGCCCAGGAATTCTTTATTGTTATTGATGAAAACCAAAGTGTTTTCACTCTTTTGAGTTTTATCAAATGATGTTTTGAAACCCAATTTTTTAAATGCTGCTTCAATATCAGCAGGCGCATTCAAAATAATGCCTGTGCCCCTGAACTTAAATTTTTTAATGATGTCTTGCATTACAGTTGTTATGTTGTTTTGTTATTTGTTTTCACCTTGTCCGAAAGTCAATAAATTATTATCCGGGTCGAGCAATGAAAATTCTCTTTGTCCCCAGGACTTTGTTTGCAAACTTCCGTTAGGGTGAATTTTTACATTGTTGTTCAGCAATGATTGATACAAATTATCAATGTCATCCGTCCGGATATACACCTGCCCGTAATTTTCTTTTGGGTCAAGCTCTTTAAATTCAAAAAAGTGAATTTGAATATTGTCTTTCTCAACCATTAAATATCCATCAAAGTCAGCGCTTCCAATATCACGAAAGCCCAACATGTTTATATAATAGCTTTTTGTTGCGGTCTTGTTCCGCATTGGCAATTTTGGATTAATGTTTGTCAGCATAGGTTTTTATTTTTTCAAAGATGGAATTTTTTTCTATCGGTTGTTTGTCTTCGCTAAACGAAAAGTTTTTCAATGCAAAGTCTAAACATAAGCCTTTTCTCCTAATGTTTTTTTCGCAAAGCCATGAACGTTAGAAAGGTTATTGTGCTTGAAGTATAACGTTTTACGGCTTGGCGACGTGGCAGAATTCCGTGATTCGCCTGAGCGTAACCGATGCTAAATTAATAATAAAATGTTCATTGTTTATTCTTTTGCTTAGCGCTTTTAGTTGATTTGGACTGAACCCCAATATTGTTATCATCCGTACTTAAAAAAAGCAGCAGTATGAACAAAATAACAGGCGAAAAAAAGATATAAGTAGCTACTATGATGAAAGCCTTGTCCTATCGGTTGGTGTCCTCACCAACCGAAACATTGTTCATAATTTTCACAATGAGCTTCCTCTTTCAATTGCCTCATTCGCAAATCCATAAACGTTAATATGACATTCGGGTAAGGGTAGGTGTGTGCAAGAAGAAAAAAATAAACATTTAAATGGAAGAAGATTTCTATCTGCCCACAAAAATGCAAAAGAAAACCGGAAAACCACCTGCAGAAATAAAGCGCTTCAAAATTACCCGGTGTCGCTGAACATTGTCTCTACGGCCGTTGAGCCAGAAAGCCCGGTTTGTAAAAGAACCAGGCTTTTTTCATTGTTAAATCAGATTTTAAACCTGGGCTTTTTTCAATACGCTTAATGTTACCTGCTGGCAGTATTTATTGGAAAAGTTGGACAGTTATCTTCTGCTGTCATCTTGATTTTTTCGTTCTGAAAAAAAGATGTAGAATGCCACCCAAAACGAAACAAAACAGCATATTGAAAAAAAGTGATATTCTGTGTTGTGCTTCATATTTTCCGTTATTGTTTATGTCAATACGGCCAGGGAAAAGGGTTCCATTTTTCATTATTTCTGGATCGAAACGAACATATTTATCTTGTTTCATCATTTGTCAACATTAGGAGCAGGTTTTGGATTATCAGGAAATCTTCCTTCTGTAAATTATAAGACATTAGATTGTAGTAAAATGGTTTCAATTTTTCCATCGCGAAGAAAAGCAAGGCTTTGATTTATATTGTGAGTAGGTTCCAGATAATAATTTCCATATTTACTCTTAATGTCTTTTATTTTTGCAGATAATGCTTCGGCTTTTACAACGACACTTGCTTTTCAGTAAGTATAATCTTTCCAAACAGAACTAATACCGAGCAATCCGAAAACCACTCCCAAAAAGATGAATGCTTTATCGAAGCAATTAATTGCTTTTGCCATTATTTTGTCATTGCTTGCCCATAAATTCTCCCTTTTTCCATATTCCTTCCTCTATGTTTCCATTGGCATAAATCATCTTCCCTTTTCCTTCCCGTTTATTTACCTGCCAATCGCCTTCGTACACATCACCGTTATTATAAAAGTACTTTCCCTTACCGCTCATATAACCAACAGAGAAATGGCCTTCATATCTTTCTCCCTTTTCTTTGAAGATCAACACGCCTAGCCCCTCTATATACCCTTCTTTCCATTCACCATCATACGTATCCCCATTACTAAAAACAGCTTTCCCCTTTCCGGTATGTTTATCATTTCTGTATTCGCCGGTATAGGTATCACCATTGTAATATTTTACATGAAATGGACCATGTCTTCTGCCAAAGACAAAGAAACCATTTTCTATAGTTCCGCCGGGGTAGGTTAAGCTTCCCTTTCCGTGTGGAATGTTTTTGGCGTTTACTTCTCCTTTATAGGTGGCATTGCCATACTTAAAAGAACCGATTGCTGCTTTAATTGGTGTTGTTTTATATTCTGAAAGGGTTGTGACTATTTTGCCGTTTTCATAAATACCTTCGGTAACTGTCCCATTCGGTTTGATTAGCTTTCCTTTTCCATTTGCCATATCATTGCTAAAATTTCCTTCATAAATAGTTTCATTAAGGAAAATCATTTTCCCTTCGCCACTCATTTTCCCATTACTAAAGTTGCCTTCAAAACGTTTACCGCTTATCCAGTAAATCCCACCGTTCCCATTTCTTCGGTTATCTTTAAATTGACCAATGTACATATCTCCGTTTGCCATCAATTCTTTTCCATATCCTTCTCTTAATCCATTTGCCCAGTCACCTTCATAAATATCACCTGTGGGATAGTCTATTTTTCCCCAGCCGTGAGGTACTCCCCTGTTGTTGACCTCACCGTAATAACTGGCCTTTTCTCCATTTTGAAAATTAATTTCTTTGGTTACTCTTTTGGCAAGAATTTCAGGATCGGTAACATTCTCCTCTTTAAATTGTGCAAATGCATCAGTACTGAAGATTGTAAAAATCAAAAGCAAAAATATGTTCCATTTATTGGTTAATCGTTTCATAGTTTTATTTTAGTTTTTTTTGTTCATATTGCCTGTTGTTACAGGTTCGTATTTGCTTGCAGGTAACGTTCTTATTTTCGCTAAAATAAGCTATCAATTCCGTCATAACAATATTTTTCCTATCGGTTGGTGTCCTCACCAACCGAAACATTCTTCATAATTTTTTCTATGAACTTCCCCTTTCAACCGCTTCATTCGCAAATCCATAAACGTTAATATGACATTCGGGTAAGGGTAGGTGTGTGCAAGAAGAAAAAAATAAACATTTAAATGGAAGAAGATTCCTATCTGCCCACTAAAATGCAAAAAAGAAAACCGGAAAACCACCTACAGAAATAAAGCGCTTCAAAATTACCCGGTGTCGCTGTACATCGTCTCTACGGCCGTAGAGACAGAAAGCCCGGTTCGTAAAAGAGTCGGGCTTTTTCATTGTTCAAACAGATTTAAAATTTAGGCTTTTTTCAATCCGCTTAATGTTTTGGCTACCGTTTCATAATTCTTCGGACTTAAATATTTTCCCTTTCCAAGTTCGACTTGTCACACCTGCACTTTCGGTTTTAGTAATAAATAAAACTTTATAAGTTTGATATTCTGTCTTGTCTTGCAACGCTTCTTTAATTTCAGTAGCAATTTGTTTTCCTAATGCATTCATTTGATTTTCGTCAGCAGGAATGTTTTGTCCATTAGTAATATCAATTTCCAATTCAGTAGTTATCTTTCCGTTAGTCGTGATTTCTTTTCCGTCAAGGTTGATACCTTGACAAGAAACAAGTTTGTTCAAGTCCACTTGCAAGCTGTCTGTAGATATGCTAAATACGGGATTCTTAGTTTTGGTTGTTGTCGTTGTACAACCAACAACTATTAATGTTGCAAGTGTAACAAAACTTAATGCTTTGGTCATTTTTGTGAGAGTCATTTGTCTTTTTGCTTTAATACAGTCAATTTGTGAATTATATGGCGCTTCCATTTATGGCAGCTAACGTTCAAGGCTTGGCGATGGGCTGGTTTTTAATGAACCTTTCGCCCGAGCGTCAGCCAAATTGAAAAACTACAGCCGAAGGTAAATACAAAAAGCCGATATTTGTTCGTCTACTGGAACCGTTGCTGATAGCGAACTACAGCCGATTTTATTCCGTCTGCCAGCCTATTGCCAAACCTTTTGTTGCCTGCTGCTCGGTCTCAGTTTAATGAGTGAAAGTTATCATCTCAACATTCTGGTCTTTGCATGTTCTGAAACTGTCACGAATGTTTTTTAGCATTGATTGCACTTCGTCAAAATCTTCATTGTTGTCATCGGCTTTATCTTCATCAATTGATATTTTGTCCATTATTGAATTTATATGTTCAACGTCTTGTTTCGTAAAATATTTAATTGCGGGAAAATCAGAAATCTTTGGTATGTCAAATACTTCATGTTGTTCAAACATATCATTCAAATCTATTTGTAAACCATTTTCTTTCATAATCCTAAAAGCTGCTTCAAAGTCACGACCATAATAAAATCCGTCACAATATGGAAGTAAGTGTGTTCCAAAATAGTCACAAATGACAAGTAAAACGTATCCATAGCCGAAGCCAATATTTTCATTCAGTCCAGAGTTGGGCTTTGATTTTACAAGTCCTAAAAAACTGCTTTTAGATTTTCTGTCTTCAGGTTTTATGTAGTTGAAAAAAATGTCTTCAAGTGCCTGGTCAAAGTCATATTGATATTTTGGGTCAGGAAAATCTTTGTCTTGGCTTGCATAGTTTTCATAGAAGTCAGCAGTTTTTATTTTTTCTAAAAGTTCCTTGTCTTGGCAACCAAAAACAGCTTTTACTTTTTTAATGTCAACCGCAAAGGGAATTGCAATCATGCTCATAATGTCAGTATAAAGTTTAAATTCTGTCGAAATAGAGTAGCAGGCAACATTCTTATTTCCGCTAAAATACGCTATCAATTCCATCATAACAATATTTTGAATTGCCTGCTTTTCAATCATTTTGAAAAAAAAGCGCGGAATATAATTTATAGCGCAAATACAACCCAGTTAGCTTTAGATTTATCAATGGGTTTATGATTTTTAAAAGATCTTTACTCACCCATAATGTTTATTTCGCAAATCCATGAGCGTTAGAATTGGCTTTTCATTTTGTGATCACAAAAGAGCATCATTTCCTTCAACTTTTTTCGCTTCACAGCTTCTCCAAAATAATTTTTTTGTAAGCCATAAGCAAGCTTTTTGCTTCATTTGAAATTTAAAAATTTTGTAGCGCTGTTTTTTTTGAAATTGTATTTTTTAATAACACTCGTGAAGCCCTACTCAATCATTTGTAACCAAGACTTTTTTTATGTGCCCGGCCCCTCTTTCACATGAACAAAAAATAAAACTATATTAGACACCTAATCAACTTGTGAATGAGTAAGAAATTTTTGATCCCGGTTTTTTTAATTGTTCTATCCATCAGCGCTTTTGCACAACTCAATCCTGCGCTTAATGTTCAGCATTACCGCTTTGCTATACGGCTGAATGATTCAAATAATATTATCACCTGCGATGCAACCATCGTTATTAAATTCAAACAAAATGTAAACGAAGTGGCGATTGATCTTGTGTGTAAACGTAGTGATGGGAAAGGCATGCTCGTAACAACTGTGATGAAAGATGGCAATCCTGTAAATTTTTCGCAGGATGCACAACGACTCATCATTAAAACTGATGGAACAAAAGATGAAGAAAATATTTTTACCATACATTATGAAGGCATACCTGCTGATGGATTGGTGATCAGTAAAAATGAATACGGCCATCGCACTTTCTTTGGTGATAACTGGCCCAACCGTGCACACAACTGGCTACCATGCAACGATCATGTTTCAGATAAAGCATCAGTAGAATTTATTGTTACTGCACCTGAACATTACCAGGTTGTTGCCAATGGAGTTAAAGTGGAAGAAACCAATCTTCCCGGTCATTTAAAACTCACACATTGGAAAGAAGATGTGCCGCTCTCTCCAAAAATAATGGTGATTGGTGTTGCAGATTTTGCAGTGAAAAATGTGGGCGTGGTTGACTGCATCCCTGTTTCGACATGGGTATATCCGGAAGACAGGGACAGCGGTTTTGCTCATTATGCAATAGCGAAAAATATTTTGTCCTGGTTTATCCGGAAGATCGGGCCTTATGCATATAAGAAGCTGGCGAATGTGCAATCGAAAACAATTTTCGGTGGAATGGAAAATGCAAATACAATTTTTTATTTCGAACAATCAGTGAACAACAAAGCATTGGAAGCGCTGATGGTGCATGAGATAGCACATCAATGGTTTGGTAATTCAGCCTCTGAAAAAGACTGGCCGCATCTATGGCTGAGCGAAGGGTTTGCCACTTACTTTACACATCTTTATCATGAAGAAAAATACGGCATTGACAGTTTTAATAACAGGCTGCGGACAGACAGGGATTCTGTGATTGCATTTTCAAAAAGAAAATCAGTGCCTGTTGTTGATACAACCGAAGGAAATAATTTGCTGGCATTGCTTAATATCAACAGTTATCAAAAAGGCGGATGGGTGTTGCACATGCTGAGAAGAAAAGTTGGCGACAGTTTATTCATGAAAAGCATCAGGAAATATTATTCAACATTTGCTGGCAGCAATGCCGGCACAGGCGACCTTAGAAAAATTTTTGAGGAGGTTACGCACATTAACCTCCAGACTTTTTTTAAGCAATGGTTATATACTCCGGGCCAACCAGAGTTGAGTGTGGAATGGACATATCATGCAAAGAAAAAATCTGTATCAGTAACAGTTGAACAACTCCAGGATAATGTATTTGAATTTCCTTTGGAGCTTGCATTGATCAATAACAATAAAGAATATGTTGAAACAATCAATGTCAGGAATAAAATCACAACAAAAGAAATTTTTGTCAAACAAAAACCTTCTGAAATTATTTTAGATCCAAACGTGAATTTATTGTTTGAAGGTGAAGTGAAAGAAAACAGCAATACACTTTCATCACACAAAGACTAAACAAAATTTTTTTCAAAAAATAATCAATAAGATCAAATTAATAATTCCATTGTTTTGTATCTGCTCCTTTGGGTGCATGTTCAATGATATGCTTTGCCATCATTTTAAATAATTCATTTGTTGTTACAGGTTGCCAGCCGTGGCCTTTCATTGGCCGTCCATATTCAAATGTGCCTTCATAATGCGGGTTCACAGTATGTTTCAAAAAATCCTGGAAATCATATACTGCAAGGTTCAGATAAAAATTATCTTCATCACCAACATACACATGAAGTTTATCAATAAGCTTCGGCCCCAGTGTTGACCAGTTTTTTGCGAGGTAATAACGTAAGTCGTATCCATGTTCCTGTGCATATTTCACTGCATTGCTGTCAATCTTTCCGGTAAGTTTATCCCATAAGGGAACGGGATAACCATCTTCACCAACTGGGCCAAAGACAGCATCAAAAATTCCTAACTGTTCCCCTGAACGGCCATGACTGCCTAACACAGCTTCTAACCAGCTTCCATCCTTAATAGTCCTGATGGGTTGCCCTGCATTGTCACGCATCATATATCGCTGTGCATTTTGCCAGTCATTGCTGGCAAAAAATGGCATATCATATTTATTGGTATAAAATGCATTGGTATCTTTTGTAAGGTCTATTAATTGAAAATGCCTGAAATCAAGAGGGTCGGGATATAATGACCAGGTACCACCAAAGAAATCGGGATGGTGTATCTGCAAAGACATTGATTCCCATCCGCCGGTTGATCCACCGGTGAGCACACGTGCATACGATTCACGGATGATGCGGTAATGTGTTTCAATATAAGGAATGAGTTCCTGCATGATGGCATCACCATAAGGCCCGTTGTTGGCTGAATTGATTGCATAAGAATCATCATAATAAGGAGTGGGATGTTGAAAGGTGACAACAATCATTCTTGGAAAATGATCAGAATTATAATTCTCCTGGAATGCATAACCTCCTTCCCGGTTGTAACTATCCATGAAGGCTTTAAACAAAGAAGGGATATCCATTTTTTTTGTACTAAAACCTTCAGGCGCACCCAGGCTAAAATGGCCTTGTTCATATACTACAGGATAATAAACATTGGGATGTTCATCATAATCTTTTGGCAGGAGAATAGTGGCGCCGAGATACATATCATGCCCCCAGAAATCTGATAGTATCTTACTTTTAATCTTAAAACGTTTTACCTGTTTTGTATCTTCCGGAACTTGTATTGCAGGCAATACACTATCCATAACAATTGAAAATTCCTGGTCCTGGTCAGGGTCGTAATGAATTTCTTTTACACCACTGATCAGGTTACCGGGCGACATATTAAAATGTTGCCCTTCCCACTGATCCTGGTGTGCCCAGATGGTGTGGCCATCTGACCGATGGTATTCTGTATAAACATTCAGTATTGCCTGCATATAATAATCTCCCTTTGGTAAATCCCGCAGGTTTGCAACGGGGTAACCTAATACTGATGTATCAATAATTACATCTTTCCCTGGTTCCAGCGCATGTACATCCTTTCCCCAAAAAGGGACACTACTCATATAAGAGCCTGCTACAAAACGCGGCTCAGGATTTTTATTCCTGCTGATTGCAAGAAATACACGTCCTGTTATGGGTTCTTTATTTGCACTTAGAGCAAAAGAGATTGAGAAGCTGTGATTGGTTTTCTTTTGTTCTGTTTGAGAAATTGAAAATAAAGGAATAGCAATCATGCAGATTAACAGCCATGCAGGCCGCAGTGTTATGTTTAAATTTTTCATCATTGTACAGGATATTTAAAAAGAGAATAGATATTTCAAATGTACTGAATAGAAGATATTAGTTATTTAAATAAAAAAAAATCCATTCATTGGCATCTTCTCAAAACGTATTTCTGTATATGCATTAGTGACTGCGCAGTAATCAAAATCATACGCCTGGATAAAATAAGATCATGCATCATTAAAAATTTATAAAGCAGCAAAATCCATTTCTCATTTCAGTATAAAAATCTGAATGGCTATATTTTTATTTTTTGAAAATGATGGTGAATGAGTGAGTGTGCTTATTTCAATGTATGTTCTGATGAGTGAGTAGGGAATAATATAATTTGTTTGTATAAAACTGGAATATCCTTTCCTTACAAAAATGATTAAAGAGGTTGTGAAAAAAGGAGCCTGTAAAGCAAACGAATTTATTTGCCCTGGCATTTATAAATTTCCTTCTTCAATTCTGCGCTCTTCCCGGTTTAATTTTTTTAGTAAATCTTTGATTACAGAATTTTCTTTTAAGGTCGGGTCTTGTTCAATAAAATGAATAATAAATTCAGAGCTTTGTAAAGCACAAATGTCATCATTCCTTTTAACTCTTTTCTCATCTCATTCTCTTCAAACCTTTTAGTGTGTTACCCAGGAATGAGCAATACTTTTTTCTATCGTTTGGAGTGGATACCAAACGAAGCATTCTTCATAATTTTTTCTATCGGTCGGTTGTCTTAGCCAAACGAAACGTTTTCAATGCAAAGTCTAAACACAAGCCTTTTCTTCTAATGCTTTTTTCGCAAAGCCATGAACGTTAGAAAAGGTTATTTCGATTGAAATTATGAATTAAAATTGAATAATGAATGTCATGCCGGACAGTTGCTGATAATAGCACATAGCAGATGTTACATTGTCAAGCAATAATGAATTTTACGAAAATCAATGCTATACTTGGCTCCTAATTGGCGATAAGTATAATCGCCTGTTAAATACTCGGCTACAATGGCCTCTTTGTTTGTACTCATTTTGTCCAAATTTAAGTTACGAATAATCGTCAACCTATTTTAGGACAAGAAACCAATAGAACTTCCTGAAAATTGATAAGCGAACAACATTTCACCATTCAATCAAAACCTCTACATCAGCCCTCATTTCTTCACGGCAATTTTGCCACTAACTTTTCTGGCATTATTCTTAATACCTGGTAAATTATTTTCCATTTTATTCCGGGTACAATGATGAACCGCTTTGGTGTGTCCACTACAGATTTTGCAATGAATGAAGGTTCCAGCATTAATGATTCGGGTAGGTTTAAACCGGCTGTCATTTTACTGCGGATATAACCGGCTACAATTACATGGACACTTATTTTTCTGTCGAAAAGATATTGCCTTAGTCCCGCAAAATATTGTGTGAATGCTGCTTTGGTGCTGCCATAAATAAAATTACTTTTGCGGCCCCTCACACCTGAAAGTGATGACAACCCTATAATTTTTTCAAGCTGTTTGTTTTCTTTATCCGTTACAATAATATTGAGGATGGAAACAGCACCGCAATAATGTACCTGCATCATCCTATGTGCACCTTCCCAATCATGCATTGCAGTTTCATTGTCTTTTAAAAATCCTGCAGCATATAAAACTATTGTTGGTTTATTGCTCAGGCCATCATAAAATTTCCTGTGCGAATTATAATCAACTGCATCAAAATACTGAACAGTAACACTGCCGGCAAAACCATTTTGCTGCACAAAATCTTTTAACTCATTGATGCTTCTTGAAGCTGCAATGACAGCATATCCATCCCGCACATACAGTTTAATTGCTTCCTTTGCTACATCTGAATTTGCACCAAGCACAAGCACTGTCTTAACTGTTTTATCTTTTGTTGATGAAGGCATATTTTTCAAATGTATGATGCTCCATTTATTTATACAACAACGATGAATTTTAAAACCTGTGATAAATTTTTTGGAAACCAGTTCAGGTTGAAATGACTTTATGAATGAAACCTGTTTTGAAAAAATAATTTCATTAAAGCCTGCCTAACTTTTCAGCGAATAAAATTGTTCGGCTGCTTTTTTTGCAGGTATCCAAGATGCAATCAGTGAAATAACTAAAACAGTTAAACCAACGAGAAAAAAATCCTGCGGCACCATCTGCACAGGATAATAATCAATAATGAATGTGCCACCCTGCAGTTTAATAATCTTATATTTTATCTGGATATAACAAATGATAAATGCAACAATCATCCCGAGTATCCCGCCTGCACCAGCCAATACAAACCCTTCATTTAAAAATATTTTCTGTATCCTGTTTTCTGATGCGCCCATTGCTTTCAATACTGCAATATCTTTTTCTTTTTCCAGCACCAGCATCGTCAATGCGCCAATCATATTAAATGCAGCCACTAACAATATCAGTGATAAGATTCCATAGATAACCCATTTTTCAATCTGCATTACTGTAAATAAACTCTGGTTTTGCTGGTAACGCGTCTGCACATCAAAAGAACTGCCTAAAACTTTTTGCAGTTGATGCTGCACCTGGTCAATTTCATCGTGGTTGCTGGCTGCGACTTCGATACCCGTATATTGATTAGGTTCAAGGTCTAGCATGTATTGCACAAATGCAAGATTGGTGAAAACATATTTATCATCAAACTCCTGCTGCACAGAAAAAATACCTGAAGGTTTTACACCATACGAATGCATGGCATCAAGGCTGTTAAAACTTTTTGCTTTGCGGTTGGGAAGATATATAACAAGGTTATTAAATGGCGATTGCGGGTCAGCGCCCACTGCATTGGCAATGCCTGAACCGGAAACAATTGCAGGTGCATCCACGCTGCCTACATCATATTTTCCTGAAGTAATGTAATGTGATAATTTATTGACCACATTATAATTGCTATCCACACCTTTCAGGTAAACGATAGTCTGGTAATCACCATTCACCAGCACCGCTTTTTCTTCAGCAGTAAAACTCAATGCACGGATATCTTTTACTGATTTGATTTTATTTATCAGCGCTTCATCTGCTGTAAAAAATTTACCTGTTGCAGGTACCACTTTTATGTCAGCATAAAAATCGCCATATAGGTTTTTTACCAGGCTTTCAAATCCATTGAACACACTCAGCACTATGATTAATGCTGTTGTGCTCACCAATATTGCCACCATGCTAATCCATGCAATGATGTTGATGGCATTGGTTGATTTTTTTGATTTGAAATAACGCCAGGCAAAAAGAAAATTCATAATTCAATCCGGGAAAGGAAATATTTAATATATAGAATGCATTAAGATTTATTCCCATCATCGGTGGCATGCTGTTTCCGTTCTTCTTCAATTTGTTTGAAAAGCTCTTCCATTTTAAATACATGGTCGAGGGTATCATCTAAATAAAATTTTAATACAGGCATCCTCCTGAGTTGGTGTTTCACCCTTGCTGTCAGTTCTTTTTTAATTTCCCAGGCATGTGATTCAATTTTTTTCAAAGCTGCTTTTTCATTTTCCACTTTAAACATGCTGATATAAATTCTTGCTTCCAAAAGGTCGGGTGTAACTTTAACAGAAGATATAGATACCATTCCACCATCTATCATATTCAGGTTTAACCTCCTGAAAATATCATTCAAATCTTCTGAAAGCACCGCTGCTACCTGTTTTTGTCTTTTACCTTCTTCCATACTATTACCTTTGCGGTAAAATTAACAACAAAAGCCATGATTAAATGAGATTATAACAAATAGTTGTGGCACCACACCCGGCAATAAGAATTATTCAGTACAACCGGGTGATTTTTTTGAAAATGCAGGTTGATATTTTTTCTGAAAAAATAAACAAATGCATTGGTTAAATTTTATCAGATGAAAAAATATTCAAGGGTCTTTGCTTACCTGAAAAATTATAAACTCAAGGTATTCCTGTATTTTTTATTTACAGTTTTATCTATTGTGTTTTCTATTTTATCCATCGGTATGCTCATGCCTTTCCTGGAATTGATTTTTAATACCGGTTCATCAGGCATCATTCAGCAATCCAACAACCCGGTTGTAAGTGAAATAAGGAAAATACTGACTTCGTCAATATCAGACCCGAATGTGGGGAAAATAAGAACGCTGGGTCTTATCTGTATTTTTATTATCTCTTCTATTTTTTTGAAAAACCTTTTTCTATACCTCGCATCTTATACGCTTAACCCTACAAAAAATTCTATCGTAAACAGGTTGCGGGCAGAGTTGTATGATAAAATTTTACACCTGCCTATCGGTTATTTTACAGAAAAAAGAAAAGGCGATTTAATCAGCAGGATTACCAATGATATTTCAGAAGTTGAAAATTCTGTAGTAGGTGTTTTGGAAGGATGGATAAAAGACCCGTTGACAATTATTATCACACTCGGCACTTTGCTCGTCATGAGTGTACAGCTCACATTATTTATTTTAATACTGATACCGATTCTCGGTTTTGTGATAGGAAGGATTTCCCGTTCATTGAAAAGGCATTCTACAAAAGCTGCATTGAAAAATGGTGAAAGTGTTTCTGTGCTGGATGAAACATTAAGTGGGTTACGTGTTATCAAAGCTTTTAATGCAGAAGGATTATTGCGTAAAAGGTTTTTTAAAATCAATGATGAATTATTGCACACAAAAAATAAAATCAGTTACAGAAGGGACCTTGCTTCACCTATGAGTGAGTTTCTCGGCGTTGTTTTATTTACTGCGATTTTATGGTATGGTGGCAATGGGATTTTAACCGGTAAATTGCCTTTGGAAGGTTCACTGTTTCTCACTTACCTCGGTGTGTTTTATAATATTATCGCACCTGCAAAATCTTTGTCCACTTCATTCAGTAATATGCAGAAAGGCAGCGCTGCCATTACAAGAATTGAAGAAGTATTAAAGGCAACCAACACAGTAGATGATAATCCGAATGGCAGGCAACTGGAACATTTTTCCAAAAGCATTGAGTTCAGGAATGTTAGTTTTAAATATGAAGACAAAACAATTTTGCAGAACATCAACCTTACAATTGAAAAAGGAAAAACCATTGCATTAGTTGGTGCATCAGGTGCTGGTAAAAGTACACTCGCCGACCTTGTACCACGTTTTCATGATGTGAGCAGCGGTGAAATATTGGTGGATGGATACAACATAAAAGATTATTCATTAAAAAGCCTGCGCGACCAAATCAGCATTGTAACACAGGAACCGATTTTGTTTAATGACACCATTGCCAACAACATTGCATTGGGTGAACAAAATGCAACACAGAAATATATTGAGCATGCTGCAAAAGTTGCCAACGCATATCATTTCATTCAGCAGAAAGAAGAAAAATTCAATACCAATATTGGAGACCGTGGCAGCAAGTTGAGCGGTGGTGAAAGGCAAAGGTTAACCATTGCAAGGGCTATTTTAAAAAACCCACCGATATTAATTTTGGATGAAGCCACTTCATCATTGGATACTGAAAGTGAAAAACTGGTGCAGGATGCAATTAATAAAATGATGGAAAGCCGCACATCCATTGTGATTGCACATCGTTTATCAACCATACGGCATGCAGATGAAATTATTGTTTTGCAAAATGGTGAAATAGCAGAGCGTGGCACACATGATTCATTAATGCTCACTGAAGGTATCTATTCACGTTTGGTACAGATGAACCAGTTAGTAACTTCAGATTAGGTTTTATTTTTTTATCCAGTTTGGAAAAAATATTTTATACACCTGAATGGTTGCAGATATGATAAATACTGCACCCATAATTATATTCAGCAGTTTATTTTTTGTTTTTAATTTTTTAATCAGCCATGTGCCGCCGTACATATACACTGTTTGCCCGCTTAATGTTCCCAGGCCTGCGCCTGCTGTAAAAAGATTAAAGTCAAGTGCAGTGGTTTTTACTGCGCCGCTATGTATAAAATATGTGCCCCAGAAAAACCAGAAAGGAATTTGCAACGGGTTGATTGCGCTGAACATCATGCCAAGAAAAAAACGATTGATTTTATTATCAATCAACAAACCTTTTTTCTCTTCTCCTTTATCTTTAACTGCTTTCCAGATACAGACAATACCCAGGATGTAAAACAATGCGACTGTTATCCAACTCATAGCATTGAACAATGTTTGATTGCGCATCATCCATTCGCTGCTGTTGAGCCCGAGCCGCAGGTAAATGATTTCCACCAACGCAACACCGATGCTGAACAACCAGGCGTTTTTAAAATTTTCCTGCACACCTATTTGTGTTGCGGCCACATTCAGGTTGCCCAATGGCAACTGGCCCAGGAAGCTTACACCGAATCCAATAAATAATACCGGCAACATTTCGCCCATTGTCTGAAATTATTTTTTTTAAGCTGGCCAAACTATAAAGCAGGATTTGCTTTTGGTGGTAATTTTTTTCACGATTATATAATTGGCAAAAATAATGTCGGCGTTGTTTATTACAATAGTTTGTTTATGCCGACAAGCATGATTGTTTTATTTTTGACACAATAAACATAAGATATGGAAATACCCCGCATGGCAGATTTAATGGCAAAAGGTGAAACACCTGATATTTTGTTTTGGGTTGGTTGTGCAGGCAGCTTTGATTTGAGGGCACAAAGAATTACAAAAGCATTTGCAACGATATTAAATAAACTGGAAATAAAATATGCTATCCTCGGCAATGAAGAATCCTGTAACGGCGACCCGGCCCGCAGGGCAGGAAATGAATTTTTATTCCAGATGATGGCTTATAATAATATCCAGGTCTTGAATGGATATGGCATTAAAAAAATTGTAACCACATGCCCGCATTGTTTTAATATTTTAAAAAATGAATACTCTGAATTAGGTGGGAAATATGATGTCATTCATCACACCACTTTTTTACAACAACTCATTGATGAAGGAAAAATAAAAATGAAAGAAGAAGGTTCTTTCAAGGGTAAAAAAATTACTTACCACGATAGTTGTTATCTCGGCCGTGCAAATAATATTTATGAAGCGCCACGAAAAGTGCTGGAAGTTTTAGATGCTGAACTGATAGAGATGAAACGCTGTGGCAGCAAGGGGATGTGTTGTGGTGCAGGCGGCGCTCAAATGTTTAAAGAAGAAGAAAAAGGAAGGACCCGCATTAATTTTGAACGTAGTGAAGAAGCTATTGGCACAGGTGCAACTATCATTGCATCAGCATGTCCTTATTGCAATACAATGCTAACCGATGGTGTGAAGAATAAGGAAAAAGAAGATGAAGTAAAAGTGATGGACATTGCCGAATTGATTGCTGCTGCAATGGAGTAATGTGGTTTTATTTTTTATGCAATGAAAATATTTCCCGGATAATGAATTAAACTTTTTTAAGTTTTCTCATGATACTGCATCACAGTTTTTTTTGGCAAAACAAAAACGTTTGCTTTTCAAAAAAATTACAGTTACTGAATTTCTTTTCGAATTAACTTTTCTTAACAAAATAATTTTTTTCTGTGCTGCGTTTCAATATCACAACTCAATAACGCACATGAGATGTCCATAAAATTTCAGGACAGCTTTATTTTCTAACGAAATAATGCTGACTAAATATTTATGAAATTTTCTCCTGTATATCTGGAGATAAGTGCAACCATTAAAAAAACAAAACCACGCACATGAAAAAACTAATCAAACCTCTTTTGCTATCCTGCATTGCAACAACATTTCTTATATTTTCCTGTACGAAGGAAAACAGCCCGGGGAATTCCAACAACCAGGATACACAATCTGCATCAGATTTATCTTTTGCAGAAAGCACGAGTAGCGATGTTATGAACATCAGCGCACAATCGGAAGATAATGGTGTAACCGGAAGTTATAATGATTCAACTTTCGGTTTCATGCTCAGTCCCTGTGCTTCAATCACCATCGCCAATATTTCATCACCATTCCAGTTAGTGGTAGATTTTGGTAACGACAATTGTTTATGTTATGATGGTAAATACCGCCGTGGGAAAATCCTTGTTTCCTATACAGGCATGTACCGTGATTCAGGCAGTTCACATACTATAACTTTTGACAATTATTATGTGAACGATTATAAAGTGGATGGCAATATTTCTGTTGTCAATACAGGCCATAACGCATCAGGCAACATAGTATTTTCAGTGAAAATCAACAGTGTCATAACTGATACAACAGGTAAGACACTTACATACACTTCTGAAAGAACAAGAGAATGGGTGGAAGGTGAAAATACAGATGGAATATTTCAATGGAAAGATGATGTATATAGCATCACAGGTTCAGCGAACGGTACATCATTTGACGGAACTCAATTTACTGCAACCATCACCAATCCGCTGATAGTTGCTTTGAATTGCAGGTGGATTGAATCAGGCACAATTGAATTTACTCCTTCAGGACAGTTAAAGAGAACAATTGATTTTGGTAATGGCGATTGTGATAATAAAATCACAATCACTATTGCGGGGTTGACGTTTAATGTTATCTTACCCTAAAATCATCCTTGATAAAATATAACGCAGGCCGGTGTGAAACAAATTAAAATTCACTCCAGGCCTGTGTTGTTTTAATAGCACGTTCCCAACCTTTTACCAATTCAGTTCTTTGTGCATCATCCATTTGTGGCATAAATATTTTTTCTGCCTGCCACTGGTCTTTTATTGCGCTCATATCTTTCCAATAACCAACTGCAAGGCCGGCAAGATATGCAGCGCCTAAAGCTGTTGTTTCAGTAATACCCGGACGTATCACTTTTGTTGAAAGTATATCACTTTGAAACTGTAGTAATAAATTATTGGCTGTTGCACCACCGTCCACTCTTAATTCTTTCACTTCAATACCTGCATCAGCTTCCATTGCTTTTATTAAATCCATTGTTTGATAGGCAATACTTTCCAATGATGCCCTTGCAATGTGCGCAATCGTTGTACCTCTTGTTATACCTGTGATGGTGCCTCTTGCATGTTGGTTCCAGTAAGGTGCACCCAAACCTGCAAAAGCAGGAACAAGAAAAACACCATCACTGTTGTTCACCTGCTTTGCAAGTGATTCAACATCCGAAGCATTTTGAATGATATGTAAACCATCGCGGAGCCATTGCACCACAGCACCAGCGATAAACACGCTGCCTTCCAATGCATAATATGTTGTTTGATTGATTTGCCATGCAATAGTGGTCAGTAAATTGTTACTGGAAAATACAGGTTGTGTGCCGGTAAGCATCAACATAAAGCAACCGGTACCATAAGTATTTTTTATCATGCCGGCCTGTGTACACATCTGGCCAAACAATGCAGCCTGCTGGTCGCCGGCAATACCTGCAACCGGGATGTTTTTTGCTGATAATGTTTTTTCTGTGTGGCCATAAATTTCACTGCTGCTTCTCACTTCGGGCAATACGGATTTTGGTATGTCAAACAATTCCAGGAGTTCATCATCCCATTGCAGGGTTTGAATGTTGAACAACATGGTCCTGCTTGCATTGGTTACATCTGTTGCATGCACTTCACCCTGCGTCAGGTTCCACAAAAGCCAGCTATCAATAGTGCCAAAACACAATTCATTATTATCCGCTTTTTTCCTGGCGCCTTCCACATTATCCAGTATCCATTTCAATTTTGTTGCAGAAAAATATGCATCAATAATCAACCCTGTTTTACGTTGAATGGTTGTGGTGTAAGCTGCTTTTAAACTATCACAATAATCAGCAGTTCTCCTGTCCTGCCAAACGATTGCGTTATATATTGGCTTGCCTGTTTTTTTATCCCATACAACTGTTGTTTCTCTTTGATTGGTGATGCCGATGGCTGCAATATCATTTACCCTCAACCCCGCCTTACTCGTAGCTTCGGCAGCTGTGCCTAATTGTGTGCTCCAGATTTCAAGTGCATCATGTTCCACCCAACCCGGTTTTGGAAAAATCTGTGTAAACTCTTTTTGAGCAACAGAAACAATATTGCCCTGTTGATTAAAAACGATAGAACGTGAACTGGTTGTTCCCTGGTCAAAACTCAGAATATATTGTGGCATGTAACAATAATTGTGGTTTGAAAATATGGATAAATTTTTATGTGCGGATGAATATTTAAAATGCGTTTAATGCATTAAAAAAAATTTCCAACCGAAACTGTCCGCTAACATGATTGGAATAAGTTTTACAAAATAAAAATGGCATTATTGATTTTTACCTTCGAGCTTATCACAATATTCAACAGAACCTATCCTGAATTTAATCGGGAACCCAACTGCCTTTTGAATTTTCAATTCCTTTTCGCAAAAAAAAGGTAACTGTTTTGCATAAAAATCACCGGGCAAATTTCCGGGTTGTACAACAGGTTGAAGAGTTGGTTGTATAAAAAAATAATGTACCGGTGGTTGAAAAAAATGAACAGGTTTTGAAGGAATTGAGTCCTGTTTTGGCTGCGCGCACAAAAATGATACCGAAAAAATGAATTTAACAGTAAAAGCAATTATTCTTTTATTTTTCAGACTCATATTTGCAGATAAAATTACGCTGATTTTTTATTTAACATCCTTACAATAGATTAAAACTAAGAGAGCATAGCATGGCATTAAGTCAGACACTACAACAAAAATTATTACAGAGGTTATCGCCACAGCAAATTCAATTAATGAAATTGTTACAGGTGCCGACTGCTAACCTTGAAGAAAGAATAAAAGAAGAACTTGAAGAAAACCCTGCACTCGAAATAACAGAAGAAGGAAGTGATGAAGATAATTTTGAAGACCACCAGTTAGATGATTTAGATAATGTAGATGATGAAGAATATGATGGCAGTGAAGAAGAATATGATAGTATTGATATTTCTGATTACCTGGCTGATGGTGATGATGATGTTGCAGATTATAAATTGAGGGATGATAATTATGGTGATAATGAAGAGCAAAAAACTATCCCTTTACGTGTAGAATCCACTTTGCATGATTTACTGGTTGACCAGTTAGGTATGCTGACATTGGATGAAAAAAACATGAAGATAGCAGAACAGGTTGTTGGCAGCATTGATGATGATGGATATTTAAGAAGGGAACTTCCATCAATTGCAGACGACCTTGCATTCAGGCAAAATGTTGAAGCATCGGAATCAGAAATTGAAGATATCATCAGGCTGATACAGCAGTTTGATCCGCCTGGTGTTTGTGCAAGGGATCTGCAGGAATGTTTGATGCTGCAGTTAGTACGGCTTCAAAGTGAAGGGAAAAAAGTGGAACAAGCCATCACTGTAGTGGAAAAATATTTTGATGAATTCACCAAGAAACATTACGAGAAAATACAGCGCGGATTAAATATAAACGATGATGAATTAAAAGATGTGATCAATGTTATCCTGAAATTAAACCCACGGCCCGGAGGAAATGTGGGTGAGGTAAATAAAGCAGAGAGCTATATCATCCCTGATTTTTTTATCATCAATAATGCAGGCAAATTAGATCTTACACTCAATTCAAAAAATGCACCTGATCTGCGCATTAGTGAAGGATACCGCGAAATGCTGAAAGAATATGACCGTGGTTCCAAAAAAGATAAAAGGCAGAAAGAAGCGGTATTGTTCATCAAACAAAAAATTGATTCTGCCAAATGGTTCATTGATATGATCAAGCAAAGGCAACACACTTTAATGAGTACGATGGGTGCCATTATGCATTACCAGAAAGAATTTTTCCTCACCGGTGATGAAACCACTCTGAAGCCGATGATATTAAAAGATATTGCAGAAATCACAGGGCTTGATATTTCCACTGTGAGCAGGGTTGCCAACAGCAAATTTGTACAAACTGAATTCGGAACGTACAGGTTGAAATTTTTCTTCAGTGAATCTTTAAGCACGGATAGTGGTGAAGAGGTGAGCACCCGTGAAGTGAAAAAAATATTGAGCGACCTGGTAGAAGGAGAAAACAAAAAGAAACCTTTGAGTGATGAACGCTTAACAGAAATGCTACAGGAAAAAGGTTATAATATTGCCCGGCGAACGGTGGCGAAATACCGTGAGCAATTAAATATTCCGGTTGCCCGTTTACGCAAAGAATTATAATATGGCTGAAGTAATACCACTGAATACATTGGGTGAACAACCACCTGCTCTCAGGATTTTTGCAAAGTTTATTTCTTATGTTTTCCACCCATTGTTTATTCCTGTTTATATTTTTTTGTGGCTTACATGGCGATTCCCGATTCATTTTGATGATATCACTCCGCGGGGGCTAACATTTAAAACCATCAGTGTTTTTCTGAATGCAAGTTTCTTCCCTGCTTTCTCAGTTTTCCTTTTATGGAAGCTGAAATTCATTGATACCATTTTCCTACGCACACAAAAAGACCGCATTATCCCTTATATCATTACCATGATTTTTTATTGGTGGTTGTGGTACCTGAGCAGGACATTCACTGATCAGCCGGATGTATTAAAATTTTTCTACTTCGGGATTTTCCTGAACACAGTATTTGGTTTGGTGATAAACAATTTTATAAAAATAAGCATGCACTCAATGGGTGCAGGCACTTTACTGATGCTGATGATATTAACCCTCGGGCGCTATGAAACTTTTCTTGGCGCAGATTTACTTCTAGTGACTTTTTTAGCAGGACTAATATGTACAGCAAGGCTATTATTAAATGAACATTCCACTGCTGAAATTTATACAGGCTTAATAGTAGGTGCTTTATGCCAGTTAATCGGTTATTGGTTTGCGTTATAACAAAACATTTTTAAAATAAAGTGAAACCATATTCTGATAAATAAACCGGAACCAACTTTGTACTCTAAATTTTCAAATCAAAATTTATGAGTATCCGCAAGCTACCCGCATTTGAACGGTTAATGATTTTTGCTGCATTCCTTGCTATAGGGTTTCTGTTCTACAGGTGTTTATTTTCAGGAAATTTTCATTATACATTTTTATTATGGAACATGGTCCTAGCTTTCGTTCCTTATGGTATTAGTAAAAAGCTGCCACGAAAAAAAGACCACAATTTTTCAGGGATAATGTTATTGTTGGGTTGGTTATTATTTTTCCCCGCCTGCATTTTTCCCTTGACTGATCTGCTCCATTTGCATAAAACAGATAATTTTTCAACGGTATATGATGCTGTCATGATACTTGCATTTGGAATAGCAGCATTATTACCTGGTGTACTTTCATTAAAAAATATTGAACTATACCTGAAAAAACATACAACAGGTTTTTTTGCAAGGGTGTCATTATTATTTTTTATAACATTAAGCAGCTATAGCGCTTGCCTTGTTGGTATCCTGCATATTAAAAGCTGGAATATTATCGCAGATTTTAAAAGGCTGATTTTTGCTTCTGGCAGAGGGCTTTCAAATCCTGCAGAGCATGTTAATATTATTTCTATCATTTTATTATTTGTATTGCTGATAGATGTTTTATATGTTGGGTTCAAAAAAATCACAACCAAACATGTAAGGATCAAACATTAAAAGCACAGACAATCTATTCTCCCAAAAATAAAAATGGAAAAGCCGGTAATCAACCGGCTTTTTTTATTCCCGGTTTTTTTGAGTTTCATCTTATCTTTGGGCAGGAAAAAGTGAACATGAAAAAAATAGTGTTTTGTTTAATAATTTTTGTTACGGTTTTTACTAAAGTTAATGCGCAATGTTCTATCTGTACAAAAACCGTTTCACAGTTAGGTGAAAAACAGGGTAAAGGTTTCAATTCAGGGATTATTTATTTGATGATTACTCCACTTGCTGTTGGTGGCATACTTGGTTACCGTTGGTGGCGCTCCGAAAAAGCAAAACAACTGGAAGAATTACAGTAACTCGTTTTTCATTCAATACAATTTTTTTTCTGGATGATATTTTTAATCATTCATTCCTGTCAGGTTTCTTTCAACTCTCAATTAATGCTATGCTCAACACTTTCCTTATCACAAACGAAAACCGGTTTTAAATATGTGCTGCAACAAAACTGTAGAAATTAAAATCATTTTTGTTTATGGAGCTTACAATCTCTTCTTTCAACATTTCTCTTGAAATATTTTTCATGCGCATTTCACGAATCAGGTAAAAAGCTTTATGTGCCAGCAGGCTTATTTTTTTATCTTCAGAAATATGTCCCAGTTTTTCATCAATAACAGCAGTGAGGTTTTGAATATTTTTTTTTGATGTAGCTATAGTTTGTATTACAGGTACTGTGGATTTATAAACGCTTAATGTATTGCGAAGGTTTTTTGTAAAAATATCTGCTGCAGGCCTGTCACTTTTATTAACGACAAAAATGTCCGCTATTTCCATCAGCCCTGATTTTAATGCCTGTATATCATCACCTGAATCCGGGACCAATACAACAACCGTTACATCAGCAATACCTGCAATTTCTACTTCGTTCTGACCTGTACCAACTGTTTCAATAATAATATAATCAAAACCGGCGCATTGCACCAACCCTGTGATCTCAATGATCTTCGGATTTACACCGCCTGCATTGCCGCGAGATGCCAGCGAACGGATATACACACCAGGGTGGTTGTACCATTTATTCATCCTGATCCTGTCACCCAGCAAAGCGCCGTTATTAAATGGTGAAGATGGGTCAATGCAAAGCACTGCAGCTTTTTTACCTGTTGATGTTATTTCTTCAATCAGTGCATCAGTCAATGTGCTTTTGCCTGCACCGGGTGGGCCTGTAATTCCTATAACCGGTGTATGATTATTTTCGAGTGATTGAAGAAAACTGAAATAACCTTCTTGCCCGTTTTCAACCAATGTAACGGCACGGGCCAAAGATTTCCTGTTGGCATTTTTTATTTCACCTGATAATTCATTCCACATAAACATCACAGTTAAATCAACTGGTTTATATTAATTAAAGCAACCTGGAATATTTCCTGTTAAAGCATCAAATGTAACCAAGAGTTTTTAGTGTTTGTTGAATAATAATTTAATATATGAATGGTGAATAAATATTATTATTTCACAATAGCAACAGGCAGGTTTTTGAACTTACAACTTGTCATTACATTTGCACCAGCAATGACAAATTTTATTCCCATATTTCCACTTGAACTGGTTGTGTTCCCGGGTGAAAAGGTAAACCTGCATATTTTTGAAGACAGGTATAAACAATTGATCAGTGAATGCAGCAGGGAGAAAAAAAATTTTGGTATCCCTCCTGTTTTACAAAACAGGCTTGCTGAAAACGGTACCCTTGTTGAAATCATTGAAATAGTTAATCAATATGATGATGGCAGAATGGATATAACAATAAAAGGCATCAGCATATACCGGGTGCTTGAAGTGATTCATTCAGTGCCTGCAAAATTATATAGCGGTGCTATTGTAAAACATTTGCAGATTGAAGATAATGGCAGCAGGCAAACACAAAATGTTATTGATGACATCCGCGAATTGCACCAGATGTTGAAAGTGAAAAAAACTTTTGATAAACCTGATGAAGTTTTAAAAAGCTATGATATTGCACACCATGCTGGTCTTTCATTGCAGGAAGAATATGAATTACTTTGTTTGCTACGTGAAGATCAGCGTATTGAATACCTTCGCCGGCACCTTAAAAAAATGATACCCATGGCTGCGGGCCTGGAAAATTTGAAAAGAAAAATTCAGTTAAATGGTCATTTCAATGAATTGAAAGGATTTGATTTTAATTCAGGTAAAATTTAATCATACATGACAACCACGCTCTGCTTTGATTTTGGAAATACACGTTTAAAATATGCAGTCTTTACAGGAAAGGAAATAACAGATAGTGTAACTCTTGAAAAAGATGACACAGCAGGTATTGAAAAAATTATTGATCAATTCAAGCCCGATAAATCAATTTTGTCTTCTGTCATCAACCACAACCCTGAGATTGAAAAATTATTAGCAGAACGGACACATTTCCATAAATTAAGTAATACTTCTCAATTACCATTTACCACACCTGTTGGTAAACCTGAAACCATTGGTGCAGACAGGCTGGCATTGGTAGCAGCAGCAGTTTATTTTTATCCAAAACAACATAACCTTGTCATCGGCATGGGTTCCTGCATCACTTATAATTTCGTAAATAAATTCCATGAATTTTTGGGAGGCTCTATTTCTCCGGGCCTCGAAATGCGGTTGAATGCGATGCACCAGTTTACTGCAAAGCTGCCTTTAGTGAATGCTGATTCTAATTTTCCATTGGTGGGATATGATACGAAAACCAATTTACAAAGTGGTGCAATAATGGGCATAGCTAAAGAAATGGATGGCATTATTGATGAATATGCTTTGAGATATGGCAACTTTAACGTGCATTTAACCGGAGGTGATATGCGCTTTTTTGTGCCTCTTCTCAAAAACAAGATATTTGCAAACCCTCAATTAATCTTCAAAGGTTTGTATGCACTTAGTGAAACCAATGGCTAAATATTTTTCTTTCAGCATCGTATTTTTATTTGTTTCTATTGTTTCTTACAGCCAGGAAAACTCACCTTTTTCAAGATATGGCATTGGTGATATCTACCCGCAACAAAGCATTGCATCAAGGGGCATGGGGGGATTAAGCGCTGCTTTTACAAGCCCACAGGCTATTAATACAATTAACCCTGCCAGTTATGGTTCAATCAACCTGGTTACTTATGATTTTGGTGTCAGTATTGATTCAAGGACTTTGATTAGCGCTGTACCTCCTAAAAATTATAAGTCAGTAAACTTTATTCCTTCTTACCTGCAGTTGGGCCTTCCACTCAGCAGGAAAGCAAGACTTGGTCTCGTGTTTGGATTAAGGCCTTCTACAAGGATTAATTACAGTATCAGTGAAGGTAAGTCAATATACTATGACAGCTTAGGTTATTCTGACAGCCTGCAAAATATCTATGATGGCGATGGTGGCATGAACCAGGTATATCTTGGTATTGGTAAAACATGGAGAAGCAGAGATTCTGCAAAAGCATTTAATAGTTTCAGCTTGGGTTTTAATACAGGTTATGAATGGGGAACAAAATTTATCGGTACTAAAATCGCTTTCCCATCAGACAGCATTTTTCAAAACTGGTATCAATCCAATTCAACTGATACAACAAGATTCTGGGGTTTATTTTTTTCACCGGGTTTCCAGGCTAATATAACTGTTGCACAACATCAAAATCCTGTGAGTAAATTGAGGGATGTTTTGGTATTAGGGATTGGAGCTTCAGGCACTTTGCAACAAAAACTGGATGCTTCAAGAAATATAACAAGGCAAACTTTTTCATACAGTGATGCCGGTGAAATTATTCCAATAGACAGCGTTTTAAAAGGTGAAACCATTCATGGTAAAATAGATTTACCGGTTAGTTATACCGGTGGTTTTATGTTGACGAAATACATTGTGAACGGGCCTTTCCAATATAGAAAATGGGGCGCTGGAGTAGATTACTCTGCAGCACAATGGTCTAAATATCTTTTTTATGGTTCTCCTGACCAGGTAATGAATAGCTGGATGATAAGGATAGGAGCAGAGTTTTCACCAAACCCTTTAACTGGTAAAAACATTTTAAGTACCGGCACATACAGGTTAGGGTTTTATACAGGCAAAGACTATATCAATGCAGATGGCAATGGTTATAAAGTGCAGGCATTTACTATTGGTTATTCATTCAACTTAAGGAAATTCCATTCTTATGACAACCAGTTTACCATGATCAATACTGCATTGGAATTTGGTAAAAGAGGTTCGAATGTTAATAATATTACAGAAAACTTTTTTAAATTTTCTGTGGGTTTATCTTTAAGCGATATTTGGTTTATCAAACGGAAATATGATTAAGCAACTCCAGTATAAAAATATTTTTAAAGCAGTCGCTGTTTGTGGCTGCTTTTTTGTTTGGGGTTGCCACAATAATTACCAGGAAGTGCAGGACCTTGCAAAAAAAGTTATTCCTACCGATGCTGCTAAAGATGTAGAAAGCTACCTGAGCCAGGATGGTGTTTTACGTGCAAAACTTACTGCGCCTTTAATGACAATGCAACACAGTACCGACTCGCCAAGAACAATATTCCCCAAAACTTTAAGGGTAGATTTTTATGACAGCACTTCCAAAGTGCAGAGTAAATTATTTGCGAAATATGGCTTGTATTATAATAACAGGGGGCTTGTGTTTTTAAAAGACAGCGTAATATTTTTTAATATGCAGGGTGATACAGTCCGCACCAATACATTGTGGTGGGACCAGGATAAAGAAATTATTTATACTGAAGATTCTGTTCATATCCGCAAACCAGATGAACACCTGGATGGCACAGGCATGACAGCAGACCAAAACTTTAATCACTATACCATCTTCAATGCCAAAGGGCCATTGAATGTTCCTGACAGTACATTGCCTGCTAACTGATATTTTTTTTCTACTTTTAATTTGTTTTGATTGCAATTGTATTCAATCACCTCTTTTATTTTCAGCAAATCAACTTGTATTATGAAGAAGACTTTTCTTTTGTTATTCTTAATCAGCTATTCTCTTTTTTCTTTTTCGCAGGACCCATGGATTATTAAGGCAGATAAGATAGACCCTTCAAATTATTATGGTATTACTGTAGCCAATGGGATGATAGGAATAGTTTCTTCACCTGAACCATTCAAAGTAAAAGATGTTGTATTAGCTGGCGCTTATGATTTGTATGGAAGAGGGCGTGTCAGCAATTTTTTACGCAGCTTCAATTTACTGGATATGTATCTTGAAGTGGATGGTAAAAGATTGGATGCAAATTCAGTTTCCAATTTCAGGCAACAATTGGATATGCACCATGCAGCTTTCACCACCAGTTTTGATTATGGTGACAAGGCCAGTATTTCTTACACCTATTATGCATTGCGCCAATTGCCTTACACTGTATTGATGAATATGAGCATCACTGCAAAAAAAGATATCACTATTACTGCTGCCAGTGTGATGCAGGCACCTGATGCATTGCGTGATGTAGAAAATTATTATAATGAAATAGACAGGCCACATGTAACAATCTCATTGCTTACATCACAGGCAAAATCACCAACAGGAAAATTATTGATGTGTGCATCCAATTCATTTTTATTTGATGAGCCACATGGAAGTGAACCAAAAGTCATTCATGAAATGTGGGACAATAATATGCACCTGATGAAATTTTATAAAACAATAAAAGCAGGTACTACATATAACTATTCTGTTGCAGGTTCATCCATCACATCTGCACAGGATCCTGACCCGCTGAATGAAGCAGAGCGACTCACCATTTTTGCAAAACTGGAAGGCAAAAAAAGATTGATGGAATTTCATAACAAAGCATGGGATAGTTTATGGACAAGTGATATCATTATTGATGGTGATCCACAGTCGCAACAGGATGTGCATAGTATGCTTTATCATTTATATGCATTTACAAGAGCAGGTACAGGATATTCATTATCACCAATGGGATTGAGTGGTTTGGGTTATAATGGCCATGTGTTCTGGGATGCAGATGTGTGGATGTTCCCGGCACTTTTGGTAATGCATCCTGAGCTTGCAAAAACAATGGTGGAATATCGTTTCAATCGCCTGGAAGAAGCAAAACACAATGCTTTTTCACATGGTTATAAAGGGGCCATGTTCCCATGGGAGAGTGCAGAAACTGGTGTGGAAGAAACCCCTGTGTGGGCGCTCAGCGGACCATTTGAACATCACATTACTGCCGATGTGGCTTTGGCTGCATGGAAATATTATTGTGTAACGCAGGATACTGCATGGTTGCGCAAAGAAGGATGGCCGATACTTTCTGCAACTGCAGATTTCTGGGCAAGCCGTGTGGAACGCAATGGCCCACATCATTATGATATCAACAATGTGGTGGCTGCAGATGAATGGGCAGAGAATGTGGACAATGATGCTTTTACTAACGCTGCGGCAATTGCGAATATGGAGTATGCGATTGATGCTGCAAAAATTTTAGGTATGAAATGGAACAGCGACTGGCAAAATGTTGCAGACAATATCCCTATCCTGAAAATGAGTAACGGTGTTACCCTGGAGCATGCACAATATAAAGGTGAAGGTATCAAGCAGGCAGATGTGAACCTGCTGGCATATCCATTAAAAACAATTACAGATACTGCACAAATCAGGAAAGACCTTGAATATTATTCTACCCGCGTGCCTGATGAAGGCACGCCTGCAATGACGCAGGGCATTTTCGCATTATTGTATTCAAGGCTGGGCGATGGAGAAAAAGCATATCATTGGTTTAAGGAAGCGTATGAGCCAAATTTGAACCCCCCATTTAGGGTGATTGCTGAAACAAAAGGGGGAACCAATCCATATTTTGCCACAGGTGCGGGAGGCATTTTGCAGGGGGTATTAATGGGTTTTGGTGGCCTGGATATTACTCCAAAAGGTATTACCCTGATTAAAACTGCATTACCAAAGCAATGGAAATCACTGACATTGAAAGGTATTGGCGTTGATAAGAAGACTTATATAATAAAATAAAATGTCATTGGAAAATGTAACCTGAAACCAAGAGTGATTGAATATTTTCAGTTCCAGGTAAAACGTAAAAGAAGTCATTTCCGCATAGCAGATCATTTTTCAAATGATAAAATTGATCAATCTCCCCCTGTGGATTTATTCACCATTAATGAAATAATGTGAATTAAATGTAAGTTATTTATTAGGTTATGTGATAGCAGTATATGTATCTTTCTCCCTTGAAAGCCATAAAAACAAAGGCTTGCAATAAATATTAACTCTTTAAATTTTAAAACATCATGGCAACAGCAAAAAAAGCCGCTCCAAAAAAAGCCGCTCCAAAAAAAGCAGCAGCAAAAAAACCTGCAAGGAAACCAAACGCAGCATTCATGGCGCCATTAACTCCAGGTGACAAGCTAGCTGCAGTAATTGGTAATAAACCTGCACCTCGCACTGAAATAGTTAAGAAGATGTGGGATTATATCAAGAAAAATAACCTGCAGGACAAAAAGAACAAACGCATGATTAATGCAGATGCTAAATTAAAACCATTGTTTGGTAAAGACCAGGTTTCTATGTTCGACTTAGCTAAGATTGTTAATGATAATATCAAAAAATAATTTTTGCTGCTAATAAAATATACTTACTGCGAGGCATAAATGCTTCGCAGTTTTTGTTTTTAAGGAGTGCATTTTTTTTATTCATTACAACAACGATTTTTATATATCTTTTTCATATTTTTTTCAGTCCATCTTTTTTGATTTTAAAAAAAATATTGACTCTTCCATTAGCAAAAAAAAGTGTGCCGATTTTTTCTGCTGCATACTGTAATAAAAAATTTTATTGAGGTATATCTTCCTGAAACCTAGTGCTGTCAATCGTTTCAATACGATAGACTTAATTAATATTTTCACTTTCATTGGATAGATAAACCATTGAGATGATATTATCTGTTAACCATAATATTTGATACAATGTTTTAGCGATGAAATATTTGTTTAAACTATCACGGATATTTATAGCATAATATAATTTACCGGGGAAAAATTTTTTAGTATATTTTTGTGCCCTTCAAAAATTAAAATGGGCCAATCAAGCGGAATTCCGGTATCTCCAACTTTAGATGAAAATTTTACGCCGGAAACAGTAACTGAAAAGGAACAACAGGTTACCGGCAGGGTTTTTTTCTTAAGCCTCCAGGCAGTAATCAATGCATTGGTTATTGGTGTAATTGCCAAAGGACTTGTGATGTTGATAGACTGTATCACCAACATTTCTTTTTATGGAAAATTTTCTTTTGAACCTGCCACACCATTACATAATACATTGGGATGGATGGTGGTGTTTGTGCCAATAGCAGGTAGTGTTATCGTTGGTATCATTGCAAGGTTTGGTTCATCAGCAGTGCGTGGCCACGGCATACCTGAAGCAATGGAAAAAATTATTACAGGTGAAAGTAAGATACCTGTTAAACTCACTTTTTTAAAACCAATATCTGCTGCAATTTCTATTGGTACAGGTGGCCCATTTGGTGCAGAAGGCCCCATCATTGCAACAGGTGGCGCTTTTGGCTCAGTGAGCGGACAGATAATGCGCATCTCTGCTGGTGAAAGAAAGATTATGCTTGCTGCAGGCGCATGTGCAGGTATGGCTGCAATATTTGGTAGCCCTTTGGCAGCAACATTACTTGCGATTGAATTATTGTTGTTTGAATTTTCTCCACGCTCTATAATCCCGGTTGCATTGTCTTGTGCTACAGGTGCAGCCATGCATTTGATATTTTTCGGGCAGGAACCGGTTTTTAAAATGCCTGATATACCAGTGGCTTCCGGTATTGCATTAACCACTTATGTTGCATTAGGTGCAATAACAGGTGTGATAGCCGCAGCAGTTTCAAGGTCAGTTTACCTGTTAGAAGATTATTTTGAAAAGTTGCCTGTTCACTGGATGTGGTGGCCAGCAATTGGTGCGGTAGCAGTTGGTATCATTGGTTATTTTGCACCGGCAACTTTAGGTGTTGGTTATTCCAATATCACCGATTTGTTGACTGGCACTCTACCATTAAAAATATTGTTTGCTCTTTGTTTCCTTAAATATCTTTCGTGGGTAATAGCATTAAGTAGCGGAACGTCGGGAGGTACATTAGCTCCATTGTTTACTATCGGTGGTGGTACAGGAGCATTGTTGGGCGTATTGGTATTAAATATTTTTCCGAATTGCGGAATTAATGTAGCTACTGCAGCACTCATCGGTATGGCTGCAATGTTTGCCGGCGCATCAAGAGCAATACTCACATCAATAGTATTTTTAATGGAGACCACGGCGCAACCCCATGCATTATTACCTTTGATTGGAGCCTGTACAGCAGCATATTTTGTTTCCTTCTTTTTAATGAAAGGAAGCATTATGACTGAGAGAATTGAGAGGAGGGGCATCAGGGCACCCAATGCATTTAAGCCTGATGTTTTGGAAAACATCAGCGTTTTAAATGTAATGGATACTGCACCGGTATTGATTTGTTTAGATAATAAAGTATCTGATATCAGGCAATGGTTATTGAATAATATCAGCAACTACCAGAATAATCTTTTTGTAGTTACCAATAAACATGAGAATTTTGTTGGGTATGTGGAAACAGGTAAACTGCTGGCAAATGAAGCAAATGGTAGCTCTTTATTAATACAGGATATCATTACAAAAGACCTGCCGGCAGTATATGCGCAACATAGCCTTGCGTCGGTTTCAGAGATAATGGGTGATTGCCACATGCAATCAATCGCGGTAATTGACCCGGCCATGAATAAAAAAGTAATTGGTGTAATTACTGCCAATGAAATTTTACAGGCTTACAGTGACCAGCAAAAAGAGGAAAATGATTACCATGTTTCCATTTCTGTAAAAAGAAGGACAAGAAAATTATTAATAAAAGGAAGGTCTTTTGTACATTCAAAATTTTTGAAAGAAGATACTCCATAAATTTGCCAAACTAAAATAGTTTTTATGAAGAATTACGATTACGAACAAACAGAATTCTCCAAATCAGTACTTGCAGGGTTATTTGCCGGTATTTTTGCCACATTTACTAATCTCATCTTCAATTTTGGTTACCGGGCCATTACTGAATATAACCCGTCTGAACTCATTAATGTTTCTTCAATAATAATGTGTTCAATAGTAATAGTAACAATTGCCGGGATAATATTTTACTTCCTGCACCATCATGTTAAAGGTGGAGCTATATTGTTCAGGGTAATATTTATTATCCTCACAGCTATTTCTGTATATTATGCAATGCAGGTGCAACGTTCAGAAGATGCCATCGTTTCAAAACAATTCCAGGAACTCCTATCCGGCACCATCATTATTTTAGGCGCTTTTATTGTTTTCTATATACCATATTTATATAACCACGAAAAAGTGTTTAGCTAATAATATTATCAGAAGGCATTATTGATATAATAATGCTAATTCATTAGATCTACAGTATCCTAATAAGTGCTGTAGATTTTTTTTGTACAATATTTTTAATAGTATAATTTGCGCAGGCTTTTAAGAGTGAAAAAAGTTGTCACCATATTATTACTTGGATTGTTACTGTTCAATTTTATTGGATATAAGCTTTTATTTTATGCCCTTGAAAAAAGTGCAGACAATAAAATAACTGCTGCAATTGACAAGAACAATTATAACGATGCTGACCTCATTACACTTACAGTTCCTTTGTCAATGCCATACATCCAGGATTCAAAAGATTTTGAAAGAAAAGATGGTGAGATTACGTTGAACGGTAAAGTTTATCACTATGTAAAACAAAAAATTTCCCAGGGCAATTTAATATTGTTGTGCCTCCCTGATGAACAGAAGACTCAATTGCAAAATGCAAAAAGCAATTATTGTAAACTGACAAATGAATTCCAGGATAACAACTCTTCCAAAAAATCAGGCGATAATGGCCATGTTGTTAAATTTTCAGTAAGTGATTTTGAAGAAATTCAAACAACATCTTTTACTGCCGGTTTATACTTGCAGGATGTTTTCTCTTATCCTTTCAAAACCAATTTTGCTTTATTAAAAGGTGAAGGCATTGCTCCTGAACACCCTCCTGAAGTTTAAGATATTTTCCCCTTTCTATACAATGGCTCATAAGAGCATTGCTTGTATTATGCATTACGGCAGGTAACTGCCGCATGCATGTTTGTCAACAATTTTATAGTTTGATGTTCCAGGTTTTCAGAAGAAAAATTTTTAACTGTATTTCATTAATCAACTCTTTTCTTTTGGTAGTAAATGCAAAAGCAAAAGAAATGATGGTAACGATTATTACATCAGTTGTAAACATCCACAACCGGAATAGGAGTGATTTCTATTCCAAACCGGCAAGGAAGCAAATTACCCCCGGTATAAAACTATTTTTTGCATCTGCTGAAATGATGATTACAGGTATTAGAAAATCTGGAAAGAAGATGTTTTTGAGAATTGTAAAAACAATAGCAAATAAGAATTTCATAATACAAGCAAAAGGCGCCATTATTCTTAATGGGGCCTATATTTTTAAATCCGATAAAGTTGAAATTATTATAACAGATATAAATTTTTTTGTCTCTAATACAAGCAAACGACGCTGCCATTCCTGGCGGTGTCCTTTTTTTAAATTAAAATAAAATGAAAAGAAAAATGAAAAGAAACTTCTTATTGGGTTTATTGACAATTCTCGTTGTGGCAACATCATGCAATAAAAAAGATTACAAGACTGTATTGCACGACCCTATGCTTTACTCGGGAGCAATGCATGAACTGAATTACGTAATTATATACGACATTTTTACGCCGCCTGTTGCAGCCAGGATTTTTGCTTATGCAAACCTTGCAGCTTATGAAACGTTGGCGAAAGAAGGGAAAAATTTTGCATCACTGGAAGGAAAAATTAAAGACCTTGATAGTTTACCCACACCTGCAAAACCAGACCAGGTTGATTATCCTTTTGCATCAATAATTGCAATGATGAAAGTGGGGCGTGCCCTGACATTTTCTGAAGACAGGATGGATGCTTTGATTGACTCTGTAACAACACTTGCTAAGAACACAAACATGTCTTCGGAAATGTTTGACAGTTCTGTCAGCTATGGCAACCAGATGGCGCTTGCCATCCTTAAATGGAGTACAAAAGATAATTATGGAAAAACCCGTGGCTCAAAATTTACAGTAACAGGTTTGGATGGTCATTGGTCGCCTACACCTCCCGGATATTTTGATGCAGTTGAACCTAAGTGGATGACCATACGAACGATGGCATTGGATTCACCCAATCAATATCCGATTATACCACCACCTGCTTTCAGTAAAGAACCAGGTTCTCCTTTTTACGCTATGGCGAAAATGGTTTATGATACAGTAAATGCTTTGGATACAAACAGGCAATGGATAGCTAATTTCTGGGACTGTAATTCATTCAAATTGCACCAGGAAGGCCATGTAATGTTTGCTACCAAAGCCATGACACCTTGCGGGCATTGGATGGAAATTGTTGGTACTATTGCAAAAACAAAAAAAAGCGACTGGTATCAAACTGTATATGCATACACCGGAACTTCAATTGCAATGTTTGATGGTTTCATTGATGCCTGGTGGTGTAAGTATCATTGGGATTTGATACGGCCTGAATCATATATCAATCAGTATATAGACCCCAACTGGAAACCATTTTTACAAACTCCTCCATTTCCTGAATATATCAGTGCGCATTCTGTGATTTCTGCAGGAGCAGCAAGATTTTTAGCGAGGACTTATGGTGACAGCACAGCATTCAGGGATTCATCAGAACGCGATTGGGGTTGGCCTGACAGGAGTTTTACATCATTCTCAGAAGCTACATGGGAAGTTTCAAGAAGCAGGTTTTACGGAGGCATACATTATTATAATGCAATTCTCGAAGGCAGGAGGCAAGGCAATTTTATTGGTGATTTGGTGATGGACAAATTATTAGGGCCAAGCAAAGAGTTGGCTAAAAACAAATAAAATATCATTTGAAAATGTTGGGCTCCACAAGTGAACATAAAGCATATTATATCCTTAGAATTGCAAGCGCTTTGTGTTTCATCGGGCATGGTAGTTTCGGATTTATAACAAAGGAAATATGGTGTAATTATTTTGGTGTTTTTGGTATAGGACGGGATATGTCTTACACATTGATGCCTTATGTTGGAGCAATGGATATTATAATGGGGTTGATTATTTTATTCTATCCTATGCGAATTGTTTTTGGCTGGTTGGTTGTTTGGGGTTTCTTGACAGCTTTGCTGAGACCTTTATCAGGAGAGCCATTTGCTGAATTTATTGAACGTGGCGGCAATTACGGTGCGCCGTTAGCTTTGCTGTTGTTAACCTATGTTTCAGGAGGCAAGTGGCTCAAACCTGTAAAGTTTAATAACGTCAGGTTTGATGATAAATCATTAAAGCGGGTTAAGATTTGCCTTCGCTTTTTTGTTTTCTTATTACTATTCGGTCATGGTTGGTTAAACCTGATTGAAAAACAATCTTTGCTTGACCAATACAGGTCAATCGGATTTTCTAACCCTGTATTATCTGCACACGTCGTTGGTTCTTTTGAAATAGTTGCAGCATTATCAGTATTAATCAAACCTGTTCATTCATACTTACTGGTATTCTTTATATGGAAAATGGTTACAGAATTATTTTATCCGCACTGGGAGTTTTTTGAATTCATTGAGCGCAGTGGCAGTTATGGTTGCATTCTTGCATTGTGGTATTTAACGTCGTCGCGTGTTGAAACATTCTCAACAAAAAATATCCCGCAATCAACTGTAAAATTTTCTGTATAATTTTTTAAGATACCAAAGATGAAATCAAAATTAACTGCTTTAATTATTTTAATATTAGCAGCTTCAGATACAAATGCACAAAATGATTCAATACCTGTTAATATACTTGACAGTGTAACTGTAAGCACAATTCTTAAAAATAAATATTACCTGCCTGAAGTGCAGGGTGCAATCATTTTTGCAGGCAAGAAAACAAATGTTATAGATGAAGGTGCTATCACCGGTAATTTATCTGCCAATGTGCAACGCATGGCATTTGCAAAAATACCCGGGATAAATATGTGGGAAATGGATGGTGGCGGCACACAATTAAACCTGGGCACACGTGGCACTGATGCGCATCGTTGTATTGAAATGAACATGCGTCAAAATGGGTATCCTACCAATTCAGACCAGTTTGGTTATCCTGAAAACCATTACACCATACCGCTACAGGCGGTGCAGGAAATACAATACCTCCGGGGCTCATCTGCATTACAGTTCGGGCCACAGTTTGGCGGCATGATGAATTTCATTTTAAAGAAAGGTGACAGTACTAAACCTATATCGCTGGAAAGCATACAGACTATGGGTTCCAGCAACTTTTTTAATTCATACAATGCTATCGGTGGCACGAAGGGGAAAATAAATTATTACGCCTTTTATGATTACAGGCATACTAACGGTTGGCGTGATGACGCACGTTTAGATTACCATGCCTTTTATGCAAATATCCAGTATAATTTTAACAGCAAAGGAAGCATTGCATTCCAGTATTCAGGGATGAATTATGTGCAGCAGATTGCAGGAGGATTAGATGATGAACAATTTAAAGCTGACAACAGGCAGGCTATCCGCACAAGAAATTATTTTCAACCTGAAATTTATATCCCTGCAATTATTTTTAAATATGCTTTATCCAATCAAACTCAATTAGAGGTATCTGCTAATATAACTTCAGGACAAAGAAACAGTGTTCAGTTTATCAATCCACCGAACATAAAAGATACTTTCAATACTGCAATCGGTTCTTATAATCCAAGGCAGCTTGACAGGGATTATTATGCAGGTTTCACAACTGAAGCAAGGCTTGTACATACTTATAAAACAGGAAATACAACGAGCACCCTTGCAGCAGGTTTACGTTATTTTAATGAAGCTACCAGGCGCAAACAAAAAGGTGTTGGCACTACAGGTAGTGATTTTGACCTCACTGCCATAAAACCATATAGCACCAACCTGAAGCTGCATACGATGAACTATGCTGCGTTTGCAGAAAACATTTTTACCGTTTCAAAAAATTTTCTCGTAGTGCCTGGTGTAAGGTATGAATTCATTAATTCAACTATGACAGGAGTCATTACAAATGGAACAACAAATGTTGCATATAAGCAACAAAGAAATTTTCCATTAGTTGGCCTTGGCCTGCAATACCAATTGAATAAAACAATTCAGTTATATGGCAATGTTTCGCAGGCATACCGGCCTTATTTATATTCAAACATTACACCCGCAACACAGCTTGATAAAATTGACCCCAACCTAAAAGACAGTAAAGGTTATGATATTGATTTTGGTATAAGGGGAAATATCAGCAACCTGCTGTGGTTTGACATCAATCCATATTATTTATATTATGGAAACAGGGTAGGTTTGCTGGCTTTTACCGGTGCAGATAGCGCCTCACATTTACTTACTACAAACATTGGCAACTCGGTTTCAAAAGGTGTGGAAATATATGCTGAAATTATGTTGTGGCGCCGAGGGTATTCAACATATTTATCAATGTTTAATTCACTGGCATATAATCATTCAAGGTATGTAACAGGCAGCGTCAGCAAAAATGGTGTGAACACAAACATCAAAGGTAACTCTGTAGAAAATGCACCGGACTGGATTGAAAAAGCAGGTATCAGTTTTAAATATAAAAAATTGTCAACAAGCCTGCAATACAGTTTTACCAGCGAATGTTATAATGATGCATTGAATACAATCAGCAGTACAAATGGTGTAACAGGTTTGATTCCTGCTTATCATGTATGGGACTGGGATATTAACTGTCAAATAAACGGCCAATATTCACTGAGTGCAGGTATCAACAATTTTACAAATGAAAAATATTTCAACCGCAGGATAACAATGTATCCCGGCCCAGGTATCTTACCTGCTGATGGAAGAACATTCTACATTACTGCTAAAATAAAAATATAAACTGCATGGATGATTTTAGTCCTTCAGGCAAAAGGGACTGTGTGGCAAAATAACGTTTATGCATTTGCGCATTTCTATGCTTCCTGCAGGCCGCAAAACCAGAAACCATATTTTAATCCTGCGCCAGTTGTTTCACCTGTTCCCGGGGCTTTATATTGTTTATAAACCAACTCCCCTTTTTTAAACAGGATAGGGTTTTTAAAAACAGGGCCTTCAAAAACAAAAGAATGAAACTCTCCATTTTCGCCACACACATCCACTCCCTGTGGCAGGTCATTAATCAATGATTCATCCAGCATCCTGCCACAAAAACTTTTATCAAGGTATTGTTCATTTACACAAACGATGATGGCTTTAAATCCTGCATCAATAAATTCTCTTATCAAAACTGAAGTATCAATTTTCCATAAAGGAAAAATGCAGTCGATGCCTGACTGCTTCAATTGATTTTCGCGGTAAGCTTTGAGATCTTCCAGAAATATATCTCCGAATATTGCTTTACTGCAACCAGATTTTTTTAAGCTGCTTACTTTTTCCAACATCATTTTTTCATACAACTCCATAGATGGCTCCTCCGGCAAATCAATGGTAACAAGCGGCAGCCCGATTGATGCCGCCTGTTTTTCCATTAACTCCTTTCTTACGCCATGCATGGATACACGGTTATTATCACCATTAAAGTTTGTAAGCAGGCACCTGATATCATATTGACCGGATTGCGTTGCTTTAAACAATGCCAATGCAGAATCTTTGCCACCACTCCAGTTAAAAAATGCCTGTTCCTTCAACTTTTATTATTTCGGATTAAAAAAATATTTTTCTTTAAAAAAGACATACCTGTCTTTTAATTGCGCCAGGCATTTTGCACAAAGGCAATCAGCATAACGCATTTCAATAAATGCCCGCTCTTCTGTACTTAATGTTATGCCATTACACTGGCAACCTGATATGTTACCGGTCTTGCATTCAAAATCAGAATGGCAACGTGGGCAAACTTTCATTTCATGTAAAGGCATATTCTAAAAATTGATGTGCAGGCCTGCCATGATATTAAATGGTTTGCTGTTATAACCAGGAAGCTCAAAATAATGCTGGTCTGTAATATTTCTTGCATCTGCAAAAATCCCGATTGACTTCAATGGTTTATATTCAGCATATACATCAATCGTATAATAGCCATTAAATTTTTCAGGCGGCATCATATAAATTGATTCATAAAAATAACCGGCTGTATGCAGCCTTGCGGATGCTGTCCATTTTTTGTATTGCCATTCAGCAGTGAAATTAAAAACATTATGAGGCCTCCTGTATAAATTAAAATAAGAAGTGTCTTTGCCTGAAGTTACATCAGTGATTTTACCATCAGTGTAAGTATAATTTGCCTTCAACTGCAATGATTTTACCGGCGAAAAACTTATTTCAGCTTCTATGCCATTGTCTTTTTGTTTATCTGCATTGATATACTTGCCTGCATAAGTTACAGGGTCAGTATAGAATGTAATTACATCCTTGATACCTCTTTTAAAATACACCACACGGGATTGAAATTTTTCTGAAGTAAACTGTATGCCACCTTCATAAGTCTGGGATTTTTCAGGCTCCAGGTCTTTATTGCCATATTCACTATACAACTGGTATAATGATGGAACATGATAAGATGATGCTACATTAATAAATATTTTCCATTGTTTATTTAAGTTGTAAGAAGGATTGATGCTATAGGTTTCATTCCATCCATACACTGAATGATGATTAACTCTACCACCAATCGCTGCATTAAATCCTGAAAGGTTTTTCAGAAACAATGATGCATAAACACTAAACTGGTTAGTGTGTGCAGAGTCTTTTCCTAATGAAGTTTCATAAGGGCCATAACTGCTGATGGACAAATATGATTGTTGTGTTGCATTGTTCCTGAAATCAGTGCCTGCCAGCAAATCAACATGCTTACCAAGGTTGACGCTGTTATACAATTCTGCAAATTGAGAATAACTTTTATACCTGCCATCCTGGTAAACAGAAAATGAAGGCACATCAGAAGAATCATCAATAAAACTCCTGTTGATGAAATTATATTGATAATTAAAAACAAGATGGTTTTTTGTGGTATTCCATTTTGCAGAGAAACCTGCTGCAAGATTTTTATTGTTAAGATTAAAATCCTTATCATCAGTATAAGCGCCTGCATCAATCGCAGCCTTATATTGATTGTACTGCGCAAATGCACGCACATCTAAGTGGGTTGAAATGGCATAACCTGCAGAGATATTAAAATTATATTCATCAAATCCATCTTTATCAAAACTACCTGAATGTGCAGAATCGTAAGCAGATGAAATGCCATTTGAATGCACATAAGCGCCGCCAAGATTATATTGAAATTTATTAAGCTTTCCGCTAATACCTGCAGCAGTATTAATAGTGCCGAAACTTCCTGCACTGACATCTGCAAAACCGGTTATGGGTTTATAACCATCTTTTTTCATAATAATATTGATGACACCCGCCACAGCATCACTGCCATATAAAGTAGATTGAGCACCCTTTAAAATTTCAATTCGTTCAACCTGGTTGATGTTGATATAATTGATATCAAATTCAGAACTGATACCTGATGCATCATATACAGGCACACCATCTATAAGAATAAGTGTGTTACCTGCACTTGCCCCACGCATAAAAATTGTTTGATTGGTACCGGGCGTGGTTGTGCTTCCGGTTATTACCAAACCGGTTTGCCGGTTTAAAATTTCGCCCAATGAATGGCTGCTGTTTTGTTGTAATTGCTGTTGTGTAATTACAGTTAATACCTTACCTGTTTCGCTAAGTTTTTTTGGAAATTTTGTGGCTGTAACTACCACTTCATCCAATACATTTCCAGATGTGTCGGTTTGCGCTTTTGCAAATTGTGTAAGCGCCAATGCAATTGTTGCGATAAAAATTTTTTTCATGCTCATTCTTCTTTGAATGTTTTTAAAGTGATGAAGAATGAACTTTCGTGTAAGTGTAATCGAAATGAAAATGCCTTCTGCAGTAAGACCTTATCATTCTGCCTTTCACCCGAAAGCCCAGATAGTTTTTTGATTTGGCAGGTCTTCTGGCTCAACCCTTACTTAAATGCCTTCCCGTTGTTAAACAGTGGCAGAGGTATTAAGTAATTTTTCCATCTTTCCACAGATGGTGGTTTTACAGCTACGGGGATAGCTCCTGACTTTAACAGGATTCCCTTTTAATCCGGCAGATGATTTTTGTTTGTTATGATTTGTAAAAATTGCTTTATTAAAATAGAAAATTCAAAAAGCATTATTCAAAATAAATCACTGACTGTTCAATCATCTTTCAAAACCAAACCGGGGCAAAAGTAAGTGAAGCAGTTGTAATTAAAATTTGTTTTTCAAAAATTTTCAATAACTGGTTAGTTTGCTGATGGCAATACCGGCATCTTTTAATGTGGCAATAAGGTTTGACTGGTTGATTTGCCTTGCTTCAAATTGTTCTGCTAATTGTTGGAGATAATCAATTACACTTTTTGATTCAGGATAATTTTGCAACACTTCAATTGCATTGCGTAAATAAACAGGTGCATATTCATAAAGCCTGAAACTAACCGGCGGGTCAAGCAGGTATTGTTTTATTTCTGTAATCCGCTTCACATCATCATTACGCATTTTCATATAACAAAAGTATAGCTGTTTTTACTCTGTTATTTCATTGGAATATTTATCTTTAAAAAAATTAACCTTTATGCAACCAGATTATTTAGGCACTGATGAATCCCCTGCAATTCCACCAACGAGTGATGAGAAAACATTGGCATTACTTGCCCACGTCCTCACTTTTGTTTTTCCTATACTTGCACCGCTTATTATTTATCTTGTAAAAAAAGATGAATCATCTTATGTTGCCTATCATTCCAAGGAATCACTCAACTTCCAGATTACATTATTTATTATTTGTGTCTTACTTTTTATCAGTATTGTTGGAATATTGTTGTTGTGGGTTGTTGGAATTGTTGGGGCAATACTTGTAATTGTTGCCACCATCCGCGCCAGTGAAGGGAAACTGTATAAATATCCTTTCTGCATCAGGCTTATCAAATAAACATTAGCTGAGTTGTAATGATTGCAAAAATGTTTTGCCTACATTTATCCGCATGAAGCAAAAGAAGAAGCTTGCACTTTTTGACATCACCATGATTGTTATCGGACTGGTAATAGGCATGGGTATTTTTAGAACAGCAAAAGATGCAGCAGAAGCTTCATCATCACCTTTCTATTATTTTTTAGTCTGGATTTTAGGTGGGCTAATTGCATTGTGCGGCGCATTGACTTATGCAGAAATAGGTTCGCGTTATCCCATCACAGGTGGCTATTATAAAATCTTTGCAGTATGTTATCATCCATCACTGGCATTTGGTATTAATTGCATCATTCTGATTTCAAATGCTGCATCTCTTGCAGGTGTTGCATTGATAGGAAGTGAATATATCGCACAACTTGTTTTCAATAACCCAACACCTTTTACTGAATCATTAATTGCCATCAGTGCTATTGTTTTATTTTATGGTGTAAACCTTGCAGGGCTGCATCTCAGTTCGAAAACACAGAATGTTTTAATGGTTATCAAGATTGGTATGATACTGGTGTTGGTGTCAGCATTATTTTTTCCTCAATTGTATCACCAGGTAGCCAATGATGTTGTGCCTGCAACCGGGAAAATATCTTCTATGAGCAACCTGTTGATGTTTGGTGTGGCATTAAAAGCTGCATCATTCACTTATGGTGGCTATCAGCAAACAATAAATTTTGGTGAGGAAGTTGAAAACCCACAAAAGAATTTACCCAGGGGAATAATAGCAGGCATTTTTATCATCATTGCCTTGTATCTCTGTGTTAATTATTCCTATTATAAAATTATCGGCTTTAATGAATTAAAAGATGCAAAAAGTATTGCTGCAGTTGTTGCAGAAAAAATGTTTGGTGAAAGTGGCCGTTATGCAATTTCCATATTGTTGTTTATTGCTGTGCTGGCTTATGTGAATGTGTTGTTGTTAAGTAATCCCCGCGTGATGTATGCAATGAGTTTAGATGGCATATTACCTAAAGCATTTAAAAAGAAAGATGAAAAGCGGGATGTGCTTACTACAAGTTTATCAGTGTTCGCAGGTATGTGTGTAATCGTTTTAATATTTGCAGACCGTTTTGAACAGATACTCAGCTTTACAATTTTTTTAGATTCCATCGGGATGGCTACTTCAGCAGGGTCAATTTTTATTTTGCGAAAACGTACAAGGCATTTGAATCATACCGGGATTTATCAAATGAAATTATATCCATTGCTACCCATACTTTTTATTATTGCTTATATGTTTGTTGGTGTTGTTATTGCCATTACTAATCCTGAATATGCAATCACAGGTTTATCTGTACTGGCTGTATTTATAGTTTTGTTTTTCCTGTTGAATAAGAGAAATAATATACAAAAGGATATTAAGAATGTTTGAAAAAAGAAAAATAAATCACCAATCAAAGATTGAATCGCAGTTTTAAAACACCTATAAAATTATAACCAGTTGTTAGTAAAAATTTATTTTTGCCCTTTAAAATAAAATCAATGAATAAAGGACCAGTCTCACAATTTATAGAACATCATTACAGGCATTTTAATGCAGCTGCACTGATGGATGCAGCAAAAGCGTATGAAGCACATTTGAATGAAGGTGGTAAAATGATGGTTACTCTTGCAGGTGCAATGAGCACAGCAGAACTTGGAATTTCTTTAGCTGAAATGATACGCCAGGGAAAAATTGATATCATTAGTTGCACTGGCGCCAACCTGGAAGAAGATGTAATGAACCTGGTAGCACATAATAGTTATAAACGCGTCCCACATTACCGCGACCTTACACCAAAAGAAGAATGGGATTTGCTGGAAAATCATTATAACCGTGTAACTGATACCTGCATCCCTGAAGAAGAAGCATTTCGCCGTTTACAAAAACACCTGGTGAAGCAATGGAAAGATGCTGAAGCAAAAGGTGAAAGATATTTCCCGCATGAATTTTTATATAAAACAGTTTTGAGTGGCGAACTGGAACAATATTATGAGATAGATAAAAAAGACAGTTGGATAATCGCTGCTGCAGAAAAAAATATTCCCATCATCGTACCGGGATGGGAAGACAGTACCACTGGAAATATTTTTGCGAGTTATGTTATCAAGAATGAATTAAAAGCAAGTACGGTAAAAACAGGGATAGAATACATGGTATATTTAACTGAATGGTACCGTGCCAACAGTGGTGGCAAAGGTGTTGGTTTCTTCCAGGTAGGTGGTGGCATTGCAGGTGATTTCCCAATTTGTGTTGTGCCAATGATGTACCAGGACCTCGAGTGGCATGATGTTCCTTTCTGGAGTTATTTCTGCCAGATAAGTGATTCTACTACATCTTATGGTTCTTATTCAGGAGCTGTACCAAATGAAAAAATCACCTGGGGTAAACTGGATATCCATACACCGAAATTTATTGTGGAGAGTGATGCAACCATTGTAGCGCCCTTGATGTTTGCATGGATATTAGGATGGTAGTAAAATGTTTTTACCTTAAAAAAATTATGATGAGCATTGAAGAATTGTTTTTGGAAGCTGAAGCAGATATAAAAAACAATGCGCATGTGGAAGCATTGCGTAAATATGAAACTATTTTGTATGATGAACCCAACCATGCACCAACACACAATTCTTTAGGATGGATTTATAAAACACAGTTTGATGATTATAAAAAAGCGGAGAACCATTTTAAGGCTGCGATGAAAAGCGACCCTGCCTATCCGCATCCATATTTTCATTATGCAGTTTTATTAACGGATATGGAACGTTATACTGAACTCAAAAAACACCTGGAGCATTGTTTAAAAGTTCCGACCATTGATAAGTCATGGGTGTATTACCGTTTTGCAATCGTTGCTGAATTAAAGATGGATATTGAAACAGCCATTGAAAATTTTGAGAAAGCCATTCTTAATTCTTTGAATGATGATAAAATAAAAGAGTATTATTCAGATATTGAACGCTGCAAAAAGAAAAGAGAGATTTTTCTCAAACATAGTGGATGGGATGCAGCAAAAGGTGATGCACAATAAATAAAAAAGCTTTATCTCATAAACCTAACAGTTTTGCATCCTGTTAGGTTTTTTTAATATTAATAAAATTTAATTGCCTTTATATTATCAACATACAATTAATACAACCACAAAGCTGGGTATCTGGAAAATTGAAGAAGGTGAAGAATTTTTTTTAGTAAAAACGCCGTTGCAGCAAAACATAACACACCCGCATAAAAGGTTACAGCATTTGGCAGGGAGGTATTTATTGCAATACTTGTTTCCTGATTTTCCATACGATGAAATAGTAATAGCAGATACACGCAAACCATATTTGCCAGGCGAACAATATCATTTTTCTATTTCACATTGTGGGGATTATGCTGCAGCAATTGTAAGTACATCTCACAGGGTGGGGATAGATATTGAAATACCAACTGAAAAAGTTGTAAGGATTGCACATAAATTTTTACATGAAAATGAAAAACAATTTTTAGCATCCATTGCAAACCTTCCTGGTTTTAATACAAATAAAAATCAACATCCACCTGAATTAAATAAAGAAATATTAACGGTAATATGGAGCTCTAAAGAAGCATTATTCAAATGGTATAGCTGGGGTAAAGTGGATTTCAGGGAGAATATGCAATTAGTGCAGGAGGTACAACAACAAAATGATTTTCTGATTCTGCCTTTTGTCTTTCAAAAAGAAGAAACAATTCATTTAAACATAACTGCAAAAATTTTTGAAGAAATTGTTTTGAGTTGGGTTTTGTGATGGAACAAATTAAAACCTTACTCTTTTTTTTCATGATGTTATTTGTATTTACCTATAATACAATACCTAAAAAACAATAAAATCCAGTAAAATACCAGATACTGTTTTCCACACATTCCCATTCCACATTTTATAATGAAAGATGCAAATACAAATTTTAATATCGCAGGCTTTCGTTCACGGCTTTGCGATGGGTTTGCATTCATAACATTTTTAACATTAACATCAATCAGGTTATAAATATGTTAACGGAGATACCTATTAATTTCAGGTAATATTTTTCAAATAGAAATGCTGAAGTTTATTTAATTTAAAAACATGTATTTTCCTACAATTTGTCATGGCAATAAACAATTTGAAAACACGATTCAATATTTAAAACCATTATAACCTTTCAATAATCTAAATATATAAAACAGGAGCCAAATAATCCTTTTACTGCAACAATAGCACATGTTTGTAATTAGAAATAATTTTTTATCCAGCAGACCCTGCGAAAGTTTGATTTTCTCATGGTTTTATTCTTTCTCCAGGTCATTGAGCAATAACGATAATTCTGACGTCAGGATAATGTTTTTGAAATGTTTATTTTTAAGGCCGTTGTAAAGCTGCATATCACCTGTCCACAATTTTCCTTTTAAATGTTTTGTCAATGCAACAAACACTGAGTCATCAGGGTCAATTGATTTTAGTTGTGCTTCAGTCTTGATTAAAAGCTTTTGTGGAATAAGTCGTTCGTCAATGAAAGTGATACGCTGAGTTACAAGTTCTTCAAGTTCCTGGAGATGCTCATCGGTCAACTTTGTTAACTTCAAAAGCTTTGCATGATGTCGCTGAATTTCAACTTTCAGATAGCTACATGTAAAAAACTGGAAATGCGTTTTCGAATTTAGAAGGATTTTCCCAATGCGGCTGTTGGAATTAAGAATTGCACTAAAAACAATGTTTGTATCAACAATAATTTTCATTTAATTATTTTGTTCCTGTTTTTAGCCCACCACTTAGCATTTATTTTGTTCGCAATTTTATCTACTTTTTTTTGGTCTGTTTTGAAATTAGCTGTAAGCTCTTTGTATCGTGCATAATTCAGAAAGTCCTGCAAGTCTTCAGTGTCAACAGATGAAGGCAATCGAATAATTATCTCTTTATTTGTTCTCTCTACTAACATTCTCCGGATATTTCTCCGAAGTTACTGTTTTTTCTTTTGTCTTACTCATGAATGTTGTTATAATATAATGCATAACATTTAATACTTAATGCTGTAGTACACTTATGATAAATTATGATGGCGTATATCATATTCGTATTACCAAACTGTCGGAAACAAACAGCCAAACCACATAAATTAAAAAAAATTCAGTTGGAAACAATTTTGATAAATGCAGAACATGTTTGGTAGTAAATAGGAAAACTCAATATTTCAGGAATGGCATTTCTAACCTCCATCAATTGGGTTTTCAAGTTTCCTGAAATTCCAACCAGGTTTTATTTGTTTGCCTTTTGAAAATTCTGTCTTCCAGAATTTATTAAGGTAGGCAGAGTTAAGTAAAGTATCAGGTAAGTAAGTCAAAACATGTTGCCCACCTGGTAAATAAAATTGAACGAAACCACCTAATACATTATAATGACTGATACCTATTACATTTAAACTGTCCTTTAATCGTGTCAACCTTGATAAAAGTTCAAATGGGTTTTGTTCGGGAAATGTTTTGCTTAACGAAATGTTCTTTGATAGAAAAACATCTTGCCCATTACTGTCTGTGCCTACTAAGTTTAAGGTTGTATCACTAATTTTAATAAACTGAATTTTATAATATGCAGTATCTACCTTTAAGCTACTTTTGATATAACCTAAGAATTTTCCAACCTGGTATATTGTTAATTCAGGTGTATCAACCGAAGGATAAAATGAGCAATTAAAAATTGAACTATCGCCGGAAAGCTTACTCCAGTAATTAGTTTGCCCCCTCTGTACATAATCCCAGTCTTTGAGAAATTTTAAGTTTGATGTGTCAAGCAGTTGAGTTATATGAATTGCTTGTTCTTCTAATCTTTTGTCATCTTTTTTGGTGTTGTTACAAGAATAGAATAGAGCAGTAATTGAAAGGATTATTGTCGTAGTGCGTAATATCATTTGTGCTTACCTCACACACAATATTATCCGAAACCTCAAAAAAATCCAAGAAATATCAGATACTATTTCCCACTCTTTCTTTTTCCACATTTTGCAATTAAAGATGCAAATACAAATTTTAATATCACACCATTTTCGCTCACGGCTTTGCGATGGGCATTTAATCAAGCCTCATCTGCAACAGTACTACAGCTCACGTTTAATTCTTTTTTTGTCAACCTTGGCCTTGTGTTTTTTGTTGACCGGAGTATTTTCTTATTCGTCTTTTTTCTCTTCCACCATATGATGAAACCGGTTACCGGTAATGAAGCGCAGACAAGGCTTACCAGGAATGCAATTATTTTTCCAACCAACCCACCAATTGACCCCACATGAATATCATAATTCATGAAGATGATTTTTTCACCGTTATTTTTTTTCTCATAAAGGTCAACCCCGAGTTGCTTTCCATTGTACTGGTCAAAAAATAATGTATTGTTATTATAATACATTTCATCATCCTTATATGCCAACACACTGATGGCATCTGTTTTTGAAACAGCAGGTATCACCAGGTACCTCTTTGCATCCGGAAATTCCCTGGCAGTTTCTGATAACGAAATATTCAATGGGTTGCCTGCATATAAAGCAGTAGTATCGGAATGATATGTTTTTGTTTCAGGTGGCGTAACACTCATTGAACCGGCTACATACACTACTGCCTGGAACCAACGGAATGCAAATACCATTCCTGTAAGGCCGAGTATCAATGCAACAGTGAAAACATAAAATCCCAGAACATTATGGAGGTCATAATTGATTCTTTTCCACTTCGCTTTCCACCTGATGGTAAAGCTGCGCTCCCTGTTTTTTTTGTCCCATCGTTTTGGCCACCACATGATAAACCCTGTAATCAATAAGACTACAAAAATCAGAGTGCCCCAACCTACAATCGGCTGGCCATAAGGTGTGCTTAACAACAAACTCCAATGGATGTATTTTACAATCGTAAAAAATTCATGCATATAATTGATATGCCCTGTAACGTTTCCCGTATATGGGTTTACAAAAGCAGATTCATAATAATCCACCGATTGGGCATAAGTGATGGCGCCTGTTTCATCTTCTTTATATGCCATAAATTCCCATGCCCTTTTCGGGTCAGCATAAGTGGTGATATAAGTAATGGGTTTGTCACTGCCCAAAGCCTTTTGTGCTTTTTCTTTCAGCTCGCTTAATGGTAATACCTGCGCATGTGATGAAGGCGGGTTTACATAAAAAACTTTTTTGTAAACTATGTTCGAAATTTCCTGTTGAAAAACAAAAAGGCAACCCGTAATGCTCACAATAAAAACAATAATGCCGGAGATAAGCCCCAGCCATAAATGGAGCCACGTAATGATTCGGTTTACTCTTGATTTTTTATTGATTGGCATATTAGTATAAAATAAAAATTGCCTGCAGGTTTTATTTTTCCTGCAGGCCAAAAATGTTTTTTAAAATTTGAATGATACACTGCCTACCACCTGTCTCAGTTTTTGCGGGTTGTAAGTAGTATATCCCTGCCAGTAATGTTCATTGGTGATGTTGTCAACCTTTACTGCAATGCTGTAATTTTTTGCATCATACCCAACAGATGCATTGAGTACAGTGTAAGCTGGTAAAGCAAACACGCCGGTAGCCTTTGAATCCATTAATTTATTTGTGCTTGCATAATTGCCACCAAAACCAATATGCAAACCTTTTAACCTGTTGTTGAATTGATAATTCAGCCACCAGTTGGCCAACCATGGCGCACCTGAATAACGGTACCCACCCATGTCATCACTCATGTTTTCATAACCGAAATTGTTATACGATACTGCACCAAAAATTGTAAGCCCACCAACCGGGTTGCTGGTAATTTCCAGTTCCACACCACGGCTTAGTTGTGTACCGTTTTGAATCTGTGCTTTACCCGGAGCCCTGGGGTCGGTGCGCAAAGCATCATCCACTTTAATGTTATAATAACTGAATGTTGCTGTAAGCCTGTTCCTGATGAGATTGGTTTTAATACCTGCCTCCCATTGATTGGCTTGTTCAGGCCTTGCAAACTTTGAAGCAAGGCTGTCTGTTGCCGATGGGTCAAAAGCAATATAGGAACCCTGGTTGGTAAAACTATTCTGATAATTGGCAAACAACGATACCTGGTCTTTGATGGGTTGATATACCAAACCAAATTTTGGTGATAATGTTGTCTGGTTATATGTTGTTGAATAATCAATATCATGGTTATAATAATGGTCCAACCTCAATGCTGCAATTGCTTCCAGTTTATCAGTAATATTCAACACATCTGAAACAAAAGCGCTATACACCGCAGTCTTGCTGTTGATAGGATAATTCTGTATCAAATCAGCGCTTGCAGTATCATAAAAATGTTCAATCAGTGCATTGTCAAAAGTTGAATAATCAAAACCTTTCACATTGGTTGGCACTATATCAATATAATTTGCACTGGTAAAGTTTTGTTTTGAATTGATATAAGTGAAATCCAAACCGAATACTGCACGGTTCTTTAATTTACCAATATTAAATTCACCATTAAAATATTGCTGTGCCTGGAAAATATTATTGCTTGAATTGCGTGTTGACTGGTCAGAGCGTGCAAGATAAATTGATGGTGTGCCTATGTCGTCAGGGTTACCTGTAACCAGGTAATTGGGCACCTGGAAAAAATATTGGTTATGGCCATTAGAAAAACTACGGCTGTAAGAAACGTTGGTAAATGATGTAATCTTATCTGAAATTTTGTAAGTCGCATTTCCATAAAAGTTAGTGCTGTTTGATGTCGTTGAAACTTTTCCTACATAAGGGTTATTGTAATCCAATCCTGAAAAAGCTGCATTATCAAACCCTAAGTCTGCTGCAGTATAATAAAGGAAGAAAAATTGCGAGGGTGTAGTTTTTGCATAGGTTAACTCCGCATCCAGCGATATGGATAATTTTTTATTAGGTTGTATCAATAAACCCGGCGCCACAAAAATCCTGTTACCTGCGCCTGTACCTTTCTGAAAATTTTTTTCTGTTGTATATGCGCTATTGATGCGGAATAAAAATTTTCCTTCCTTATCAACAGGCGTATTGATGTCAGCGCTTACCCTGAAGAAATCATAACCGCCACCGGAAATATTTACTTCACCACCAAAATAATCATAAGGTTTTTTTGTTACCCTGTTGATTAAACCACCATAAGTTGTGAGTGCGCTTCCATATAAAGTTGCAGAAGGGCCCTTCAACACTTCTATCTTTTCAATATTGGCTGCATCTGTTGTACCGGTTATCATACTTGCCAGGCCATTTCTCATTGTAACCTGTGAAGGAAAGCCCCTTAAATCATAGTATGCGCCACCATCTCCTGCACGACCTGTAGCATCCCACATCTTCTGCATGCCTGAAACATTACGCAATGCATCATCAACAGTAAACAATACCTGGTCTTTGATTAAACCTTTTGTAATGACACTGTATGATTGTGCATTTTCCAGGTTAGCCAATGGCATCTTGCTAACATAATTGCTTTGATTGCTTTTATACTTATTCGAAGAAAAAACAATTACTTCTCCCAATTCTTTTGCTGTTGCCTGCAGTTCAAAATTCACAACAGTATTTTTTTTGGCTTTTATCTCAACAGTTTTCTTTACATCATCATAACCAACAAAAGAAGCAACAATAGTATAGTTACCCGGTGGAATATTTTGAATCGAGTAGTTACCGTTTTCATCAGTGATAACCGATTTATTAATGCTGTTTAATTGAATAGTTATATTTCCTGCTGGTTCATTGTCAGAGGTGCGGACAATGCCTGTTATACTTCCCTTATTTCCTTCTTCATCATTCATTGCATAACTGTTTGTATATATAAGGAACATTAAAAAGAATATTGATAATTTTCTTGACATGTACTTTGCTTTTTATTTTAAAAAATTACTTTTTGGGAAAGCAAAATTGACATGCAGCAAACCAGCGGGTTTTCATAATCAGAAAAAACATTTTCGCAATCAGGAACTTGGCTACATTATAAAAAAATAAATGCAAAGGCTGGTTGCAGGAATTTAATAAGTAGCATTAAATAAATTATTGTTTGAAAAATGATGTGAAAAATTTGTCTTTCAAAACCTCACCCCCAACCCCTCTCCGAAGGAGATGGGCATGAAATCCTCCCGGGATAAGGGTTTCAAAAGATTACAATAATAAAATACAAATTCATGCTATAAGCAGACATGATAATAATAGAATTACAATTGTTGCAATATCAAATGAATCATTATCCAAACAATTATTTTGGAAACAAGAAGTCAAAAAATCATGAATGACTTTTGAAAAAAATCTGGTTCTACTACAGCTCATTTTATTCTTTCATAAACTGAAATTTCCTTATCACCTGTCGGATTATATGTAACCTGTGTAAAACTGTCTTTACCGCTTACTGTAATGCCTAACACGAATGTTTTACCAACTAACTCAGGCCATGTGGAAGCAGTAATTGTTTCAGTGAGGTTATGGCTGCTATCCATTGAGAATGTGCCATAGCTGATGCCAGTTCTATTTTGCTGAATGGTGTCGGTGTAATAATCACCGTAAGAAAAATAACCACTATAAAAAGCTTTGTATTCAATATCGTTGTGCCTGATGGTGTCATTACCACGCAGGGCATAAGATGAAACCTGTTTCCATACACCATCCACTAACGATGTGGCATTGGTGCCGGCAGTTAAATATGTCTCCGTTACTTTTACTGCCCCCTTTGCACCCATTGGCCTTGACGTTACCTGCACATACCCCGAATCATTTTTTTCAATTTGTACAGTATCGGAAAATGGTATATTGTTCTGCAGGTTTTCAGTGGCATTGTACAGGATAGTCTCTGCAAGTTTTCCTGATGAAAATGAATATCTGCCCACAGCAAATGCAGAAGCATCCTGTGAAGGGTTAAACAAAACATACATCATAACATTACCCGCATAAATTTTCAGTTGACGGTTTTCAACAGTTGTTGTGTCAACATCATTGTTTTTAATATGCTGCTGTTTCATCAGGTAGGCGCCATTCAGATTGGTGGAATCAGTTGCAGTGCTGCAACCTGCTATTGCAATTAAAAAAATGCAGGCAATTCTTTTCATTATTTTTTTGCGGCAAGATAAAAGATTCTGCTATATGAGTTAGAAAAGGGTTTGCCCATGATAATCCAGTTTTCCATTAATAATTCTTGCTGGTTGAGTGTAATCATGTTCTGTTACTTTGCCAGTTTCCATAATATGATAAACTGTCCATCCACTGAGTTTTAAAAAATCAGAAATCAAAGAACGGTGACAGCGCCACCATACTGCTTCGGAACACATGTATGCAGTGCGTTGCTGCAAAGCAATATTTTCCAAAACCTGAATAGCATTTTTAAAATCATCTGTTTCCATATAATCAGCATAACCACGGAAAGCCGGATGGCGCCATGCAATGTTTTTTGAATCTTTTTTTACAGGCCTCCTGCCACCCAGTGATTTGATATGAATGTATTCAAAACCATATTGGGGTAAAGTTTTTTCAAGATGCTCTTTGTTGAATTTCGGATTTTTTACTGAACCTGGGAAACTGCGTACATCAGCAAGTAATTTTATGTTGAATGATTGCAGCATTTCAACAAAATGTTCCAGCGTCCTTGTTGAATGGCCGATAGTCCATATTTCTTTTTGGATAGTTTCCGGCATTTTACAAAAACTGTTTTATAAAATTTCTGTGTTCATCTTTTTACGCATCATCATATTGCAACAACAATACCGGTTCAATAATGCAGATGGCAAATAATTATCTCAATGCTTTCATCTCAAACATGCATTGAAAATTGTTGCAAAATTTATACAGTTGAATTAAAACATGAATGATTGCAACGCTATTTTTTAATCGAGGATAAAATTATTTCCACCTGCGTTCAACGGATATTCTTTTCCCTTCCAGGAAAGCCTGCCGCTTATTTCTGAAGGAAGTGAAATTGAAATATGCCATTTATTTTTTTGGAAAGAATATGAAGTGGAAATCATGCCATCGGGATGTGGCATTGAACCGGAAACATTTGTCAATACACCTAAGTGCGGTTCAATTTTTACTTTGCTGAAGCCCGGTGCATCACTGTCAATCCCCAATACAATCCGGTATAATTCAATATTCGGGCTACTTCCCCATGCATGGCAGTCGGAACGTGAACGGTTCACATCATCCATCTCTGCCCATGTGGTTAAACCCATGTCAAGATTTTCTTTCCAGATGCCCAGCCAGTTTAAATAATCATTACCATAACCTGCCTTTGCCAATGCCTGGTATAAATAATACCTGAAATAAACAGAAGCTTTTGCCAATGTTGTATCATTCAATAATTTTTTTCCTAATTGATGAGCTTCTTCACCAGTAACTACGCCTGTAATGATTGCCAACGCATTGCTATGTTGTGAAAAATATTTCCTGTCTTTTGTGTCAGCAAAAATTTTCTTTTTATCATCCCAGTATTTTTCCCTGATAGTTTTTTTAAGCAGGTTTATTTGTGCTGCATATTGCATGGCATATTCATTCATACCGATACTTTTTTCGAGGTTATATGCAGATTGATATGCCATTAATAATTGCAGGTCAAGAATTGCAGAACAACCATCATCGCCTTTCGGGCCGACACCTGACTCCCATCCCGGCGCTTCCACCCAATCTGTAAAATCCCAATAAGGAACATGAACGAGGCTACCATCATTTTGTTGCAGTTGGTGAAAGAATGATAACACCTGTCTTGATATGCGTAGTTTGTCTTTAATAAAATTACTGTCGCCGTGATACATAAAATAATCCTGCAACATGCTGATATATATCAAAGAAAATGTTGGTATCTCCTGGTGGATGTTGTGCGGGAAACGGCTTTCGGTTATCCCTTCAGCTAATGTTGAATTTGCAATCTGTTCAATGGCATTGCGCATCAGCCTGTCATCACCTGAATTATACAAACTCACCAAAGCCTGTATGCGTGTATCACCGATGTATTGCAGTTGTTCATAATAAGGGCAATCCATATAAGTTTCATAAGCATCTAACCTTGCTGTGCGCCAACCCACTTCAAGAATTTTTTTCAACAATGTATCGCTTGTTGAAAACGTTGCTTTCATGGTGAATGGATAACCTGTAAATACACCATAAAATTCATTGAGTGTTAATGCTTCATTTTTTGTCGTAATATCAATTGCTATATAACGATATGTCCTGAATGAAAGAGATGTGAATGTCTGTTGTTCCATCCCGTTAGAAATAATTTCATCTTTTACACCAACGATGTGTTTTCCTTCAATAACATTACGGTCACCCTTCTGCATTTGCGAACGCCAGTCTTTGTTATCAGGCTCATCAAGATATAATGCTTCTGCATAAGTGAGTTGAATATCGGCATCTTTTCCTTTGCTGAATTTCAATACAGGAAATGCATTGGTTAAGAATTGCTGGTCGAGCAAAAGATGTGCAGTTGTATTCGGTGCAACCTGTATAGGATGGTTGCCTTCCAGGAAATTGTTGCCTGCATTAACATTCGTTTGTCTTCTTATAGAATGCAAACGTTGTGGTGTTAATTCCATTAAAGGTATTTGCCTTGGAACCAGCATCCAGCTTGAGCTCCAGTTGTTGGCATATTTGGGGATTCCATTAAATAATTCACGTGCATTAATCCATTTTGAATCATCAAAATTTAAATCTTCCCAGTCAGCAGGATATTTATTCATGTCAACTTTTTCAGTGGCGCCTGCAGCATAATACACATAAGTTAATTGGGGCCTTAAAGCGCTGTATGCACTGTCATCAATGCATTTCCATGAATCATCTGTATTCAAAATTTCTTCTGCCTTGGTATCACCCTGCAGTATAAAACCTGTGCGGAATGATGCCTGCCAAACCGGTTTTCCTTCACCAAAGTTCCAGGCAACAGCAGCAATGATGTTACTGTCTTTTTTAAGATAAGGCGCTATATCCAATGTCTCAAAATTCCAGTGATACAAATCACCTTTTGCAGGTCCGATTGAAACCAGTTGCCCATTTACAAAAAGTTTATACCGGTTATCTGCAGATACATGGATGATAAAATTTGCAGGCTTTTCATCCAATACAAATTTCTTCCTGAAATGATAAATTCCATAACCATGTGGATTGGTATGTGGCACATCAATCCATTTGGCATGCCATGACTCAGCGAGAATATCCGGATTGATTTCCTGTGCATGCAGCAATCCAAAACTGCAAATAAAAATTGCAATGCAAATTATTTTTCCCATGATTTAGTACTTCAGAAATTTATTTAAAAGATGAAAAAATTTACAGCATTAAAGATGATTTACAATTATTTTTTTGGTGTTATCATTATCATGATGGCACCAAATATAAAAAAACCGATGCCGGCAAAAAGATTATTTTCATAATGCAGCAAGTCGCTAATAAAAAAACCGGATATAAGTATAATGGATACAATCAGGAAAAATGTCCCGATAATAAAACTGAGTTCTGTGAATTTTTTTTGCATGATAAATATTTTCAGAAGAAGATTAAATTTAAAAGAATTGTAATTGCCACAAGCAGGATACCCAAAGGCACTACCCGTAAATACCATTTTTGCTCATGATATTTCGGTATTTCAGTTAATGAATACACAAGACCTCGCAAGGCTTCATCTGGTTTTGGTTTTGTAAATAAGCTTATTATTATGGTGGTGCAAAAATTTGCAATCCATGAAACTGAAGCTACAATAAATGCCTGGCCCATGCCGCTTTTAATTTCAAACAAAGGCGCTATCCAACCACCCTTTCCTTCAGCAATTGTTAATCCATGAGTAAGTGCTGCTGCAACTGTACCTGCGAGCAAACCAAAAAAAGCGCCATGGCCTGTTGTTCTTTTCCAGAACATGCCCAATAAAAATGTTGCAAACAAAGGCCCGTTGACAAAACTGAAAACAAGCTGCAGGAAATCATTGATGTTGTTGAAGCTTTTTGCAATGTATGCAGTGGCTATTGAAAATAAAATACCAAAGACAGTCACAAATTTTCCCACCCATAAATAATGTTTATCCGATTTGTGTTTTACAAAATAGGATTGATAAATATCATAAGTGAAAACAGAATTAAAAGCAGTAACATTACCCGCCATGCCACTCATGAAAGAAGCAATAAGCGCTGTGATACCAACACCCAGCAAACCGCTTGGATAATAATGTGCAATAAGAGAAGGCAAGGTCATTGTATAATCCAGTTCACCATTAACTGTTGAAGGAATGGAATATCCTTTTGATTGCAAGGCCGGCTGAACTAACGCTATGGCAATGACGCCGGGCAATACAACGATTAAAGGCATCAGCATTTTTGGAATGGCTGCCACTACAGGTGTCCTTTGTGCTTCGCCCATATTTCTTGCAATCATGGCACGCTGCACCACTAAAAAATCTGTGCACCAATAACCAAATGACATTACAAAACCCAAACCAAAAATCAATGAAATAAAATTGATGCCCATCGGGTTATCATTGGCGTTGCCCATATATTTCCATGCATGAGTAAACTGTGGTTGCAATTGTGCTTTTACATTTGCCCATCCACCTGCATCGTGCAGTGCAATAATTACAAGCGGTGATAATCCCAACACGATTAAAAAAAACTGCAGCACTTCATTATACACAGCGCTGGTAAGTCCACCCATAAATGTATAAATCATTACTATGCCTGCTGCCATCCAGATAGAAACATCAAAATCCCAATGCAAAATCACTTCCAGCAATTTTGCCAAAGCATACAAAGAAATCCCTGATGAAAAAACTGTCATCACTGCAAAAGAAACAGCATTTAATCCACGCGTTTTTTCATCAAAGCGCATGGATAAATATTCAGGCACACTGCGGGCTTTGCTGCCATAATAAAATGGCATCATGAATATTGCTAAAAATACCATAGCAAAAATTGCTCCCACCCAGTAAAAATGCACTGTCATGATTCCATACTTGGCGCCACTGGCCACCATGCCCAACACTTCCTGTGCGCCCAGGTTGGCAGAAATAAATGCAAGGCTGGTTATCCATAATGGGATACTTCTTGATGATGTAAGAAAATCGTTGCTTGATTTTATTTTCCGTTTGATAACAAATCCAACTGTTATTACAAAAGCAAAATATACCAGTATGATAAGATAATCGGCCGGATGCAATTTCATAATTGAGGATGTTTCTTTTACGACACAATGTAAATTATTCTTGCGACCAATCCCAAACAGTGTTTATATCAAAAAATATTTTTTGTTGAAAAAGTAATACATAGCAACACTCCTTCGATGATATCTTTCAATATTTTTTACTGAATAATTTTATTCAATAACGATTATTCAATCATATCCGGTTAATTGAATTTATTTATTGCTTCATCATATCTTTTATATAGTTGAAACATGAAAAATTCTGATTAAAGAAAAATTCATTTTTGTGATATTATAAGATATGATTTGTACATAAATCAATAACTTTAATCCCTAAAGCTTTTATTATGGGTGCAACAACAGATAAACAATTTACCACTACTGAAAAAGAACCTTTAAACAGTTTAGATGAATGGGAAGATGATTTGTTGAAACGTTATCCTGACCCGGAAGAAATTGCCACATCAAAATCAACAGATGAGTACCGCAATTATGATGAACCGGCAAGGGATACAGTGCGTGAGTTTTATCGCTTAAACCACACTTATCAGACTTATGATTTTGTGCAACAAAAAAGAGATGAGTATTTAAAATTTGATAAGAAGGAAATGCCGGTGTGGGATGCGTTTAATTTCCTGAATCAATTGGTGGATGATTCTGACCCTGATACTGACCTTGACCAGTTTCAACATTTGTTGCAAACTGCAGAAGCCATCAGGAAAGATGGACACCCCGATTGGATGGTGTGTGTAGGTTTGTTACATGATATGGGCAAAGTGCTTTGCTTATTTGGCGAACCTCAGTGGGCTGTTGTGGGTGATACCTTCCCGGTAGGTTGTGCATATTCAGATAAAATTGTGTATCCTGAATTTTTTAAAAACAACCCCGATTTCAGCGATGAAAGATATAATACAAAATATGGAGTGTATCAACCCAATTGTGGTTTGCGCAATGTAACCATGAGTTGGGGCCATGATGAATACGTTTATCATCTTGCAAAAGATTGTTTACCTGAAGAAGGTTTATATATGTTGCGGTATCATTCATTTTATCCATGGCACAGGGAAGGCGCTTATGATTATTTGATGGATGAACATGACCGCAATATGTTGAAATGGGTAAAACTGTTTAACCCGTATGATTTGTATTCAAAAAATCCAACACCACCTGACTGGAAAGTATTGAGGCCTTATTATGAAGATTTGGTAGCTAAATATTTGCCATCAGAATTAAGATTTTAAATGTTGGTTCCTGTTAATTTTTTGAAAGGATATAGTGTATAACTGTTTTGTTCCGGGTTATCAGTAACTATTTAAATGCAATTCCTTAATTTGCCTTACTGATATGAAAATATTTTCACCTACCATATCAAAGCTTGTCAGGTTGCGGTATAGCAATATCCAGGAATGGATGAACAACCCGGTATTGGCACAGCGTGAAATATTGCAGGACCTTGTTACACATGGGCAGCACACAGCATTTGGCAGGAAACATAATTTCAAAAACCTGTTCAGGATAAAAGAATTCAAAGAACATGTGCCTATACAGGAGTACAATGATTTGAAACCCTGGATTCAGAAGCTGATGGATGGTGAACAAAACCAGTTATGGAATTCACCCGTCAACTGGTTTGCCAAAAGCAGCGGCACCACAAGTGATAAAAGCAAATTTATACCGGTAACAGAAGAAAGCCTTGAAGATTGTCATTACCAGGGTGGCAAAGATGTACTCACTTTATATTATCAATTTAATCCAGACAGTAATTTATTAACAGGAAAAGGATTGGTTATCGGTGGCAGCCACCAGGTGAGCCAGTTGAATGAAGAAATATTTTTCGGCGACCTGAGCGCTGTGTTAATGCAAAACATGCCGGTGTGGGGTCATTGGATTCGTACACCTGACCTCTCCATTGCATTGCTTGATGAATGGGAGAAAAAAATTGAATCGCTGGCACAATCAACCATCAATGAAAATGTAACATCTATTTCAGGTGTGCCCACCTGGACACAAATTTTAATAAAACGCATCCTTGAGATTACAGGCAAACAAACACTGAAAGAAGTCTGGCCAAATCTTGAACTATACATGCATGGTGGTGTTTCATTCACTCCATACAAAGAAAATTTCAGGAAGCTGATTGGCGATGGTGTGCATTATATGGAAATGTATAATGCCAGTGAAGGATTTTTTGCAGCGCAGGACAACCTGGATGAAGAAGGGATGTTGTTATTTTTAAATCACGGAATTTTTTATGAATTCATGCCGGTGGAAGAATACCGGAAACCCAACCCCAGAACAGTTGGTTTAAACAAAGTGGTAACTGGAAAACAATATGCATTGGTGATTTCAACCAATGCAGGTTTATGGCGTTATCTTGTTGGTGATACCATTCAATTTACTTCTACATATCCGTTCCGCATCAAGGTAAGCGGCAGGCTAAAACATTTTATGAATGCCTTTGGTGAAGAAGTGATTGTAGAAAATACTGACACTGCTATTGCAATGGCTTGTGAAAAAACAGGTGCACTTGTGAATGATTACACTGCTGCACCTGTATATTTCAGCCAAAAGGATAATGGCGCGCATGAATGGCTGATTGAATTTGAAAAAGAACCTGCAAACCTTGAACAGTTTGTATATGAACTGGACTCTTCATTAAAAAACCTGAACAGTGATTATGAAGCAAAGCGGCATAAAAATATTGCCTTGCGTATGCCGATTGTACATAAACTGAAGAAAGGATTTTTTAATCTTTGGCTAAAACAAAAAGGCAAATTAGGTGGTCAACATAAAGTGCCAAGGTTGAGTAATGACAGGAGGCTGATTGAAGAACTTCTTGGATTGAGTAAAGGCATGTAAACGGAAAAACCGGAATGCACTTTTTCATTTATTCTTAAACATTTTTAGCAAAACGATTGTACCTGAAATCATCAAACATTATCTGCAAAATTTGCCTGCACATTTTTCTACATAAAATAATAACGTTACAAAATAGCTTTAAAGAAAAGTACCATCAGATTTATAGATATTTATGTGTGTGCAAACATCATCAATTCAAAACACCCAGGTAAAAATTACTATTCAGCTTTCACATTCACAATACATACATTGATTTGCGGTGAATAAATGGTATATTCACCGCATTTTATGCGGAGAAAAGCAAAATATATTTATCAATTAGCTGAATGGCCAGGTTTTCATTGGAAAGAAAGAGAGGTTTCAGGTTTGTTGACAAGAGTCCGGCATAAACAAGGGCGTTTGCTTGGCCGTATGGAAAATATTGGCTTTAATCTGCAGGAAGAAGCTAACCTGCAAATACTTACTTCAGATGTAGTAAAATCGAGCGATACATAAAAATAAAAAAAACCTCTGAAGTTTCAGAGGCCTTTGTGGTGTGGGTCTCTACATTCGTAGAGACGACACAAGGATTTTCAGTCCTTTTCCGCCCGGGGCGGATACCGCACTCAAATGTTGTTCAAATAGTTCCTGACAATTGACTTTATTATTTCCCGACCCTTTCCTGATTTATAAAATTTTTCCTGTTTGATTGCATCAAACTTTTCATCAAAACATTCAGTATATATTAATACCCATGGACGATATCGAAGTGTAAAACCTTTTGTTTCTGTAATGTTATGCTCAGTTAGCCGTCTTGTTACATCATTGGTGTAACCGGTATATGTTTTTCCTGATGAAGGAGAATAGAGAATATAAACACAATACATAGGCATAAAAAGAGTGACGAATTAAAATAAAATGATGCAGTTGAAATTTGCATAAAAGAAATCTTTCTATACTACTTCATACCCAAAAAAAAGGGCCATCTCGGATTATTGAGACAGCCTTCTTCGTGGTGTGGGGCGGGATCGAACCGCCGACACAAGGATTTTCAGTTCTAAAAAGATTGGTTTCATATGGTTCAATATGAAATTATGTGTTTGATAACCAATATTATTCGCATTTAATTAATTCACTAAATTTCACATAATATCAAAAAATGTTGTACCTATGTTGTACCTAAATCCGAGGTACAACATGGCAACAATTAAAGTTTTACTGAGAAAAAAGAAGGATAGCGAAGGCAATGTTATCCTGACTAAAGATAATAAACTCCCGATTGTTTTGCGCGTCACGAAAGATCGCAAGACAGCCTTCATTTACCTGGGATATTCCGTCAGTGAAAAAGACTGGGATGAAGCGACATCACGAGTAAAAAAATCTCACCCCAATAGCAAAAGGCTAAACAATTTCATCGTCAAAAAACTTGCGGAGGCAAGTGATAGTGCCCTCGAATTAGAGACGTTGAAAAAAGATGTCAGCATCAAAGCCGTCAGAAATAAAATCAAACCATCCGCGGGGTCAACATTTACGCCTCAATCTGAGCGGTATTTTGAAGCCCTAAAATCTGCCGGTAAATACAACCAATACACTTCCGACAAACCGCGGATAAACCGCTTTGTGGAATTTGTCGGCGGTGATATTGCATTTCAGGATATAACCCCTGCACTACTTGATCGTTTCAAAGCCCACATAAAATCCAAGCCAAGTAAGCTCAAACGTAACGGCAAAAAGGTCTTGATGAGTGAAAGAACTGCGGTCAATCATCTTGTTGCCATACGCAGTGTTTTTAGTCATGCAATTAAGGACAACGTTTGTGATCCCAAATATTATCCATTCGGAAAAGGGAAAACAAAAATCAAGTTCCCTGATAGCATAAAAATCGGCCTTACACCGGAAGAAGTAAAAGCTTTGGAAGATGTTGAGCTAACTGACCCTGAACATAACCATGCAAGAAACCTTTGGCTGTTTTCATTCTACTTTGCCGGTATGCGTGTATCGGATGTTTTTCGCACGAGATGGTCGGACATCCAGAATGACCGTCTGCACTATTCAATGGGAAAAAATAACAAAGGCGGTTCGCTTAAGCTATCTGAAAAAGCGATTGCCATTTTAGATCAATACAAAGAATTCAAGGAAAACGCGGACGATCTTATTTTCCCTGAATTAAAAGGATGCGATTTTGACGATAAATTCAAGACACAAAAAACAATCGCATTCAAGACCAGCGCAATTGATAAATGCCTGCGAACACAAGTGGCACCTAAAGCGAAGATAGATAAGAAGCTAACCATGCATATCGCCAGGCATACTTTCGGTAATATTTCAGGAGATAAAATCCCTATTCAAATGCTTCAAAAACTTTACAGGCATTCATCCATCACGACCACAATCGGCTATCAATCGAATTTTATCTATAAGGATGCCGACGACGCATTGGATTCTGTTCTTGCCTTCGAGCCATGACAGTCGAATCATTTCCTGCCAATTTGATAAATAGCTGCTTTCAACACCTGCCAACAAATTTTAGCTGTATGCTGATCAGGATTAAATCGACTTAATGCCTGTTGGTAAGGATGAATATAATTTCTAAAATCACGTAAGCTATGACTAAATTTTCTTACGTCTTCCTGCAAAAATCCCAATTCAAAAGAGACATCTATAAAATTATTTAGAGTCCACTCATAAAACCCTTTAGTCTTACCTTCCTTGTCCTTCGGCGCAGAAGCCGCCTTATTAAACGCCATAGGATTCTTTTGCGCTATACCTAGCAAGATTCCCTCTAAAGTACTTCCACAAAGAAAGATAACTGCAAGCGGCGAATTATTATTCAAGCTGCTTCTTATTTCGGTAATTCTGCCATTCAGCACATCTGTAAGAATTGATTCTAAATTCAATAGTTCAATAGATACTCCTTCGAATTCCTTCTTTAAGAATTCATCCTCTTGAGGCTCTTCTTTAGTTTCAATCTTTATATTTTCCGCCTTAGCAATCTCAATATTGGTGTTCTTTCTAACAACAACCCAACCATCAAATTGCAAGTACTCGTTGAAGTCCGCAATAAGCTTATCTAAAACCTGATACCTCCCAACGAAATTTATGGGTGCTAGCAAAACTTTGATGCATTTGTCGATTTCGGGAGTGCCATTTATTGTGGCTAATTTTTCGTCAGTATAAATCCAGCGTGAAGGGAACCCTCCGCCTCTGTTATAGGAATCACGAAAACCGAGTTGATTAAAAAAAGAAACTAATTGAGGACCCGAACGATATTCCGTTTCCTCATTTATAAGCTGTCGAAGTTTTTCAAGTGTTTTATTTTGAAGAATCATAGAATCTATGTCTGATCAGCTATTCCTTTAGCCAAAAATATGTTTGTTAAGTCTCATGCTCCCTCACTGCCTGAAAAGTCCAATCGAGGCAGCCCTGCTACAATATCCACGGTCTGCACGCTCACATTAATTACACTCAAGAGCAAATCGAGTATATATCTCGGGTTACCAACCTCCTTTGCCCAATCATTTGGATCATTCTTTATGCCACTACCTTCGCCTTTGCTATTCAAATCAACCGTAACCTGGTAACGTTCCATGATCCATTCGATAGCTGATTTTCCATTGACCACGTACTCGTATGCCTTGGGCGGAATATTCGACACAACAATCTTACTATTAAAGATAATCGTATCCTTCTGATCCTTTTTCGGGAAACGAATTTTGTCGACTGTAAAATATCCTGACTCTTCGCCATCGACCTTCACGCCCTTATACGGAGCGACGGTTTCATAATTGATATGCAAGTCTGCTAGCGCCCGACCCGCTTTAATAAACTTCCAGAAATCTTTTACATCTTCCACAAGCGGAATTCTTGGAAGCATTTTTTTCAAATCATTCGAAAAAGCTATTCTGTAATCAGCGCTATGAAGAATACCATATACATAGTAAAATATATCTTCCTTTGAAACATTCTTACCGTACTGTTTTTTAGCTCTTTCATAAATGAAACTCGAGATGGTATCGCGACGAACAAAATCTATTTCGGTAGGCGAGTCAAATAAACTCCTGTTATTAGTCTTCCCGTGTTCATAATAATAAAGAGGAAAGCACTGTGATTTTCCGATCAATTCTAAATCAGGGATGGTATCTGTGATTAAGATAGAAAAATCTTTGGTGACCCCTACCCCGGAAACGCATATAAATCTATTAGCTAAAGAAGTTGAAGGAATGAATTCGTCAAACTGTCCCCGTCTATGTGTCATCTTCTCACCGAGGTATACTCTTTGTTTATAAAACGGACGATATAATCCAATCCTAATGCTGTTAGGCTCAAATTTTACTGGTTCGTTTTTTTCAAGCATCGATAATAGACTACTTGTCCAACTAATATTTTTCTGATTCGTATCAATAACATCTGATACTTTTACCCTCGAATTTTTTAGCTTTTCATTTTGAAATTTTTCTCTTTGTCCTTCATAGAATTTAACTGCATTTCGGGCATTTGATTTTAAGGCCTCAAGACTTGAATTATAATTCCATACATCACGCCCTGTTTCGTTACCCCTTGAGTTAACTACAAAAACTGAGCTCGCCTTCAGATTATATTTCTTATCTGGCGCTAAAGGCAGAAAGGATTCAAACACACCGCTTCGTTGACTTATCCAATCAGCCTCTGCATTTGGCTCAATTGTTCGCCATTGCATTCCTGGGTTTGAAATATCACCAAACTTTTTAATGATGGAAAGCTTTTCTTCTCTTGATAAATAATCCCCTATATCGTGATAATGAATAGTTGCCTTTTCATCTTTCGACTTCGGATTTTTAACTAGTAGTGTAATAGCAATTGGTGTACGTGAACCTGATCCAAAAACGTTGCCTGCTTCTTTTTTTCGTAATTCTCCTTGCGTTCTAGCATTCCCTCTTAGATTAAATACCCATATGCTGCTAAATTCCTTCTCAATGACTTTTCTAAAGCCGTCTGAGCTGTTACCGTCAATCCAAGCTCCGTTGCTTACAAAGGCCACTATTCCGCCATTCTTCGGGTCAAGTCTATCAGTACTCCATCGAAACGCTTTCATATATGAATCATACAACGAGTTTTTATTTGTTGCTGTTGTTGCTTTTGCATAGGTTTCAGCTATGCGGCCATCGAGCTTCGCATATTTCTGATTTTGGGCATTGTCATTTGCGTTATTTTGACCAACCGAATATGGTGGATTACCCATGATGACCCGCAATGGAGCCTTCTTCTGCTTCGCCACGCGAGCTGAGTTTTGAGGAAACATTTCCGAAAACATCTTCTGGCTTTCATCGGTTTCTCCCAATTGGAATGTGTCCGTTAGGACGATACCCTCAAATGGTTCATATTCCGACGAATTACCTGTTAGGTCATGAAAGACATTCTCGATGTTAACGGCAGCAATGTAGTATGCCAGCAAAACAATTTCATTCGCGTGTAACTCGTTTTCGTATTTACGTTTAATGTCTTTCTTATCGATTAGCCCGCTTTGTAGTAAGCGGGTCATAAATGTACCTGTACCAGTAAAGGGATCAAGGATATGAATGTTTTCGTCCGACAAGGTTCTGCCGAACTCCTTTTTAAGAACATCATTCACAGAATGAATAATAAAATCTACTACTTCAATCGGTGTGTAAACGATACCCAATTGATCGACCATTTTTGGAAAGGCGGCCTTAAAGAACTTATCATAGAGTTCAATGATAATTCTCTGTTTGCCGTCAGCATTGTCAATACCTTCAGCGCGCTTGCGCACTGAGTCATAGAATCGTTGGAGGGTTTCATCCTGCTCGGCTAAATTGCTTCCGTCTTCCAATTCATCGAGCATTCTTTGCATAGCGGTTGATACCGGGTTATGCTTGGCGAATGAATATCCTTCAAATAAAGCCTCGAAGATTGGCTGGGTAATAATATGCTGCGCCAGCATTTCAACCGCTTGGTCTTCGGTGATGCTGGGATTGATATTCTTTTGTAATCCACCTAAAAAATTATCGAAGGCTTTCCTTTGATCCTTCTTATTCTCGATTAAATACTTTATTCGCTCAATTTGTCGTTCAGCAATTTGTGCAACATCTTTTGCCCATTGTTCCCAGTACCGGCGATCCCCTACTTTTTGAACCATACGGGCAAATACGACACTTTGAAGCTGCTCAAACTGTAGAGCTAATTGTGCCCCGATGTCCTTATCTGTTCCGTATCCTGGTGAATCTTCATCCCATTTTCTTGGCTGGCCATCCTCATCGAATGAGTATTCAGGCCTACCCACAAGAATATTATTTGGTTTATTGCGGTTGAGCTCAATCTTGTTAACCGTTGCGTTAAAGCGGTCATCATGCGCTCGCAAGGCATTTAATACAGTCCAAACTACTTTATAACGCTCGTTATCATCCAACGCTTTGTCGGCTTCAACATCCGCCGGAACAACGACCGGAATAATAATATATCCGTATTTCTTGTTAGGCGCTTTCCGCATGACGCGGCCTACAGACTGAACCACATCTACCTGAGAGTTCCGAGCAGACAAAAATAAAACTGCATCAAGCGACGGCACATCCACACCTTCACTTAAGCAACGGACATTGGTAAGAATGCGGCACTCGTTTCCTTCAATGGGTGCTTTAAGCCACCCTAATAACTCGTCTCGTTCGGGGGCGGTGTGCTTGCCATCAATATGCTTAGAGAATACAGATACCATTTGTTCTTTCTTCTCTAAGGGTAGAGAATCCAGATAAGCTTCGGTAGCCGTGTTGTACGTTGCACTGATTTTCTTGGAAACTGCTATGCTTTGACAAAAGGCAACTGCTCTACGCATCGGGTCAGGGTCGGCTTCCTTTGTAACACCTTGGTCACCGAGAAATTGTTTAGATAAGGCATTGATTGTCCCGATCAGTTTTGAAGCATCATCTGTATTGATTTCATGTTCACCGTCGGCAATCATTTTTTGAACAGCAGGCGGAACGTCCTTGTCATTAAGGGTCAGAATTAGGACCTTATAATCTGTCAGCAGATCACGTTCTACAGCTTCACCAAAGCCGATGCGGTAAATTTCTTCACCATAGAGGCTTATATCATCCATAGAACACAAGATGGCCTCGGCTTGTGCGGCCTTACTTTTGGTATCATCGCTATACAGACGCGGTGTCGCCGTCATGTACAGCCTTCTTTTGGACTTGATAAAGTTATTATCGTGAACTTTGGTGAAAGCTGACTCATCTTCATCGGCGAGAGTAACACCTGTGGTTCTGTGAGCCTCATCACAAATGATTAAATCAAATTCAGGAAAGCCGTTCTTCATCCAGACGGCTTGCGCTTTACTGACAACCTCAATTGACTGATAGGTTGAAAAGACGACCGTCATTCCAGGAAGTTGCTTTTCATTTATTTGTTTGAATTGGTGTAAGATATAATCAGAATTTGTGGATGCAGGAAGAGCTAGATCTACAACACTAAATGTGTCTGCATCATCATTCTTGGTTTTCTTCCTTGAAACCTCGGGGTCAGAGCAAATGCAAATCGCATTGATGGGTTCGTTGGCATCTGAACTCCATTCGCGAAGTGTTTGACCAAGCAGAGCAATTGAGGGGACAAGGAAAAGTATCAGACCCTTATTGTTCGTTTCCTTTTCGGCAATTCGGAGAGCAGTAAATGTCTTGCCTGTTCCGCAAGCCATAATGAGCTTCCCCCGATCATGCTCGGCAAAATGCGTATGAGTCTTTTCTACCGCTTCTGTTTGATGAGGCCTAAGAGATTTTTTTGGATTTCTTGAAGCCTCACCATGAATACCCTTTTCTAATTTGTCCCAATCTACAGGAGCTTCTATGAGGTCATAAAGATTGATACGCGTAACGGGAGGGTTCTGATTTTTTATTGCCTCGGTGGCGTTAGGTCCCCATTTATTTGTTGTGGATATCCACAGTCGCTGTGCAAACTTTGTCGTTTTTAATTCTTCATTCTTAAATGCTCTACTTGATGTTGCAAGAAAGCTGTCGACTGCTGGTTTGTCGATGACAGAATTTTCTTGATAGCATTTGCATTGGATTGCCCAGTAATCACCTTCATGCGTGAGAGCCACAAGATCAATTCCGGTGTCACTTCCACCTAAGTCCAACTTTCCGGGAAATTCATTCCATAGCCAGACATTCTTGAACAAATACGCATATTTGGGATCTGTCTGTAGATAGGCTTGCATTAACCGTTCGAAGCGTTCACCTTTATCTCTTTCTGAAAATGATATTTTTCGGTATTTCGTAAGTATGTTTTGAAAGCCCATGAGACGCTTCTATTTATTATTAACGTTGAAAGTAGTGACTTGATATTAAACTATAAACTCTTGTTTGGGTATAGCAAGTCTTCTATTCTCTTAGAGATTCACCTTGTAGCTCGTACTTCGCCCACCTGCCTTTCCTGCCAAAACAAAAGCCCCGATCTCAAGTAATTGCTGCATGTCCCTTGTGGCAGTAGCCTTTGAGGTCTTGGTGATGCCGATATATTTCCTGGCATTCATGCCTCCCTCAAATCCGTCTGGCCCTTCTTCCAGCATCCGGTTAATTACCGTGCGTTGCCGTTCGTTTAATTGATCTTTGTATTTGTCAAAAAACTTTGTTTTTTGCAAAGTAAAGTCAATTTGCTTTTCTGCTTCTATTTGCGCATTCAGGGAGGTTTTGACAAAATATTCTACCCAGGCTGTGACTTCATTGGATCGCTGTGCCTTTTCTAACGAAGCGTAATAATCGTTTTTATCCGCCTCAATCGTTCTGGATAAACTCAGCATCACTGGTCGGCCAATAGTTTGTGACAAAGCCTTCTCAGCAATGGCTCTTCCAATCCTGCCATTGCCATCTTCAAACGGGTGAATGGTTTCAAAATATAAATGTGCAATGGCCGCCCGCACCGGCGCTTTTTTTATCTCATACTTCCCGCCGGGTGAGCTAACATTAAACCACTTGATAAATCCATTCATCAATCCCGGCACCTGAGAGGACGGCGGCGCTTCGTAGTGTATTTTTTCTTTTCCCACGGGGCCCGATATAACCTGCATGGGGTCTTCATGCGTTCGCCATTTGCCTACTTCGATACGCTTGTTTTCACCTAATAGCATCTTATGCCAGGCGAAGAGCTTTTCATCGGTTAATGACTCTTTGTACGAATTGCGAACGTCAATCATCAGCTCGCCCAGGCCTGCTGCTGACTTGTCTTTGATATACTCGACACTACCATGTAGCCCCAAATTCTTGCGGATGGAAGAAAGGACATCCGTTCGGTTGGGGTACTCGCCTTCGATCTCCGAAGTCTTGATAGCTTCTGCCAGAATAATATCAACCAACGCCTCCATCCGGGTTTCTGCTGGCAAAGCTTCCAGAATACCCGTAACCCGGCCTACCTTCTCAGCAAACCGAAGAAGATCATCTTCCACATTTTCGAGGGAAAATCTGAATTGAGGCCAGTCTGCCTGTTGCCAGTTATAGATGGTCATGAGCCGATTATATCCATTATTTGGCTCAAATGTAATAAATAAATGAGCCAAATACGATAATTATTTGGCTCACAGGTTCTATTGAACGGCAATATCGTTGGATATCTTATCTGTCTCTCATGCCACATCAAGTCTCAGAAATCAATAATAGAATTAAATGTGTTTCTTATAATGTATTTTATTACAGTATATTAGCAGTATAATTTGCATGAATTTTCAATAAATTTACTTGTATTTAATCGAGGTTGATGTATCTTTGTAAGCAGGGAGATTTTTACAATGACAAAGCTGGGAGCCTTAAAATCACATTTGAAGCGTGGGCAGGTATATCGCCGCGGCGATTTGGCCAGATTATCCAAGTCGGTGGATCGTCATGTACAGGAACTCGTAACAGAAGGAACGCTCAAAAAAGTCGCTCCCGGTACCTATTATTATCCTAAGAAAACGGCTTTCGGCGATGCGCCCGCTGACGAAGAAACCCTGGTGCGGCAATTTCTCAAAGATGATCGCTTCCTGCTGACGTCTCCGAATGTTTATAACACCCTTGGGGTTGGAACCACTCAATTGTACAACAAGCGAGTTGTATATAATCACAAGCGCCATGGAGAATTTACCTTGGGCAACCGGCGTTTTGATTTTAAGGTCAAACCGCATTTCCCGAAAAAGCTAACCCAGGAATTTTTGGTTGTCGATCTGGTCAATAACCTCGACAGTCTGGCTGAAGAATCCGCTTCCGTATTGGCTCGATTGAAAGAAAAGGTAAAGAGCATGGATGCTCGTAAACTGAAACGGCATGTCACCCAGTATGGTAACCTAAAAGCCAAAAAGCTTCTCCTGCCATTATTGGAAGAAACAGAACAGTCAGCCTATGCCGGGTGAGTATCTTCATAACCGGAAGGACTTTCCCGATCTGCTTCGCATCATAGAAGAGGAAACGGGCATCCTGGCCTACCTGGTCGAAAAAGACTATTGGCTGATGCACGTTTTGTATGGCTTGCAACAGCAAGGCTATCAATTCAACTTAAAAGGCGGCACGTCTCTTTCGAAGGGCTATCAACTGATACATCGCTTTTCAGAGGATATTGATATTTACATACAGCCGCCTTCATCGCTTGGCCTAAATGAAACAAGTACCAAAGAAAAACATGTTCAAGCAAGAGAAGCCTATTACGATCAGCTTGCCAAAGACATCGCTATTGACGGGATCGTTTCCGTTGCTAGAGATCATGAATTTGATGATAAATATTTCAGAAGCGGCGGTATCAGACTCAAGTATGAAAGTTACACAACACCGGTCGAAGGTGTCAAAGAAGGTATTCTCCTCGAAGCGGGTTTCGACATCGTAACGCCTTTTGAACCTAAGACCATCAGCTCTTGGGCCTACGAGAAAGCATCCGCCATTGAATCCATCCGGATTATCGATAACAGGGCTGTAGAGGTGCCCTGCTATCATCCTGGCTATACGTTTGTCGAAAAATTACAAACCATTGCCACTAAGTATAGAAAAGAGCAAGAAACAGGTGAGCCGAATGTGAACTTCATGCGGCAGTATTATGATCTTTATTGCTTACTGGAAAGTCCGTTGGTGCAGGAATTCATCGGAAGCCCGAAGTATAAGGAACACAAAGAAAAGCGCTTTCCCAAAGCTGATTTTGAAATTCCCATCCGGGAAAACGAAGCTTTTCTTCTCAGTGATCCTGCTACCCGAGAAGAATTTGAAAAGCGCTACCGGTCAACAGCGGCATTATATTATCGGGGGCAACCGGCTTTTGATGATGTTCTCAACAGGTTGAAAACCTATCTTGATAGACTGTAATAAGAACTAGCTTGGTAAAATCTTTTGGATATTTATGGGTAATTATATGGATAAACACAGCTCATCTTTTTGAATAGAACAAATCGATTTCTTTTTTGAATTTTCTTTGCTCAACAGCTCGTGCAATCGTCGGCGGATGGGTAACATCCACTAGAACATCGATATATTGAAGGCGTTTCAACATTCTTTCGCCGTATTGCTCTCCGTATCGATCATTGAGTCTCCTAATCCCTTCGATGAGCATGATATTACGTTTCTGACAAATTTCTGAGGCGGAATTAGCTATCCAGCCTGGCATTATCCCTTTTTGATACAGTCTTGAAAGGTGATTCCCTTTCCGCGTTTCAACCAGGGCATTTAGTATGTCGTTATTACTATTGGAAGCGATGGCAATTGCATCTGCATCAAACTCCATTTTCCAATTATTTCGATAGTCATTCGTATAGGTCTGCTGATCGGGATCACATAATTGGTATTCCCCGTAATCATGCGGATATGTGGATGCATATTTCAACATGTGGCCAAACTCATGTGATATCTTTGTTGATAGGTTTTGTTGGGAGCCAGAAGATATGTCGGCTTCACCTACCGTAAGGACGAAAACATATTCATTGTTATAATGATAAGGACAAATGCTGCCGCGGTCTTCAAAAGAGGCGTCGATATTCAATAGCAAACCGGAACGGCGCAGGTTATAAAACCCTTTTTCAAGGTTACTCCCGACTTTGCGGCATACAAAATCCCTAAAAGGTGCATTTTGTTTAATTCTATTCAAATCTTCAATACAGGCTTTAACTGTATCAAAATATGTAGTGAGGGTATTTTCATTTACATGATTGCAACTTGAAAGCTGATAAACGGACGCAAAAACCCCATCCGAATTTACTCGGTCAGCAGAATCAAAAATGCCTCTAAAACGCTCAGTCATCGTCCGCACACCATAGTGCGCACGACCCTTAAAATCAAGAGTTATGTCATTTTGAGGAGAGTGGCCAAGGATATAATTGTTTCCTTTTATCTATTTATATCAACAATATAAATTGTATCAAGCGGACTTACAATTCCATTTCTTTATTCTTCTCCCTTCCTTTAGAGGCTTTGAGAATATCCAGGACTTTCTCTCGTTCGTATGCCCTTTTTCCAAGTTCCATGGCTTTGAAATATTCGTTTTTCGCGGCGCTATCTGCCAATAGCCGTTCGATTAAAGCAGGATCATGCTTTCGCATCAGGTAGCCGGCGTTGAAGCCTTTAATGAAGGTCTGCTCACCACTATCCATTAGAATGTGTGTTTAGCGTGTTTCTCTAAATATTCATGAATGGAATCCAGATCGTACAAGATGATTTTCTTGTCCGGTTGGGTGAAACGAATGCGTCCTTCATCTCTGAATTTCTGCAAGGTGGTCTTGCTGGTAATTCGAAGCTTCTTCATGGCTTCCCCACCGGAAATCCACTTGTCTTCTTTTATCTGATATTGCTCTTTGAGCCTGTCTATAACTTTTTCAAGCAATTCGTAAAATGCTTTTTCTTCCAAACAAATTACTTGCATAACGTTCAATTTGTACGTGAAGGACTTTAATAAGAACCGTCGTCAGGAGACGGCATGGGTTGCCTTTTGGGGCTAACCAATTTCATGGTCGTCTTCTTTGCTTTTATCTCTGGCCTTTCTGCTTTGCCTCTGCCTTTCAATATTTCTTCTGATCTGGGCAGCAAATTCCCGCTTGCGCTCATTGATAAACGCCCGGCGCTCCCATTGCTGTTTTGACTTGAGATCGGCCATTTCTTTGCCGTCCATGCCCCATTGCTTCGTCCACCGGGCTTCTCTTTCTATCATTAAGTCTCTTGTACCTTCAGGAACACGACTAAGATCACCGCCAAAAGCGGCGAGAATAGCCTGATTATCTTTGGCAATTCTTTGCCAAGCCCTGTCTTTTAGTTTGGCCAATTCATCCCATTCGGTTTGATGTTTTTCCAATAATTCTATCCATTCCATATTGATATTATTTTCAAAGTGATATAATCTGGTTTTATGAAATCTTTCAATACGCCCACAACCGGAAACGACAATTCAGAACTCCGCGGTCAGTATTATTTTGCCGAGACAAAGGCATATCCAGACCCGAAGGTTCTCTGGCAACACATCCCTACCGCCAAAGAATTGATCCAACGCTTCTGCGTATATCCTTTCAAAGACGATCCATCTGACCCGGATTATGCTTTGATGGAATATATGCTTTGTACCATGCTCGCCTGGCCGCATGTGGAACGCAAATTCATCATCCAGGATTTGGCAGCTATTCTGGGCCAAGAACCCATTACCCTCTATAATGCGCCTGACCTTCCGGTGAAATATTAATCCAACATATCCCGTTCATTGTCCCTGAACTTCTGGGCGATGACTCGTCGGCGTTTCATTTCTTCAATGATCTCTTGTTTTTTGGCTTCTTGAATTTCTTCAGCTGTCTTTACCTGTTTCAGCACATTGTCTGTTTGAACCTGCTCCTTATCTCCAATCACGAATGTTGCGCTGATTGACCATTTTGGGCTTGCGACCTTTTCTTGTCCTTTTATACCAGTTTCAATTGTTTCATTCGCCACCTCGCTTACCGGGTCGAGAGTCTTGAGCTCTTCGACTTGAGCCTGTTCTTTTATTTTGTCCTGCTGCCTTTCTTGTTTTTCCAGCCTTTCCCTAATTTGGGCGATGGCTGCCTTTTCGTTAAGTAGCCGCATACCCTTCAATTTTTCCCTCACCTCTTTTGTCCTGATACCGTCCAGTTGCCTTACCAGGTCAAATGACCTTCCAGTTTCATCCACCACCATGAAAGGTCTTTTCGTCCCTCTGGCGATTACATACTCCTTTTCTTTTGCCGCAGCGATGAAGGCCTTGGCTTCAGGAATTTCTTTCCAAAGCGCTGTCAGTGTCGCTTTAATCTCCGGGCGGTTCTTATTCCTTTCTGGGGTCAACTGATGCTCAAATTCTACCTCCATTATTTTCCTGGCTCTGTCCTGAGCCAGTCTTGAATAGCTATCTGATATCATGATGCCTTTCTCGTGATCGTAGCGTTCCCACACTACATGCGCATGAATCCGGTTTTTCTTTTCATGCAGCACGATGACCCTTTTTTGTAATGACAAGCCCAACTCTGTTTCCATGATCTCGGCAGCTCGCAGCCAATCCTCTTTGGTCATGCGGCGGTCTTCTCCAATGGCCGGATTGATCTGTGCGTGATACAGTCCTTTGTCGCTATTCGTGAGTTCGCTGGTCAGCGACATTTCAATGAGCGATCTTTTCAGATCCTGGGGGTTTGCCGTCCCCCGGATATCGAGTACAGCAACATGATCGTTCTCTCCGCTATTCAGGAGATAGTTTGCGAGCTGCGCTCCATTACCCCGTATTCCCCCTCTCGTTGTCAATGTCGAGTTCTTTTATTATTCGATTAGCCAATTCCTGAATCACTTCCAGTACCTGAGCGATATATGTCTCTTTGACAGTGACCGAATAATGTCCTTTTTGGGGAGAGTTCATATATCGGGCGATCTGGTTCACATTGCTGCCGACCTTCCCCAGCTCTGCCAAATACTTAATTAATAGCTCACGATCATATGTCGCTTTCCTGATCCTCGGCGGTTTATTCAGGGTTCTCGCCTTCACGAAATCAGTAAGCGTAACCCCGGAGCTTTTCGCGTAATGAATCAGCTTCGCTTTCTCTTCCTTTGTCAACCGAAGCTGTACCAGGACACGTTTGCGCAAATGATCAGGTAAGTTTGGTCTGGCCATCCGTTGGACAGTTTAGGGGGGTTAAGGGGCGGGTGATTGTTCACCCACCCTTGCAAGGCGGGTGTCATTACAGTTACTCAGGGAGTAATTTTTGTAATGACAACCCACGTCTTGCGGGAAACCCCAATTCAATTAATCTTATTTCTTTTTCAACCTCCCGTTATTAGGAGTCGAAATGTTTGAAGCCCCAGTCATTTGTTAAGCTTGGCGCCGCATAACCATTCTGTTTTTCTGCCATTGGTTGTTGAGCGACCACTTTTGGAAGCTCTCCCACAATGCTCTTCTCCGTAGCGTAATAGGGATTTGGATCGTGATGCCCATTGAGATAAGGCATTTCCAAATACGACATCTTCTCAAACACTGCCACGGGCTTTTGCTCAATGATCGTTAAGATATTGTCAGCCGATCCTCTTCTCACTTCATCCGGGGTCATAAGCCTGCGAGCGCTTGCTTGAGGCTTAGGATTCTTACTTCCTGTGTCATAGGTGACATAGGTTGTCTCTCCAAACATTTTTGACAAATAGTCAGCGGAGAACGCATCGCTGATGCCAAAGAACTGGCGAACGGCTGTATTGCTGATGAAGGTTTCCCAGCTATCGCCATAGTTCTTTTTCAGTTGTCCCAAATCCTGCATAATTGCCCAAACGCTTATATTATATCCGGCATACGTGCTCAAAGCCGTCTCGATTTCCGGCAGATAGCCGAGTGTTGCAAATTCGTCGAGGATATAAAGAACCCTCTTATTCCTGTTTCTAACTACTGCCCTCATAGAGGTTGTTACCACCAAACGAAGCCACTGAGCGTGTGAGCTAAGGTGGGTTGGAGGAATGACAACATATAATGTTGTGCTTCCATTACTCAACGAATTGATATCGAAATTGGACGACTTCAACGATTTCTGTAATGACGGAGATTTCAGAAAATCGGTAAAATCCTGGGCGTTTGATAGGATGGAGGCGAAGGTTTTTTCGCTCCGGTTATAAACGCTCACAATTTCATTGGCGATAGCCCTTACAACCACATCAGCGCTTACGCTCATATCGGCAAGAAGATTGATCCAATCGTCTTCGCTCAGGCGGAGCATTTGCCACAAAGTGCCGAGATTGCGCTTAGATTGAGGCTGGGTCAGCACGATATGCATGAGTAAGCCGGTAATCATGGAGCGGGCACGATTATTAAAGAACTGATCGCCGGTCGTTGACTTGGGCACGATCATTTCCGCAATGATAGAGGCATCGTCTGCCAAATGCTCCGGATTTTGCTGATTGTTGATCAAATCCATCGGATTGAAGGTTGCCCCGTCCTTGGTAACCATACCCCAGGGATCGAGCACCAGCACATTTTGTCCGATTTGTTTTTGATACCGGGCGGTCACAAAGGCGATTTCGCCTTTAACGTCAATGATGACTTTTGACCCTTCCAGTCCACCTAACCCCAGAAGATTGGGGGCGATCAGATTGACCAGTTTCCCCGACCTGGTTCCCGCAATGGTCAGAAAATGGCCTGTCTTCGGATAGCCGTAAATCTGGCCGCCAATGTAAAGGCCCTTCTTCCTCTCAAAGGACTTCAGATCTTTGGAGGTTGCAAATCGGGCGTTTCCGAATCTTTTTGATTCAGTAATGTGCGCCAGGACGCTTTTCTTCCATTTATTGAACATGAGGAATATTATATAGGACAGCACCAGGTTCACCGCCAAGAAGATGGCGAGTGAAGTTGATTGACGCCTGAAAAAGGTACCGCCGTATTTGGCCACCAAATCAATCGCTGCGATCAGAAATGCCCAGATTAATAGGGCCCAGATCATCATTGACACTTTGGTGATTGGTTTCATTTTTCCAAAAGAAGGTGCTTGTCCTTCCGGAAGCTCATGGCGGTAATAAGCTCTTACGTATCCCCATAATGCGCCGAGTAGCGTAATGGGCGTAAACAAGAACCCGATTACATACAAGAGCTTTTTAGTCCCCCTTTCCTGATCCCTTAAAGGGATAAAGAGCGTGAGGATTTCGGTCATGGTTACATTGAACCATCCAGCGTTATGTTTTTGATTGCTCATTGTCTTTAATTTATTAATGAATGATATTGTTTTGAACGTTCAGGCAAGAGCTATCCAGCCTCTTCTTTGCAGAAGAAAAAACAGTGGATAAAGACCTGCGGTATTCTTAAGAATCCGTCGGAATCCGCAGGTCTTGAATTGCCTTTGGAATTACCGTCTTACTTTTTGCCTTTGATATTATTCACGGCATAGTGACGGTCCGTGTAGGTTGTGTTATTCACTTTAACACTACCCAGGCTTTTGGAGAATTTGATCTCTTTCAGCCTGTCGGCCTCCCCGGCAGCCTTGATGATCGCAACGCGATCCGGTTTGTTGAGTGCCATAGACAGTCATTTTAGAATGTGAAGAAATAGTATAATAGATGGCCATCTATTTCAAGTGCGGGAAACAGGTTCATTCGCTGCGATGGGAATTCCTGAAACTGTTATCTTTCGAACTTGACACTACAAATTTCGCGTCTATTTTTCGAAAAAAAAGATGTAGAGGGTTGTGTTTCAACCGAATAAAATAAATCAACCACTAATTTTTCGGATTGATTTTTTTTCGATTTTTTTTTGTATAAAAGACTATCTAGTCGATGGAGTAAATCTTGAATTCGTGATTAATATATTCGGGAGAATCAAAGCGGTTCAGAAATAGTCTATTTTCTATACGAATGAATTCAATGGTATAAATCCAATGCACTTCAGCCCCTTTATAATATAATTCTTTTGCAAGAATATTGGCTAACTGTTTTCTACTTTTCCCTTCATACATTTTTTTGAAAAGGCCTATCATGTGTTCCTTTTCTTCAGGTTTATTGTATTCGAACTCCCGCATATTTTTATAAAGTTCATCTAATTTATTTATTCCTTGTGGAGGGGCATATCGAAGCCTCTCCTTCACGTATATAAGACAAACTATTGAATGGGTTTTAAGCTTAGCGTTAAGGACATGAATATTGGAAAAGCTCCTAGCTCGATACTCTGAATTGAAATCATTCTTAAAATCTTCAAAATCGAACCAATTTCCATGACTTTGAAAATGTGGACTAAGTTTCATCCAAGCATCAATCATTTTTCGTTCGTTAATGAGAGCGAAGAATAAATGAATTGACTCTTCTGCTTCTTTAAGCACCTGTTTCTCTCTTTGATCAAAATCAGAAGCTTCAGCATTCAAATTACCATGTTTCTTGAGAAACTCATTCCAAAGCTTCTGAGTTTGATTATTAAGCTCAATCTTATCTGGCAATTTATGATGGGTTATGTGTTCCATCTCAAAGAGACCGTCCACTTGCAAATAGCATAATGCCTTGAAGAGAAATTCAGTCGTTATAGAGAATTCATGTGGTTGTTTTTTGGCCTCCTTCCATTTTGTATAAAAGTATTTACCGTTTGTATCGGTTAAGCCAAAAATAACTCTAGGTATCAGTTCTTCACCATAATCATGTGCGTTAATTTTGTTAGTGGCAATCTTGGTAGACTTAAGGCGCTTCACATTTTTGAATTTTTGCCGCCAGATATCAGCTCCTTTCCAGTTCAGACCAGAAATATCATCATTGTAAAAATCTAAGATGTACTTCCGCAATAAGACATTATAGAAAAGGTCGTAATCTCTTGCTTCGACTTTCATTATTGGCTGGTTGAGAAACTGAAAACTTTATTCAAATATGCATGATTTTTACTTTATACCTAAAAATTGGAGATGACGTTATAAGCGTCATATAGATTTTTCTGCACATTTTGATGAACTTTGATAATAATCTCTATTAAAAAAGCGACGGTGCCAAAGCTGTGCTTAGGGAAGATGTCTGATGGATTTTCTTTAATCGGTATTACGAGGTTTTTTGATCGGTTTTACAGCAAATCGCACTTCAGGTTCCATGGTAAAATCTTCGCCGTATTTCATGAAGTGAAGCGTCATATTCGTCTGGCCTATGGAGGTCACCCGTATGAGCGTCATCCCTGCCATAAGGCCATCATAGCAGTCCTGACTGGATACCTTCAGCTTGGACCATGAGATGCTTTGATCGATGGTTCCTTTGATCTCGTATCGATTAATTTCGCCGTTAACGTTTACCTCCAAGTCTGCTCCCTTCGTACCTCTGTTAAATGTCGCTCCAGGATGGCGATCAAGGAAATAAAGCTCAACAACCTTAACGGCAATGTTGCCCACATGACTATTCTTGCCCGTATTTGGATACAGCGCGAGTAAAGCGGCAAGCTGAGTTTCTGATATGCTGAATTCGTAGGATTGCATCAATTTGAGAACTGCGTCTTATGACTGTTGTAATAAATATTGAAATTACTCAAAATAACGCCAAGCAAAAAGCCCCGGCTTTCACCAGGGCTTCTTTAGTTAAATAATTTAACTCATTTGTAGCTGATGAAGGAACTCTGACGCTTTGGAAGCCTCACTTGCGGCAGTAAAGATCGCATGCTTATTTTGTTTTAAGGTTTGTAACCAGGAATCAATATAGGCGGCATGCTGTTCTTTTGTCGGTCGAGAGATATCAAACTCTGTACACAGGAAAGCTGCCCCAAGTTCAGCAACTAGTTCTTCGACGGCGTATTGTTTGTCACCGAACTTTTTACCAAGATCACGATTCATACGTGATGGATGGCCTGTCCAATGGGTTAGTTCATGGAGAAGCGTAGCATAATAACCTTCCGTTGCAGAACATTGCTCAGTGTCGATGAAAAGGGATTTATCCGGCATGGTGATTTTATCCGTTTTACGATTGTAACAGGCTTTGGTGTTATCGAAGTCGATCCCGACGCCAGTGTTGAAAACAAACTCTTCCACTGATTCCAAACGCTCAACGAGTGGCTTCCGCTCGGTCGGTTCTTTGATAGCTTTCGGATTGAAGCTTGCCAATTGATCTTTGTTGAACACAACGGAGTGTTTCAGGAAAGGAATGTTCTGAATTTCGCCATCAACTTCTTTTTCGAAGGTGTCGTAATAGACGATCATCGTTCCCTTCTCATCTTTACGCACGGCTTCTTCCTGTGCTTTCCACTGTTTGTAAGTGGCCCATTCGTGTGATTTGAACTTTTGTTCCTGTGTGGATGCCCAAAGCAGGACGATGTTGACGCCTCGATACCGGTTTCCGGTCGTGGTATTTTGTGGCAAGCGGAAGGAGAATTCATCTTCGTCACTCTGCCAGGGCTTTTGCCATGGAACCGTCCCTTTTTCCAATTGACCGATAATGGTATCGGTGACCACCTGATAGAGGTCTTTGCGAGGCGATTGTTGAACGGTTTTGTTTTCTTGTTGAGCAGTCATCGTCATGATCATTCCTTTCTGATCGTTGTTAAATGGTGACAGACTGTTTCAGCCGAAAGGATAACGAACAAACCAACTTAAATTTTGGTGCGGCGTGGAATCGCTTGCGAGGGGAAAATTTCTGTTGGTGACGTAAGTGCTTTCGGTACAGTTCTGTTCACACCATTTAGCAAGTGACAGAGGCAGAAAGAGAAAATGATCCAGCGTATTAATGACTGATAAAAACAGAAACAAACCTTTTATCTGAAAGCCCGAAAAAGCTTTCTTATCGGGGATTCTCTTTTGCTAATGATCCATGAAAAGGCAGCAACGGGAACGTGTAGCGGCTATAACGCCCTGCATGATACGTATGATCCAAAGCATCTCGGCACAGGCAGCAAAGGAATACTTCAACGAGGCTCTCTTGAAGTCCGATTACTATGTGGACGATCAGGAACTTCGGGGAAGCTTTCACGGCAAGCTGGCAAAACGTATGAAGCTCAAGAAGCTCGCCGAGAAAGATATCTTTCAAGCGCTCTGTGAGAATATTCATCCGATAACGGGAGAGAAGTTGACGGCGCGAAAAGCCGCCCGTCGAACAGTTGGCTATGACATCAATTTCCACTGCCCGAAATCTGTTTCGATCCTTCATATTCTTGCAAAGGATAATCATATTCTCGATGCCTTTGCCGAAACAGTGAATGACACCATGTCCGAGATCGAGCTAGACAGCAAAACGCGAGTGCGTAAGAAGGGACATGATGAAGATCGAGAGACCGGTGAATTGGTCTGGGGAAGTTTTGTTCATCAAACAGCACGTCCTGTGGATGATTCTGCGCCTGACCCGCATCTGCATTGTCATTGCTTCACTTTCAACATGACTTGGGACAAAGAGGAACAATGTTATAAGGCCGCGCAGTTTCGAAATATCAAACGGGATATGCCTTACTATCAAGCGAAGTTTCATAAGAATCTTTCCGACCGGCTTATGACGCTTGGCTATGGTATTCGGAAAACCAGCACTGCGTTTGAGATTGAAGGTGTACCACAGGATGTCATCGACTTATTCTCTAAACGCACGAATGAAATCGGCCAGTTTGCAAAAGAAAATAATATTCAGGATAAAAAGGCTTTAGATAAGATTGGAGCAAAGACAAGAGCAAAGAAGCAAAAAGGCTTTTCGATGTCGCAGTTAAAGAAAGATTGGAAGCGACAGATCAAGGAAAAAGGATTGATAGGGAATGAAGCGAACGGAACCCCTCTTCGGCATAACCCGCATCGTCAGAAATCGACGTATAACGATACCGATTGTGTTAAGCATTCAGTTGAGTATTGCTTTGAAAGGGCCTCTGTCGTTCAGGATCGGCGAATTCTGGAAAGAGCTTTTGCGTTTGCCATTGGTCATGAGGCCGTCCATCCCGAAGACATTGAACATTGTTTCCTGGGTGACCCGAAAATCATCAAGGTTAAGGACCCGGATAAGGTGCTTTGCACGACATTGGATGTGGTGGAACAAGAAAGAAAGCTGATCATCCTTGCCCGTAATGGGATGGGTGTTTTTGACCCTCTTTACGCAAGCCCTCCCGGTACTCATTTAGCCATCGAGCAGGATCAGGCTATTAGGCATCTTCTAACCTCACCCGATCAGGTCTCGGTCATTCAGGGCCGCGCCGGAACCGGCAAGACGACCTTGATGAAATCGGCCATCTCCCTTATCGAAAGCACAGGCAAGTCGGTTACGGTTGTGGCTCCCACTGCTGCAGCTTCCAGAGGTGTCTTGAAGGATGAAGGATTCGAGTCTGCTGAGACGGTCGCCAAGCTATTAAATGATCCGGATTTGCAGTCAAAGCTGTTCGGACAGGTGCTGTGGGTCGATGAAGCCGGTCTGTTGGGCACTAAAGACATGCTGGCCCTGCTGACCTTGGCTGCTAAGCACAGAGCAAGGGTTATCCTGAGCGGTGACACAAGGCAACATAGCTCTGTGGCCCGTGGGGACGCCCTGCGGGTGCTTATTGACCTGGCAGGGGTGAAATCTTCCTCGCTAACGACCATCTACCGCCAGAAGAAGGAGGGCTACCGGAAAGCCGTTTCAGCCCTGTCAAAAGGGGATATGGGGGTGACAATGGATCTTCTTGAGGAACTCAAGAGCATCCATGAAGCGCCATCGAACAAACTGGCCGAAACGATCAGTAAAAACTATGTCAATGCTTCCACAGGGAAGCGAACGGCTTTGGCGATCTGCCCGACACATAAGGAGAGCGAAGCCGTATCGGATGCGATCCGCAAGCGTCTTAAGGAAAAGAAGCGCATCGGCAAGCGTGACCGGGTTGTGCCGCGCTATATCAATCTTAATCTGACCGAGACAGAAAAAAGCGATATCCGCAATTATGAGCCGGGGCTGGTTTTGCAATTCAATCAAAACGACAAGGGCCTTCAACGGGGAAGTGTATGGTCTGTGGAATCCATCCACGACAAAGAACTCTTGCTCTGCAGCAGCAAGAATGAAAAGGCCAAAATTGCGGTTGAAAGAAAAAATAAGTTCGACGTGTTCCGAGAGAGTGATTTGTCTCTTGCCAATGGGGATCAAATTCGGATCACGCGTAATGGGTTTGATATGCAGAAAAAGCGATTGAATAACGGTCAGGTTCTAAAAGTAAAATCCATTGGCGAAGACGGTAAGATCGTTCTCGCTGGTTCACAAGCCGACTCTGCTCAATTTGAGATACCGGAAAATTTTGGGCATCTCACTCATGGCTATTGCATGACCTCGCATGCCTCGCAAGGCAAGACAGTCGATCATGTATTCATTTATCAGCCATCGGGAACCTTTCCTGCAACGGATATGAAGCAGTTATATGTCTCCGTCTCTCGTGGTCGGGAAACGGTACAAATTTATACGGATGATAAAGCCACCCTGATCGACCACGCATCGAAAATGCGTAATCGTCAGTCCGGGTTGGAACTTTTGGAATTCAAGGAAGGCAAGCAAACGCTTGTTGGTTCAGGACATACTCCCGCTCGCTATCAACCCTGTCTCCGTCCTTCTTAAGGAGTTTTCGCTTTAACTTTCTTACAGTGTGACTGTCCATTCAATTTTAGAGAGACGCCGTTTTATCTCTTGAATCGTTTGAAGGATTTGATCCGAAGTAGGGAATTCTTCGCCGAACACAAGCGCTCGGAACGAATTTTGGTAAACATCTTTCATGCGTTCCCAGGTATCCTCAGCTTCTCTGAAAATAAGCGCCTCGTTGGGATGATGCTTGAGCCATTGATTATTCGATTTATAACTGGCCACGTCATCCTGTCCTACTTTCAAGAGCATCTCGGTGAATGTATCCGAATCAAAGAAATCGGCGAATTCCTTCGCCTGCAATAGCTGGTGCAAATCATAAGCATGACGGATTTTAAGCCGTAAATCGTCGATGGGATTTTCTCCATAAGAAAAACGTACAAGACTCATAATTTTTTCGCAAATTGTTCGGGTCGGCATCAATACCTTTGCCGTGAAAGGAAGTAACCCGTATTCATCGGCTAAGTGTCCTTGCCCCCGTCTGACCATCATGTCATATATAAAAGAACTTATCGACATTTCTGTGTAAGGCTCAAAATAACCCAGCCAGGTTGCCTCCACGATAATCAAATCTCTCACCTGACCGAAATCACCTGTAAACCTCCGGTTATAAGCATGAGCCGTTTTTCTGTTCATACCCATTTTGACAGTCACTTTGGGCAAATCCACTTCCGGCAGTACCTCAGAAACAACGTCGCTGATTGTTCGGATTTTAGTTGTCAATCTGTTATTGGATTCGCCAGCCCTTCGCAAGACGACAAGGTCAATATCCTCGGAAAAGCGCTTGATGACGCCATGGCATTTCAATAATGAGGTGCCGCCCTTGAATACCGTTTCGTTCCCTACCGGGCTGTTGAATAGGGTAAAAAGCGCAAACGTCACCCAATAATCCTTTTCAATGAATATTTCGGGGATGCCGATATCCTGCGCGGTGAATTGCACGGCTTGTCTGAATAGTTCGTCGTTTTCGTGCAGTCTCATTTGATGTTCCAATTTTCAGCGTTTGCAATAATCTTGTAGACACCGGGCATTTTATAGATCGTTACCGGATTGAGCGTTTTCTGCAGCTTTAACGCAAGCTCCTTGTTTTTCTGTTGGTCAAGCATCGCTCCTAGAAGGGCGCGTGTCGCCGCTGGATATTTCAAGGCAAGTTTGACTAGCATCTTTTTGTCTGTGGGCAATAAATCTCTCACGAGGACGAACAATCTTTCAACTGATGAAACGAGTGAGGCATCGGGTATCTTCTTTATATATCGGATCGCGTCAAGAAGCTGCAATAAAGAGATATTGTCCTTGGTGATCACGTTTTTCTGACGGATAAACGTGATGGTGTATCGCCCCCGTTTGAATTGAGGACGGATGTCGTTTTTTCCAATTTGAATGGTATTGCTCACCTGGGTCGTCAGTCCCAGTTTATTATATATCGAATAGCCTGTCAGGTAACCTGTTACTTTACCCGCTTCCTCTATTAAATCCTTCACCACCTGATATTGGTCTGGCTCCAGTGTTCCAAAGACAGTTTGCTCGGCTTTATAGTATTTCCCCTTTGCCAGTTTCGACAGCTTTCCTGCCGCGACGAGCCTGTTGAGGGCTTTGATCGTTGCTTCGCGCTGCCCTGGCTCCTCCAGAAAGTCCGTATAAGTAAAAATCTGCCCGGCTGGCAGCTTCTCAATCTGACTGGCGATGGATTGCATCGTGTTCATGGTTTCCATTATACCGCAAATATAGAAAAATGTCCAGTTTTTTATTAAATAAACTGGACACCTCTCAATATCTCGGTCGCTAAAACAATATTACTATGTACCTAATCCAGACACTTAAACCCTGAAGCCATTATCCGTAAATGAAAAATAGCCACGGGGACTTACAATGAGATGGTCCAATATAGGCACATCGAGTAATTGGCCCCCTTTGATCAATCTCTGCGTTAGTTGATTATCTGCATCGCTGGGGTTGAGATTGCCGGAAGGATGGTTGTGAGCCAGGATCATTCCCGCCGCCCTCGCTTTCAAGGCCACGGCAAAGACGATCTTCGGATCGACAATACATGCCGACACGCCGCCTGTGGAAATATTCGACAGTCCCAGGCAGGCATTATTTCGATCTAAGAGCAGGATGTTGAATTGCTCGACCAGATCAATTTTATTCATGTCCCACGCACTTATGAGGAGATCATAAGCGGAATGAGAACTTGCGACTTTGGGCCGGTCATGCGGATTTCCTTTATGCCGGAACACAAGCTCTATTTCATTGACCTGAAAGAGCGTTAGGGGAGATGCATCCATCCGAGCACCTATTGAGGTGTATTTTGCTTATTGAGTTTATGAACGTGCCATTCATTCACATCTTTGAATGGTTCATACATGACGTTCATTGGCATGTATTCGAGCATCTTTTGGCTTTTGAAATAATCAGCTAGTGATTTAGAGGCCTTATTTCCTGCTTCGTCATTATCCATCCAGGTATAGCCGACCCGATAGCCGTAATTGTGGATATAAGGTGTGGCTTTGCGCAGGCAGGAAAGCGAATTGAGGATGATGGAATCATCTTGTAAGGGTGTGCCGTTTTGTTCGGCGATCACGGAAAGGAAATCCATGAATCCTTCAAAGACATTGACCCCAGGTGGTTTAGGCAGTGTACCGCGAATGAAAGTGATCGTTTTTCTGCCAATGCAGCCCTTGAAAAATGGATTGCGTAGTTCATATCCGGCATCCTCATTGCGCAAGGCTAACGAGTGGAAAGTCTTCTGCGTGTCTAAATTATAGACACTGGCTTCTTCCACATATTGCTTTGCTATTGAAAGCGGTATACCGCGCTTTTCGAGATAGTGGATCAACGCGGGATGTTGGATTTCTTTCTTGTTGCGCAAGACTAGTTTGAACGGGTCCGTCGCTTGATATTCCGCCTTGGTCACATTTGCAATGATCGGAACTTGACCGGTCATGTTTCTGATCCAGCGTAAAGCGTCGGTTGTGTTATGATTTTCGTTAACGCTTTTCAAATATTCCCGGACGAAAGCAATATTATTGCCGCCCTTCGCTTCCCCGAAGTCATACCAGATATTGTATTTCTTGTTGACGTGGAAACTCGGTGTTTTCTCATTCCGGAATGGTGAATAAAACCAAGCGTCCTGTGGGCTTTGTTTGGAGGGTTCGAGATTTATCTTGCTTAGAATCTCAAGGATAGGTATAGTATTGGCTTGTTCAATGTTCATTGTACTCTCCTAAGATACAGATGATTTGTTGGACAGAGTGAGCTACGGGGGAAAGACTGTTCGGACAAACAGCCTTTCCCCTTTTTATTTTTCGAGTTGCCTTTCCAGAAAGTGGTCTAAATCCGATTTCCTGTAGCGGACAGATCGGCCTACTTTGAGTGGTTTCAAATCATAGCGTTTGGTGCAATCCCAAACGGCTAATGTACCAGGTGATACCTGGAGATATTTTGCTGCTGTCTTTCGATCAAGCAGCGGTTCGATAGCTTCTGCGTTCTGCATAATGCGGCCTCCCTTCCGTTGATTCCCTTGAATAATAAGAGGAATTTATTAAAAACTTTCCGTTCTCATATTCTATTTCTGTAATACACGATAACGTTGTACTGAGGCAAAAGAAATAGGTTTGGGTAATGACGGATAATGAGCATCAATCACGAGAAACGATGAGAGAAATATTTGGATAAGAAATACTTTCATCTCCTGTAAAGAAAAAAGGATGGACAACGAATGTCATCCATCCTTTGAACTATAAAGTTGGTCGTAAAAGTGATTATTTGCCGTTCATTCTTTGGTTGACTTCATCAACCTGCTTTGGCGGTTCTTTTTTCGGAATGGCATTTTGAATATTGAATTTCAGACCGCATTTTTTCTGGACTGAAGCCTCTTGTAATGCATCATATTCACCACGAAGACGTTTATATTCTGCCGCATCAGCACCATCTCCGCCTTCTAGGAAAAATAATGTAGGCCAGAAGAGTACTAACCCAACTCCCATTTGTACGGAGTCATTGCTTGCTTTTTTATCAAGCGTTCCATACAGCTCGGAAACGCGGCGTTCAATATTTGCGGCCTCTTCGCCAATTTGGTCACAATCATATTTACGATATTGAAGTGGAGAAACGTAGCTGGGGGTCATACTATCGGGACTACTCGCGCATGCGGATACCAGCAACAAGAGTGCTAAGCTTAGGTATTTTTTCATTGAAAATTCTCTTAATAGTTGTAGGGGGAGCCTCTACAAAACACCTTAGATTGATTTTTGTCAACATCAATATTTCTTTATAATAGAATGTCTTAATAATTTTTATATAACATATTATGAGATCACAAGAGAATCCGAAATCCCCAAGCGATAACGTAGAAAAGAATGGATGGTATTACGGTAAAGAGAACAAATTCGGAAATTGTCATTTGTCTCAGTCTGCGATGCGCATCAACAAGTTTTACGATTTTAGGATCGGGGACGATAATATATACGCTGACTAAAAAGCATAGAGTATAATATATGGCTTCTCCAATCTTCATACTCACCTTACTTGAATTCTTAAGCAGCTATTAGATTTCCATTAGTCAACATATCGTGGACATCCAACCCGGTCACATAGTTGATCGTGGCGACCTGGACAGCGCTGTACGTAGTTCCGGCCCCATCGGCATCGACTGATACTTTCGTATCGCTGCCGCTGGTACCAAGAGTTACGAAATCGGCAATGTCACTCGTCCCCGGCGTGTAGCCAGTTAGAAGATCAGAGATATCGATAGCATCTCCGTCACTGGTATTAAAATCTTTAATTGTATCAACATTGTTGAATGCTGACGTTGATTCAAAAACAAACGTGTCTGCCCCTGCCCCTCCATAAAGGGTGTCTGTACCATCATTGCCGTAGATAGTGTCATCGCCTATGCCGCCATGAACTAGGTCGTCACCATTGCCACCTTTGACAATATCATTACCAGCGCCTCCATAAACGTCATCATTTCCGTCGCTGCCATCAAGGGTATCATTTCCCTCAAGACCAATGATAGTGCTATGTGCTGTGGTTCCTGTGATAGTGCTACCGCTGGATGAGGCAATCATCCATTGAGCATGATCCGCTAGGGTTGTCGAAAAGCCATCATCAAATTCAATACGCTCTACCGCCCATGAGGAATTCAGATGCTCATTCGTAATGGTTAGCTCATCAACACCACTATCAACTACGATTTTAGCATTGTAGCCGACAGTAGAAACAATAATGTCACTTACGGTAATTCCGTTCGCAATATGCAGGACATCAGTACCGCCACTATCATTCATCGTATCAATGCCAGATTGATAAATGAATAGATCGTTTCCGGTTGAACCACTCATGTAATCATCACCAGAACCACCGCTGAGGGTATCGTTTCCGTAGCCGCCCGTTAAGGTGTCGTTGCCATTATCTCCGTATAATTCACCACCTCCGTTACCAGCAGTGATGCTGTCATTGCCATCCCCACCATGAAGAATGTTAAATCCATAATCGCCGTATAGATAGTCATTCCCCGCATCGCCATATACGGTGTCATTATTATTTCCTGCATGGATGGTATCTATACCGTCGCCGCCATAAATGGTGTCGTTACCATCATTGCCATTCAACGTATCATCGCCAGCATCGCCATATATGGTGTCATCGTTATTATTACCATTTATGGTGTCATTACCATCACCACCGTAAATCGTATCATTGCCATCACCACCGTTTAGATTGTCATTGCCGCCATAACCATAAATCGTGTCATTCGTTCCATAACCTGCCAGTGCCAGACCGTAAATAGTATCAATATTTTCCGTTCCTTTTGTTACAAAGTCATGTCCTGAGAATGTATATGTAGACATATCTGAAAAGAGAATTTGTTCTACAGCCGTGCTTGCAGAAAATCCGTTGACGATCCGGATTTGATTTGCATCACCCCAATTGATGTATAAATCCTGCGTAGGTGTAAGCATACGATAGATTTCTAAATCACCAATCCCTATTCCTGAACCGAAATTGATTTGATCAGTTCCACTTGTTTCGGTAATGATATCATAACCTGCGCTTGCAACATATGTGTCGTTATCGGCCCCACCTTGAAGACGATCATTGCCATCGCCGCCATCCAGTGTATCGTTTCCTGCATCCCCATATAACCAATCATTTCCATCACCGCCGTTGATAATATCGGCTCCACTATTACCATGAGCCGTATCGTTACCTGCGGCCAGGTTGATGGTATCTGCACTTGTATAACCGAAGACTATATCGACACCATCAGAAAAGGTTTGGTTGATAGATGAATAAGAAGTATAAAGTTTGACATTATCCGCAATGTCATAGGAAGACGTGTCATTAAATTCTATCGACTCTACTCGCGCACTTACAGCCGTAGCATATCCTTCCCCTGCGACAGAAAAGAAGGCCATTGAAATTTTATCGGAGGCCCCATAATACACATTAAGATTATAGGAGGCATAATCAAAATTCAGATCATCCAAAGTGGTGGCATCTGTAAATAAAATCTTGTCGGCAAAAGATTCTGTTGTTGTTTCACCGGTGATTGTATCTTGACCGTCACCAGTTTGGAAAACATATGTATCGTTTCCGTTTCCTCCATTTAAGGTATCGTTTCCTGTGCCTCCAATCAATGTATCGCTTTGGCCGCCCCCTACTATATTATCATCCCCTGTGCCACCATCTAAATAGTCATTTCCATTAAAGCCGTTTAATGTATCGTTTCCACCTAATCCATAGATAGTGTCACTATAGTTGGTGCCAGCGAGGCTATTTCCTCCTGATGTTCCGGTGTACGTACTGCCTGTCACAGGCGTCCAACTGTACATGTCAATTAATGCATCGAAGCTTGTGCCGGAGTACGAGGATACCTGAACGGTATCAATAACCAAATGAGCTGGGTCAAGAAATTCATCTTGAACAGTGATTGTATAGTTGTTGTAATATACAAGAAGATCGTTGCCGCTTTTCTCCATCGTTACGGCACTTTGTGCATCAGTGATTGAAAGCGTGTCATTTCCGGATGAATCGGTAATATAAACGCCATTGGGGTAAACTGTGTTACCCCCTTGTACAACGTCCCAGGAAAATGTGTCATCACCCGTTCCACCATCAAGAAAATTTGCCCCACGTGTGATTGCAAGAGTATCGTTTCCTTCTCCTCCATACGTATATTTGAATGAAGTGAGGCTGTTTAAGACGGTGCTGCTATCGAATGAGATCGTGTCATTTCCATCACCCCCATAGATCGTCTGAATACCATCGCCACCACCGGTGATCACATCATTTCCGGCATCGCCATAGATAGCATCGTCATCGGTATCCGTTATCGTATCATCGCCGCCATCGCCATGTATAACATCTTTGCCGATCCCTCCTGTTATCGTATCATTGCCATCGCCTCCATATATGTAATCAATTCCGTCACCGCCAGTAATAATATCATTACCATCGCCGCCGTATAAAATATCATTGCCATCGCCGCCCTCGATTGTATCAGCCCCTTCATTGCCGTAAATCGCATCATTACCATTATCTCCGTATAACTTGTCGTCACCCTGATAACCATAAATGGTATCATCATCAGAATTACCGTGTATGGTATCGTTTAGATAAGTTGCATATATGCTGTCATTACCATCACCTCCACTCAAAGTGGCTCCTGTATGTTGAGTTCCATCCACCCCTCCGGTGAGCCCTATGATGATATCGTTTCCGCTTGTATACGAATAATCATAAGATGATGTGCTGGTATTATAATGAGAACTTTGTTCAGCTAATGCTACGAACTGACCTGTAATTGGATCAGAAAATGACACTAATCCATTACCAACTGCTAAACTGCTTTGATTATTCATGACGCTTAGATCAGTGTAACTAAACCCTAATCCCTCGCCGCTTAATTCACTATTGAGTAATGTCTCGAAAGCAGATGTTGAAGAACCGAGATTTGAGCTAATCTCAGTTAGCAATGCTGCCATATCTCTCCAGTAAAGAACTTGTTGATCAAACTCGGTTGGCGTAAATTCCGCCATCTTATCAATCAGATCGGCCCATGTAACAGTGCCCACGTACTTGTCTTGATAGATATTATAAGAAAGGTCGGGTGTTGCACTCTTGAAAAATGAATCCATTAAAAGACGATTTCCATACATTTGAACAACACGGTCAAACATAAGTCCTGCCTTGCTTCCCACAGCCGTATAAGAACTTGATGCACCGAGAAACGCGTCCATGAAGAATGCTTGCGATGAAGATAAACTACCACCATTAGAGTCATAGTAGGGATGCACACCTTGTTCGTCTGCATTTGCCCAGTCAGTGAGAATATCAATTACAGCATTCTGTACCTCTCGATAATTAGACAAGGACATCTCTGTAAAGTCTTCGACCTTGGCGAATAAGCTTGTGTCCGTGCTCATCGCAATGTGGAGGTCTGCCAGAGTTCCATAGCCTCTTAGTGTTGGTACGGTTAAGGCGTCACTACTTAAGTCATATTCTTCATTATAACGAGATAAAAACTCATTTATGGACAAATTAACATCATAGGCTTTGCTGGTGGAACTGTCGGACCATGTGACAGTCCCTTCCTTAGTAATCGAGTTACCCCCAACTAAGTAGTTTGTGGTAGTGGTTGATAAGTCTATCGATACAATGCCCGCGGCTGAAAGTGATTGTAATTCTGTTGACTGTCCAATGCCATCTTGGTTTGCATCTTGCCATACCAATAAGCTGGTAAAACCAGTATCAGAGCTATTGATGACTCCATCGCTATTAGAGTCCAATAGAGCTAATGCATCAAATCCGCTCGTCGTGGGATTACCAAATAATTCAGATTGATCTGTAATCGAACCATCGCTATCCAAATCGCGACAAAGAATGCCATCCTGCGGTTTCACCCAACCGACATGTTCGTCGAAACCATCCGAATCGACATCAAACACCCGGCCCTCATTGATCGATTGCAAGTCGACTTGGTTATTTTTGTCCATGTCGATTGTCAGAGGATCGGCAAAGCGAGGATGATTGATTAAATTATTGACGAGCGTATCAACGGTATCAGCGGCATCCCCCACAGCTCTGCTGATCATTGTGTGGGATGTTAACGTGCCACTTCCGTCATACGCATAGACTGGCTCCGGAAGGATGTAATGTGTAACAGCGCCGTTGTAAGTGTCATGAACACTGTCATAAACTAACGCTTGTGCCGTCTCCCCAGCATATTCATCCATAATGGTGTTTGCGCTGTCATATGCGCTTCGTGAATCACCACCTTCTGCATGATTTGAATTTATCAAAAGGACTGAGTTAGGGTCGCTAGCATTATAATGTTGTTGAGTAATATCCTGCCAGGCATGCGTAACCTCATGCGCAATAATCCTTTCCATAGTTGTGGGAAACGCATTGCTAGTCGCATCCATATAGTAGTTTTGTTTTACAGCTGTTGTAGAAATATACACGGTGTTAGCATCTGGATCATACCGGCCCGCAGTCAATTCATTACAACCAGCTAGGGGTATTACTCCATCAACGACAATGATTGTGATCGTCTCTGAAGTAGCCTCAATGGCGCTTTTATAAGTTGCGTAGGTAGTCGAGGCTAACAAATTTTCTTCAGACTGCTTGAGCACATCTGCAGAGATATATTCAGATCTGCTTTCATATAAAAATGTCATTGTCCTTCACCCTTTTTTTGGTTGAAACAATCGTCAGACGTCATCAGCTCCTTCTCAACTTCAAACATTGACATGCCGATCTTCAGTTTCTTGCAATACAACATCCCCAAAATCATTTTGTCATACGCGCTTAAATGATCAGACTGAATTTTCGGGTCTACTGGCATTACACCCTTATCACGCCGTAGTTCCGCAAGCTTTGCATTGACCTCAGCATTTGATTTTGTCTTGTCCAAAAGAATGTCTCTAACATTATCATATTGGCTATGGTGCGCATGCGGGCCATCTAACAAGGAAACAACAGAAATCTTGTCGTTTATCTGATTCCAATGCCCAATGAATGACGTTTCAGCGACCCGATCATTAATGACCATGTCAGGAAGACCGAGTGATCGCACCAGGCATTCGTTTATAAGGTCTGCGAAGAGCTTTCCATCTAAAATTGGATTGATTTCACAGAAAGCCATGCCGATGCTGTTGTCTGCTTCGGGTATCAAATAACCCTCCACTTGCGCGCGGGCATCAGGGGTAAAACGGAAAGCCGAGTATAAATATGATGTTTCAAGGAATCGAGGATTCCATGACATCTCAGGTATTTCAGGGTTTGATTTGAACTTGTTGTCGTAATAGAAAACATCGCTTGGAATTATTCGCACCGACGCATAATGGCTCATTGTCTCTTCGTCAGGATCAATAAATGTCACATCAATCCCAGTAGCCTCCTTCAAACTTGATTTGATAATGTTTACTTGTTTTCTTACCTCATCAAGTTTGCTCCTATCCGGCTGTTGGCTAAGGCGGATGCCCTTGGGCGGATTGAATGGCGGCCATCCGAAGCCAACAGTCATTGGCTTGGAAAATCGTGTTAGAACACCTAAGCGTGGATACCCTTTATGGCGATATAAATATTCTTTTATCCATGGAAAAGATGCAGAAATGCCTTTCTCATCTCGTTCTAACTCTTTGTGCCTAAAAATATTGGCATAAGCAACCTTTCGTCTGCTTTCATCGCCATAAAAATCCATCCACCCTTCCTTTGGAAAAGCGGCTTGTAATAAATTTTGGACCAAATTATCTTGAGAGAATTTTGTATTATCCAGGTAATAGAAGGTGAACGGTCTTTCGGCTTCTCGCATGATTTCTGCTTTACGCTCCTCAATGCGTTTTTGTCTGTCCGCTATTTCAGCTTTTTGTTTAGCCATTAACTCAGTTTTTTGATCAGCCGCATAGACATGTACGACAGGTGTTGAAAGGGTTCCGAGCGAGACAATTAAAGCACCGATCAGTATAAGCAGATGAGTTCCGGAATATTTTTGACGTGTCATTTTTCCTCACGAAAAAATCGGCAAATTATTTGATTTGCCGAATAAGAGTTGATGTTGGATAAAGCTGAAGCACCGCGTAAAAACGCGGAATTATAAGGAATTGAGCAAGGGACAGTTTGCTTCATGCGATTCCTTTATTGGGACATCACATTCAGTACACAACGGAAAATTGTTGTCAATCTTTTTTGTTTAGGCTTGAATAATCCAAAAAAAAATGAAGAATACCAAATGGAATCAAAACCTGATGTTATGACCTTCTAATGCACTCTAAACAGCTAATTGTAGAAGCAAAAATTTGTGAGGCTATATTTTGGCGTACAGAATTATTTGATATGCATAAACATTGTCTCTGTTGCCTTCTCAATTGAGGCTCGCACAGGATCAAGATTTAATCGCGCGTAGACCTGTGTAGAGAGTGGCGATTTGTGGCCAAGGCTTTTTCCTATAATTTGAAGACTTGCGCCCGTGATCGCTTGATAACTCCCAAAGGTTCTTCTGACATCATGAATGTGAATATCCATTAACCCGGTAGGTAGTGTTATCTTGCGCCTTTCTGACCTAAAAAGAATTCTTTTATACAAAGAATTCACGCCCTCATATGAATTCTCATTTTCTATTTCGTCGTCGATAATTATCAGTCTAAATTCAAAAAGCGCATATGACTTACCTTCTAATACCCGTGGCTTATTCGACCATCTTCACATTTATAAGCTGTGAACAGTATCGGAACTCATTTTATTGTATATAACGATTAGAGATGGACAATAGATTATCGATCCGAGCGCAAAAAAATGAAATCGCAGCGCATTAGAAAAAGAGTGGCCGACAAAGCTAACGGCGCCGTTGTAAGTGTCATGAACACTGTCATAAACTACAGCTTGTGGCGTCTCTCCTGCATATTCATCCATAATGGTGTTTGCACTGTTATATGCGCTTCGTGGGTCGCCACCTTCTGAAATAGGGTCAGAGATCATAAGCGCGGAGCTTGGGTTACCAGCAATAACATGCTGTTGAGTAATATCCTGCCAGGCATGCGTAACCTCATGCGCAATAATCCTTTCTATAGTTGTGGGAAACGCATTGCTAGTCGCATCCATGTAGTAGTTTTGTTTTACAGCTGTTGTAGAAATATACACGGTGTTAGCACCTGGATCATACCGGCCCGCAGTCAATTCATCGCAACCTGGCAGGGGTATTAATCCATCAACAATAATGATTGTGACCGTCTCGGAAGTAGCCTCAATGGCGCTTTTATAAGTTGCGTAGGTAGTCGAGGCTAACAAATTTTCTTCAGACTGCTTGAGCACATCTGCAGAGATATATTCAGATCTGCTTTCATATAAAAATGTCATTGTCCTTCACCCTTTTTTTGGTTGAAACAATCGTCAGACGTCATCAGCTCCTTCTCAACTTCAAACATTGACATGCCGATCTTCAGTTTCTTGCAATACAACATCCCCAAAATCATTTTGTCATACGCGCTTAAATGATCAGACTGAATTTTCGGGTCTACTGGCATTACACCCTTATCACGCCGTAGTTCCGCAAGCTTTGCATTGACCTCAGCATTTGATTTTGTCTTGTCCAAAAGAATGTCTCTAACATTATCATATTGGCTATGGTGCGCATGCGGGCCATCTAACAAGGAAACAACAGAAATCTTGTCGTTTATCTGATTCCAATGCCCAATGAATGACGTTTCAGCGACCCGATCATTAATGACCATGTCAGGAAGACCGAGTGATCGCACCAGGCATTCGTTTATAAGGTCTGCGAAGAGCTTTCCATCTAAAATTGGATTGATTTCACAGAAAGCCATGCCGATGCTGTTGTCTGCTTCGGGTATCAAATAACCCTCCACTTGCGCGCGGGCATCAGGGGTAAAACGGAAAGCCGAGTATAAATATGATGTTTCAAGGAATCGAGGATTCCATGACATCTCAGGTATTTCAGGGTTTGATTTGAACTTGTTGTCGTAATAGAAAACATCGCTTGGAATTATTCGCACCGACGCATAATGGCTCATTGTCTCTTCGTCAGGATCAATAAATGTCACATCAATCCCAGTAGCCTCCTTCAAACTTGATTTGATAATGTTTACTTGTTTTCTTACCTCATCAAGTTTGCTCCTATCCGGCTGTTGGCTAAGGCGGATGCCCTTGGGCGGATTGAATGGCGGCCATCCGAAGCCAACAGTCATTGGCTTGGAAAATCGTGTTAGAACACCTAAGCGTGGATACCCTTTATGGCGATATATGTATTCCTTTATCCATGGATAGGAAGCGGAGATTCCTCTCTCTATTTGTTCTAATTTTTTATGCCTATAGCTATAGACATAGGGGCTCTTTAGCCTATTTGCGGACTCATAAAAGTCCATCCACCCTTCCTTTGGAAAAGCGGCTTGTAATAAATTGTTGACTAAATCTGCTTTGTAAATTTTTTCATTATCGAGGTAATAGAAAATATACTGGCCATCAACTGCTTGCATGAGCTCAGCTTCGGACATTGGAGTCGGTTTTTGTTTGTCCGCTATTTCAGCTTTTTGTTTAGCCGTTAACTCAGTTTTTTGATCAGCCGCATAGACATGTACGACAGGTGTTGAAAGGGTTCCGAGCGAGACAATTAAAGCACCGATCAGTATAAGCAGATGAGTTCCGGAATATTTTTGACGTGTCATTTTTCCTCACGAAAAAATCGGCAAATTATTTGATTTGCCGAATAAGAGTTGATGTTGGATAAAGCTGAAGCACCGCGTAAAAACGCGGAATTATAAGGAATTGAGCAAGGGACAGTTTGCTTCATGTGATTCCTTTATTAGGACATCACATTCAGCACACAACAATCAAATGTTGTCAATTAGAAATGGCTAGACATATTTTTGACGTGTTGATATTGCGCGTGTGAACATGATTTGTTCTAACATTACACGAAGCAGTTAAGAATGTAGCTCTGACAATTTTAGATAATCATGCAAGCTTGCACAAGGATGACGGTCCACAACTGAACACTTCAACTTACAACGCATTTAATGGCGGACAGTTCAAATACAATTTCATCAAACAAAAAAATGGGGTACGCCATAAAAGCGGAATGGACTGGTATTCAAAAATCCAATTAAGCAGTATTGTATTTAAGAATGAATTCTAGTATGCTGATTGTATTGGCTTTTCCGACTATGTGGGGGCATGAAGAGCCGATTAAGAATTAAGGAAAAGAGTAGAAACAATCAGTTAGGGAGAGAATGCGTGTCCTGCCCGAAAATGCAGTATTGCAACGACACATCTTGGGTAGACATGTAGTTTTATAGCACTGGTCATAGACCAAATTGATATCTGAATATAATTCCGATCCCAAAGGAGAATAAACTTTCCTTTGATTCCCATTTGATGCCAATATCAGGACAGGTAGAGCCAGGGTAGAATTGAGATTTGGAGAAATGACTGAAGGCGAATAAGTGATTGATAAATGGTGCTGTTGAGCAGGATTGAACTGCCGACCTCTCCCTTACCAATCGTGCCAGAAGGTTTTTATCCACAGTTATTTGTGTTTAATACCGTAATTAAAGTCATGATTTCAAAACGTTTCAGTTTATACCCTCTTCTACCGGACGTATCACAATTTAATCGCGCGGGTAGCAATAGGGTAGAATTGAAAGGACATGAAAATGGTAACTCAAAAAGCAAAAATGAGTTTTTCAATAGCAAACATCGAAAAGCTTGAACCCAAGGAAAAAAAATATGAGGTGTCGGATATAAAGGTTCCGGGTTTGCGGATTACCGTTTTTCCGTCAGGGATAAAGACCTTCATTCTGTATAAAAAGGTGAATGGTCAGGCTCAAAGAATTAAAATCGGGCGCTATCCTGATCTTTCGGTTGAGCAAGCAACTAAGGAAGCAAAAAGGCTTCTAGCTATCATCACCCTGGGTCAAGACCCTTTAGGTGATAAAAAGGCCGAGAAAAGAGAAATTATCTTTAACGATCTTCTCGATCTCTATTACAACCTGCATAGCAAAAAATACAATAAGCGTCCTGAAGACAACAAGCGGATGATGGAAGTTCATTTGGTTCCCTTGATAGGAAAGCAAAAGGTAAAGACCATTACCCGAGAACAAATCGCCCGAATACATGCGAAGATGGGTATTACCAGCGGACATGGCGGTGCTAACCGGGTCATAGCGGTCGTATCAGCAATTTTCAATTTCGGTATCAGAAACGGATATTATGAAGGTATCAACCCCTGCTCCGGACTAAGAAAATTTCCGTCATACAGTCGTGATCGTTTCTTAAGTAAAGAAGAGCTTGTTGCTTTTTTTGAGGCGACCGAAAAGGAAGAACAATTGTTCCGGGATTTCTTTCAATTACTACTCTTTACGGGAGCCAGAAAGTCAAACGTTCTGATGATGAAATGGGCCGATATTGATCTTTCTCTCAAGCGTTGGCGTATTCCTGAAGGTCAAACAAAGAACAGGGATGTGAATATTGTGTCTTTGTCTGATGCCGCTCTGGAAATACTTAATCGTCGTAAAGAGGCGAATAGCGTGTCAATCAAACCCTCTCCCTACGTATTTCCCGGTACCAGCAAAGAAGGATACCTAAAAGATCCGAAGCGAGCATTCGAACGGATAAAAGAAAGAATGGGAGTATACGATATCCGCATGCACGATTTGCGAAGAACCCTGGGAAGTTATATGGCTATCAGTGGTATAAGCCTTCCTATTATCGGCAAGGCGCTCAATCATAAGAGCCAGGTATCAACAGCTATTTATGCCCGGCTTTCGCACGACCCAGTTATTGACGCCGTGAATATAGCGGCGGATTTGATACAAACTAGCCTGAAGAGGTAGGACTAATATAAAATTGGAGTGGAGCAGCTTCTATTCAATAATAAATGAAGGCTGATAATTTTTGTTTCCCTTTCGATCAAAGTCGAATTCGTAAATAATACATGGAGCAACTCCTTGATGATGCTGTCCGAGGAAAAAAAGAAAGCTATTCGGACACGCGGCGAAAATATGGACTGTTAAGTCACAATTGCTGACCTTTAGATTCCGGATAATTTTTGCAACTTGTTCCGCAAGTTGAGAAGCATGGGTCCCCCCAACAATAGAAGATTGACCTGTTCCGCTGGGAAGAGTGAAAGATAACAAGCTCCCAACATTGGGAAGTTCATGCGATATGTATTTTTTTGCATGATTTTCTACATTGTGTGTGATATTTATTGCTATTGCAATTTCTTCACCTTTTCCGATTGATTCATCAATGACGGTGAAACCTGTATATGATGCTTGTTCTGTTTGATTATCATCTGATCTCCATACTCGAGACCCAATCCTACCTTTTTGAACCAATTCAACTTCTGTTCCTGACTTAAAATCTAGAACTGTCCCAGTCAAAAAGGCTATTGAAGCATGAGCATCAAGAATAATTCTCAGTTTTGATGACTTTTTTGCAGAAGCGTGAAGAAAGGTCTTAACCAAGGGACTCAAATCGTTCTGCCAGTCTTTACCATCAGAAAGATAACGCTGGTTAAAGTAATCCGATAATAGTAACGTATTGTCTGTTGTTGCTCCAACAATATCCGCAGCTATCCCGAGAAAGCTTCGAATCGCAATTACTAAGAAATCATCGTCTTTAGATGGCTTGATTTCAGAAAGAAGCCCCTCTTCTCTACAGAATTGTTCTAAAATTGCTCGAGTTAAGACATTTAATTTCTTGCTCTTTAGTTGTCGTGCTAGTTCATCATATCTGAAATCTGAAGTGTTTTCGCAAGATAATAAACCAACGATCCTCGCTTTGAAATTGATTTGAGTTCTCAATTCTTCCAAGGATCTATGGCCTTCAAATATTCTAAAGTAAGAGATGGTTTCACGCAGTTCCTCATCATTTGACAATTCCAAATGCTCTCGCCAAAGTTTCCGGACTTTGCCCATTTTGCTTGCATCGGTCGTACCGTCAAACAACTTGTCAAGTAATAGTGATTTATCAACTCCTGAAATTAGTTCGGCCAGTGGATCATTATCAGCTATTCGGTAAACAGTTACAAAATTAAAACAAGACCCAGGGGTTGATTTGCTCCTGGCTTCCTTAAGCCGTTGCAAAAGGGATATACTAGTCGCACCAATAAAGCCAGGATCAATAAAATCTTGATAGCCAAATCTACCGCCATACTCAACATGCCATTTTACTTGGTGATAATCTGTCGTCACTCGTTGAGAATGGCTAGATACTCGAGGAGGGTCATATTTTACGACAACATCATCAAAAGCTTTCGGACCGTCAGCTTCGAAAGAGACCTCAACTACGCCGGTAGCATCATCGAATAGGTTTAAGACATTCTCCCAGAATATCCTTGATTGATAATTATCTCCATGCCATTTGGGTGTAACAGAATTGCTCATTGTTATATAGAATCATGATAAAGGAAATTTTGGACCAAAAATCGATCTCCAAATTTTAAGGGCTTCGCCATTTTTACCTTGCCGTGCGAGATTTATAGCCATGGTTACTTCCTTTTCAGCCACTTTTAGCAAATCCTTTGCGCGCTCCTTCTGGGTCGAATCCATTCCATCGCTAATAGCCGGGCCTAAACCAGCAGGATCGGGCCAATTGTCAAAAATTCTCTCAGCAAGAGTTGCAAAAAAACTTTGCATTTCATAATCAAATCTACCCTGCCATCCACCATACAATACTTGCAAGGCCATAACCTCAATTAAAAAAGAGGGCTTTATTGGTTTCTTGCCATGCTTGGGATTATTGTTCCAGTATTTGACCATACGAACTAACCCCTTCCACTCGTTCGAATACGCTTGATGTGCCGCAACAGCCTTATCAGCGTGTATTTTGGGGTTCGTTTTTATCCACTTACCTAATGTATTATCAGGTATCTCATAATGATCCTCTACAGCAAAAGCAGGTACTACATCAACACTCACAATTTTATAGTCAGTATTATCTTCGGGATCAATATTGACACCAAAGTTGACCCCTATTGAACGAGCCTGTTTAGTAACTGCTGCATTACCGTATTTCTCTACAAGAACATTGTAAAAATCCTCAAGCACAATAGATGGGCTTTGTGAATGGTACTTATCTTCAGAGCTTTTGAGAACAAAAAAGATATCAATATCCTTTAACGGTTTTGTTTTCGTATGACGAGCGTAAGAACCTGTAAGAAATGAAGTATCAATGTCAAACTTGGTGCATAAATATTCCCGTACTTCATTTTGACGGTCAGAAGCGTTCTTCTGCTCCTTATCATTTAGTTCAAGGCGGCTCTTAAACTTGCGAAAAGCTTCATCAATTGTAATCATATTATTTCCTCCAATACGAGGTATTTGCACCCAGCCCACTGTGATCAATCGTTGAACCTAAAGACTGTCTAGTCATTCCTTCTGTGGATCGATAGTTAGTCGGAGACCATCCTTCGACTGACGGTGCGCCAGGCTTATGTTTAAGTAATAAATTGTATTTAGCATCACTGGGGTTGAGACCAGTTTTTCGAATTGCGTATTTTAATTGTTCTGTATCTGTCCAGAAATTGCCGGAGCCACTCGACCAACCATACACGATTTCAATATCCCAACGAATAATCAAATGATTTGTATACGGATTATAAATTTCTAAAACAACTTTTTCCAAATCACCAGAGCCAAGCCAGGTTTCGATTGCAAGCATATTGCTTGCGTGGTTGGAAACCAAACTACTAGGATCCAACCCAGACATTCTAATAATGTCCTTCAAACTTTTCAGTATATTATCGGCGACATATGTTACCGAGTGTGTGTAAGAATATGTTATAGTATTAGTCATAGGCCAAAGAAACCTTTTGGATCAACTGTTAATGTTTTGCTTCCACTTTCTTTTGCAGCGGCCTCGCTCTCCTCAATAAAAGGCAGAGATTTGTCTCGTGCAGTAATCTTGTTAGATTTAGATGATAATACACGGCTTACCCAATCAAGATCTTCTTCGTTACAGGGCAATGACAATGCCCAGTTACCATTTAATGGGTCAAAGCCAAGTGAGCTTTCACTACCACTATCGTCCTCAATAGCATCATCATTAAAGACACAGTAAATGCGTGTCCTCGGGCCATCACACGTTACGATTATAGGGCTGTCCTTTGGGCATTGATCTGCAATAATAGAAGCGGCGATCCCTGCAACATCAAGTAATTCAAATCTTGCTTTGCTATTTCTACCTTGGGTAAGCAGGTCGACAATAGCTGCCCAAGTTTGATCTGCACTTCTGTGCGGAATACTTCTAAAGGTTCGACTAGCGATTGTTGCCATGGATATTATTTTTTGAATGTAATTTTGCTGATTTCACCGCCAAAATTAAATCGTCTATAGTAACTTTATCGGGGTCCAATGCTGTTTGCGGTGATGATGCTATTCCGGCTGCGACGCACTTTCGAATAGCCCTCCCATCAAGACCTATACATTCTTGAACAAGTGCCTCGAATTTTGGCGAGGTATGCAATTTGCCGATGTTGGAAAAAGTTCTGCCCAAACCATCGAGGCAGGATTGTAAGATCTTTTTACAAGCTTCATAATTCGGCAATGGAATCTCAATAATAAGGTCGCATCGCGAAGTAAAAGCTTCATCTATTGCACCAGCAAAATTGCTCGTCGCAACAAACAGAAGCTCTGGATACTGGTCGGCCAGCATGTCAAGTTGAACTAGGACAGCATCGGTTGCACGATGAATATCAATAGGATTAGCGTCAAGGCTCAACTTTGAGCGGTCTACCGCCAAAGTTTCCACTTCGTCAAGGAGTACAATTGTTGGACCGTTTGCGGCCGCCTCTCCGATCCCTTGTGAGAACAGATCAGATACAGCACGCTGCGTTTTACCCATCGCTGAACTAGTTAATGAGTGAGGTTCTATTTCAAGGAGACGAAATCCCGCGTTCTTTGCAAAAGATTCAGCAACTCGATGGGCTAATCCCCTCGCAAGAGATGTCTTCCCGGTTCCAGGCACGCCGACTAACAATATCACACCATGTAAGGGTAAAATATTACGGCTTACCTTGCGTCTGACAGTAAAATTAACTACTGCCTGAGACAGTAATTGCTTTTTTGTCTTTTCATCAACGATAATAGAATCCCAAAGCTCTCCAAGCTCTTTCTCCGGAAGATTCCAAATTCGATGTATTCCTTTAGGAAGATTTACATCCTTTTCAAAGTTGTGCCGCTGGTGCTTCTTTTGACTATCGATCATAGAAAAAATTTCTTCTTGCTTAATAGGGTTTTACTCAAAGTATAATCTAAGATTATCTAGAAAAAGCCATTTTGTCAATTTCCCATAATCCAGAAATATGCAATTTTATATGAAACAATGCGTTTCATAAGTGAAACACTTTTGCGAATATAATTTCTTTTTGTTTCATTCAAAAAACTTTTTTTACATTTGTGAAACAGTGCTCAAATTCATATCATTCAATTGCGAGGACATACACATTAATTATGAACGCACTCAATTCATCCTTGCTTGCTGAAATGATCAAATCAAAAAGGGGCAAACGTGGCTTAAGAGATGCTGCGAAAGAAATTGGAACGAGTTCTCCAACACTTTCAAGGATTGAAAACGGAAACCTACCTGATATTGATACTTACCTCAAGATTTGTAAATGGCTTGATGTCCCATCCGATTATTTTAGTGCAAATGTTAGTCAAAAAGAGTCTAAGAAGTCTACAGGCTATAAGAAACAGGTAATTGCTCACTTGAGGGCAGACAAGAATCTACCGCCAAATACGGCGGAAGCTTTGATTGAAATGATTAACTTGGCATATGCCAAGCTCAGTAAATAATCATCCTAAAAAAAATTCTTTCAGACGAGGTTTCAAAAGTGAGGCTGAGAACCTTTCGATTTATTATCGTAAAAAGCTTAGTCTAAATGATCATGATCCGCTATCAGCATTTGACTTAGCCCTTCATCTTAATTTGGACATCTGGTCTCCAGACCAGATTCCCGGTATTGCGCCTCAACATTTGTCTACTTTAGTTAATCCTCCTGGCTCCGAACACTGGTCAGCTATTACACTCGGAATTACCGACGTGCCTTCTACTATTATTTATAACACATCGCATTCTGAGTCTAGAATTCAAAGTGACATCATGCATGAACTGGCTCACGTTCTCTTGGGGCACAAAATGGAAGAAATTGACACTTCGCTAGGACTCCCACTAAGAAAGTATGATCAATCACAAGAAGATGAGGCCGAATGGTTGGGTGGTTGCTTACAGTTGCCAAAAGCAGCTCTCATTAGATATTACGTTTACAAGAATTATTCTATAGAACAAATTGCACAAACTTTTAAGGCAAGTATTCAGATGACTAAATACAGAGTCGGAGTATCTGGTGTATCAGTGATAAAAACTCGTCTTAAAGGGTAGTTGTTGTACCCATGTTGTACCAAAGAAAAAAGCGACCATGATTTTTACGTCATAATCGCTTGATTTTCTTCGTGGTGTGGGGCGGGATCGAACCGCCGACACAAGGATTTTCAGTCCTTTGCTCTACCGACTGAGCTACCGCACCAACGGGGTGCAAATATAGAGGCTTTTTCCAAACGACAACAATGATTGTAACACTATTTTACAAACTGAATATTTTCTTCTTTCAGGATAGGCATATTTTTAAACCGGAGAATAATATTTGCCACTACAATTACATCTTTTTCACAGTAAGTTGCAATGCGTTCAAGGTTCTGTTCTTCATAATATACTTCACGCACTTTGCTGCCATCCATATCTCCTTTTGAGCTGGGGATACCTAACACATTGGCCAGCAGGTGCAATGAAATATAATTTTTATAATCACCGAATTTCCACCACTGTAATGTATCAGCCATCTCCACTTCCCAGGGTTTGGCTCCATGTAAATTCAAATAATCCGGCAAAGGGATATTGTTGATGAGCAACCGCCTGCAGATATAAGGAATATCAAACTCTTTGATGTTGTGGCCACCAAAGCGGAAACGGTGATTTTTGTTAAATGCGTCTGTTATCTGTAAAAAATTGTGCAAAATTTCCTTTTCATCAAAACCATAAATGCTCTTAACTTTAAAGCAGGTTTTACTTTCCGGCCCCTCGTAAAAATAGCCGATAGAAATGCAAACAATTTTTCCAAACTCTGCAAGGATACCTGCTTTCTGCAGGTAGCTGTCTTCTGGTGGTGTGTTTTCTGGCACGGTTTTGGAAATTTTGTCCGCCCAAAGAATTTGAATATCGTCCGGAAGTAATTCGAACCTTTGATAACAGGGCACTGTTTCAATATCAATTAAGAGCAGGTTATACAAAGAAGTTATACTATTCAAAAAATTGTTTTCTCAATATTAAGCAAATTCTCAAACAAATAAAACATATATATGAGCTACAGTAATTATCCTTCATCAACCGGCGCTACCGGTGACCAGCCTGAAGGAAAACCTAAAGACAACCGTACATTAATTTATGGTATTTTAATTGCCGCTTTGGTAGGCACCTGGGGATATATCATTTATGATAAAAACCAGACCAGCAATAAAATAGACCAGATAACCTCTCAATACACTACAGCAGATTCATCTCGTGCAGCAGTGGAAGCAGAATATAATGATGCGTTGGCAAGAATGGATTCATTAACAGGTGATAATGCAAAACTTACAGGTGAACTGGCTGACCGTAAAACAGAGATTGACAATCTGAAAAGCCAGATAAAAACTGAATTGGCAAAGAAAGATGCCGACCTGAGTAAAGCCCGTAAAATGATTAGTGAACTGAATGGTAAAATCAGTGATTTGCTGGCACAGGTTGAACAACTGAAACAGGAAAATCAAACTTTAACAACAGCCAACCAGGACCTCACTACACAAAAAGATACTTTAACAGCACAGAAAACAAGGGTGGAACAGGCGCTTACTGAAACTGCTGCTGAAAAAGCACATGTGGAAGATGTTGGCTCCACTTTACATGCTTCAAATATCAACATTACAGCCATCGATATAAAACATAGCGGTAAAGAAAAAGTAGTTACAAAAGCAAAGAAAACAGATGTCTTCAGGATTTCGTTTGATTTGGATGAAAACCGTATCGCACCAAGTGGTAATAAGGATTTATATGTGTGTGTTACTGCACCTGATGGCCACCCGATAACAATCCCATCCAATGGCAGCGGCACTTTTCAAACAAGAGAGGATGGTGAAAAAGTTTTTACCAATAAAGTAACTGTCAACTATGAACAAGGCAAGCGCTTACCTGTAAGTTTTGACTGGAAACCAGAAAGCGGAAAATACCTGACAGGTAGTTATAAAATAGAAATCTATCAGAACGGATACAAAATTGGTCAGGGTACCAAGCTGTTGAAAAAAGGCGGTTTATTTAGTTAATAATATTATTAACTAAATTTAAAAGAGGTTGCACCAGTTATTGATGCAACCTCTTTTCTTTTTTAGAGATGATAAATAACGACAATTAAAAAAACAATAGTATTTTTTACATTTCTTAAAAAAATCTAAATGAATATAGCTACATTAAGCATTGATTGTATCACTGTATTTCAAAAATCATTTTAAACACAACTACAAAGTTTTTACTTTGCAGGCCTTAAAGTATTCGTTTGATTTATGGGTAGAATTTTTGAAGTAAGAAAAGCCACCATGTTTGCCCGTTGGGACAGGATGGCAAAACAGTTTACACGTATTGGAAAAGAAATTGCAATTGCAGTTAAAGCAGGCGGCCCTGACCCCGCCACAAATCCTGCACTCAGGCGTTGTATGCAGAATGCAAAAAGTGTAAACATGCCTAAAGACCGTATTGAAGCTGCAATCAAACGGGCTATGGGTAAAGAGATTGAAAACTATGAAGAGATTTTATATGAAGGTTATGCACCTCATGGTGTTGCACTGTTAGTGGAAACAGCAACAGACAACCATGTGCGCACTGTGGCCAATGTGAAAAGCCATTTTAATAAAGGTGGCGGCACATTGGGGAATAATGGCAGCGTAAGTTTCCAGTTTAGAAAAATGGGTGTATTCAAATTAAAACCGGAAGGTTTACAGGTTGAAGACCTTGAATTGGAACTGATTGATTATGGCCTGGAAGAAATGGGTGAAAGCGTTGATGAAAACGGAAATGATATTTTGGTGTTGCGTTGTGCTTTTGTTGACTTTGGTAAGCTTCAAAAAGCGCTTGAAGATAAAAACATCACACCGCTTAGTGCTGAACTGGAGTGGATACCATCCACCACTGTTCCTGTAACCGAAGAACAGGCAGAAGATGTAAGCAAACTGATAGAAAGGTTGGAACAGGATGAAGATGTGAGCAAAGTGTTTCATAACATGGGATAATATCGTGTTTGGTGTTTGAATGATTTTAATTTTTTAATACAAATCTTATGGCTTCTTTAAAAGATACATTACGTGGTACGGGAGTGGCATTGATAACTCCATTCAAAAAAAATTATGATGTTGATTATGATGGGTTGAAGGATATGATAAACTATGTCATCAATGGCAAAGTTGAATTTGTTGTTGCATTGGGCACAACAGCAGAAACACCCACATTGCAAAGCGCTGAAAAAACAGACATTATTAAATATACTTATGATATTGTGAAGAAGCGTGTGCCTGTTGTTGTTGGTATCGGTGGCAACAACACGCATGAAATCGTTCATGAACTTGAAACATATCCATTGGATGGTGCTGTTGCAGTATTAAGCACTTCACCTTATTACAACAAGCCATCACAGGAAGGCATTTATCAGCATTATAAAGCGCTTGCCAAAGCATCACCCAAACCTATCCTGATATATAATGTACCCGGAAGGTCTGCAAAAAATGTAGATGCAGCCACTATCATACGGTTGGCAAATGAAGTGGAAAATATCGGGGGTATTAAAGAAGCTGGTGGCGATTTTGCACAATGCATAAAAGTGTTGCGTGATGCACCTAAAGATTTTTTAGTAGTCAGTGGTGATGATGCATTGGCAATGCCTCAAATCGCCTGTGGCATGCAGGGTGTCATCAGTGTTGCTGCCAATGCGTTTCCAAAAGAATTTTCAGATATGGTGCGTGCCAGCCTGAAGCTTGATTTCAAAAAAGCAAAATCAATCAATGACAAACTGGTGGAAGCTTATGAACTGATGTTTGTTGAAAACAACCCAGCAGGCATAAAAGATTTTCTCACTGAGAAAGGATTGATAAAAAATTACCTGCGTTTACCATTGGTTCCACTCAGCAAAAAATACCAGGATAAAGTAAAAGAGTATTTGAAGAAATAAAATATTACTGTTGTATTTTATTAAAGGATCCCGATATTGGAATCCTTTTTTGATTGGGGGAATTCATATTAATTAAAGCATAAGCAGAAACTAAATATTTGAAATATATTTCGCTTTTTAATTATAACGTACACGGCATTGACGAAATATTAGCAATATTATTTATACCAGTTTTAATTAAATACTATTCTGCTTAAAGAGTGAAAAATACTGCCGTCACAAGTTTTTTAAATTGTTTCATCAGCCAATGATATTTTCAATAAAAAACAAAAAAATATTTTTCATAAAATAATTATTTTTTAAAGACATTCCTATCTGAATCCTTCACTAAAAAACCTTATTTTTATTATTAAATAACTACTCATGAAAACATACTTTACTTTTTCGTCTTTAATCTTTATAGTTTGTGTTAATGCACAGGTTTCATACAGTGATCAGAAAGCAACTCCCTGCACTAATCCTGTTATGCCGTATGCAGTAAATATCACAAGCAATTCTGCTGTGCTTACCTGGCAACCTTATGGTGATGAACAACCAATTGCTTATAATATTGTCTGGCGTGAAGAGGGAAAAAAATGGGATAGCGTGTTCAATATCACAGATACTTTTTACCAGATAAACCAGCTTAAGCCAAATACTTTTTATGATTTCAAACCTGCGGCTGTATGTGCAGATACAGTGAGCAAGTATAAATTGAGATGGACATTCAGCACCCTTACAGAAGAAGGTTATTGTCCTGCACATTCCAATTCACTTTGCTACATTGATTATGTACGTATAAAAAACAAAAAAAATCAGAGTGGCAGTAATGGTTCCGGTTATGGTGATTATACAAATATTACAGCGCCATTGAAGAAACAAAAAAATTACACGGTATATGTGAAGCCAACGACTGAAAGACAGATTAATGGAGCAGTGACTGTTAGTGTTTATATAGATTTTAATAATAATAAAAATTTCACAGACCCGGGCGAATTAATCGGCAGAAAAGTTACTCCTGAAAGGAATGAACTTCCTTTCAGCTTTACTGTACCCCAGGATGCAGTTACAGGTTTAACCGTCATGCGAATAATTGTGGAAGAAACTTTTTTTGCTTATAACAACCCTTGTAATTATACAAATGGTGAAGCTGAAGATTATTCAGTGAACATAAAAAATTCTTCTACCGCAAATGATGATGCGGGCTTGATAACTTCAAATCAAATAGAAAATTTAAAAGTATTTCCAAACCCTGTAAATAATACTGCCAACGTCAATTATTTGCTTGGCAAAAATTCAAATATTGAATTATCAGTTGTTGACCAGTTTGGCAGAATCATGAAATCCGAGTCAAAAGGGATGCAGCTAAAAGGTAATGTGCATTCTCAAATTTCTACAAACGGTATCCCTGGTGGCAGTTATTTTATTGTATTAAAACAGGATGGTAAAATTGCCGGCAGAACTGTAGTTGTAATTAAACATTAATACACCTACATTTTTTTCTGAATAAAAATTGCAGGCGCTACATCATATAAATTGATATAGCGCCTGTAAAATTTTTTACCTGTTGTTACTGAAAGTAAACAATCCGCCAAAGCCAAGCCTGATTCCAAATGAACCTTGTCGCCCGTTGAGATAAGACGTTACAAAATCAACACGTAGTATTTTAAAAATATTTTCGAGACCGGCAAATGCTTCCACGTAATTATTATCACTGTTTACATAAAATGCATTAGCGCCTGCAACAAGGTTCCAGTTGAGCCTTTTAAACAATGGGATTTTATTGGTGAGCATTCCATTGAAATGATGTTCAATATTGGCTGTGGCATAAAAACCTGCAGTGGTGTTATTGGCATAATATGGTGCAATCTGGAAACTGTTTAAATATTCGCTGGCATAAAAAGTCTGGTTGCCATTGAAATGCTGATAATCCTGGATGAAAACATTTTTTGTATTTAAAAATCCACCAACAGAAACATTGTATTTAAAAGTTCCGGCCAGTTTTAAATTCATCGAATTGCGAATACTGAATTTCCATTTATCAAAATTTACATCACTACCAAAAATGTTGTTTACACCTTTTTGATACATGAATGAAAATGTCGGATATTTTGAACCGAGTGGCACTTTTCCATAAGGGAATTGAATGTATTTCATACCCGGTGTATAATCAATTTTTGCAGTTAACAAAAATGCCTGGTGCCTTGTAAATTGTGAATCCAGTTTTTCAGTTGGATAGTTGGGTGTGAACACTCTTTTTTTATAAGCGATTGAATAATCAGTCGTGTTGTTCAATGGCAACCTGTCTTCATAATTGGCGCTGACATAAAACTTCAAACCATTGCGGTAGTCTTTGCTGAACCGTATGCCTGCAAAATATTTTTCATACAACTTCATATAATTCCTCTTACCAATCAAAGTATATATTTCATTTATCAAAGGCGAAATCGGGTTTTCAATATTGAACTGGCTGATATTTTTTCCACCTGATACTATCCAGTTGATGCCATGTTGATTGATTGTCTGGTCTCCATCTTTTATCATCCTGCCGGGAATGTTTACTGTGCCATAAACATTCAGGTGTGTATTGCTGAAACCATATCTTACAGCAGGCGTAAACGAAACTGGCCTTTGCCATTTGTTGAAATAATGCGTGAAAGTGGATGATGCTTTCACTACAAAACCTTCAACAGTATTGTATTCAATATTGCGGAGCAAAGGTTCCCATTTCCAGCTTGTATAATTATCCGGTTTGTAATCTGAACGTGTGAAGCCTGAAATAAAAACATTACCCAAAGAAACTTTACCCTGTTGTTTGCGCAATGAATCTATCCTTGCTTTGGTATGTGCAGAATCATTTGATACTTTATAAATACTATCCTTCACATGAAAATCTTTTTTCTCTTCATCTGATAATTGCACAGGCCGCACCGAATCCCAATACACAGAATCTTTTTTATTGGCGGCAGTATCATAAGCTGCCACTATTTTATTAAAATATTTTTTAGGGAAACCGGGATGGTTATTAAACTTACTATACACATCCAGTGTGCTGCCCACTGCATCAATACCAAGAAAATTAAAAGTGAAGAAAATACTTTGATTGGTTGTCATCCACACACCGGGCAATACTTCGCCATTGATTTGTTTGATATTTACAGTATCCAGTATCTGCAACTGTGATGTTTTTGTCAACAGCATGTCGAGGCTATGGATGCGCCAGTCGCCATCTGTGATGTTGATGATGCCTGAAAATACAGGTTCATAATTCCGTCTTGGCGTTACCAGTATTTTATTGACAAGTTTACCTTCATCTTCAAACGTGCCTAACAATTTATATTTATAAAAATTCAATGCGCCATCTGCAATCGGTGAAACATAACCACGTGGATTAAAACTTCCCATCAGCACATTAATATTGTTTTGATAAAAGTTAAGGAAGATGGGAAAATTAAAACCATAACCATTAGAGCCGCTCTCTCTTCCTGATAAAATTTGCAGTTTCGTATCATCAGGTTTTACATGCGCAACACGTGTCACCGATTCTGATAAATAAATTGTGCCTTTGCCCGCAGAGTCAACACCCATTTGTTTCCTGTCATTATCAGTAATCTTTTTCCCAAAAACCCTTTGCGGCAGTTTCCTTGTTTTCATCTGTGTCTTGATGTAAGCCTCGCAGGTAAACGAATCCATAGGGTCTGAATAAATATCTTTCATCTTAATCGCATGGCGGATGATGGCATAAGCAGGGTCTTCACCATTACCAACCACCACATCGGGCAGTTGAGTTTCCTGTTCCTGCATGATGATGTCAAGCCTTGTATCAGTGTTGCTAACTTCAACAGTTTGTTGTTGTGTGGCATAACCTACGAAACGAAAAACTAAAATGTATTTGCCCGGGCGCAGGTCAAGAGAATAAAAACCGTTTTCATTGGAAGTAGTTCCTGTCGGACTGCCTTTAATGGTAACAGATGCAAATGTAAGTACTGCTCCTGTGTTTTTTGATTTGATAATACCAGAAACTTTTTGAGCATTTACAGAAAATGAAAAAGTGATTAACCCAAAAATAACCAGCAGGCGTTTTCTCATCCGGACAGTTTTTTATAAAGATATTGGAACATGCTTTTGTATAAAATTTTAGCGCCAAGCTTTAACAACAATATTTGAAAACAGGTAAATCTTATGAACACAAAAAATTTAAAATTCAATATTTGTATAACCCCCGGAAACATTTATGTTAGCAGAAAAAATAAGAGCAAATTTGAAAAACATAAAATATATACCTAAACTGTCAACAGCAATTATTTTCATCATCCTGCTGATTGTTTTTTTACTTGCTTTTGCAGGCCGTACTGAAGAAAGGCTAAAGTATAATTGGCTAACAGATAATTTCCCAGGTTTTTATCAGCATGTTTCTAATTTATCCATCAGTTATCTTATTTATTCCACAGTTGGATATGTCTGGATATTAATGGGTGTGCCACTGAAAAGTATTGTGGGATTGGGCTGCATTATTTTATCAGCCAATTTCGTTTATGAATTTTGGATTCCGTTGCTGAATACACGCGACATAACAGATGCATGGTATGGCGCAGCCGGGACTGTTATTGGTTTTATTTTTTTATTGCTGACAAAGAAGTTTGGGGTTAAGAAAAATAATGGTGAAATTGGTGAAAAAAATAAAGAGTAGATTAAGTGCAACAAAATTTCATACTTGAATGTTATGAATTGTCTATACTATACTCTTACAGTCATATTTGTTTTTAAACCTAGAAATTAATAATCTCCTTTATTCCAAAGACATTGTTCTGTTTTGAACATTTTGCAATTTTATAAACATATGAAAAGGAGTATAAGCCAAATATGCAAATGGGCTAATGCACACAGGCGTTTTTAAAAAAGCTTATGGTAAATTCGTACAGATGAAGGGTTATTATATTTTTTGTGATGAATCTTTAAAAAGAGGTAAATACTATTCGAATTTTTATGGTGGGGTATTAATTGAAAAATCTGAATTCGAAAAAGTAAAAAATGCCATAGACAGCAAAGTTCAAGACCTCCAGATTGAAAATACAGAATTAAAATGGGGAAATGTCAATACTTTTAAACTTCAACAATATAAAGAAGTAATAGATGTTTTCTTTGAGTTTGTGAAAGCTAACATTATAAAAGTGCGAATCATGTTTACAGACAACAGGTTTATCGCAAATAACCTTACAAAAGAACACCACGAAAACCAATATCATATTTTGTATTATCATTTCCTGAAACTTGCTTTTGGATTAAAATATATTGTATCGGATACACCTCTTGACCTTGAAATTTTTTTTGATAAATTACCTGATAGCGATAAAAAAAATCACCAGTTTAAGAACTATATTTATGGACTCCAGTTTTTACCGGAATTTTCAGAGACAGGGATAAAAATTAAAAAGAATTCCATCTATGAAGTTGACTCAAAAAAACACATCCTAATGCAATGCCTTGATGTTATACTTGGGGCAATGTCATTCAGGTTAAATGACCAACACAAAGAAAAACCGGAAGGCTCTTCAAGACGTGGAAAAAGGACAATTGCTAAGGAAAAGCTTTATAAACACATTTACAGGAAAATAAGAGAGACAAGGGATAATTTCAATATTGGCATTACGACAGGGGTTGATGGGAACTATCAAAATTTGTTCATCCATCCTTACAGGCATTGGCTATTTATACCTTCATCAAAATCAATAGAACCAGGAGATGACATCTGAAAAAAGAAACGCCCCTGCAACTTCTACTAATCTTCCACGTAGAACGTAGAGCTTCAAAGCAACAAAGGCAATTTCATTTGCAAAGATACCGAAAAGCTGATACTATTTTACATATTTCAGCCACATTTTGTAGCCGTTTTTTCGATGTTGCTTTTGCCTGTATTTAATATTCCTCTTGATAAAAAAAAATGAAGCTGCAATCTTAATATGGCTCAATGTTCATCGTTAGCTGGTCCTGATAATTTTATTCAGCTTTTATTCTTATCTCCTGCCACTAATCAGCATTTTAATGGTGACAAGTCTAATGATACAATAAATGATAGCCCATCGCAAATCCGTAAAACGAAAAAGTTAACTATATAAAATGTACTATAGAAAGTAGATGAAAATGGCACCGGAGTTTTTCTTGGTAATGATTGTGGTTTCGGATAATATTGTATTTATGTCACACATTCAAAACAACCGGTAATGAACAGGAAAGTAAATTTATACATAGCCATGAGCCTTGATGGATACATCGCTAAAAAGGATGATAATATTGACTTTTTATCAATTGTAGTATCTGCAAACGAAGATTTCGGATATGCAGACTTCCTGAAAAATATTGATACTGTAATTTGGGGGAGAAAGACTTTTGATAAGGTTTTATCTTTCGGTAAAGGAATCCCTCACAAGGATAAAAAAGTATATGTTATTTCCAGGACTAAAAAAGGTAATGAAGAACATGTCGAGTATTCCAACAATTTAGTTGGCCTGGTCAGTACTTTGAAAGAGAGCGATGGCCAGGATATTTATTGTGATGGTGGTGCAGAAATTGTATTTGAATTATTAAATAACAGGCTTATTGACAGGATTATTGTCAACATAATCCCACACCTGCTTGGTGATGGCATACGGCTTTTCAAAGAAAATAATATAGAGCAACAACTTCAATTTAAAAGAAGCGTCAGTTATCCTTCAGGATTAATCCAGCTCTGGTATGATGTAAAGACAAGCAATGAAGAAAATGGAAAGTAAATTATCAAAACGGTTAAGCGATATTGTAAATGCATTACCATTAAAAAATGGCATCCGTGTTTTGGAAATAGGTTGTGGCCCCGGGGCTACGGCAAGGGAGATTGCAAAACGAATAGGCAATGGATATGTACTTGCAATAGACCGTTCTGCAAAAGCAATTCATCAGGCTATTACAGGTTCACAGAAAGAAATCACTTCAGGAAAACTATCATTCAAACAAGTTGCAATTGAAAATTTTGAACCCGGGCCAAACGAAGGCTTATTTGACATTGCTATTGCAGTTAGGGTTGGCGCTTTGGACGGGCGGCACCCGGAAATTGAAAAACAGGCATTATGCAAAATTGCCAGGGCAATGACAAAAAAAGGAAAACTATTTATTGATGGAGGAAAACCATTAAAAGAAATAACCCTTGTAAAATACAGGAAGTAAACAATCCTCTAAAGATTAATACCTGATGAAAATTTGAGCCAGTTGTGTTGTGTATAAGCTTACTGCAACATGCTTCGCAAATGCGTTATATGTTACTATTTAAAATAATCAAACACCCCAATAACTCTGTTAAAATTTCATATGATGCAAACGGAAAAAATGTGAGCTTACAAAACAGCAGGTTGAGTATAAAGGTTGTTTCCAATAATAACACATATCCTCCTGCTGAAATTTTGCATAACTTCTGAGATATATACAATTGATATTTTGTACCCGAATAATTCCGAGAGTTTGATAGAATGCTAAAAAATAATCCTATATATTCGCAAATGCCCAGACCGTTACACGTCACATCCCCTAATAATTCAACAACCTCTTTATCCTTTCTTTTACTTTATCAACAGTAGGCAGCATGGCTTGTTCTAAAATAATATTGATAGGTACAGCCGGTAAATCCAATGCACCTAACACATCTACCGGTGCATCAAGGTAACGGAAACAATTATAACTGATGCGGTGTGCCAATGCTTCTGCAAATGAATTGGTTTGTTGTTCTTCGGTCAATACAAGGCATTTACCGTGTTTTTTTACAATAGCAAATACCAGCTCTTCATCCAATGGATATAATGTCCTCAGGTCAACAATTTCTACATGGCCTTTATATTCTTCCGCAGCAGCTTTTGCCCAATACACACCCATTCCATAAGTAATGATGCACATTGATTCACCATCTTCTGTTTTATCTTTCTCTGCTTTCAGCGCCAGTTTTGCTTTGCCCAATGGTAAAATATAATCCTTTGCAGGTTCAATTGTTTTTGCATCATCAGTACCTGGCACTTTGCTCCAATACAGGCCTTTATGTTCCAGCATAATTACAGGGTTGGGGTCATAAAATGCTGCTTTCATCAGGCCTTTCATATCAGCAGTATTGGATGGATAACAAACTTTAATTCCTTTAATTGAAAGCAAAGTAGATTCCACGCTTCCGCTATGATAAGGCCCGCCGCCACCATAAGCGCCAACAGGTACACGCAATAACATATTCACCGGAAACTTACCCCTCGTGAGATAATTTGATTTTGCAATTTCACAAACCAACTGGTTGAGCCCTGGGTAGATATAATCACCAAATTGTACTTCTACAATTGGCTTTAATCCCAATGCACTCAACCCCGCAGTAGAACCGATAATATAGGCTTCCTGGATGGCAGTATTAAACACACGGTGGTCTCCAAATTTTTCAGCCAGTGTTGCAGTCTCACGAAAGACACCTCCCAACCTTTTCCCTACATCCTGACCATATAAAATACAATCTTCATTATCCTGCATCAACTCTTCAATGGCATGCAGGCCTGCATCCACCATTAAAACTTTTTCACCATCAGATGGTGCACGTACACCTTTTTCTTCAATGATAGGAGTTGCAGCAAAAACATTTTCAGAAACAGATTCAGGTGCAGGGTCAGCCGCCTGTTTTGCTTTTTCAAATGCTGCCTTCGCTTCATCTGAAGCAGATTTTTCAATCTCCTGTATTTCAGGTTCTGTTATTCCACTTTGCCCCAGATACTGTCTTAGTTTAGGATAAGGGTCATGAGCTGCATGTTTTTCCAGGTCTTCAGCGCTACGATAAAATTCTTTTCTTACTCCACTTGTATGATGGTTCAATAAAGGCACTGTGGCATGCACCAACACAGGTTTTCTTTCGCGCCTTGTGTAATTTATCGCATAGTTCATCACACCATAAGCGCTTTCAAAAACACTGCCATCCACCTTCACCCGGTGCAAGCCTTTAAAACCTTCAGCATATTCAAAGGCATTCATTGTCCTTCCTTCCGGGACAGTGGCACTGATGCCCCATTCATTATCCTGAACTAAATAAATGATGGGTAGTTGTTTTAATACTGCAAACTGTAATGCTTCACTCACTTCACCTTCGGTAATACTATAATCACCAAAACTGCACACCACCACAGGGTTCTCATTATCGTTACCTTTTTGCAAACGGTCAGGCAAATAATTTTCCAGGTATTGAATGCCTTGTGCAATCCCTGTTGTGGGTATTGCCTGCATACCGGTAGCGCTGCTCTGGTGTATGATGCGTGGTTTATCAGCAGACAGGCTGCTTGGATGGGTATAATAAGAACGTCCCCCGGAAAACGGGTCATCTGCTTTTGCCAGCAACTGCAACATCAATTCGTATGGCGAAAAACCAAGTGAAAGCAATAAACTATCATCGCGGTAGTATGGGCTTACAAAATCACAGGGCAATAACTGCAGGCCTGTTGCTACCTGTATAGCTTCATGGCCTTTGGAAGTAGAATGAACATATTTACACACCTGCCTGTTGGCTTCATAAATATCAGCCATGGCACGTGCAGTGGCCATAAGCCTGTAAGCTTTGGCAAGAATCGCATTATCAAGCATAGGCAAATATCATGTTTGTATCCACAAAAAAAAAGTAAAGCAGTTAAAGCAAGGGTAAATGTTATTTTATTTCCAGCTCAAATACCTGTTCATTTCCCAGGTATCCTTTCAGCACATCACCTACTGAACATTCACCAACGCCCGCAGGTGTGCCTGTAAAAATAAGGTCGCCGATGTTTAGAGCAAAGTATTGTGATATATCGGCAATCAGTTTATTGAATGAAAAAATCATGTTGGCGCTATTGCCTCTCTGCACAACTTCATCATTCTTCATCATTGAAAATTCAATGGGGTTGTGCAACAATTCTTTTGTTACCGGTTGCCATCTCCCATGCACTGCAGAGTTATCCCAGGCCTTAGCTTTTTCCCAGGGAAGCCCCTTTTTTTTCAATACTGCCTGTATGTCCCTTGCAGTGAAATCAATGCCTACAGTTATTTTATCAAAATATTTCCAGCCCTGCGATTCATTGATAAATTTCCCGTTTTTTGAAATGCCTAAAACAAGCTCTGCTTCATAATGCAATTCATTGGTGAACTGTGGGTAATAAAAATTTGAATTGGGTATAAGCAATGCGCTTTTTGGTTTTAAAAATATTACCGGTTCTTCCGGTACATCATGGTGCATTTCCCTGGCGTGTTCGCTGTAGTTACGGCCTACGCAAAAAATTTTCATAAGAACAAGTTTAGTTTGTTAGCAATCCTAATTAGTTTTCCCCGGATTCGGACTAATAAAAATACGCAAACAAATTTGTTATTATCATCATTTTATTTGTCCAATGAAAATTTTTTCCCATTCACTATGTTCATGGTTTTTTCTATCCCGATAGTTGAAATGTTTTCAATCACTTCAGAGCAATATTCAATTTTTTTCCAGATTAATGGCCGTTCTTCAGGCAGCCATTTCATTAATACAAAATCAACCTGCATACCTTTGGGATAATTGTTGCCAATGCCGAACCTTAGTTTTGGATATTTATCAGTTCCTAATATAAGCTGTATGTCTTTTAAACCATTATGGCCACCATCGCTGCCACCTGGCCTCAACCGCAATGATTCAATGGGAATGGCAAGGTCATCAACAACTGTCAGCGTATTTTCGAGCGGCACTTTCTCTGCATCCATCCAGTATTTAAAAGCCCTGCCACTTAAGTTCATATAGGTTGTCGGTTTGATGCAGATAAATGTCCTCCCCTTCCATTTCACTTCTGCTCTTTCTGCAAGCCTTGATGTTTGAAAAAATCCATTATTCTTTAAAACAAAAGCGCTCACCACATCAAAACCGATGTTATGGCGGGTATGCTCATATTCCTTTCCAATATTTCCCAATCCAACAATTAAAAATTTCTGCATACAATAGTTGACATATTTTATAAAAATAAAAAAGTCCCGCAAAGGGCTGCGGGACCATTCTATTCAAAAAAGAAATTTATTTTTTCGCAGCCGGTGCAGCAGCTTTTGCAGCAGGAGCGGCAGCGGCAGTAGCAGCAGGTGCAGCAGTAGAAGCTGCAGCTTCTTCCTGTTTCAACTGACGGGTAAGCACCACAGAGGCAATAGGAATTCTTGGAGAATTCATAACCTCCATATTATCTGCTTTCACATCTTCAACGCGGATGTTTTCGTTCAGCTTTAATGCGCTGATGTCCACTTCAATATTTTCCTTTAAATATTTCGGCAGTGTTTTTACTTTCAATGATTTCATTTTAGTAATCAGTTTACCACCTTCTTTTACACCAACAGGTGTACCTGTAAATTTCAATGGTAATGTTGCCAGAACTTTTTTGTTTTCTACCAGTTCAAGAAAGTCAACATGGATGAGGTTGTCTTTTACCTTGTCAAACTGCAGGTCTTTCAAAATGCAGGTGTAGGTTTTACCATCTACTTTCACTTCTGCTAACTGGAACTGTGGTGTGTAAACGAGATTTTTAAATGCCTTTGCAGGAGCAGAAAAATTCACTTCCTGCGCACCCCCGTAAATTACACCAGGCACAAGCTCCTGAGAGCGAAGCTGGCGGGTGGCTTTTTTGCCAAGTTCGGTCCTCAGTTGTCCTTCGATTGTAATTGTCTTCATTGTTTATGTTTTGTCCCCATCATTATTTTAAGATGGGGGATGTTAAAAAAACAAGTTTGTTTTTTGGAAAATCAACCTGGCTGTTCGTCCTGAATTATGATATCTTCATTCAAATTAGCACAGGTTTGTACTGCATGAATATTCATTCAGCAGTACAGGATGTTTATCAAAAACTTTTCCTTTTATTTATCTCTTAACTGCGAATGAATAAACAGGCTGGTGATGCTTTTGTTTTCGTAAGCATTCCTGATTGCTATTGCAAAAAGGTCTGCTACTGAAACCACTTTTATTTTTGTTGAAGGCCTTTTTAACTGGATGGTATCACAAACCACTAATTCTTCCAACACACTGTTTTCAATATTTTCATACCCATTTCCACTTAAAACAGGATGTGTACACAAAGCCCTCACGCTTTTAGCACCATTGTCTTTTAAAAGAGCTGCTGCTTTTGCCAGTGTGCCGCCGGTATCAACGATGTCATCAATCAACACAATATCTTTTCCCTGCACATCACCAATCAACACCATGCTTGATATTTCGTTGGCGCGTTTGCGATGTTTATCGCAAATCACCATATCAGCATTAAAATAGCTGGCAATTTCCCTGACGCGGTTCGTACTTCCCACGTCGGGGGCGGCAAAGGTAAGGTCTGGCAGTTTAAGTTGTTCTATATAAGGTATAAAAATTGCTGAACTGTCTAAGTGGTCAACCGGGATGTCAAAAAATCCCTGTATTTGTGCAGCATGTAAGTCCATGGTAATCACACGGGTTGCGCCTGCCCTTTCCAGTAAAGAAGCTACGAGTTTGGACCCGATAGCTACCCTCGGTTTATCTTTCCTGTCCTGCCTTGCATAACCGTAATACGGGATTACTGCAATGATTTTATAAGCGCTGGCACGTTTGGCAGCATCAATCATCAACAATAATTCCATCAGGTTATCGGTAGGGGCGCAGGTACTTTGGATTAAGAAAACATAGTCGCCACGGATACTCTCAAGAAATACGGGCTGAAACTCACCATCGCTGAATTTCTGGATGTTTACTTTGCCTTGTGGAACGCCAAAACGTTGGGCTATTTTTTCTGCAAGCGCATGGGAGCCCGTCCCTGAAAAAATCTTAACTGAAGGTGTCATAAAATAACAAGATAGGCGGCGAAGATAAAAATTCGGAAAAGAAATACTAATTTGATGTTTTATATTTTTCCCCATGCCTGAAAACTCTATTAAAAATTGGGCTGTTGATGACAGGCCAAGAGAGAAGCTCCTACTAAAAGGAAACCCGGCATTAAGCAATGCTGAATTATTGGCTATTCTAATCAATAATGGTACAAAAGATAAAAGCGCAGTGGATGTTGCAAAATCATTGCTGGCTGCTGTTGAAAATGATTTACAGAAATTGGGGAAGATGTCTGTAAAAGAAATTTTGAAACTTAAAATAAAAGGCATCGGTGAAGCAAAGGCAATCAGCATAGCAGCAGCATTGGAATTGGGGATGAGAAGGGATGTTGCTGAAAAAAAATTAGATGTTTTTAAGGCAAGCAAAGACGTGGCTGAATACCTGAAAGCACAATTCAAATTTAAAAAGCATGAAATTTTTGCAGTATTATATTTAAACCAGGCCAATAAAATTAAACATACTGAAATTGTAAGTGAAGGTGGAATAACCGGTACAGTTGCAGACCCAAGGATTATTTTAAAGAAAGCATTGGAGAATGATGCAGTGAACATCATTCTTTGCCACAACCATCCAAGCGGCAGCACCAAACCAAGCAGGGCAGATGAAGAACTCACAAAAAAAATTAAGCAGGCAGCAGCATTTCTCGATATAAAAGTTTTAGACCACATTATTGTGAGTGAAGAAGGCTATTATAGTTTTGCTGATGAAGGATTAATATAAATTATGGAATTAGAAAAACATTATATCAACCGCAGTGGATGGCTGAGGGCTGCAGTGTTGGGTGCCAATGATGGTATCCTGTCAACAACAAGTTTAGCAATTGGTGTGGCAGCAGCCAGCGAAACAAAGGACCCGGTGATATTGGCTGCATTGGCAGGTCTGGTAGCCGGTGCTTTATCAATGGCTGCAGGAGAATTTGTTTCTGTCAGCTCGCAATCTGATATAGAAAATGCAGACATTGAACGTGAAAAAAGAGAGTTGGAATTAATGCCTGACTTAGAATTAGAAGAGCTTGCTAAAATTTATATCAACAGGGGTTTGAGCCACGACCTGGCATTACAGGTAGCCAAACAACTCACACACCATGATGCATTAGGCGCACATGCAAAAGATGAATTGGGAATTTCTGAAATCACACAGGCAAAACCTTTCCAGGCAGCTTTGGCTTCGGCTGCTTCTTTTATTGCGGGTGGCCTTTTACCAGTAATCGTATCCTTCTTTGCACCATTGGATAAGATGATTTATTTTCAATATGGCTGCGCAATAATTTTCCTTGCTATATCAGGTGCAGTTGCAGCAAAAGCAGGTGGTTCACCAATTGGAAAATCCATCATGCGGATTTGTTTCTGGGGAACATTCGCCATGTTAATGTCTGCATTGGTAGGTTATCTTTTTGGCGTAAAAGTGAGTTGATTGATTTTAAATTTCTGCTGATTTTTTTTCGCTAATAAAAAAAACGCAACATGATTTTTAATTATCCGCATCTTTTATAGCAGGTCTTGTGTCATTGGGGTTACGCTTTTCGTATTTGATTTTAAAATCACTGAGGTCAGGCATATTCTCTCTTTTTCTTTTTAATTCATATTGATAAATCGTTTGTCCAAGCTGGTACATAAAAGGGTGGCTGACCGTTTCTTCATCATATTTATTATCATTTAAAATGCCATCGCTATTAGCGTAAACGGTTGCTGCCAGCATAAATTCAACCTTGTGTTTGAAATCAACAACATAAGATGCATCAATTAAAAATCCATACGCCCAACCTACTTTATTAAACACACGGATGTATGAAGGCATTGAATGATGAGCACTGTCGCGGAAGAAAAATTTTACATAGCTGTCAAAATATTGTGCTGTATCATATTTAGGATAATTGGTTTCAGATGGATATTGTGATAAAAATTGTTTCAGGAAAGCATAGTCATCCTTTGAAAGATTAAACCTTTGAGATGGCGGCACTGAATTTGGAAATAAAATGGATTGCAGAATTTGTTGCAGGTCATACAATGGCAGGTTGTTTACCCTTGTAAAATCAATCGGTTCATTGATAAGGCTGTCATTATTATCATAATGTGCTTTGCCGATTTTTATTGTATGGGAAAAATCAAATGAATCAGTGTTGTATTGCATGGGTTGATGATAAATAACTCTCCCGTTATTATCAATAAAATCAATTGGGTTGGTATGCCTGTTTTCATCTTCGGTATAACCCATAAACTCTCGTGTTATCCTCGTGCTGTTATATCCTTTCGAATGTAAATTCCTGTTGATAGCCTGCTGCCCCACAAACTGGTACATCCGGTTGTAAGCATCGTTATCGCTTATCAAAAATGCTTTTCTGATAAATTGTGCAATGGATGGATAACCGGATTGTGCAGTGCTGTCGGTTAATTCCTTTACCTGCCGGGGATAAGCGCTGTCAAACTGCATGGATGTAAACTTGTTGACACCTGCAATTTTCATCGTGTTCAATTTCTCTAAAGAGAGTGCAGCCAATGGAAGTTTAACTGTGGATGCAGGATTGAAAAAGAATAAAGAATCTACATTGAAGTAGTAATTCGTAAATGCCGGTGAGTTATTTTTATCCCGGTTTATCTGTGTGTAAATTATTTGTAGCCGGTATGTATCTGGATGTGAAATCACTTCCTGGAAAAGCGGGTTTTTATTGGTAGCTAAAATATTTTCCAGGAAACTGTCTGTCTTACGTTGCGCAAGGATGTGTGTGAAGGCACAACATAATGATAAGCACCATATAATTCTTTTACCATTTTTTATCAGAAGATTTTCCAACATCTTTTTTGATTTTAATATTGTTAACTGAAAAAGTCAATATTTGAATTCTGCTTTATCTTTTGCAATTTTTGCCTTCATATATTTTTGAAAATTTTCATCTGCGCCTTTAAAGAGATAAATATAATCTCCATGTTCCCTTGCATATTCATTGGTTATACTATCTGTAATAGTGATAGACTGAAAATCTTTCGCAAAATCATGTTCTTTCTCATGATGGTCATCTGTTATCAATACAATATTTTTTAAGTTAACATGAGTTGGTAACCAATATAAAAAACTTGCATTGTCGCTGTATGCTTCAGGTAAATGATATTTACGTGCATAATAATTTACAGCGCCTGCCATTCCATAATTATCACAAAAAATAATTGTTTCTTTTTTCTCTGAATCGTTCAACATAGAATATGCTTTTGCAGTTTTCTGCGCCATCTCTTCCCATCCGAGCATATCAGAAAAATCTTGTGGTAAAGGATGGTTTTTTAAATCTTCCCATTTCAGTGCGCCGGTTTTTTCAGTCTTTAGTTTTACATAAAGATTGGCGAGTTGTTGTGGTGGCAGTATAGGCAAAGCGACCGGTATTGACAGCAACCCGAATACAACAATAAATAGTATGCAGGCTACACGCAGCCATTTTCTTTTTACTGAAGTAAATGATTCAATTGCTTTGCCACCAAAGGCAAAGAGCACAGGATAAGCGCCTGCTGCATAATAATCTTTACCATGGCCAATAAGCAATAATGTTATCACGAAAATATAAGCAAGCCCGATAAACCTGTATTGCTTTGAAAACAAACTAAATAAAAAGCCGGTAACCCAGATGAAAAAACATGGGAAGTTAATCATCAACTGGCCCATGAGGAAATCTTTGGGTGCAACATATTGCAATTGTGTTTGCTGCAATTCACGCATGTGAAATAAGAGCGGAAAAGAATTCTGATATTGCCAGATGATGTTGGGTATCACAATCACAAACCCAATCAATGAAGCAAACCAGAAATGTTTGTTGGCAAAAATTTTTCTATGGCTTGTACACAACAATGCCAACAGGATGCTTGTGGTATAAAATGCAACTGAGTATTTACTCATCAACCCAAGTGCAACACTGACACCAAACAAATAGAGAAATTTATTTTGTTGTGTCTGAATAAAACGGATGATGCTATATGCAATCATTGTCCAGAAAAATATTTCAGGAGCATTGGGCTGAAACAAAAAGAACATCCTTAAATAACCACCGAAAATGAAAGGAAAAAATAAAAGCACCAAGGCAAAACTTTTTCCACCAAGTGATTGCACAATTTTTCCTGCTACAATAAATGTGGCAGCGCCAAATAAAGAAGGCCATAATTTCACCCAAAACATGCCATTGCCAAAAATATGTGTGAGCCATGCAAATATGGAAAGCATGGGTGGCACTTCCATAAAACCAAAAGCAAGGTGGCTGCCTTCTGCTAGATATAAAAATTCATCACGGTGTGGTTCATACACCGGGCTTTGCAAAAGATATGGTATGATAATTTTGAGCAGCGCAAGGGAAAAAAGCAGCTTATTGGTTTTGCTCATTAAAATTTTTTGCGGTAAGGTACGAACCGTTTTTAATGCAACAACTGCAAAGTATTTTTTTATGCGGGTTAGCGTTTCTTCTTTACCCGATAAAAAGTTGTGATTCTTTTGACTGGTAAAATTCAGGTCTGAATTATTTCAGGTAAAGTTTTTGTCATGTTACTTCATGCTTATAAACATATTCCGGGAGTTCTTTAAATAAATTGTTGATGTTTGTAAAGTTTCAAAGTTCTTCACTCAACAATAGACTCAAGGCATCACTATTGCATTAATTGAGCTTAACTGCAAATATAAAAACTTATAATTGCAGAAAACCGATTTTCTGCAATTATGAAAGTTTATAATTGCACTTACTCTATCTTCTCTTTTGATACTTTGTTTCTAACATTTAGGTTTTGGCTTGCATGAAATTAATTGGCAGTGATGGTAGTTATATATAAATTCAGTTAGTTAGTCTCCTTTCATTGCTTTGTTTTATTACAGTTTCCATAATTGCCTTCGACATTGCCCAAACAGTTTATTGATATTGTTTGTCAATGATGGTTGTAAAAGTTTTGCAACTGTTGCACTGTCTTTCTTCAGGTAACTAATTAATATAACATTAAAACCGGGTTGGTTTATTTATTGTTGTGTCCGCATTACCTTACAACAACTGCAAAGTATTTTTTATGCGGGTAAGCGTTTCTTCCTTGCCCAATACTTCTGAAATATTAAAAACATGCGGCCCGAATTTTCCACCTACCAGCATGATACGGAATGGCAACAACACATCACCAGGTTTCATTTGACTGGCAGCAGCAATTTCTTTAAATGAAATTTCCAGGTCTTCATGTTGCCATAGTGTTGACAGTTCATACGTGCGGATTAATTCTGCAAAAAACTGTTGCTTCTGTTCATTCCATTTTGGCTTGATGGCATTAATATCAATTTCTTTTGGTGATTGAAAAAAGAATGATGATTGCTGCACAAAATCTGTCAATAACATGCAACGGTCTTTCACCAATTCCATTACTGTTTTTAATTTTTCATCATCATTTACTTCAACACCGGCATCATGTAAAAGTTGTTTAACCTGTGCGAGGTAAGATGTAACAGGCAAACGTTTTATCCATTCATGGTTGAACCACTTTGCTTTTTCAAAATCAAACCTTGCACCTGATTTATGGACACGTTCCATTGAAAAATTCCGGATTAATTCTTCAATTGAAAAAACTTCCTGTTCAGTCCCGTCATTCCAGCCCAGCAATGCCAAAAAATTGATAAATGCTTCCGGCAAAAATCCCCTTTCCCTGAAACCAGCAGTAAGCTCACCTGTTTTTGGGTCTGTCCAGTTCATCGCAAAAACAGGGAAGCCTAAACGGTCGCCATCTCTTTTACTAAGCTTGCCTTTACCATCGGGTTTTAATATCAAAGGCAGGTGTGCCCACTCTGGCATATTTTCCAAACCAAATAAATATTGCCATAATAAAATATGCACCGGTGCAGAAGGCAACCATTCTTCACCTCGGAAAGCATGTGTTACTTTCATCAGGTAATCATCAATCACTACTGCAAGATGGTAGGTAGGCATGCCATCTGCTTTCAGCAAAACTTTATCATCCACCTGCGTAGTATTAAAATTAACTGCACCGCGAATCATATCAGTAAAACCTACTGTTTCATCATGTGGTATTTTAATCCTGATTACGTGCGGTGTGTTTGCGGCCAACAATTTTTTTACTTCATCACCACCAAGTGTCAATGAGTTTTTCATCCCGTAACGGGATGATTGATTGTATTGAAAATTCGGGGTTTGTTTTCTTTTTTCTTCCAGTTCTGCTGGTGTATCGAATGCATAATAAGCATGACCGTTTTTTACAAGCTCATCTGCATATTTTTTATACAAACCTTTTCTTTCACTCTGCCGGTAAGGCCCATAAGCGCCACCATGGATTACACTTTCATCGGGTTGTAAGCCACACCATTTCAGACAATCGAAAATATATTCCTCAGCACCCGGCACAAACCTGTTTTGGTCGGTGTCTTCTATCCTCAAAATAAATTCGCCTTTATTATGTTTGGCAAAAAGGTAATTGAATAACACGGTGCGCATACCACCGATATGCAAGCCTCCTGTTGGTGATGGGGCAAAACGAACCCTGACTTTTCTATCCATGCCGCAAATGTACCCCGCTGTTCACCCAATCCAAAATACCACATCATAAACTTTGGTTTTATCATTGAATTAATCTTAACCGGTATTTTTCTCCAAGAATATGAACAATTGTTTGTTTATACATTGTGTTATTGATTCAGAAAATTTTACTCCTGCCTGACCAAAAATTTTAATTTATACTTTTTTGTACAAATTGATTTGTACTTTTGCCGCATGAGCGAAATGATAACAACTTTAGAAGAAACCGCACTAAGTGATTATAAATATGGGTTTGTTACAGAAATAGAAAAAGATGAAGCTCCATTTGGTTTAAGTGAAGATATTATCCGCTTTATTTCGGCTAAAAAGAATGAACCGGAATGGATGCTGGAATGGAGGTTGAAAGCATTCCGTTACTGGCAAACCATTGAACATAAAGAACCTTCCTGGGCCAATATTTCTTATCCGAAGATAGATTACCAGGCAATAAAATATTATTCTGCCCCCAAGCAAAAAGCAAAACCAAAGAGCCTGGATGAAGTGGACCCTGAACTGCGCAAGACTTTTGAAAAGCTGGGCATTTCATTGAGTGAACAGAAACGGCTTTCAGGTGTGGCTGTTGATGCAGTGATTGACAGTGTTTCTATTGCTACAACATTTCAGAAACAACTGGCTGAACAGGGAATTATTTTTTGTTCCATCACCGAAGCCATCAAAAACCATCCTGAACTGGTGAAGAAATATCTCGGTTCTGTTGTGCCTATGACTGACAATTTTTTTGCTGCATTAAATTCATCTGTTTTTACTGATGGCTCTTTCTGTTATATTCCGAAAGGTGTCCGTTGCCCGATGGAATTGTCAACATATTTCCGCATCAATGCAGAAAATACCGGGCAGTTTGAACGTACATTAATTATTGCAGATGAAGGCGCTTATGTTAGTTACCTCGAAGGTTGTACTGCACCCATGCGTGATGAAAACCAGTTGCATGCAGCAGTAGTAGAACTGATTGCTTTAGATAATGCTGAAATAAAATATTCAACAGTGCAGAACTGGTACCCTGGTGATAAAGAAGGAAAGGGTGGCATTTATAATTTCGTTACAAAAAGAGGTATTTGTGGTGCTAATGCAAAGATTTCATGGACACAGGTAGAGACAGGTTCTGCCATCACATGGAAATACCCAAGTGTGATTTTAAAAGGTGATAATTCAGTCGGCGAGTTTTATTCAGTGGCTGTTACCAACAATTTTCAGCAGGCTGATACCGGCACAAAGATGATGCATGTAGGAAAAAATACACGAAGCCGCATAGTTTCAAAGGGTATTTCTGCAGGCAAAAGCCAGAATAGTTACAGGGGCCTTGTACAGGTTGGAAAAAATGCACACAATGCACGCAATTTCTCACAATGTGATTCATTGTTGTTGGGTGATAAATGTGGCGCACACACTTTCCCATACATTGAAACAAAAAATAGTTCAGCAATCGTGGAGCATGAAGCCACTACGAGCAAAATAGGAGAAGACCAGATTTTTTATTGCAACCAGCGCGGTATTGATACAGAAACTGCAGTTGCTTTAATCATTAATGGTTTTGCCAAAGAAGTGATGAACCAGTTGCCGATGGAGTTTGCTGTGGAAGCACAAAAGCTTTTAGCAATAAGTTTAGAAGGAAGTGTAGGGTAGGATAAGCTATTAGCTTTTGGCTGTTAGCCATTGGCTATTAAAGAACTTAATCATTTCAGGTTTGAATATTGAAATTTTATCACATAAAAAATTTTATCAGGAATCAATAAAGCTAAAGGCTAATAGCTATTAGCCATTGGCTAAAAAGACTTACAACTATGTTAGAAATAAAAAACTTACACGCACAGATTGAAGACAAGAAAATATTGAATGGTATCAACCTCGAAATCAATGCTGGGGAAGTGCATGCTATAATGGGGCCGAATGGTTCCGGTAAAAGCACCCTCGCATCTGTGCTGGCAGGTAAGAGCGAATATGAAGTAACTGAAGGTTCTGTAGATTTTGATGGAATTAATTTACTGGAAATGGCTCCTGAAGAAAGGGCAAGGGAAGGTTTGTTTCTGGCATTTCAATACCCGATTGAAATACCAGGTGTAAGCACAACTAATTTTATAAAAACTGCAGTGAACGAAGCCCGCAAACATCGTGGCCAGGAACCTTTGGATGCTGTTTCATTTTTAAAGCTGATGAAGGAAAGAATGAAACTGGTAAAAATTGACCAGAGCCTGACAAGCCGTTCATTGAATGAAGGTTTTAGTGGTGGTGAAAAGAAACGTAATGAAATTTTCCAGATGGCAATGCTTGAACCCAAGCTTGCAATTTTAGACGAAACAGACAGTGGTTTGGATATTGATGCGCTCCGGATTGTTGCTGATGGAGTAAATGCATTGCGTACAAAAGATAATGCAACATTGGTGATTACACACTACCAGCGTTTATTGGATTATATCGTGCCTGATTTTGTGCATGTATTATATAAAGGACGCATTGTAAAATCCGGCGGAAAGGAACTCGCTTTGGAACTGGAAGAAAAAGGTTATGATTTTATAAAGCAGGAACTGGAAGCTGCAGTCTCTTAAAATTTGATTGGTGTTTTGCATTGATGAAAAAACATACTAAACACTACAATTGATAAGCGGCAAACTGAAAATAAATAATAAAAAAAATTTTTATACCCCCTTTTAAAATGAGGGAATGAAGGATAGGCTTTTATGAGTTTAACAGAAACAATACAGAGTAAATACAAAGAGCTCAATGCAATTGCGGGTAACGGGTTGCTGGGTTCGGTGCGTGCAAAAGCAATTGAAGTATTCAATACATCAGGCATACCAACTTCTAGAAATGAAGAGTGGAAATACACACGTCTGGCACCCATCACCAATAAAAATTTTGAACTGAATATTGCTGCTGCATTGCCTTCAAAAGAAACACTGGAATCAATAAGGCTGCACGCAGATGCTGCTGCTGAATTATTTTTTGTGAATGGAGTTTTTGTAAAAGAACTTTCAAAAATCAACAGTGAATCACTGGTAGTCCTGAACCTGCATGAAGCAGCAGAAAGTGAATATAAAAATTATGTGCAGCTACATTTAAACCAAAGCAGTAAATACAATAAAGATGGTATGAATGCTTTGAATGCAGCTTTCGTTGCTAATGGTTTGTTTGTAATAGTTAAGAAAAATAAAGTTGTTGAAAATCCCGTATTCGTTTATCATTTAACTGATACAACAAGTGATAATCATTTTGTACAACCCCGCAGCCTGATGGTGGTGGAAGAAAATGCACAGGTGCAGGTTGCAGAGCTGTATAAAAATAACGGCAGCCAGGAAAGTTTTACAAACGAAGTATTTGAAATAGCTGTCCGTGAAAATGCAAGGCTTGAATATTATAAAGTGCAGGACGATGATGAAAACTGTCATCATGTAGGCACCACCCATATTCAGCAGGTGGGCAAATGTTTTACGCATTGTGTTACTGTAACATTGAATGGAGGCACAGTACGCAATAACATCAACATGATTCTTGAAGCGCCCAACAATGAAGGTCATTTGTATGGTTTATACATGGTAAAAGGAAATACGCATGTTGACAACCACAGTATTGTTGATAATATCCAACCGAATTGTTTCAGCAATGAATTTTATAAAGGTATTATTGATGGCCGCGCTACCGGTGTATTCAACGGTAAAATTTTTGTGAGGCAGGATGCACAAAAAACCAACGCTTATCAAAGCAACAAAAATGTGTTGATGTGTGATACTGCAACTGTAAATACAAAACCGCAACTGGAAATTTTTGCTGATGATGTAAAATGTTCACATGGTTGCACAGTAGGCCGTTTGGATGATGAAGCTTTATTTTATTTAAGGGCAAGAGGTATTGGTGAAAAGAAAGCAAAGGCTTTGTTGTTGCATGCTTTTGCTGCTGATATTTTAGAGCAGGTGAAACCCGCTGCATTACGCAGTTACCTGGAAAATAAAATAGATGAAAGGTTGGAAGTTGATAGTCTTTAAAACTATTTATATGATTTGAAAGTAAAACGTCATGTCGAGGAAACGAGACATCTCTTGAATATTTTGATAAATTAATATGAGATTTCTCTCCCGATAAAATCGGGATCGAAATGACGCTCAAACAACATAAACGAATTTTAGATTAATTCATGATATCAGTTGAAAAAGATATAAAAGCATTTGATGTAGCTGAAATACGCAAACAGTTTCCTGTGCTGGAAAGAAAAGTGAAAGGAAGGGACCTGGTGTATTTTGATAATGCAGCTACTGCACAAAAACCACAGGTGGTGATTGATGCATTGGTGAGATATTATCACCAGTACAATGCAAATATCCACAGGGGCATTCATTCTCTTGCTGAAGAAGCAACTGCTGCTTTTGAAGCTACACGTGATACTGTAAAAGAATTCATTAATGCAAAGCACCGCGAAGAAATTATTTTTACAAGAGGTGTAACAGAAGGCATCAATTTAGTGGCTGCAACTTATGGCAGGCAGAATATAAAAGAGGGTGATGAAATCATCATCACCGGGATGGAACATCATTCTAATATTGTACCCTGGCAATTAGTTTGTGAAGAAAAGAAAGCAGTTTTAAAAATTATCCCTGTTGATGATAACGGTGATTTGGTGATGGATGAATTTGAAAAACTCATCACACCAAAAACTAAAATTGTTTCAATAGTTCACGCTTCCAATTCTTTGGGGACAATCAACCCTGTAAAGGAAATTATTGAAACAGCACACAGGCATAATTTAGTTGTGTTGGTGGATGGTGCACAATCATCTGTTCATCTTGATATTGATGTGCAGGATATGGATTGTGATTTTTTTGTTATCTCCAGTCATAAAGTTTATGGCCCGACAGGTGTTGGTGTTTTATATGGTAAAAAAGAATTGCTGGAGGCAATGCCACCTTATATGGGCGGTGGTGAAATGATTAAAGAAGTAACGTTTGAAAAAACAACTTATAATGAACTGCCTTACAAATTTGAAGCAGGTACACCCAATATTGCAGATACAGTAGCTTTCAAAGCTGCGCTTGATTTTGTAAATGAAACAGGCAAAGAAAATATCCGCAGGCATGAAGAAGCGCTGACAAAATATGCAATGGAGCAGTTGAGTGCAATTGAAGGTGTAAGGTTGATAGGGACATCAAAACATAAAACGAGTGTTGTATCTTTTATTGTAGATGGTGCACATCCGCAGGATATGGGAATTTTACTGGACAACTATGGCATTGCTGTGAGAACAGGACATCATTGTTGCCAGCCATTGATGAACAGGTTTGAAATACCAGGCACAGTGCGTGCATCTTTTGCAATGTATAATACAAAAGAAGAAGTGGATGAATTGGTAAAAGGTGTTGGTAAGGCAATTAAGATGTTGAGGTAATGGTTGGGTTGTTGAATGTTGTGAAATATGTTTAGCTCTTTGTTCTCGTCATTTCGACGATAGGAGAAATCTCATCATTATTAATTCGAAAAAAATGATAACAGATGTCTCATTACTTCGACATGACGGGCAACAACGTCATTTCGATGTTGAAACGTCATTTCGATGATAGGAGAAATCTCACAATTATTAATTTGAAAAGAATAATGGCAGATGTCTCGTTTCCTCGACATGACGGGCAAGAACGTCATTACGATGATGAAACGTCATTTCGATGATAGGAGAAATCTCATCATTATTAATTCGAAAAGAATAATGGCAGATGTCTCGTTTCCTCGACATGACGGGCAAGAACATCATTTCGATGATGAAACGTCATTTCGATGATAGGAGAAATCTCATCATTATTTATTCGAAAAAAATGATAACAGATGTCTCATTACTTCGACATGACGGGCAAGAACATCATTACGATGTTGAAACGTCATTTCGACGATGAGCACGTCATTTCGACGATAGGAGAAATCTCATCATTATTAATTCGAAAAGAATAATAACAGATGTCTCGTTACTTCGATATGACGGCAAAAAATGATTATAGATTTTGATATAAAAATATTTTGGGCAAATAATGAATGCAGTTCAAACAATACAGGAAACAGAAGATGAAATAACAGAAGAGTTTTCATTATTTGATACCTGGGAAGATAAGTATGAATACATTATTGACCTTGGAAAAAAGCTGGAGCCATTAGACCCAAAATATAAAATTGATGAATACAAAATAAAAGGTTGCCAAAGCCAGGTATGGCTGATAGCAAACGAAAAAGAAGGAAGGATTTTTTTCAAAGCTGATAGCGATGCAGTGATAGTAAAAGGATTGGTGAGTATGCTGATAAGGGTTTTATCAGGCCATACACCAAAAGAAATACTGGATGCAACGCTTGAATTTATTGACAAGATTGGAATGAAAAATCACCTCGCACAAACACGCAGCAATGGTTTGCTGTCAATGGTGAAACAGATGAAAAATTATGCGCTGGCATACCAGGTAAAAATGAATGGATGATGATTTGAAAATTTTATTTTAATACAATTTTTGAAGAATGATAAACGGAGATGTTGATATGGATTTAAAAGAAAAAGTGATTGAAACACTGCAGGAAATTTATGACCCGGAAATACCGGTGAATATTTATGACCTGGGTTTGATTTATACAGTTGATATTTTACCTATCAACAATGTACAAATCACTATGACGTTGACAGCGCCAAGTTGCCCGGCAGCACAAACCATTCCTGTAGAAGTGGACCAGAAAGTAAGAGAGATTGAAGGGGTGAATGATGTGCATGTGTCTGTAACCTGGTCGCCACCCTGGGATAAAAGCATGATGAGTGAAGCAGCAGCATTGGAATTAGGGTTTATGTAATTACGCTGTTGAGTAGCGTGAAGTTTTTTGAAAAAATTTTCTAACAATAACAATTAAACAATCTTCGAAGTTACCCTCCTTCGCAGAAGTATTTAAAGAGAGGGATTAAAAAAAATTTTTTATGGCACAGATAAGCGTAGATAGTTTAATGGGCAACAATGGCCCTTCATACCCGGAACAAATTGCTGCACCACTTCGTAAAGAACTTACGGATAATGGTTTCACTGAAATGCTCACAGCAGAAGATGTTGATAAGGCATTAAATGTAAATGATGGTAAAGTGAAAATGGTTATCCTCAATTCAGTATGTGGTTGTGGTGCAAGGGTAGCAAGACCGGGTGCATTGCTTTCATTTTTCAGCAAACTTATCCCTGATGATAAGCTTACATTATTTGCAGGCATGGAAAAAGATGCGGTATCACATTTCCGCAACACTTATTTGCCGGGTATCACACCAAGCTCACCCAATATTTATTTATTCAAAGATGGCGAACTGGTTTTCATTTTGCACCGTTACCAGATTGAAAGAAGTGCAGCAGGTGATATTGCTGATACATTGATACAGGAATACAATAAAGTTTGTACCAAAGAAAATAATGATGCATCAGTGGAAGAGTTGAGACAGTATTTTATTTCCACTTATGATGTTGACCCGCTTTCAATAGAAAAGCAACAATAAAATTTATATAGTTTACCTGTTCACAAATGCAGTATTGTAATGTAACAGTTCGTGTTGTGAACGGGTAAACTTTAAAAAATATAAAAAATGAAAATAACCGCACAGGAAGAATATGGAATCAGGATACTCATCCGCATTGCAAGATGTGGTGATGAAGAAGGAATGAGCATCCCGCAGTTAAGTGAAGCAGAAGGCTTGACTCCACATTATGTTGCCAAACTAACCAGGCAGTTGAGGTTAGCCGGTTTTGTGAAAAGCACTCCTGGGCAAAAAGGCGGTTATATACTTTCAAGACCAACATCAGAAATTAATATCAATGAAGTTTTAAAAACTTTAGGTGGCGCTTTGTTTGATGATAAATTTTGCGCCACACATATCGGCGCTTTAAAACTTTGCACCAATTCTGTTAACTGTTCTGCCCGTTCCCTTTGGAAAATAATCCAGTTTACTGTTGACCAGGTTTTGAATAAAATGACATTGGCTGATTTGTGCGGCAATGAAGAAAATGTAATAAAACTGAATGCACTGTTGAAATCAGAATTGATGTTGCAGGATTAATGAATAGATATTTCTGAAGACCTGGTTATTTTTTATCCACTACCATATATACAACACTCATTGGTGGGAGTTTTACATAAACTCCGTTAGATGCATTGGCTGAATAAGCTTTTACTGTTGCATAAGATGAAGGCCCGCCTGCTGGTAAATTTGTTCCCTGGTTGTTGACAAATACTTTTCTCGAAAAAGAACCATTATCTGTGCCACCGGTTAATGTGTACCAATAGAATTTTTTTCCTGCATTAAAATTTTTATACGCCAGTTGAATAGTTTGTGCAGATGATGATTGGTTCACCAGTGTTACACCTATTTCACCTGAACTGAATGTGGATGCATAAGCATTGATATTGCTGCCACCTGAAACGCTGGCATTGATGCAACGGTCGCCCAACATTTTTTGCATGAAATATTCATAATAAAATACAGGTCTTGGGTTCCACATTGGCACATTGGGTTCACCACCCTGGCTAAACATGCCATGGTCGTTTCCGTTATCCCATGCATTGGCCAAGTCCCATCTGCTTGCATAACCGAATTTCTGTTTCATAAATTCATTGATGGCAACAACTGCATGCATGCCTGCTACGAATGAAACCTGTTGTTGCGAGCCTTCTGAAAAAATATTCCATTCAGTTAATGCAATTGGTTTTTTTGCAAGCCCTGCATTCTGCTGGCTTTGGTTAACATAGTTCATAACAGCAGAAGGAACTGCTGTAGCGCTTGCAAGAATTTCTGCAGGTTGTGCATCTGTATGATAATTTGTAAAATAATCATGTACAATTAAAAAGTCCGGAGTATTTCCGGCTGCAGTTAACACACCCTGGTTCCAGTTTTTTACTGTTTCGGTTTCATAAGATTGCGGCTGTTGACTAACTAATAATGCCCCGATATAAATCGTTGCACCCACTTCACCTGCAGCCTTCTTCATTGAGTCTGCAAATATTTTAAAATGCGTACCATACAAAGTGCCGGTAGCTATTTCAGGTTGCCCGTCTTTATTTTGTGATGGGTCAATGCGGTAACCTGCTTCCCAATCACCATAGTTTTCATTTCCTATTTCCCAATATTTTGTACGGCCATTATCATATCTCACCCAATCTGCTGCCATGTGTGCAGCGGCTGCAACTGGATTGTCTGAAGTACCATAACGGGCATATCCGTAGTTAATGGTTATCATTCCTTCATTTCCTGTTTGTTGCAACATCTGGTAATATTTATCAACTGAACAAGTCCAGTTATCATTGTTTGTACCATACCAGTAACCTGCAGCAGTAGTGGAGCCATCTGCATTCACCAGGTTATCCGGTGCATCAACAGGTTTTACATTATTGGTCTGATTCCAGAAATATACATCACTGATACTACCGCCTGGAAAGCGGATAATTTTTGGATGCAGGTCTGTAATATATTGTAACAAATTATTGTTGGAAAAATCACCCATCCATGAGTTGGCATTATTGGCAAATAACAATGGAGAAATTTTAGAAAGAATAGTTGAAGCATCAACTGTTACAGTGATGCTGGCAGAAGAAGGTATGGTAGTATCTTTTGCATCCGGTGCAGAAAAACTTTTTGATTTCCATCCATCCATAAAAAACCCAATGGAAGTTGCAAGTGTTGGGTCTGCAGGTGTAACAATTGCAGGTATAGTATCAGGATTGTTGTTCCCGCCATTATCATCTCCTCCACCTGGTGCGGGAGAAACACCTTTTTTGCAAAATGCAAAGCTGACACAAATAAAAAGAAAAACAGGGCAAACCAATCTCTTCATATACTGTAAAGGATATTTTTTACAAAAATAAAAATCAGTGGTATGAAAACAGGGTTGTGTTAATTAAGTACATTAATTTATCAATAAAATACAAGCCTGTTTTATCAACCGTTGCAATTGTATAATTTGCAGGAATGAAAATTGCAGAAATCATACAGTCTCTTGAAAATCTTGCTCCACCTTCCCTCCAGGAAAATTACGATAATGCAGGTTTGATAACTGGTAATGCTGGCTGGAACTGCACAGGCATCCTTTGCACACTTGATTCCACTGAAGAAATTATAGATGAAGCGCTGGCAAAAAATTGCAACCTCATTGTAGCACATCATCCCATAATATTTAAAGGGTTGAAAAAAATCAATGGAAAAAATTATGTGGAACGCACAATCATCAATGCAATAAAAAATGATATTGCTATTTATGCAATTCATACCAATCTTGATAATGTCATTGAAGGTGTAAACGATATGATTGCAGATAAACTGCAGCTCAGCAACAGGCAAATATTATTGCCAAAAGAAAATATGCTGATGAAGCTTTACACATTTGCACCGGTAGAACATGCTGAAAAAGTCAGGTCTGCATTGTTTGATGCAGGTGGCGGTTCAATTGGCGCTTACAGTGAATGTAGTTTTAATGCAGAAGGTATCGGCACTTTTAAAGCCGGTGAAAATACCCATCCATTTGTTGGAGAAAAAAATATCCGTCATGAAGAAAAGGAAACGAGGATAGAAATTATTTTTCCATCATATCTGAAAAATAAAATTGTCAGCGCATTGATACAATCACATCCTTATGAAGAAGTGGCTTATGATATTGTTTCCCTTTCCAATAGTTTCGGTGCCATAGGCAGTGGCATTATCGGGGATTTACAGGTTGAGATAAATGAGTTGGATTTCCTGCAACAAATTAAAAATGCCTTTAATGTGCAGGTAGTCCGGCATACTGCTTTATTACAAAAACCTGTTAAAAGAGTTGCAGTTTGTGGTGGGGCAGGAAGCTTTTTAATTCAACCGGCAATTGCTTCCTGTGCTGATTTTTATATTACTGCAGACGTAAAATACCATGAATTTTTTGATGCAGACCGAAAAATGGTGATTGCCGACATCGGGCATTGGGAAAGCGAACAATTTACCATAGAACTATTGCATGATGTTTTGCAGTCCAAATTCCCTAACTTTGCCGTCCTCAAAACGGAAACCAGGACAAATCCTGTGTATTATTTTAGTTAACACAGAAGCCTGGAAATATTAAAATTTTGAAATAAAATTATGGCAGCAGTTAAAGAATATTCGGTTGAAGAAAAGCTTTCTTCTCTTATCCGTTTGCAGAAAATTGACAGCAAACTGGATGAAATCAAAATATTAAAAGGTGAGCTTCCAATGGAAGTGAGCGACCTGGAAGATGAAATCGAGGGTTTGTACAGCAGACAGACAAAAATTGAAGAAAAGATAAACGGAATTACCGAGTTCATTGAACAAAAGAAAAACGTCATCAAAGAAGCTGAAGCGCTGGTAAAAAAATACCAGAAACAAAGCGATGCCGTCAAAAATAACCGTGAATATGAAGCTATAACTAAAGAAATTGAAAACCAGGAACTGGAAGGGCAGCACGCTGAAAAGCTTATCCGTGATGCAAATGAAGAACTGGCCGCAGAAGTAAAATCATTGGAACATACTAAAAAGCTTATCAGTACAAAAGACGTTACATTAAATCAAAAGAAAGGTGAGTTGGAAAAAATTATTGCTGATACTGAAAAAGAAGAAAAGCAATTCAGCAAGATATCCAATGAAGCGCGTGAAAATATTGAATCCCGCTTATTGTATTCATATGATCGCATCCGTAAAAGTTATCGTAATGGCCTTGCTGTTGTACCGGTAGAAAGGGATGCATGTGGAGGTTGTTTCAATGCTATTCCCCCTCAACGTCAAAGTGAAATCCGCCAGCACAAAAAAATCATAGTTTGTGAAAACTGTGGCCGAATTTTAGTGGATGAAGAACTGGCAGCATCAACTGATGCCAAATAACATTAACATCTTTATCAGTATTAAAGGGCGTTCATATCAGCGCCCTTATTTATTTTCGGGGCGATGAAATTTTTTATGCAGAAAATGGTTTACTTATTGTTGGTAAGCTGTTTCGTTTTTACTTCTGCGAGTGCTGATAAAGTTTACGACTTCAACAATATTTGCCAGCAGGCTTACAAAGAAATCACCAGCCTGCGGTTACAAAGTGGTGAGAATTTAATAGAACAGGCAAGACAGCAAAACCCAGATAACCTTATCCCCGACCTGTTGGATAGCTACTCTGATTTTTTTGTTTTGTTTTTTAATGAAGATCCTGCACAGAAGAAAGTACTCGAGCCCCATTTTGATATTTATTTAGACAGGTTGGATGATGGCCCCACTTCTTCTCCTTTTTATAATTATTGCAGGAGTGTAGTGTTGATTCAAAAAGCATGTGTTGAAATTAAGTTTGGTGAAAGGTGGTCTGCCGGATGGGATTTTCGAAAAGCATTTTCTTTAATCAAAGACAATAAGAAAAAATTCCCTTCTTTTATTCCCAATAACATGCTTTATGGACCAATGCAGGTAGTAGCAGGTACCATTCCAGATGGTTATAAATGGCTCGCAGGATTATTTGGTATTAAAGGTTCCATCAGTAACGGTATGGCATTGCTGAAAACTGCATTGAACAGTGATGATGTATATGCAAGATTGTTTCATGAGGAGGCTGTGTTCTATTATTGCTATGTGTCATTTTATATTCAGAATAAACCCGACCAGGTTTTTCAATTTATAAACCAGGGAAAGCTTGACCTTGTAAATAATCACTTGCTGGCTTATATGGCAGCCAATCTTGCCATCAATAACAAGATGAATGAATATGCCCGCAACGTTATTCAAAACAGGAACATGTCTTCTGCTTACATGCAGACACCGATCTGGAATTTTGAACTTGCTTATGTGCAGATGCGCCACCTGGAGTTAGCAAGCGCCACAAAAAATTTTGAATATTTTGTTTCACACTTCAAAGGAAAATTTTATCTGAAAGATGCATATGAAAAATTAGCCTGGTGTTATTATTTGCAAGGCAACATTCCCGCTGCAAATGCTGCGAGGTTAAATGTTTTAAAGAAAGGCAATACAGATACAGATGCAGATAAACAGGCTTTTAAAGATGCTAAATCAGGAAAGTGGCCCAATATTATTTTACTTAAATCACGCATCCTGAGTGATGGTGGTTATAACCACCAGGCGATAGCTTTATTGCAAGGGAAAAATAAAAATGATTTTAGTGATGTTGGCGACCAGCTTGAATTCACTTATCGTGCCGGAAGAATTTATGATGATATGAATCGTGATGATTCTGCTATTAAGTTTTATTTAATAGCCATTTCAATAGGATTAAACAGAACTGAATATTATGCAGCCCGTGCAGCATTACAAATCGGAATGATTTATGAAAAACAAGGCAATAAAGTAAAAGCAATTCAATATTATCAAAAGTGCCTTGACATGGAAAACCATGACTACAAAGATTCAATTGATCAGAAAGCAAAAGCTGGAATTGCAAGATGTAACGGTAATTAAAAAAAATAATTCAAATTTCTGCATCGCATTACGACCTCATCAACAATTAAATCCATTCTATATTTGCAGCCGCCCGGTTTTGGGCTTTAATTTTTTAAAAATATCTATGAACGATTGTTATATAATTGACGCAGTGCGGACGCCGGTTGGAAAATATGGTGGCAGGTTAAGTTCTATCCGCCCTGATGATTTGTTAGCACATGTAATAACTACTATAATTAACCGGAATGCTATTGACCCTGCAGAAATTGAAGATGTAATTGCCGGTGATGCTAACCAGGCAGGTGAAGACAACCGGAATGTAGCAAGAATGGCTGCCTTGATTGCAGGCTTGCCGGTGACAGTAGCAGGTTGTACCGTGAACAGGTTATGCGCAAGTGGGCTTGATGCCATCATGCAGGCTGCAAGAGCTATTATGTGTGGTGAAGGAATGTTGTATTTAGCAGGCGGAGTGGAAAGTATGACAAGGGCGCCTTTTGTAATGGCAAAAACCGGGAGTGCCTGGAACCGTAAACCGGAAATTTATGATTCTACTATCGGCTGGCGTTTTACCAATAAAGCATTAGCACAAATGTATTATCCCTTTTCAATGGGAGAAACTGCAGAAAACGTAGCTAATCAATTCAACATATCCCGTGAACAACAGGATGAATTTGCACTGGCATCACAACTGAAATATTTTGCTGCATTGGAACAGAATAAATGGGAAGATGAAATTGTTGCTGTGGAAATGATACACGACAAACTGATTTCATGGTTCTCACAGGATGAACACCCGCGCCATACTTCACTTGAAAAATTAGCCGCATTAAAACCTGCTTTTACCAAAGATGGATCTGTAACCGCGGGAAACTCATCTGGTATCAATGATGGTGCAGCAGCCTTATTGCTTGCAAGTGAAGAGGCAGTGAAAATATTTAATCTTACACCATTAGCAAAAATAAAAAGCATGGCTGTTGCCGGAGTTGATCCTGCGATAATGGGTATTGGCCCTGTACCTGCTACACAAAAAGCTTTAATTAGGGCTGATCTGAAAGTAGCTGACCTGGATCTGATAGAACTGAATGAAGCCTTCGCTGCTCAATCAATTGCCTGTATCAATGAACTAGAATTTGATATAAATAAAATAAACGTCAATGGCGGTTCTATTGCTATAGGCCATCCGTTAGGTTGTAGCGGCGCAAGGATATCAGCTACACTTTTACATGAAATGAAAAGAAGAAATTCAAAATATGGGCTGGCAACAATGTGTGTTGGCGTTGGACAGGGAGCTGCTATTGTTTATGAAGGAGTATAAACCCAATTTTGGGAAATTTAGTCTTAATTCTGGATTTATACCGTCAAATTATATCCTATCTGCTTCAAATTTGTGACAATCCTGCCTTAATTTGCCTTGTGGCACTTAAATTGAAAGAATTAGCTTTCAATTCAAATTAATCAAGACCGGTTCAGTTAATGACAAACTGACGCCGGATAAAAGGATATATGAATACAAAAAAATTTTTACTGAGTGATGAAGATGCAGACTTTCTGCCCATAATCCCAATCAATGAGAATGATGAACAGGATAAAAACCTGTTAGTCCCAGACACACTTCCTTTATTGCCGTTAAGGAATACGGTATTATTTCCCGGGGTTGTTTTACCCATTACAGTTGGAAGGGATAAAAGTATTAATGCAGTAAACGAATCATATAAAGGCGATAAGCTCATTGGTGTACTATCTCAAAAAGATGCCAATGTGGAAGACCCTGAACCTTCAGATATGTGTGAGATTGGCACTGTGGCAAAAATTGTGAAACTCATAAAAATGCCGGATGGTGGAACAACAATTATTATCCAGGGAAAGAAGAGGTTCCGTGTAAACCAGGTGATTAAAACTGACCCTTATTATGTTGCAGAAATACGTATTTTAAAAGAAGACGATTTACCTGCTGATATCAATTTTGATGCACACGCGGGTTCAATAAAAGACCTGGCTTCACAAATTATCCAGATATCTCCCAATATGCCTGCGGAAGCATCCATCATCCTGAAAAATATTGAAAGCCCTTCTTTTCTTGTAAATTTTGTAAGCAGCAACCTGAACAGTGATGTTACGGATAAACAACATTTACTGGAAATCGATGACCTGAAGCAACGTGCAGAAAAACTGATAGAGCTGCTTCAGAAAGAATTACAGTTTGCTGAATTGAAAAATAAAGTAACCACCAAAACCCGTACTGAAATTGATAAACAACAACGGGAATATTTTTTACAACAACAACTCAAGAGTATCAAAGATGAATTGGGTGGTGATACCAATGAAAGAGAAATAAATGAGTTGAAGAAAAAAGCAGAAACAAAAAAATGGAGTGATGCTGCAAAGGAAATGTTTAAAAGCAATATTGCGAAGCTGGAAAGGATGCATCCATCAACACCTGATTATTCTGTTATCTATAACCATCTTGATCTTTTGCTTGACCTGCCATGGAATGAATACACAGAAGATAATTATGACCTGAAACGTGCAGCAAAAATTTTAGATGGCGACCATTATGGAATGAAAAAAATAAAAGAGCGCATCCTGGAATATATCGCTGTTTTAAAATTAAAGGGTGATATGAAAAGCCCGATACTTTGTTTTACAGGCGCACCGGGTATCGGTAAAACTTCATTGGGCAAAAGCATTGCACATGCAATCGGCAGAAAATATGTGCGTGTTAGTTTAGGTGGTTTGCATGATGAAAGCGAAATACGCGGTCATCGTAAAACTTATATTGGAGCCATGCCAGGCCGCATTATCCAAAACATCAGGAAAATAAAAACTTCCAATCCATTGATGGTGCTGGATGAAATAGATAAAGTTGGGAACGATTTTCGTGGCGACCCATCTTCTGCATTACTCGAAGTATTGGATCCTGAACAAAACAATACTTTTTACGATAACTACCTGGAGCTTGAATATGATTTGAGTAAAGTATTGTTTATTGCTACAGCAAATAATGTTCAGAATATCCAACCAGCTTTACGCGACCGGTTAGAGATTATTGATCTGAGCGGTTATGCAGTGGAAGAAAAAATACAAATTGCGCAAAGGCACCTTGTACCCAAACAAAAAGAAGCGCATGGCCTATCAAAAACAAAACTAAAAATCAGTGATAAGGTATTGCAAAAGATCATTGAAAATTATACAAGGGAAAGTGGTGTGCGTGAATTAGACAGGCAGTTGGCTGCAATAATGCGTTTCAAGGCAAAAGAATTTTCATTGCGTGGGAAAATACCACCTACTATTTCATTGCAGGAAATAGAAAAAATACTGGGGCCACAGAAATACAGTAATGAAATTTATAAAACAGCCAATATGCCCGGTGTGGCTGTAGGCCTTGCCTGGACTTATGTAGGTGGTGATATACTTTTTATTGAAACGATTTTAAGTGATGGAAAAGGTGAATTAAAACTCACAGGAAACCTGGGCAATGTGATGAAAGAAAGCGCGTCAACAGCATTGAGCTATTTACAGGCCAATGTAAAAAAATATGGTATTGATCCCACACTGTTTGCAAAGAAAAATATTCATATCCACGTTCCGGAAGGGGCAGTTCCTAAAGACGGTCCAAGTGCTGGTGTAACAATGATGAGCTCATTGGCTTCAGCATTAACAGGCAAAAAAATAAAACCTTACCTGGCAATGACAGGTGAGATTACATTGAGGGGACAGGTGTTGCCTGTGGGTGGAATTAAAGAAAAAGTATTGGCAGCAAAAAGAGCAGGCCTGAAAGAAATCCTGATGTGCAATCTGAATGAAAAAGATGTGAAAGAAATTGATGGCAATTTCATCAAGGGTATTACATTTCATTATGTAAAAAATATGCAACAGGTATTGGATATTGCTTTGGGTTAAAGTAATATCACCAAAGAAAGCTATCAATAAGATGGCAACTTTCGGCGCACTTGCGATGCTTTGAATTTTTTTCTGAAAATAATTCCCAGGGAACTTTTTTTGATGTTTTACATAACGGGAAAATTGTTCAAGGTGAAATAATTTAAACAGGCTGATGCTGATGTTCCTGTCGGAAATCAGTTAATTCAAAGCTCAATCTTTCAGTTAATCTATGATTTCATCCTGTCATAAAATACTTTTTATAAAATTTGATTTTAAAACACCATGTTTCATATCATTTATTTAGCTTGTATGATTTTTATTGTTGAAATAATTTTTTGATGAAAATATTACTTCGTTATTTAAGGCCTTACAGGTGGTTAGTGGTGCTGGCTTTAGCATTGGCTGCCATCAACCAAAGTTTCTCAATGCTTGACCCATATTTCTTTGGGAAACTTTTTGATAAATATCTCACCCATCCATTTGAAACAGGTTATTTTGATGCACATAAAAATTTTATAAAAACAGCAACCCGTAGCACCAATGATTTTGTTTGGGGTGTGGTAGGATACCTGGGAATTTTTATTGGTGTTGCAATGGTATCAAGAATTGCAAAAGCATTCCAGGATTATTTCACCAATGTTATTGTTCAAAAATTTGGCGCAAGGATTTTCACTGACGGATTGAAGCATTCGATGCTCCTGCCTTACCAGGATTTTGAAGACCAGCGTAGCGGTGAGACTCTTTCCATCCTAACAAAAGTGAGAGCAGATACAGAGAAGTTTATTATCTCTTTTATCAATGTATTATTTGCAGTAGTGGTAGGTGTTGTTTTTGTAAGCATCTATGCTTTTAGTTTACACTGGTCTATCATGCCAATTTATACTGTAGGTATTGCAGCCCTTGCATGGCTCACCAGTGTTTTGAGTAAAAAAATAAAATTTATCCAGAAAAAAATTGTTGCGGAAACAAATGCATTAGCGGGATCAACAACTGAGTCTTTGCGCAATATTGAATTAGTAAAAAGCCTGGGTTTAACAAGCCAGGAAGTGGACAGGTTAAATAACAACACTTACAAAATTCTCGGGCTTGAACTGCGAAAGGTAAAAAGCATCAGGACATTAAGTTTTATTCAAGGTACATTTGTAAACTTCCTGCGACAGGTGATCATGTTTACGTTAGCCTGGCTGGTTTTCAAAGGGCAATTAACAGCGGGCCAGGTAATGACTTTGACCTTTTATTCTTTTTTCATCTTTGGCCCATTGCAGGAAATCGGAAATATCATTATGTCTTACAGGGAAGCTGAAGCATCACTCATCAATTTTGATAATGTGATGAAAAGACCTGTAGAGAAAAAACCTGAAACACCAATTCATATCGGCAATATCAATAAATTGGGTTTTCTCGATGTTTCATTTAAACATCAGACTGCTCAATATAAAGCACTCGATAATATTTCTTTTGATGTTGAAAAAGGAGAGACGATAGCATTTGTAGGTCCATCAGGTGCAGGCAAAAGCACATTGGTAAAAATGCTGGTTGGATTATATCATCCCCAGTCAGGAAAAGTTTTTTACAACGGTGTTGATAGCAGCGACCTGGCATTGGAAGATCTCAGAACGCAAATAGGTTTTGTAACACAGGACACACAATTATTTGCAGGTACAATAAGAGAAAATTTAATGTTTGTAAATCCATCAGCAAGTGAAGAAGAATTATCGGATGCTTTATATAAGGCAAGTTGCCAGAATTTATTGGAACGTGCTGAAAAAGGTATTGATACAGTAATTGGTGAAGGAGGATTAAAACTTAGTGGTGGAGAAAAACAAAGATTAAGTATTGCCCGTTCTTTGTTGCGTCATCCGCATTTATTGATTTTTGATGAAGCCACTTCTTCACTTGACTCTATTACAGAAGAAGAAATTACATCTACTATCAGACAGATATCTGAAATGAAAGAACAGATTACCGTTTTGATAGCACACCGCCTGAGTACCATCATGCACGCAGACAGGATATATGTGCTTGAAAAAGGAAGAATAGTTGAAACAGGATCACACCATGAATTGCTGGAAGAAAAAGGTTTGTATTATGCAATGTGGAGACAACAAATTGGTGAAAGAAAATTCACTGCTACCAGGCAACTTGCATAGCTATATGATCGTTGTTACAAATAATTAATTGAAAATAATAAAAGCCATTATAAAAAAATCATACACTACCTGCCTGGATAAGTACAAAAAAATTTGATTTGCAGCTTTTTGCATTTATAAATTGTCTATCTTGGCAGGTAATTAATCAATTACCTGCATGACGGAACAAGCAATCTTAGCCGGCTGTATTAACAACGACGCCATAGCACAAAGGGAACTGTATAACAGGTACAGTCCTAAAATGCTTTCGGTATGTTATCGTTTCGCACAGAACCGGGAAGACGCAGAAGACATGCTGCAGGAAGGCTTTATCAGGGTGTTTACACAAATAGGGTCTTTCCGCAACTCTGGCTCTTTTGAAGGATGGATTAGAAGGATCATTGTTCATACCTGTATCAACTTCCTGAAGAAGCATAAGAAATTCAATGAAAGCATTGATCTCGCTTATGTAACGGATATACAGGTGAAAGAAGATTTTATTCCTTCTTTAATGCTGGCAAGACAGGTAATTGAATGTATCCGCTTACTCCCTGTTGGTTATAGAACGGTTCTTAACCTGTATGCAATAGAAGGCTACAGCCATAAAGAAATTGCAGAGATGCTTGATATCGAGGAAAGTACTAGCCGCAGCCAATGCACAAGAGCTAAAACAATGCTTGAGACCATTTTGGTTAAAAAGAAAATTATTGATAAACCTGGCGACGTTTATACGTTAACAACGGCGCTTCATTAAGATTCAAAAACCGGCAGGATGCATGATTCCAACCATAGAGATGATTTTGAAAGATACCTTCAGGATCAGGTGAATGAGCACCGGATGTATCCTTCCGATCATGTATGGAAGAATATCAGGACAAAAGTTCATACACCAAAGAAATGGCCGGCTTTATCCGTATTTACTGTATTGATTATTTCTGCACTTGTTGTTGGAACTATCATGAATAAACCTGTACCTGACATAATAAGTGGTGGTTCTTCTTACGTTGCACAATCACCCATGAAAAGTCAATATTCCAGTCAAAATCCTATAAACAAATCTGCAATTCTACCGGGTGACAATAACTCAATTGAGCAGCTAACTTCCAAGACAATCGTTGCTGCTGTTGAAAAATTAAAAATTGACGAATTAATTTCAAAACAACTTATAACAATTGCAAGGCTTCCAATTGAAAAAGATAATCCTATTAATGAACCAGTATTAAATATTACTAATAATTCATTTACCCTTGCACAAAATAATTTTAGAAGAAATAATACCCAGGATATACCTGCTGATATTGTAATCAATAATACAGCACCATTATCTTTTAAAAACATTGATAATTACCTCTTTAATGTTACATCAAGATTAAAGAGTATTTTAAATACAGATCCTACATACTTCTCAGGTAGCGGCGGTGTTGCTTTCTTTAATTCGGGAAATAATATTAACCTATATAATGCTTTTGATATTAATGTGCCAACTACTTACCGGGATGCTTTGCCATCATTGGATAAACTTGGCCATACTTCAGGACGTTTTGATTTCAGGTTTTATGTTACACCTTCTATCTCTTACAGGAAATTAAAAGAAAACAGCAAGGAAGATAACCAGGATGCGGGAGCAGCATTATCATCAGGTTATCACATTGATCCTTCAAAGGCTATCAACCAGACCCCGGCTTTAGGTTATGAAACCGGTATAGGCCTTGGCTATAAACTGAATGATCGGTTAACATTAACAGGAGGCTTTCAGTTTAATGTGAGCAGGTATAAAATCAATGCTTTCCTGTATAAAGATGAACCGGTTGCTGTTACACTTAATAATGGTGAATTTACAAGTACAGTTAGTGCAGTGTCTAACCTAAGAAGTGTAACAGGCAATAAACCTTTGACATTTAAAAACAGTTACTACCAGATTTCAATGCCATTAGGTTTAGAATGGCAGATATTAAACAGTGGAAGATTCAGTTGGGGTGTCGGAGCTTCTGTTCAACCTACTTATACTTTCGACAAACAACCTCTCATAATTTCTTCCAACTTCAAAAATTATGCTGATGGTTCTGCTTATGTGCGCAACTGGAATGTAAATGCCAATGCTGAAACATTCTTTGGTTATACAACCGGAAGTTATCGCTGGCAGATTGGACCTCAATTCCGTTATCAGATGCTGCCATCCCTCGTGGATAAATATCCTAACAGGGAATACCTGATAAACTACGGTTTAAAAATTGGTGTAGTTAAACAATTGAAATAATCTTTGTTTGATACACAAAAATTTTCTTCTTCACAGAGTTTTTTCTCCTTTGATTTTTTTCTTGTAATACAAGAATATTTCAAACATGTTAGTTTATCATTTCACAGCCTGCATTGTTTTGTAACTACAGTAATTTTGCAGAATGACAGCAGAAGGATTTAAAGCGTTTGCCGCATCATTACCCAATCAGCCTGGTATCTATAAATATTATGATGAAAATGGTGAATTGCTATATGTGGGAAAAGCAAAGAATTTAAAAAAAAGAGTGAGCTCTTATTTTACAAAAACATTTACCAATTATAAAACACATGAGCTTGTACAACGCATCAATGATATAAAATTCACAATAGTAAATTCTGAACAGGATGCATTTTTACTCGAGAATTCTTTAATCAAAGAATTCCAACCGCGTTTTAATATCAACCTTAAAGATGATAAGACATATCCTTACATTGTAATAAAAAAAGAACCTTTTCCACGAATCTTTCTTACAAGAAAAAAAATCAATGATGGTTCAGAATACTTAGGCCCATTTACATCAGCAGGAAAAGTGAGGGAACTGATAAGCTTCATTCGTCAGTACATTCCTTTACGTACATGCAAACTCAACCTTACACAACAGAATATTCAAAAAAAGAAATTTAAAGTTTGCCTTGAATACCATTTGGGAAATTGCAAAGGCCCCTGTGAAGGGTTGCAGACAGAAGAAGATTACAATGAAGGATTGATGCAGATAAGACAAATTCTTAAAGGCAACTTGTCGCCTGTTATTGCCCGCTATACTGCAATGATGAAAGACTATGCAGCAAACCTTGATTTTGAGAAGGCAGGAATGATAAAAAAGAAATTGGAGCACCTTGAACAATACCAGGCACGTTCTGTTGTAGTAAGCACACATCTTAATAACCTGGATGTATTTACAATTGTAAAGGACCCTGATATTGCATTTGTAAATTACCTGATGGTACAAAATGGGGCTATCATTCAAACGCACACTGTAGAGCTGCAAACTCAACTGGAAGAAGATGAATCTGACATACTTGCTTTTGCTGTTGCTCAATTAAGGGAAAGGTTTAACAGCAGTGCGATGGAAATTGTTCTTCCGTTTCATATTGAGTACCCCCAGGAAAATATCAGGATAACATTACCAAAAGGAGGCGATAAATTAAAACTCCTTGAAATGTCGAAGAAGAATGCTGAGTATTTCAGGGAAGACCTCAGGCGTCAAAAGATGTTACACATTCAACAAAATGATGAAGCGCAATTTAAAGTGCTTGAAGAGTTGCAAGAATCACTCGGATTAAAAGAATTGCCTGCACATATAGAGTGTTTTGACAACTCAAATTTCCAGGGAAGCTATCCTGTTTCTGCAATGGTATGTTTTAAAAATGGCTTACCCATCAAAAAAGATTACAGGCATTTTAATGTGAAAACAGTTAAGGGAATTAATGATTTTGCCACGATGAAAGAAGTTGTTTACAGGCGGTATAAAAGACTGCTGGATGAAGGACAACTATTACCACAATTAATTATCATTGATGGTGGTAAAGGCCAGTTAAGTGCAGCGATGGAAAGCATACATGAATTACACTTAGAAGGTAAAATAACTGTTATAGGCCTTGCAAAAAATATAGAAGAAATTTTTTTCCCAAATGATACAGAATCAATAAAACTTTCCTGGAACAGTGGAGGCCTCAACCTGGTGAGAAGGATAAGAGATGAAGTACATCGCTTTGGCATTACATTTCACAGAAATAAAAGATCAAAAGGTACATTCAAAAACGATTTGGAAAATATTGAAGGTATTGGTGAAAAAACAGCATCGCAATTATTAAAGGCATTCAAATCAATTAGAAAAATTAAAGAAGCCACATTGGAGGACTTGATACAAATAGTCGGAAAATCCAAGGCAGAAACCATCACAAATCACTTCCAAAAAGAAAAGGGGCTTGGATGAAAATCCTGCCCCGTTTTAAAATCCAATATCCTATGAAAAACCATTGCAAATGTATGCAACATCTTTAGTTAATCAAAGTTTTTTGATAATCAATTTAGAAAATAATAACAGTGCCATACTTTTAATAACTCCACAATGATTGTTCGTAATTAAAAATCTTATCCTTTACTTTTTCGCCTTCCAGCAAACGGAAAAGTGTGTTGTTTGGATAAACTTGTGAGAGTGGTAAATCAAATGGATTATCAACTGTTGACTTTACAATATAGCTACTAAACATCCTGCTTTCAAAAAGTTCTTCCCAAGACATTTCAGCACCTAAATTTTTTGGGTTATATACGTCATATTTTGCGAGTACCGGACGCAGATCAGGATAATAGACCCACCACACTGGTCTTTCACTGTTTGGTACGATATCACCTGTTGAAAGTTTGTAAGGTATTACCGGTGCAATTCCAATAATTCTTACATACAAACGGCTGCTTTCTTTATCAAAAATCCAGTCTTCCTTTAGCCTGAATTTATAAATAGAATCAGGATCTGTTGCCCGTGGGCGCACCTGGTATCCTTTCACATTGCCATCATCATCATATACTTTTACAGTGTCAAAACCACCACCAAAAGCATTCATTGCATCATCGGCAGTAATAGGTGTTGTAAACCTGTCATCATCAGCACTGAAAGCTGTTACTTCACCATCTTTTATTGCTCTTAAAAGAATAGAAATAAAACGTTGACTGCCATTATCCTCAACCCCTGCATACCTGAAAGGAAGATTCATTTTTTCTCTTGCATCTATTTCTCTCCAAACCCTTACCCTGAATACTGCATCATCTTCACGAATATCTTCATAAGGTAAAGGTATCCTGTCTCTTACCTGGTTTTGAGAAAAAGCACCATCAGTCCGGAGTGAAATTTTAGTACTATCCAGCAAACCATTCCCGGATCCTTTTATTACTGTTATAGGAAGACTGGTATCAATACTCATACCACCGGTATTTGCATAGTTACTCGGAGTGTTTCCAGCCCCTGTTGTATCAGCATTACCATAACTATTATAGTTGCTTGGTTGCTGACCCTGATTATTCTGTGACTGGTTTTGATTAGTGTCGCCATAAGAATTCCTACGACGAACAGGGCGTTGTTGTGCATCTATATAAGAAATAGTGAAAACACTACCCACGAAAACCATTAAAAAAGCGATACGCTTCATAATTCTTTTATTAATATAAGTTGAAAACAATCGGCGTTAAATACCTTGTTCCTCCCGGACCAGTAACAGAAATATTATCAATTGTCACAGTAGTGCCAGGTCTGCATTTATCTATCAGATCCTCTACAGGTGAAAAACTTGAACCCTTTACATCCCTGAACTGAAGATTTGGAAATCCTGAACCATTCAATACAATAGTGTAGCCAGTAACAGTAAACTTTACACCTTCAAAAACAAAATTTTCCAAATCTGCTCGAACACCCATCTGCGCTTTAAAATCATTAGCACGCATACGGCCTCCTTTATTGATACCAACTTTAGCTACAGGATCCGGAACGTCTTTTACTTTAAACTCAAAAGTGCTAGGTTTTCCATCAGCTGTAACAGTTACGATAGAATTGACACCAGCCTTTATAGGATTTACAATATATTTTCCTGGTCCTGTTTTGTGGAAATTTGCATTTGAAAAATTAACCTGTACTTTTTCATCACCTACACTACCACCACTTACAGAAACAGGGTTATCCAATCCAACATAAAATACTTTAACAGCGTCTGCACTTACACTTGCACCAGTAGGTGAGCCAACAGTAATAGGTACATCATAAGTTTGTTGTTCCTGTTTGCCTGTTGCCTGGTTAAAATAATTAATTACTACATGTTTTGTATATGAACCAGCACCACCGGCAGTAAATTTATATTCTGCCACACCATTAGGATTAAGTGGTACTGTAACTCCATCAACAGTAACATTAGGCTTGGCTTCAGAATTATAAGCGCCAATACCTGCTGTTATGGTCACCTGCTGCCCAGGCATCGCATAATTTGAACTTTGACCAACCAATGGTTGATAAGAATTAAATACCTGCTCTACTGCGCCAACTTGCTGATAACAATAGTCCACAACCATTGCCTCACTGTTTTTTACATCATTCTCAAATTTGCTGAGAATGGTTATTGCTGCAACTGCAGGTGTCATATAAAAATAAGAGGCAGACCAATTGTTGCGATTGCTTGCATTATTTGTAGGCGGGATTGTCAGGTCGATTGGCAAAGAATTTTCAAACTCTTTGCGGATTGCCGGATCCAATGCCAATAAATCATCCTTATATTTTTGCAGTGCTAACCGAAGTGAATCACCAGCTTTTCCTGGATCTGTCATTACCCTGGTAGGCGCTTCCAGATCAGATTCATTATATGCTTTAGTGGTGGGATCATATTTTGCTGCATCCAGAACCCTTTGTTTCAGGTTCATGATATAATTTACCATATTAGTTGTTAGCTGTTGGGCTTTATCAGCTTTAGGTGCCCACAATGCTGCACGCTCACGTGTACTGGCGTCGTTCAATGCTTGTTTAAATGCTTGGAAAATATTGTTGTTCTTTTTATCTAATGTTACACTTGCTGCATTTAAGCTATTATTGACAGTTTTAAAGGCATTCAATATTTCAGCTGATACATTTAGTGCCAACAATGCTGTCAGCACAATGTACATCAGGTTAATCATCTTCTGCCTCGGTTCTTTAGGTAATGCCATACAAATTATAGTTTATACAGGATATTGATTTTATTTGAAAAATATTATTACGACTTACCTCCTTGCATAGCACCAATCATATTACCATAAATCTGGTTTAACCTGCCAAGATTATTAGCGAGTGCAGCAATTTGTTCTTTAGCTTTTATTGCATCACCTGCTGTGGTATTCATTGCACTGGAAGCTTCATTCAATTTACCATAAAACTGGTTCAACGCCTTTAAGTGATTGTTGCTTTCCTGCAATTCCAATTCGTAAATTGTATTTAATGAAGACAGGTTTTTTGTCAATACCTGAATCTGTTCATGGAAAACTTTTGCTCCTTCTGAAGCATTATTAAACGAAGCTGCTGAACCAGCAACTCCGGCATATGCTGATTTTACAGCATCTAATGCCTGTGCTGCTTCTTTCGTTTTCTGTGTGTAATCGCCAGTAGCCTTAACTACATCGCTTATTTCACTCATTTTCTCAACTGTTGTCCCCAATTTTTGGAATCCGGCACTTAATTTACCAAGATTTGCAGGGGTAATCTCTGCTGCTTCCAACATATCTTCCATAGTCTTTAAAGCTGGATTACCTGCCTGCTGGTGCTTAACAGGGACTGCTTCTGCCTGATAATCTTTTATTGGTGGGTATTTTATATACAACAAACCATAAACAAGAAATACAAGGGCTTCAGTTCCCAAACCAAAAATCAATGCTGTATCAGCACCTTCCCAATGCTCTAATTTGAATAGAGCACCAACGATTACTACTGCTGCTCCAAGGGATACGAAAATATCAACTACTCTGCTTACTTTAGGAGGAATTGCGGCTGCCATAAATTTTAATTTTAAATTGTTTTGTTAGGATATTGTTTTTAAAAAATTAAACTATTTTATTTTCTTTTATAAGTTGCCGGAAGATCTATAACACACCTGAACCCGATATAAGATTTGGTGGTATCCTGGTATTCAAACTGGCGAGTGCTTACCTGCAGGTAATAACCTACATCTTTCCAGCTACCACCCCTTATCACTTTACGTTTCATGCGTGGTGGATCAGTATCAAGAGCATCCCATTCTATATCAGGGTTCATATCATGCTGAAAGTTATATGCGCCTTCATAAAATAATGAAGATGTCCATTCAGAAACATTACCTGCCATATTATATAAACCGAAATCATTTGTCCAGTAACTATCAGCCCTGACAGTATAAAACCCTCCATCTTCAGGATAGTTGCCTCTGCCGGGTTTAAAATTTGCCAAAAGGCAACCTTTCTTATTTCTTAAATAATAGTTACCCCAAGGGAACATTGATTGCGAACGCCCACCTCTTGCTGCATATTCCCATTCAGCTTCTGTGGGTAGGCGAAAATCACTTTCGGGGGCTTTTTTTGTTTTTTCAAGATATGAATTCAGGTATCGTGTGCGCCAATGACAAAATGCAACAGCCATTTTCCAGTTTACACCTACTACAGGATATTCACCATAAGAAGGATGGGCAAAATATCTCTTTGTCATCGGTTCATTATACGAATAAGAGAAGTCACGCATCCAGCATAAAGTATCGGGGTAAATTTTCTGGTTGTACCTGTAAATGAAATCTTTTCTCGGGCGACCTGCATTTTCACGCTTAGCTGCTTCTTTCAGGTTAAAGCCCTGGATATTATAAACTATCATATCAGGATCTATTTCCATTTTTCCATAAATCCTGTTGTCGGGAGATAAAATCAGGTCATTGAGTTTTTCCAAAGTAGCCTTGTCGCCCCATTTAATATTAGCAGCTCTTTTCCAGTCAACGGCAGTATCACCACCTGTACTTGTTTTCATATAACCTAACCTGATGGCTGCCAAAGAATCCCTTACCCAGTTTACGAACATGCGATATTCATTGTTGGTAATTTCTGTTGCGTCCATCCAGAAACCACTGATGGATACTTCTTTATTTCTTGCGGAGAAATTATAATTAATGTCTTCATCGCTAGGCCCCATGTGGAATGTACCTGGTGGTATGAAAACCATTCCTAAAGGTCTTGTCATGCTGCTTTTGGCTGATGGCGCTACGCCATGTAGCTGACCGTCATTCGGCATAGATTTAGACTTTCCCGATTTATTACAGCCAACTGCAATAATTGCAAAAGCAGAAAGAAGTACTATTACAAAGCTTTGGTTTTTCATCCGTTTCCTGTTTCTGACAAATTTTTAAATTTAATTCTTGAGCCCGCAGATTGCGTAATTATTTAATATCAGATTGTTAGTTACGTATTTCTGCAAGAGTTATGAACGTACTTTATTTGTAATTATTTTGTTTCCGGATTTTTTTTGCTAAAAATGTTCAGAGAGCCGGCTTTTCATTTCATCATAACTGTCGAATGGCTTCAGACATTGATAATTTTCGCAAATATATATCTTGGTTTGACCATTTAAAACAGTTTTTTCTTTTAGTAAAGGCCAATCACTATCCATTTCAGGCGCTGCCTGTATTATAGCATCTGGAATATAGTCACCAAGTATTTCCTGTAAGACTTGTAAGTAATCCACCCCGACTATCGCAATTTCTTTTAATCCAACTATCAACTGCTGCAGGTTCATATTCCAATAACCAAAAGTAGTAGGGTATTTTTCTGACAGCTTTGCCATTTTCAGGATCATTTTCTCTGACCTTGATTTCCATTCCGGTATATCAAAATAAATGGCGAGCTTCATAAGATTTTCTGCCATCAATGCATTTCCAGATGGTGTTGCCCCATCATAAATCTCTGTCTTATGTAATAAAATATCTTTTTGGTTTGATTGGGTAAAATGGAAAAGGATGCCATCCCCTTCACTAAATTTTTCCCCTGCTTTTTCAGTTAAAGATTTTGCCAGTAATAAAAATTTCTTCTCACCTGTTAACTGATGCAAAGCAATATATGCTCTCGTTACTGCAGCATAATCATCCAGGAAGCCAGGCTGAGGGTTTGTTGTTTTATTCCAGCTATGCAACAAATCACCATTTACATCGGTAAGATTTTTTTCAATAAAACGGATATTAGATTGTGCAAGGTCAAGATAATCCCGATTCCCTAATGCAGCAGATGCATTACAAAGCGCTTCAATCATAAATGCATTCCAACTACATAAAGCTTTATTATCCAATCCCGGCCTTATTCTTTTTTCTCTTTCCTTCATCAACATCTTTTTACACAAATCAAGATGTTTCAGTAATTCTTCTTCACTGATGTTATTTTTTGGGGCAATAATTTTTGAATCTTCAGGCTGCCAGATGATATTGGTATGTTCCCAGTTGCCATTATCAGATATATCATAAGCTGAACAGAAAAGACTGCTTTTATCTTTTAAAATAAAATCAATTTCACTTTTACTCCAGGTATAATACTTGCCTTCAACACCTTCACTATCTGCATCCAGGGCACTATAAAAACCTCCTTCAGGCGAAGTCAATTCACGTTGGATAAAATCTATAGTTTGTTTTACTACTTCTGCATAAGAATTGTTTTTGGTAAGCCTGTAAGCTTCTGCATAAACATCAATCAAAAATGCATTATCATACAACATCTTTTCAAAATGGGGGGCCTGCCAGCGTTCATCAGTGCTATACCTTGCAAAACCTCCACCCAGGTGATCATAAATACCACCCATCATCATTTTATCAAGTGCCTTTAATGCAGTTTTTAAAGAATCTTCATCACCTGTAAAATGATGATGCCTTAATAAAAAAATGATAGAAAAGGTTTGGGGAAACTTTGGTGCCTTACCAAACCCGCCCCAGGTTTTATCTGCAAGTTTTAAAAGCGCATTACTGATGGTAGTTAATGAATCCTTATTTGCTGAAATATTTTCACCAGTAGCGAGGTTATTCATTTTCATCAAATGCGCAGTAATATTTTCTGCCTGTTCATCTATCTCTTTACGCTTTTGTGAAAATGCCTGTGCTACACCTAACAATACTTCTTTCCAACTGCTGCGGTTAAAGGCCCTTTGTGGTGGAAAATATGTACCACCAAAAAATGGTTTCAGGCCGGGTGTCAGAAAAACATTCAACGGCCAGCCGCCACTTCCTGTTAATGCCTGTACTGCATCCATATACACCTGGTCAACATCAGGTCTTTCTTCACGATCAACTTTTATATTGATAAAATATTCGTTCATGATGGCTGCCGTAGCTTCATCTTCAAAACTTTCTCTTTCCATCACATGGCACCAATGGCAGGAAGAGTAACCAATGCTTACAAGTATAGGCTTATCTTCTTCTTTTGCTTTCTGCAATGCATCTTCGTTCCATGCATACCAGTTTACCGGGTTATGTGCATGTTGTAACAAATATGGACTGGTTTCATGAATAAGATGGTTGGTAAATTTTTTCATGCTTTGGCAAAATACGAACAATGCAGGTAGAGCAGAGTTAAATTTATAATGGAGAACAGTATGAATATTTTATCTAAGGTTTTAAAATATTATTCATGTGTTAAATCAGAACCTGCATCAATTATCAAAAATACCAGGAAATGAAGTCAACAGGTTCTATTAAAATGAAACTGGTTACTATCGTGGATGGATTTCTTTATTTACAAATAAATGCCTTAGATGACATCAGAAAAAATCCCATGATAGGGATTTTCTAAAAATTATTTCTATTGTTTTTATTTTTTCTTTGCCAGGGCAGAAAGGTATTGATCTAAAGCTGAAATCATACTTGGTGCCTGTGGTGCCGGCGCTTTGATATTTACAGAAAGCCCCAAGTCTTCACCGGCTTTCACTGTATTGTTGCCAAAAGCCCCGATCAATGCACCGTTTTGATTAAACCCGGGATAGTTTTCAAAAAGACTGCGTACACCACTCGGAGTGAAAAAGCAAATGATATCAAATGCTTTTTTATCCATCACTTCTTTTACATCATTGCTCACAGAACGGTACATAAATGCAAGCTGGTAAGTACAATTATTATTTTTCAACCAGTTTACAATTTCATTATCCTGCTGGTTTTCACTGCACACATAAAGGAATTTTTCATTGTCTTTATGCTTGTTGATAACATCAAACATGCTTTTGTTGTTGCCTTCGGAACCATAAAAAACTTTGCGTTTCCTGTACAGGATAAACTTCTGGAGATATAATGCAACAGCTTCTGCAATACAGAAATATTTATTGTCCTGGTTAATGGCAACTTTCATTTCATCACACATCCTGAAGAAATGGTCAATAGCATTACGACTGGTGAAAATAATTGCTGTATATGATGAAATATCAATCTTCTGCTTCCTGAATTCACGTGCTGCTATAGGTTCCAGCTTTATAAATGGATGAAATGTCAGCTGGATTGGGTACTTTCTTTCTAACTCAAAATAAGGTGATTTCTCACTTTCAGGTTTAGGTTGAGTTATCAGAATTTGTACAGTTGATTTTTTACCAGTAGATGTCTTAGCTCCGTCTTGAATCATGCGAACTGACCGATTTATTTTAGTTAGTTATCTATTGCTGGCCTGGAGAAATAATACTTTGTAAATGACAAGTAATGGCATTATTTCTACTGCGCAAAGGTAAATAAAAAAGTGGAATGCAGTTACACTTAGGTTTTTACGAATCCTTGCTAATGAGACAATATATCGCACAGCCAGTGAAAATACAGCAAGGCATAAAACGATAGTAACTGAAACATTCTGCACACCGGCGCTGGAATATGCAATTAAAAATAATAATGGGATGACTAAAATTCCCAACACTTTATTAATCAGGAAAACAACAAAACGGTATTCTGTTGCAGCATCCTTTGCATTAAAAATCCAACCAGTGAAAATTATTACAAGATATTTTATTACATAAATAATAAGCAGTATCGCTGTAGAATAAATAAAGAGTTGCCAGAAAGGTAACTTGCTCCAGTGATTGAAAGTGGCAAACTGGGTGATGAATAATCCCCCGCAAAGCACAAATAAAATATTGAGCATAAATGCAGGAAAGAAATTTTGCGACATCTGTTCCCTTGTTTGCTTCTGCCTGAATGTAGCCTGGAAGCTAAGGGTAAAAATACTGTTCACATATTTCGGGAATGCAGTTTTTACAAGGCCCAGGAAAAATACCAGGAACACTAAAATATAAAACAGGATATCCATGTCCGGGGCATTTCTTTCAACGCCTTGCATCAATTGTATAGCCGGTTTTTTGGGTACAATTTTTTTAGCAGCTTTAATCACAGAATCTTTTTTTAAGGAATCTGTTTTTGTACTATCAGTTGCTGAAAAAGATGAATCCCCGTTCACAGGCACAACCAGGTTTCCCAAAGAATCTCTTTGCAAACTATCACGCCGTAGCGAATCCCTTCGCAGTGAATCCTTTTTAAACGGTTTAATGATGATTGATTTTTTATGCGCAGTATCTTTCTTAGTTGTGTCTTTATGAACAACCTGTTTTTTGATGATGGTGCTGTCAGCATGCTTCTGCATTTTTTGTGTGTCCTGTGAAAATGCAGAAACATACAAGACTGAAAAAAACAGTATGGTCAGTAAATATTTCAAAATAATGCGGCAAAAATAATTTCACTCCATCAAAACAAGCTGATAAAACCAATATGAATTTTTGATTGTTGAAAATTTAATTTTTCATCGTTGCGTTTTCCTTCTGCAAGCGAGATGCTAAAAATGCCTGTGTTGGTTTCGAGGGAAAGACCGATACCAAAACCCAAATACGTATGATTGAATTTTATTTCGTTCACTTTATAGTTGGCCCAGCCATAATCGGTAAAACCATAGAACCAGGAATTTCTGGCAAGGAGATAACGATATTCAACAGTTCCAACAGTATAACTATTTGCATAAATACTTTCTTCATCAAAACCCCGAAGCAATTTAAAGCCACCGATACGAAACAATTCATTTTGAAAATAATCCTGTGTCTGATACCAGCCCGCATTAACACCAAGTTTAAAAACAGATTGCTTTCCCAAAGGAAAATATTTTGCAGCGGCACATTGCAGCTTCCATTGGTAACTGTTGAGGTGCAGTGAATCATACAATGCATCAGCGTCAAAACCGGGGTCTTTAATCTGGGTGATGGAATTATTTTTTTTGATTTTCTTTTTGCCACCCAATAATGAAATCATCAAATCATTTCCTCTCCGCGGATTGAAACGGTAATCGGTGTTGTTGAAATTGTATTGCAGACCGAGTGAATAAGCATTTACATCTGCTACATCAGGCAGACGGCCACTTGCCTTTACAGCATTCGTATCAACATCCAGGATATTACTCGCTGTTGTCTGAAAAAAAACAGAACCTGTATGTTGTTGTGTGAGCTGGTACTGCAATCCCAATTGCCCGTTGACATTGATGAATGCAGAATCCTGTTTGTACAATTGAAAATTTACATTCACACCTACAGGTGAATGAAGAATATATGGTTGCTGAAAAGATAAATTCAGTTGTGGTGATTTTGGTTGTAACTGTTGCCAGTTAAATCCCAGGGTTTCACCATTGCCAAAAGAATTGCGTAAACCTACAGTTGCTTCACCGGTAAATAAAAGTTTGCCATTGTTCTGGTCGCTGGAAGGTAATAAACCCACCAACACATTTACACTGTTACTTTTTGTTGGCTCCAGGAATAAATGCAATGCAGCGCCGGTGTTCAGCATTTCAATTTTCCAGGGTTGCGACTGCCTCAGGTATGACAACAATGCAAGCCTTGAATTGATGTTATTCAACAAAGCTTCATTATATATATCATGCTCATGCAACTGCAGGTATTGTTGAAGGAAAAATTTTGAAATATGAGCATTGCCTTCAACGATGATTGTATCTATGTGATACATCAAACCTTTTTGTATAACAAGGTGTGCGTTGATATTATTTCCGGTGATATTAATACTGTCTAAAAAAATTGTTGCAAAAGGATAACCGTGGTTGCTGAAATATTGCAGCACATCATTGTATATATTTTCAAGCAATGTTGTTGAAAAATTTTTATTGCCGAAACCTGCAGGATTATATCCTAATGTTTGCAGGAAAATATTATCTGAATCATTGATGGTTAATTGCTGCCATTGATATTTTTCACCTGTAAAAAGTTTTATGGAAACTGAAGTACTATCCTCCCAGACTGAATCAACTGAAGCTGCTGCAAAGCCTTTCATTGCAAGCAATGCAGGCAATTTATTTACATATTGTATGCAGCTGGTTTTTCCCGGAAAATCTTTTGTGAGTTGCAATGCTGCAATGGATGAACTGTCTGTATCAACAGGATGAACAATTAATGAACAGGTGTTTTGTGCTGCAGTTTTATTCAATAAAAAACAAAACAGCAGGAGCTGAAAAATAAAAACAATGTATTGATTTAATTTCGCCATTATAATTCTGCAGCAAACAAGATTACAAAACTTACATCAATGGCAGGCATTTATATACATATTCCTTTTTGCAGGAAAGCCTGCTATTACTGCAATTTTCATTTTTCAGTTTCGCAACAGCTATTACCAGAAATGATGGATGCGATTGCAAAGGAAGCGGTTTTAAGAAGCAATTATATCTCTGAAAATATTTCCACAATTTATTTTGGTGGTGGTACGCCATCACTGTTGCCTGGTGAAAATCTGCAAAAGATTTTAAATACCATTAATACAATTTTTACTGTTGATGCCGGTGCAGAAATTACCCTGGAAGCAAACCCGGATGATATTAATGAAGAAAAACTTATAGAGTGGAAAGATGTTGGCATTAACCGTTTGAGCATTGGCGCACAAAGTTTTTTTAATGATGAATTGAAATGGATGAACCGTGCACATGATGCAGAGCAGGCTTATGCAAGCATCGTGTTGTCAAAGCAAAAAGGGTTTGAAAATATAACTGTTGATTTTATTTATGGTACACCAAATTTAACTGATGAAGGATGGCTTATCAACCTCAATAAAGCAAGAGAACTGGATGTGCCACACCTGTCCTGCTATGCATTAACTGTTGAATCAAAAACAGCATTGTTTAAAATGATTGAACAAAAGAAAAAAGAAAATATTGATGCAGACAAACAGGGAAGACAGTTTGAAATCCTGATGCAATGGGCTGCTGAGAATGGCTATGAACATTATGAAATTTCCAACTTTGCACGCCCTGGTTTCAGGAGCCGGCACAATAGCAGTTACTGGCAGGGGAAACCTTACTTAGGTTTAGGCCCGTCTGCACATTCTTATAATGGTATATCAAGACAATGGAACATTGCCAGCAATGCATTGTACATAAAAAGCATCAATGAAAATAAAGTACCGTTTGAAACAGAAATACTCACACCTATTCAGATAATTAATGAATATATTATGACGGCTTTGCGAACATCAGAAGGTATTTCATTACAACAACTGTTACAGTTATCAAATCAAAAAACAGTTGAAAATATTATTAATGATGCACAAAAATTTATTCAGCAAAATTTAATGCTGCAACAAAGCGATACATTAATACTTACACAAAAAGGAAAATTATTTGCTGATGGTATTGCTTCAGATTTATTCAGGTTGTGATTACCTGAACCTGTAAATAACACGACCATCCACATAGTCTGCCACCTGGTAATGTGCCAATAAACTTACACCTATTGACCAATGTTTTTTTAACCGGTAACTCAGACCCCAACGCTGGTAAAAAGTGTGAAAAAGGTCCTGGTATAAATCATTATATTTTTTTGTGTCTTTAAAAACATATACACCAAACTCCTGGCTGAATGTAAAATGGTTCAACAAAAACTGGTGCCCGATTAAAAAGCCTGCCAATACATTGGAAGAAGATGAATCAGCAATAAAAATCTGTTTGATGCTGCGCAGTGCATCATCATAATAAACTTCAGCATTTGCAGTGATTGCATCCAGGTTGCTCACCCTTTTCACTACCTGGAAAGATACGCCTGCTACAAATTTTCTTGATGGCGTATAATTTGTTGCTGTTCCGTTGTAGCCACCTTTGGGTGAATAATATAAACTGAGGTCGTAATGAACGGGTTCTTGTTTCCAGGAAGTATCTTTTACTTTTTTGTAAGAAGGGAGTTTTGTAGAATAAGTATTGTATTGCAAACCGAGAGAAACATTTACATAATTCACACCGGCATTGGGTAGTTTAAAACCTCCATTGGAATTATGAAAAAAATTGCCCATTGCATAAATGCTGAGGTGCTTGCTCACAGGGTAAGATAACCCAACACCCAACTGAAGGAAACTATTGATATGACCGCTGTAACTTTGGTTGTCGGGATTTTTTACACTATCAAAAGGATTAGTGAGATAAGAAAAACCTGCAGTGCCCCTTACCTTCATCTGAAGTGTATTACCCAACCTGAAATTGGGTTCAAGAAAATAACTCAATGAATAAGACTTGCCGAGTAATTCTTTATTAAAATCAACATAGGTAAAACTAAATCCTGAGCGCGGATAACATTTGTATTTATCAACTGTTACAGGGTCTGTTCTCAGGTGTGAATATTCCAGTTCAAAACCATAAGGATGTGTCCCCTTTGTATTTTGTACATGGACGTTGTGTGCAAAAATAAACCCATCATGCAGGCGGGCTGCCCATACTAACTGTCTCAGGCTGTCGGGTAATTTTTTTGTTTGTGCCCCGGCATTAAAACAAAACGGCAAAAGAAATATAAGCAGTAATTTTTTCAATTGCAGGTGTTTTATTTTTTTATAAATCAGGCGCAGTTTATAATTGCTGCAACAATTTTAAAAATAAATCCATCGCTTTTCTTTTATCATCAGTTACATCATAAGAAATATTTTTTGTGAAATATGTATGCAGGTCATAATAATCACAATTGTTTCCTGCTACAACAGCATCAATATTTTTTAAACCTTCCGCATTTTTTTTGTTGAACAAATCAATAAAATCAGCAGGTAATTTTTTATTGGCAATCCATGCTGCAAACATAAATGGCAAACCTGTAAATTTTTTCCACTCCCCTGCAAGGTCATAAATATATTTAGAATGTTTCCGTTGTTGCAATGCCCTGTTGCCAATTAAAACAGCTGCAGTATTTCCATTTATCCTGTTAATAAAATCAGGGCCGGCATCTTCAACAGGTATATCTTTTTTCCAATAATTTTTTAATAATACCCTGCATAAATTCACCGATGTCCTGCTTTGATAGTCCAGTAAAATTTTTTCAACTTTATCCAGTTCCACATCACTGAACAAACACACAGACACTACATCACCATCTGCGCCGATACAATAATCCGAATCAATATAATATTCTTTCATCTGCGGAACAATAGCCACCGGGACGAGACCGATATCAATCTCATCGTTTAATAATTGCTGTGCTATTTTGGAAGGATAATCTGTAACCAGTTCTATCTGTTGCATTAACTCCGGCGACCTTTCAATACCCCACAACAGGGGCTTCGTATTTAAATAACTTACTGCACCAACTTGAATCTTCTTCAATTGTTTAAATTAATTTTGCCTGCAAAGAAAAGAAAAACTCAATATTATAAGTTACGGATAACGGCAAATAACAACTGCCGGTAAAATTGAAAACAGAAATAAAACCTGGATGGAACTAAACAATCTTACTGCCATTTCACCGGTTGACGGCCGTTACCGCAGGCAGGTAGCACACCTTGATGAATATTTTTCAGAGTATGCTTTAATGAAATACCGTGTAAAAGTGGAAGTGGAATATTTTATTTTTCTCGCTGATAAAAAATTCTTCAAACTATCTGCAAAAACAAAACAACTGTTACATGCTTTGGTGGAAAATTTCAGCCTGAATGATGCAGAACAGATAAAACAAATTGAAGCTACTACCAATCATGATGTGAAGGCTGTTGAATATTTTTTAAAACAGGAATTGCAAAAAATTGATGCTGCTGCCGAAAAAGAATGGATTCATTTCGGGTTAACATCTCAGGACATCAACAACACTGCCATACCGTTGAGCTGGAAAGATTGCCTGGAACAGGAATATTTACCTGCAATTATCAACCTTCAAAAACATTTGAAACATTTAGCCAACCAGTGGAAAGATATACCGATGCTCGCACACACACACGGGCAACCTGCATCGCCAACAAGGTTGGGTAAAGAAATCATGGTCTTTGTTGAAAGGATAGATAACCAGGTAAAGTTGTTGTCAGCTATTCCTTATGTTGCAAAGTTTGGCGGCGCAACAGGAAATTTCAATGCACATCATATTGCATTTCCCAAAAAAAACTGGAAGAAATCAGGTGATGAATTTGTGAGCAGGCTTGGTTTACAAAGGTTGCAAAATACCACGCAGGTTGAACATTATGATTACCTCGCAGCACATTTTGACAACATAAAACGCATCAATACTATTTTAATTGATTGCTGCCGCGATATGTGGACTTATATCAGCATGGAATATTTCAGGCAGAAAATTAAAGCAGGAGAAGTGGGTTCTTCTGCTATGCCGCATAAAGTGAACCCGATTGATTTTGAAAATGCTGAAGGCAACCTGGGTATGGCAAATGCATTACTTGAACATTTTGCAACCAAACTTCCTGTAAGCCGTTTGCAGCGCGACCTTACAGATTCTACAGTTTTAAGAAATATAGGTGTGCCTGTAGCACACACATTAATAGCAATCCGTTCGGTTGAGAAAGGATTGAATAAATTATTGCTGAATGTAGAAAAACTCAATGAAGACCTGGAAAAAAACTGGGCTGTAGTGGCTGAAGCCATTCAAACCATTTTACGCAGGGAAAAATATCCAAACCCTTATGAAGCATTGAAAGCATTGACACGAGGCAATGCTGCAATCAACAAAAAATCAATTCATAAATTTATTGATGGATTAAAGGTAAATGCTGCAATTAAAAAAGAATTGAAAGCAATCACACCGCAGAATTATACCGGCGTATGATTATGCAGGAATGATAAATTTTATTTTATATCCACCTTCTTTATTTTATTATTCCCATAGAAAACCGGGAAATACATCAGCGAAGCTTTCGCAGGATTTAATGTGAAAGCGCCGCTATACCTTGATTCAAGCGGAATACTAAAATCATGTTTGCCTTTGCCAAGATGCTCTGCAAACACAACCACTTTATTCATGAAAAATTCCTTGTAAATGCCACCACTGTATTCCTGGTTTTTATTTTTATATGTACATCCTGCAGGAATCGGAATTTCTATCATCACATAATCAGCATCTGCTAATGCAGTTACATTTACTTCCAGGTTGATTGATTCACCAGAAACCAATGTTGAGATGCTGTTTCCATCTTTCACGAATGATGAATTTATTTTAAAAAATTTCTCAAATGCATCAGGCGCATGGTTCCAATAATCCTGGTACAACGTGCAATAAATAAGACCGCCACCGGATTTTGAAACATTGATTTTTTTAATGGATTGACCATTGAATGTTTTTTGGAAAGGGAATGATTGTATTTCAAAACTTGTATCACCTGCTACTTTGATGACAGGTTGTTGGTTAAAATTTTTATTGAGAGATAAAATATATGGCTGTATTGTAGAGACGATTGATGCGCTTTGCACAGTGTTTGCCCAATAGCCACTTGAGTGTGCCTCTAAAAAATATTGAACTATTCCATGTAAAAGGTCATCATGTTGTTTGATTTGCTGCAATACATCAAAGGCAATTAATGTTGTGGCGCCAGCATCATTATACCAACTATAATTTTCTTCACCCCAATGTATGCTACCCAACATTCCCAGTGTTGCTTTTTTTAATTCCTTCTTCAACTCAACTGAATAATCAATTTGCTGTTGTTGTTTTATTTTTATCAGCAACCATTGCTGGTATTGTGTCAGTGAATCAAAATATATTTTATCTATCCAGGAAGCATAATCAATAAGGTGCCTTGCATTGCTCATTGTGGCAAGGGTTGTCAATAACTCATCTCTGTTTAAATAATTCAATTTGTTTTGCAGGTACAATAAACCATTGCGGATATTTGTTTCAACAATTGGTTCAGCCCTTAGAGGCAACAATGCATTGATAACATAATTGGTTATATACAGGTTAGAATTTCCATTAGGCCACCAACTCCATCCACCATCATACAACTGTGATTTTTCCAAAGTCAACAGAAGTTTTTGCAATGTCTTTTCATTTTTGAAAGGTTGGTGCAAAGCCTGTTTAATTTGTTGTTCTGCCAGCAGGCCTTTTAGTTTTGAAGCAACCTGTTCCATGCAGTAATAAGGATATTGTTGCAAATGATTTATTTCATTCAATAAAACATCAAGTGTATTATTCTGAACAAGAAAATTAATGTTTCCGGCAGTGCTATCTGCAATAAAATTTATTGTTGTATCTGACATCATTACCTGGAAATCTCCTTTTGTTACTTCAGTTCCTTTTCTTAGTACAGGTATTTTTCTTTCTTCTTCATCTTTGAAACCAGTAGTTGTCTGCAAAGCGAATGATGCTTTCACACTGTCATTTGAGTTGGTCGTGATTATATTATTTTCAACCTGTGAAGATTTTGATTCCAATAAAACCTGTGGTTGTGTTTTTACTTTACCATCAATTGTAAATTGTGAATGAACAGTATAATTGTCATCAGAATAATTTAATAATTTACCAATAGCTTTTACTGAATCTCCTTCAATTAAAAATTGTGGGATGCGCAATTGAGCAGACAATGGCCTAAATGATTTTACAATACTCATTGCTTTCCCGATTCTACGCTTCTTATCCATTGCAAGCACATAGGTCTGCCAGCCCGTAATGTTGTCAGGATATTCAACAACAAAAGATGCGTGGCCATTCTTATCGGTAAATATTTCAGGTTGCCAAAATGCATAATCACGGAATTGAGTACGCTGGGTTTTCAGATTGGTTGTTATTATAACAGCGCCATCTGATGCAATGCTACCATAAGCCGCGATTGCTTCTTCACTTTTCATTACGCTAATGCTGGCAATTATATCCGGGGTAATATTTTCAGGCATTTGATTATATACTATACCATCAATTACATACACCGCGTTATTGTTATTGGCATACGATGTATTTCCCCTGATAATTATTCTGCTACTATCAAAAAATACTTTATCATAGTCAATACTTACCCCATTTGCTTTACCCTGGATAGCATTTGTAATTTCCTCATTCTTTACAACAATTAATGAGCTTGTCAATTCACTTTTCCTGGAAATACCATAACCCGTAACTACCACTTCATTCAAATTTGAAACCATCATATTTAATGCAAATAATACATAAGCTGTCTTACCCTGTTCAACATCAACACTTATCTCTTTTGAAGTATAACCTACAGTTGAAGCAACTAAAATAATTTTTCCATGTTTGATGTTGGGAAAAGAGAAGGTGCCATCTGCTGAAGAGATTACACCGGTTTTAGTACCTTTTATAGTGACTGTTACAAATGCTATAGGATTTTTCCCTTTTGCATCTATAATTTTTCCGTTGACAGTAGCATCTCCTTTTTCATAATTCTGAAATTGTACAGTTGGTTTTTCAGGTTGTTTCTCTTCGTTGATAGAAATTTGTTTTCCATTCTTAAACTGGCTTAGCAGCGAATCATTTTTTACAAATTGATATTGTTCTGTTTTTATACAAAGAGTTTCACCAGCCTTTATCAGCAATTGATTAATGTGGCAGACATTATTATTTTTTGCTACCACCAATAAAGAATAAAAACCTGGTTTAATATTATCTAACAGGTTAATGCCTCCATCTGCTATTAGTGCATTTTTCTTATCGGCTTCATTATATAAAACAATATATGCCGGCAAAGAATCTTTCTGCCAGGTAACAAGTAATTTACCACTACCGGGTGTGGTTGTATAGCTTTTGAAATAATTTTTCTCAAGGTAAAACTGTGAAACAGGTTTTGAATAATGAATCAAAGGTGGGTCAACAATTGTATCACCTAATTTCCATCCAGGTGAATTAATTTTTTTCAGGTAAATTTTTTCGATAGATGCATCAAACAAAGGTTTCTTTTCCAACCTTGAAATTTTGGGAGAAAGATTATATTCATAACCTGGTTCAAACTTAAAATTTAAGTCAAAATATCCGGGCACAAAAAAATGCATGCTATCAGATGTATTAAATGGGCCAACAATGTGTTTTTCATTTTTGTACAACTTAATTACTTCATCATTTTGCCATACATAAGCATTATTGGTTTTGTAATTATTGTCAAGCTGCCAGAAATTTTTTTCCAAAATACTCCTTTCACTTTGTGAAAAATAATCCGGCATTGAAATTTGCTCAGCGTTTGAATCAAGTTTGTCAATATCAAAGAAAATATCATGCTTATAACCGGGTTGTATATAAATGCTGTCAGTTTCAATCAACTTATCCAATAACCTAATTCCAATTTTCACATACCCGGGGAAACAGGAAAATGAATAAGGCGCTTGCTCTGAAGCACCGTTATAATACACGATGTTGTTGTTGATGTATAATAAATATATTTCCTGTCTTTCACCGTTCTTTGTTACATGCACAGCAACCTGTGGTAAATATTGGCTTATGTGTGTTACAAAATCTTTATACCCGTAACCAGGATAAAGCATCTGATAAAATTGCAAACTATCTAATCCAAAATTTTTTATCCATCTGCTGTGCTGGCCTATAGGATATTGTTTTATAAAATATGCATCATCAGTTTCAAACTTATCATGGTTTATATATTGCCTGCTGTTATAGTTTACAAGGTATGGCGGTTCATTCACATGGATATCTTTCTGTAACTGGATGTTATAACTTACAGCAGTCAGGTTTACATCAGTAGCAGGTTGGCTTTTATAATCTTCAACATTAATATGGATTGTATCCTTCTGGCCGGGGAATACTTTATCATTGTCTTTTATATCAATCTTCAGCACTTTGTATAGTAATGCTATTTTGCCCTCTTTTGTTTTTTCTTCTCCTGCCCAGTAATATTGCCACTTCACCCTGTATATCCTATTCTTATTTGGCGATTTGAATTTATAAATAATATTTTCTTTGTCATCTCGTCCGCTTGCAATAACATGGTTGCCAAAAAATATACTAAATGATACAGGCACTTTTTTAGGGTTATATAAAGAAAAGCCCAGTGTGTCGCCAATACTTATTCTTGATAACCCTATATTATATAAGTTATCAATTTCATTGGTTACTGAATCTTCTCTTTTCCCGTTTGCTATTAAATAAAATTTATACTCAGAAGAAAATGGGTCAATTTTTATTTTACAAGGAAACCAAACTGAATCATCTGATGAATATTCATTATCACTCACCATTAATCCCCTTGACCTAACGCTTTTACCATTCATTTTATATTCTACGTTTATGCTGTCATTATTGATTTTAGTGAAAAACATTTTACTTGCTTTATGATACATTATATCATGCCCTGCACTTTGAATTTCATTATTGCTGTTTTTTAATAATGCCGTTACATGAATAGACATATCTGCTCCAGGTAAATCATTTGCGGGAAGTGAAAACCTTGTTTCACCTTCTGACTGTAGCGGTTTTTGAAGAGTGATTAATGTATCAGGAATATAAATGCTGTCCTTATAAAACTCACTTATCTCCCCGGTCGTTAAAATCAAAGTTGCATTTGCATCCAGGAGTTGCAGGCCATTGGCATCAGTTGCTGATACATAAAAATTCATACTGTCATTCGGAAAATAATTTTCTTTGGATGTGCGCAGGTTTAATTTTGAAACTTCATCCGGTAAATAATCTTCGAGCTTAAAATAGTTTCTCACTAATTGTCTTTTCTTGCTGTCCCGGAAAACAATATTGTAATTAATATCATTGGTCAATGTATCACTCAACTTAAATTGATAAATAAATGAACCGGGATGAGATGGGTTAAGTTTTGCCAGCTGTTGTTGCTTGTAATTTCCCTTAGAATAATATTCAAGATATATATAAGCAGGTTTGTTGTATTGCTTTCCGTGGGTATTAAAAATATATGATTTCAATTTTACAGTATCTGTGTTTTTATACTTGGCCTGGTTGAAAACGATAGTGCCTGTACCGGCTTTTGAGTAAGTATGATATGATTTGTTTTTAAAAATATTGACTAGCTGTTTCGGTACCCATGTTACTATTTTAGAAAAGCGTGACTCTTTGAAATTATTCCAACGTTGAGTACCTACAGTTTTGTATAATTCATATTCTGCCCATAACGAAGTAAACAATGTGTCGCCGGGAGTAAAAACTTTTACAATGGCTTCATCAGGATATTTTTGCCTGATAAAATAATTACCAGATGATTTATCCTGTTTTGCAGGCTTATTATTTACCCATACCTGCGCATTGTTTATAAAATGTTGTTGCTTATCAAGTATAGCCAGTTGTACACGGTGTTGATTATTTATGGTATAAACAAAAAGGTCAGAGACACCCATCAGCCTGGCAACAACCCGGTTGTCATGGACACTAATTAAAACATAATGGCCGATGGCTAGTTGCGATTCATCATCATTATATTCAAACTTTTTATACGGTGCCTGGGAAGCAAAAGCATCTACATCAATGCTGTCTATTTTTATAAATAATTCAGCTTGTGCTGCAGAAATTTTATAAACAAAAATTTCGCTGCTGTTTTTTTGCAAATGTCGCCAGTCAACCTGGGCGTAATTTTTTAAAGGAAATAAAATGACAAGCAGTAGAATATATTTCATCTGAGTTGTTTCTTCAATAAGGATGCAGTGTATATATAAATTACATAATAAGCCAAATAAAATTATTGCAACACAATAGAAAAAGACATTGCCATGATTATAATTCTCTTCGAGTAAATAAATATTTTATAATAAGCTTTCTAAGAATTACTAATCTTAAATTGTATCTGTAAAATAAAATCACACAGCAAAGAATAACAATTTTTTTATCCAAAATCAAATAGCAGTTAATCCGGGCAATTGCAATTTCCTTTAGAAAATTTTAAAATTAAAGCTGCATATAATAGCAGCTTTAATGAGCTCATAGTTTTATAATCTTAAACGATTTTGAAGTCTTTCCCTGGATAACATTTATGAAGTAAATACCTGCTGGAAATTTATGACCAAAATAATATGACTGATTTCGTGTTAATCTGAAATCAGAAATTTTTTGTCCAAATAAATTGGTTACAATCACCTGAATTTCTTCTTCCACAGATGATTGAACTTTAATATTAAATTCATCAGGCGCAGGGTTTGGAAAGATTTTTATTTCAAGTCCAATACTTTGTTTTTTAATGTTTGAAAAACTCTTTTGTATTGTAGCTGGTGATACTGCATTACAGTTATTTCCATCATTAATTTCAATTGAATCACTTGTAACTGAACAATAATTATCATCTACCACAATCAAAGAATACTTTCCTGCTGCAACTGTGAAATGATTATCATCCTGCGGGCCTATTGTATTAGTTCCATCAGTTAATGTATATTGATAATTTCCGGTGCCGCCATTTGCAGTAACAGTTATGGTTGTTGTGCCACCAGCACATTTAATAGATGAATCTGCAATTGCCGCAACAGTAATTGGTGTTGGGTCAGAAATTACGACATTGGTATCTATTGCACATCCACCATTGGATGTGATAGTTAAATGATAATTACCCTGAGATAGGCTATCAATTTCCTTTGCATCTGAATTAAAATCATTGGAGCCGGTCCAATTGAATAATATCGGTTCTATTCCACCTGAAACCTCAACAGATACAGAACCTGTTTCGCCACCCACACATAAAGGATTAATGATGCTCAAACTTGTTATATCCGGTCTTTTGCAGGTTGTTACAGTTATTACATTTGAATTCCCGGTTGTTATTGAATCTTCTTCAGCACGTAACCTGTAATAATAATTCGATGCAGGTTTTAGCCCGGTTATAATTTTTGAATTTGAATCTACATAAAGGTTTTCGTAGCCATCAATGAAAGAAGGAGTAGTTTCACTGTATTTAATAGAAATATCATCAATAATTACAGTACCTTTTTTCATATAATAAGTAAAACGGAATTGTTTAAGATTGGGTGGTAATGGAATGGAAGTCGAATCATTAAACATCCTTGTTATCCCGTTTTTATTAAGATTAGTAATCTTAGTAACCTCGATCCAGTTTTTTCCATCGAAGCCTTCTATTAATAAATAACTTTTTTTGTTTGTATTTATTCCTTTATACCAAAATCTAAGTTGAGTTGCATTGCCTTGAAGCAGTGTTGTAATAACCTGCGCCTTATTGTCATAAAATTCTATAGAAGGTGTTGATGCACCGAAATCTATTGTATCGGCCCTGATACCTTGATTAAAAACCCATCCTTCCGGTTCTACATTTCCATTATCAAACTTTTCATTGAGTGTATAATTTTTTACAACAGCAAAATCAGGATTCTTACTTAAATCCAACCTGTAACCGGAAGCGCCAGGTATTTGATCCCAATTGGCTGTAAATGTATTACTATCTATTGCTGAAGCTTCTGTGGCAGTTGGTGATGCATAAGCTTTTATTTTTATTTCGTCACTATAAGCAGTACCGGCGAAGTTGGAAGCAAATGACTTTATATAATATGTTTGACCAGGAATAAGACTATTTATTTTAGTTACAAAATCGCCGAAATCAACTCCGGAATTAATGCTGTTTGCATTTGTAAGATCAGGATTGGGATTGATGCTCCACACTACACCACTTGAGTCAACTGTTGAACCACCATTCATTTTTATTTCAGATTTTACTGTTATTGTAGAATCATCAATATAAGTAATAGAAGGTTGCATAGATAATAACGGCAGCCCCTGGGCAACATAACCATCAATAACATCAGCTAATTGCTGTTTAATAACTGTTTCTTCTGCAGTAAGTGAATCATCGGGTATAGGATTATCTTCATCAGGATCTTTTGAAATATTATAGAATAGACGGATATCGCTGGTTGAAGAAGTATCATACAATTTATAAGTATCGGTCTGTGCCCATCGCCTGAGTAAACTTGTTCCTGGCCGGGGATCATAATGATAAAATAACCACTTCCTTGTTGTACCTGTATCACCCATAATTTGTGGTGCAAAACTTATACCATCAGAATCAGAAACCGGCAACTGGATATTGGCAATAGAAGATAATGTAGGCATAAAATCTGTAAAGCCAATTAAATCATTATTTATTTGATTTGGGTTAATAGTTCCCGGCCAATATACTATTAAAGGTACATGTGTTCCGGACTCTTTAGGTGTGCCTTTTCCCCCGACTATAAGGCTGTCATCATCTACATATTGAGAAATATTTCTTGGTGTGCCATTATCTCCTAAAAAAATAATAATTGTATTGTTGGCAATTCCAAGGTCATTTACTTTTTGTACAACTTGCCCCACCTTTTTATCCATATAGCTTATCATGGATGAATAATAAGATGTGTCGCTTTCAGTGGTAGATCCCCAGGTTGCATAGTCTGAATCATCCGGCGTTGGTTGAAAAGGGTCATGGGCAAGTACCATTGAGTAATAAATAAAAAATGGATCGGAAGAATTTTTTTCCATGAAAGAAGATAAAGAATCAAAAAAAATATCCGGTCCATATTTTCCAGAAGTGATACTATCAGGAAGTATTTCACCATTCGCATAAATTTCCGGGTTTTTATATCTTGGTGGTTTACCCTGAAAAGGACAGAAAATGCAATAATCATCAAACCCAAATTTCTTTACTGATGTTTCTCCGCCGTCTAATTGCCATTTCCCAAAACAAGCAGTTTTATACCCTGCATCCTGTAAATAATTTGCTATTGTTTTTTGGCTTGTATCAAGGCTGCCCCATTCTGAATAATTCCGGAAATTTTGTTTGCCTGTAAGCAACATAATACGTGAAGGGGAACAGCTAGGTGTCCCATGACATTGTGTGAAATTTATACCATTATGAGCCAATGAATCCAAATTAGGTGTTGAAAATGTTTTACCACCATTCACATTCAAAGTCTGATAACCAATATCATCACCGAGGATAAAAATAATATTGGGTTGCTGTGCTACAGATATATTGTTTACACATAACAAACAAAGAAAAATAAATAACTTAATTATTTTTTTTTGCTGAATTTGAAATAAGCTTTTTAAACACAGAAAAGTTTTATAAAGCATATTATTTACTGAATAGGATATAAGGGTTATTCCGGTAGTAAATTTCAGGAACATGTAATTTTTATTAAAGGATTTGGAAATTAATATTGAAACACTAAGGAGAATACCCGGTAGCGCTACGCTCAAAAATATTTAAGCATCAAAGCTCCATTAATAATAAAAAAATTACTTTATAACCGGATCAGACTAATAACTGCCATAAGATGGCAAAATTTTGAATTTGCTAAAGATATAAAATGCTTGTTCAGTTTTCTTTATTGAAAGTTTTTACTCTTTTCCAGGTAATTAACCGCGCTTATTTCAAAAATAAATGAGGATATTTTTATGTATGATTACAACATCTGGGAAAACAATAATGCTAAAAAATTTAATTGCCTGATTTGATAATTTTTGCAGTCTTGATTTTTTTCCCCTGGATAACATTTACAAAATAAATACCTGGCAGAAAGTTGTTGCCAAACTGATACAAGTCATTTTTACTACCTTTTGAACTATACAATCTTTTTCCATTCAAATTATAAACATTTACCCAAACCTGGCTATCATCAGCAGAAAGAATCTTTAGTGTAAAATCAGCATTAGATGGATTGGGAAATATTTTAAGTTCAAATACATTTTGGGGTAAAGTATCACAATTTATTCCTACAAGATTTATAATTGTATCAATTGTGCATGAATTGTTTGATTCGACAGAAAGATAATACAGGCCCGCCTGTAAGTCACTGATATTTTTATTGGTTGATGTAAAATTATCAGGCCCCTGCCACTTAAAATTATAACGATCCGGGTTACCATTTATCTGTATTGATATACTGCCATTTTGCGAATCCATACATGGCTCCTGTTCAATATTAATGCCGGTTATTATTTGATTTTTACAAATGCTTACCTTAACAACATTTGAATATACTGAAATATTTTCTGGCGTTATTGCTCTCACCCTGTAATAATATGTGCCACCGGGATTTAAACCAGTTACCGCTAATGAATCACCATCAACAGGCAGGTTATTAAATCCTGGTTCAAACGAAGGTGTAGATACTGAATAATTTATTGTTATATCATCAATAGCAAGATCACCATCAGGGTTTTCATTTGTAAACCTGAATTGGCTTATATTTCCAGGTAATGATGGATTGGTAAATGCATTAATTGTTTTAGTTGTACCTGTTCCATTAACATCATAAAATATTTTAATTGGCACCCATGCATCTCCATTATAAGCTTCAACTAAAAGGGGGCCATCATTTGAATTGCTTAGCGCTTTCATCCAAAACTTTAGTTGGGTTATTTTAGCGTTATATATGGCAGGCGTTGTAATTGTTGCTTTTGGCCCGTTAAATACAAATGAAGGTGCAGATTCACCAAAATTATTTTTATCCTGGATAAAATTTCCATCGAAATTCCATCCCGTATCCTTCTTTCCGTTATCAAAAGTTTCACTGATTTGATTGGTACCAGGAATAGAAAAAAATGGAGTTGTACTAATATCTATCTGGTAAGTATTTATTCCCGGAATAGCCTCCCAGTTGGCAATGAAACTATTATTGTTTGTTATTGTTGCGGGTTCTGCTAAAGGTGCATTTAATAATGTTTTAAAACTAATCTGGTTACTATAGTTAACTCCAGATTTATTGATTGCATAAGCACGCACATAATAGGTTTGGTCAGGTAGAAGTTTTGTTACGGTATCCCTGAATGCGCCAATTTGTACTGGTGTTGTAAAACGCAAACCAGATGTAATAGTAGGCAAAGATGAAGTAGATAATACAAATCCGGATTCAGTGACAGCAGAACAACCATTAATCAGTATTGAATCTCTCAAAACCACTGATGAATCAGTAAGAGAAAAATAAGTAACATTGGAAAACAATGGAATACCTTGTTCAATATACCTATTTAAAACACTCAATAAAAACTGCCTGATACTATCTTCTTCAGGGGTAAGCGAGGGATCGGGTATCGGATTTTCTTCATTAATATCTTTAGTAAAATTATAAAACAGGAATCCACTATCGGCAGCAGAACTATCATATAATTTATATGTTGCTGTTTGAGCCCAGATTCTTGGTGTAGTTGTTCCAGGTCGGGGATTATAATAGAAAAATAAACTACTTCTTGGAGTGCCAGGTTCCCCTTTCAGTCTTGGTGAAAAATTTACACCATCAAGTGTACCATAATTTGTAGGTAGAGGGATTCCGGCAATTGAAGCCAATGTAGGCATAAAATCAGTAAAATCTATTAAATCATTGTTCACCTGGCCCCCTTTAGTTACGTTTGGCCAGTAAATGATTAATGGGACATGTGTAGCCAATTCAGTAGTGCCTCCTTTATCTCCTGAAAAATCACCTTCATCAGTTTCTTCTGTTATATCTCTTGGCGTTCCATTATCACCACAATAAATAATTACTGTATTGTCTGCAATGCCTAAATCCGAAATTTTTTGCCTTAACTCTCCGATTTTTTTATCCATATAACTAATCATAGAAGGATAAAAAGAAGTATCACTTTCTGTCGTAGATTTCCATTTAGCATAAGCTGAATCGTCTGGTGTTGGTTGAAAAGGCGCATGTGCTAAAACCATAGGATAATAAGCGAAAAAAGGGCCGGCACTATTTTTTTCAATAAAAGCTGATAAGGAATCAAAAAATATATCCTCACCATATTTCCCTTTGGTTAGGCTATCAGGAAGAAATGCACCGTTTGCATATACCTGGGGATTTTTATACCGTGGCGGTTTTTTTGAAAAAGGATTAAACACACAATAATCATCAAATCCTGATTTTCTTATGGATGCATCTCCTCCATCCAGTTGCCATTTCCCAAAGCAACCTGTTTTATATCCTGCATCCTGGAACATATTTGCAATTGTTCTCTGTGAAGTATCCAAAACTGCCCACTGAGTATAATTCCTGAAATTATATTTACCCGTCAGCAATGTTACCCTTGATGGTGAACAGGAAGGCATTGCATGACATGCGGAAAAGTTCATTCCATTATTTGCTAAATTATCAAGGTTCGGGGTATTAAATGATAAACCGCCATTCACTGTTAAAGTACTATATCCGATATCATCTGCTAAAATGAAAATGATATTTGGTTTTTTGTTTTGTGCCAACAAACTTTCAGCAGTAAAGACTAAGCTCAAAATAAAACAAATGAGGATTAATGAAAATTTATATTTTGAAGGGTATTTCGGGGAATGCATATATTACTTTTTATTCTTCCTTTATTATTTTGCACAATAAAAGTACTACTCACTTATGTTTGTTTTTTAAAAAAAATCATAAACAAAAGAAAACTTACAACTGTTAGCTTATTTTTGAGCGCAAATTTCCTGCTATGAATTTTGATCTCACTGAAGAACAACAAATGATGCAGCAAGCTGCACGAGATTTTGCCAACACTGAGTGTTTGCCAGGTGTCATCGAACGGGATGAAAAAATGATTTTCCCGAAAGAGCAAATCCTGAAACTGGCTGATCTTGGATTCATGGGCATTATGGTCAGCCCAAAATATGGTGGTGCCGGGATGGATACACTCAGTTATGTAATTGCCATGGAAGAAATTTCTAAAGTTGATGCAAGCACATCTGTGTGTATGAGTGTAAACAACAGCCTTGTGTGCTGGGGACTTGAAACTTTTGGTACCGAAGAACAAAAGGTAAAATATTTGACACCATTGGCACAGGGCAAAAAAGATGGTGAGCTTTATATTGGGGCATTTTTATTAAGTGAGCCCGAAGCGGGAAGCGATGCTACTTCTCAAAGTACAATTGCTGAAGATAAAGGTGATTATTATTTGCTGAATGGTACAAAAAACTGGATTACCAATGGTTCAACAGCAAGTGTTTATATAGTAATGGCTCAAACTGATAAATCAAAAGGTTCGAGGGGGATCAATGCATTGATAGTTGAGAAAAACTCACCCGGAGTAGTGGTGGGTGCCAAAGAAAATAAAATGGGCATACGTGGTAGTGACACCCACTCTATTCAATTCAATGATGTTAAAGTTCCTAAGGAAAACAGGATAGGCGCAGAAGGTTTTGGTTTTAAATATGCAATGCATGTTTTGAGTGGTGGAAGGATTGGTATTGCAGCCCAGGCTTTGGGCATTGCAGCAGGCGCTTTGGAAAGGTCTGTTAATTATGCAAAAGAAAGAAAGGCATTTGGCCAGGAAATTATCCATCACCAGGCCATTCAATTTAAACTGGCAGATATGGCAACACGCATAGAAGCTGCCCGCCTGTTGGTTTATAAATCTGCATCAGATAAAGATGCCCATAAGGATTACACCACCAGTTCTGCGATGGCAAAAGTGTTTGCTTCAGAAACTGCTATGTGGGCTGCAACTGAAGCGGTTCAGATACATGGTGGTTATGGTTATGTAAAAGAATATCATGTTGAACGCATGATGCGGGATGCCAAGATCACCCAGATCTATGAAGGCACCAGCGAGGTTCAAAGAATAGTTATTGGTCGTTCTCTTTCAAAGTAATTAGTGACGGCGCCTGAAATAATATGGATCATGTGAAGGACATGTTGAGCTCCTCCTGCTTTCCACACAAGCGGAAAACATGATGGCGCAAAATGATGCCAGGACAAGTAATAGGAAAAATTTTCTCATAAATAAAATAGGATATTTTTTACGATAACGACTTTTTATGTAGAAAATTGTTAGAGATGGCCAATGTTTTTTTGTTAATCTATTTAAACCACCGTTTGTAGTTTGGGCTAACTAATACTATTTTCGCAACAGAACTTTTAAGAATGAGTCTCCAGATTTCGCAACCTCTTGCAATCATTGATCTTGAAACTACCGGCGTTGATTTGGCTATTGACAAAATAGTGGAAATAGCTATTGTAAAATTAATGCCTGATGGTAGCACCCTGAAAAAAAGGAAATTAATCAATCCCCAAAAACCAATACCGGAAACAGCCAGTAATGTTCATGGCATCACAGATGAGATGGTAAAAGATGCGCCAACATTTAAACAGGTGGCCAACGAAATTAAACAGTTCCTGAACAATTGTGATTTGGGGGGGTATAATAGCAACCGTTTCGATATACCATTACTGGTTGAAGAGTTTTTAAGGGCTGGTATGGAATTTTCAATGCAGGGCAGGAAAATGTTGGATGTTCAGAAAATTTTTCATACAATGGAACAAAGGACATTGTCTGCTGCCTATAAGTTTTATTGTAATAAATCACTTGAAAATGCACATAGTGCAGAAGCAGATGCATCGGCCACACTTGAAATATTACATGCCCAGGTAGAAAGATACCCACAGCTTGGTGATACAATAGAAACAATAATAAAATGCATTGGTGAAGAAGATGCTGTTGATTTTGCCAGGCGTATGATAATGGTTAATGGGGTCGAAACTTTTAATTTTGGGAAACACAAAGGCCGCCCTGTAACCGAAGTTTTAAAAGCGGAACCACAATATTATGATTGGATTATGAAGAGCGATTTTTCCCTTGATACCAAACAAAAGTTATCAGAAATCTTAAACAGGACTTTGGTAAAAAAATAAATTTTCCCCTTTTTTTGGCTTTTTATTTATCTGAATGAGGCAGAATATTGTATTTTCGAAATTAGCTCTGTCTATTTGGAAAAGTTAGTCATCATACCAACATTTAATGAAATCGAGAATATCCCGCTGATTCTTGATGCAATATTCTCATTGAACCAGCAATATCATGTGTTGGTCATTGATGATAGCTCTCCCGATGGCACTGCTCAAAAAGTTGAACAGCTACAATCTATTTATCCCAACCAATTATTCCTGATTCAAAGACATGGAAAGTTAGGACTTGGTACTGCTTACATCGAAGGATTTAAATGGGCAATTGACAGGAAATATGAATTCATTTTTGAAATGGATGCTGATTTTTCTCACAACCCAACAGACCTGGAACGTTTATATCAAACCTGCAAATTTGATAAATATGATGTGGCAGTAGGCAGCAGGTATGTGCCAGGGGGCAATATTGAAAACTGGCCATTAGACAGGCATATATATTCCAAGGGTGGTGCTCTATATACGAGAATGATAACCTTTATGCCTGTGAAAGATCCGACTGCCGGGTTTATTTGTTATACACGGAAAGTTTTGGAAGCAATAAATTTTAATGAAATAAAATTTGTGGGTTATGCATTCCAGATAGAAATGAAATTTGCTGCATGGAAGCTTGGATTCAGGATTAAAGAAGTGCCAATTACTTTTATTGACAGGAAAATTGGTAACAGCAAGATGAGTAAAGCTATTCTTAAAGAAGGAGTCTTGGGTGTGTTGATGATTCAGTTGAAAAGCCTGTTTGGAAATTACAGGAAAAGAATGCAGCCACCCGCTCAATCCAATTTTTCCCAAACCATACTTTCAAAAAATACATCTATATAATTTGCTAAGCATCAGCTATCTTCAAAATAACAATTTGGTAAGCCATTTTCTTTAAACAATTTCGATACATTTGTGTTATGGTTTTATAATTACTCGCACTAGCCCAACTTTCATAAGACCTCCCATTAAATTCAGACAGTATTATTAATTTTCTAAAGCAGGGAAAAGTTATGTATTCGTATGCGTTATTGGAACCGGGTTGTTATTACCTGGTTCAGGAAAAAGAAAAAGATGACCTGACATTGCTTCAAGTAAAAATGATCAGCGATCATTGTATGTATATAGAGAAATACAAGGATCACATTATGCAGGAATGGAAACGCAAGACAGACAATATCTTTGATATAGTTGAATTGTTAAGTGATGATGCAGTACGTGAATGGACAAAAGCATATTATAGCAATGAAGATGCTTATTATGAAGAGGATGATGAATGAATTTAAAGATAATAACCCAAAAAAAATCTTTCAATATTTAATTATGCATTTTGTCAAGTACTGCCTGGAATGTTGATTTTATTTCTGATTGCTGTGTTGAAAGCGATGAGTTTGGCAGAGGTGATTTTTCCATAATATCATTACTATAATGATAGAATTCACCTGTACCATATAATTTATACGCGGTATCCATTACGTATTTTACTTTTTGCAACGAGTCAGAACATAGTTGTGGATCACTATAACAAAATGACCATTTGCGTGCTGAATTATTATTTCCGGTTAATGCCGGGTAAAAACTATTCCCGTCAATTATGCCAAAACTAGCTGGTATCTGCTCATTCGCAATATCGGCAAACGTTGGAAGAAAATCTGTAAAATCAATTAGATCATTATTAACACTGCCCGGCGTTATTACTCCTGGCCATTTGCAGATAAGAGGTACATGTATCCCATATTCAATAGTGCTGCCTTTCCCTCCCGTAATTTGACCATTCAAAAATTCCGATGTAATGGAATGGGATGTACCATTGTCACCCGCAAATATGACAATAGTGTTGTTTGAAATCCCATCTGAATTAATTTTATCCAGAATTAATCCAATCTTTTTATCCATATAATTTACCATTGAAGGAAAATATTTTTTATTGCTGTTAGTGGGATCAGGATTCCAGGCTGCATAATCAGCATCATCAGGTGTTGGAGAAAATGCATTGTGGCATAACATCATCGCATAGTAAACAAAGAATGCCTCACTTTTATGTTCGTCAATAAAATTTAAAACATAATCAGTGAAATGATCATCCGAATATGTATCACTGCTGAGGTCCTGGTTAATGTAGCCTCCATTTTCATAAATTTTTGCTCCTTTATAGCGCGAACCGAAAAGTGATTCAGGGCATACATAGTAAGGTAACCATAAACTATATTCATCAAAACCAAATGAGTTTGCTGATTGTGCCCCTCCATCTAACTGCCATTTACCTGTATAACAGGTTGCATATCCAGCATCTTTAAAAAGGTTGCCAATAGTTTTTTGGGTGGTATTCATCTGACCCCAAATTGTATAATTACGGAAATTGTATTGGCCGGTTAAAATCATAAACCTGGAGGGTGAACATACAGGTGCGCTATGGCACTCAGTAAACCGCATCCCATCGGCAGCCAGGTTATCAATATTGGGTGTTGAATATGAGCGGCCACCATCGCAAGTGGGGATTTCATATCCAACATCATCCGCCAAAATAAAGATCACATTAGGTTTTTTATAACTGGGTTCATTGGTTTCTGAGCCCTTCTTGCAGGAACATAGGTTATACGCGAAGAACAATAATATCAGGCTGAAATATTTCATAAACTGATAAGTATTTTTAGAATATTTGAATGTACGAATAATAAAGCTATAATTAAGTAAAAAAGTATTACAATTATCCTATCCTATTCTTGTGTTAATTTACCAAACTTTACTACAAAAAATTACTGCTTGTAAGATTTTTCCCACAACATATTTGCTGGTTTTTTAATGTTATTACAAAACGAAAAAATCAATCCGGAAATGATACATCTTGTCTTTTTAATCAAGAAAAGCAGCAAAGCCACTGATGTAATTTCTACAAAACGAATTTCTTATTCCGGCTTATTTAATGTGCATCTTATTAAAGGGTAATATGATTATTGGTATATGAAAATTATTCAGATTGACGGTTTCAATCCGGAAGAAATCAGTTTATAAAAAATGATTCTTAAAAATCTTCAGAAAAATTAAAGATGTTTTGATGGGTTTACATTAACCTATCTATAAATGTTGAAACACAGTTCTGTTGTTATTGTTGTACAAACAATAATGCATCCAATGCTGAATTTTATTTATTATTCCTTCAACAAATTTATCCTACCCGTGTTTTCAAATGGTTCTGTTTTACAATAAAAATTTCATTTAATTTTAAATGTCCTAACGATTCAGGAACCATTTTATGCTTTGAGATTTTAGCGATAAAAATATTGACAGGACTTACAAATAAGTCAGATGGCAAAAGAAAAATTACACTCCTCAGATCCGGAGAAAGATTCTACCCGGCTTGAAAATTTCAGTGATGCGGTTTTTGCTATTGCGATTACTTTACTCGGTCTTGAAATGAAAGTGCCTTCTTTGGATTCAAGTATTGAAAATGGAGGTCTCACTAATGCCCTGCTTGATCAGTGGCCGGTGTATGTTGCTTTCTTTATCAGCTTTTTTATAATACTCGTTATCTGGTTATCACATCACCAGTTATTCAAACTTATTCATTCGATCAGCAATTCATTGTTTTTTTCAAATGCTTTATTGTTATGTATTGTGGTAATGGTTCCTTTCACAACAGAGTTGGTAGCAGAATATTTTAATACTGCTTATCAAAACATTGCTATCCTGGTTTATACCTGCCTGGCTGTTCCTGTCGGGTTTAGCTTTGTGCTGATGTTAGGTATCCTCATACATAACCCTGCTATCCGGAAAAAAGGAACAGATATTACACGGGTAAAGCGTTGGCGTTTCCGGATGTATGTTACTACAGGGCTTTTTCTTATTGCAACATTCCTCGTTTTGGTCTTGCCTTATTTAAGCCTTTCAATAATTTTTGCAGCATCACTTTTCTGGAGTATTGCAAAAAAATATTAGTGAACTTTAAATAAAAGGATATTCAAATTTCCCTGTATTTGTTATTGAGATTTTAAAGCAAAAATTTATTGTGAATTATATTTCAATTGTTATTGAAGTACATTTATCCTTTATCACACCGGGTCTACCCATGCGCCGTTTTCCTTCAACAGGTTTATCAGTTCATCCACTGCTACATTGCTGTCAACATTTCGTTTGATAACTTCTTTGCCTTTGTACAATGTTATCTTACCCACACCACTGCCCACATAACCAAAATCAGCATCAGCCATTTCACCTGGCCCGTTTACTATACAACCCATGATTGCTATTTTCACACCCTTTAAATGGTTGGTGACTTCGCGGATTTTTGCAGTGGTTTCCTGGAGGTCAAACAACGTCCTGCCACAACTTGGGCAACTGATATATTCTGTTTTTGAAATACGCGTCCTTGCTGCCTGTAAAATAGAAAATGCCGTCGCATTTAAAAACTGGTAATTGTTTTTTATCTCAATATAATTGCGGCCACTGATTTTTGTGTTGTCCATTTTTTCAGGGTTATTTATCAACCAGGCACCATCACCAAAACCATCCAATAACAATGCCCCCACTTCAGATGAAAACTGTATCAATTGTTCATCCACCTGTTCGTTATGGCTTTCTATGCAAATAATCACAGGTGTTTTTATATTCCGATCCATCAGCTCAATCATATTGCGGCGCACATCTGCCATGCTGTGTTTATTAGTAGAATATAAACACAGTACTGCCGAAACATCAGTAGCAATTAAATCAAAAATTTTTTCTTTGACATCTTTATCAATAGCATGCACATCAATAGCAATAAAATTTTGTGCGGCTGATTTTTCATTTACTTCTAGATATTCCACTCCATGAAATAAAGGGAAAATATTTTCAGCATATCCCTCACCTTGTGAAGCTTTGTTTTTCTGCTGATACCATGTTTTTGCATCGCAGATAATTTTTAATGTTCCTGGTAAACGAAAATCCAAAGCTTTGCTTCCTGTATAAATATAATCTGCAGCAGCATCACTGATGTTCCATTTATCAGTAATGGCATCATAAGTATAACCGATTGCTGTAAGATCTATTGGATTGATTTTTTCTTTCAGCATAAAATCAGCCACCACTACAGGTACAGACCTGCCGCCGATATTATTCACCTTATGGGATTTGCGACGTTTGTATTCGAATGGGTTATAAGGCAGAGAAATATTTTGCTGAATGCCAGTGGATATGTTTTCAGTTGCAACTGCATCACCAGGTTTAACCACTAATGGTTGAATAAGTGCATGATGGCTCCTGTTAGCATATCGCTTCACCAAATCTTTACAAACCGGTATTTCAAATTCAGGATCTTCAGTTAATGAAACACGGATAGTATCACCCAATCCATCTTCCATCAATGTACCGATACCTACTGCACTTTTTATTCTCCCGTCTTCACCATCACCTGCTTCAGTAACACCTAAATGCAAAGGATAAATTTCACCAAACTCTGCAAACATAGTATGCACCAATAACCGGTAAGCCTGCACCATCACCAGCGTGTTACTTGCTTTCATGCTGAGCACTATGTTGTGATAATTTTCATCCCTTGCAATACGTAAAAATTCCATCGCACTTTCCACCATACCGTTTGGCGTATCACCATACCGGCTCATGATCCTGTCGCTTAATGATCCATGATTAGTGCCTATTCGCATTGCTGTTCCATACTCTTTACAAATTTTCACAAGTGGTGTAAACCTTTCCCTGATGCGGTCTATTTCTTCTGCATATTCTGCATCAGTATATTCAATCTGTTCAAATTTTTTCTTATCAACATAATTGCCAGGGTTCACCCTCACTTTCTCAACGATGCGTGCAGCAATCTCAGCAGCATTGGGTGTAAAATGAATATCAGCAACCAACGGTGTTGTGTAACCACGTTTGTGCAACTCATTCTTTATATTCAGCAAATTTTCAGCATCTTTTTTTGATGGCGCTGTGATGCGTACCAACTCAGCACCTGCTTCAATACAACGGATGGTTTGCTCCACTGTTGCTATTGTATCCATCGTATCTGTTGTCGTCATGGTCTGTACACGAACGGGATGAAGGTTCCCCAATAAAAGCTCACCAACCTTTACTTCACGTGTTTTCAACCTGCCATATTCTGTAAGTGAATTACAATAAAACTGCATAGGTTGCAAAGGTAATAATTCAGAGTGGTGGAAGTTACAATCTGTAATCATTAACAATTCTCCCGCCATTTTTTAAAAACAAAAAATCTGTAAGACAACAAAAAAATAGTGAGATAAAATTCTGATGCAATACATTTATCAAATCATTATGCAACAATCCTTGCAGGCTTGCCATCGAAACATTTACACTTTGGTATTTTTTTGAATAGGATATTTGCATTATCAGTTACTCTTAAATATTTTAATAATGGCATCATCATCAAGAAGAAAATTTTTGCAGACTGCAGCGCTGGGATCAGCAGCAGCACTTAGTGGAACCCGTTTGCTGGCCCAGGAAAATAAGACAAAGAAGATTATTAAAGACAACCCTATTGTTATTTCTACCTGGGGTTTTGGTAAAGAAGCGAATGCAGGTGCCTGGGAAATTTTAAGTAAAGGTGGAAGGGCTTTGGATGCAGTGGAAGCCGGTGTAAAAATTCCTGAAGCTGATCCGAAAAATCAAACTATTGGTTATGGCGGCCTGCCCGATCGTGATGGCCATGTTACACTTGATGCCTGCATCATGGATGAAAATTATAACTGTGGTTCTGTGATGTGCCTCGAAAATATTGTTCATGCTATTTCAGTAGCACGCATGGTGATGGAAAAAACGCCTCATATAGTTTTGGCAGGCGATGGCGCTTTGCAATTTGCATTGGCCAATGGCTTTAAAGCACAGAATCTGCTAACACCTGAAAGTGAAAAAGCATGGAAAGAATGGTTGAAGACAGCCAACTATCATCCTGAAATAAATATTGAAAACAGGTTGTATGATAAAAGCAAAGACCCAATGCCTGGAGGGCCGGATAATCATGATACTATCGGTATGATGGCTATTGATGTAAATGGAAATTTAAGTGGCGCCTGCACTACAAGTGGGATGGCATTTAAAATGCATGGCCGCGTTGGTGATTCACCAATCATCGGCGCTGGTTTGTACGTGGACAATGAAATTGGCGCTGCCACATCAACAGGTGTGGGTGAAGAAGTAATACGGATTGTTGGCTCTCATCTTGTTGTTGAACTGATGCGGTTGGGCCGTTCGCCAGAAGATGCATGCAGGGAAGCAGTTGAAAGAATTATTCAGCGTAGCCCTGAAAAAGCAAAAGATATACAGGTGGGTTTTATCGCCATCAATAAAAATGGTGAATATGGAGGTTATAGTTTGCAACCTGGTTTTGTGTATGCAGTGAAAAGCAAAACTGTAAATGATGTGTTTCCTGCAAAAAGCCATTTTTAATAAAATGTATTTTGATAAAAAATGATTGATAACCCGAAATTAGAAATCTGTTCTTTTCATATTGATACCTGTGTGATTGCAGAAAGATGTGGCGCTGCAAGGGTTGAGCTTTGTGATAATCCTGTTGAAGGTGGCACTACACCAAGCTATGGCGCTATCAAACAGGCAAGGGAAAAAATTTCCATTCAGTTATATCCAATCATCAGGCCGAGGGCAGGGAATTTTTTTTATAGCGATGAAGAATTTGCAATGATGCGTGATGATATTGAAATATGCAAACAATTGGGTTGTGATGGTATTTCTGTCGGCATCTCAAAAATGAATGGAGAAATAGATACTGAAAGGTTCAAACAAATTGTAGAATGGGCAGGTACTATGGGTGTTACATGCAACCGTGTAATTGACAGCGCCCCAGATATTTTTAAAGCACTGGAAGATATCATCAGTTGCGGTTGTGAACGCGTGCTGACTTCGGGTCATAAAACAGCAGCGCCCGAGGCAACAGTTATTTTACAACAAATGGTGCAACAGGCAGGAGACAGGATCATTATTATGCCGGGCGCCGGTGTAAAATCATCCAACATTGCTGCATTAAAAAATGCAACAGGTGCAAATGAATTTCATTCATCAGCCAGGAAAATTGCACCTAATCCTGTTACATATATCAATGAAGCAGTGAGCGATTATGGCCACGTGTATATTGCTGATGAAACAGAAGTAAGAGCAATGGTGGATGCTTTAAAAAATTAGCCATTCGCAAATACGGTAGAGAAAATTTTTAATTTCCAATTTATCCTTTAAATGCTTACATATCTTTTACCATTTTTGATGCTCCTCCCTATCAATAGAATGCAACAGGGAAAATTTGATTATGGTGTTATTTCAGGAAAAGTAATTGGCATTGTTGATGGTGACACTTATGATATCCTGGTTACCGGTAATAAAACAATAAGGATAAGAATGGAAGGGATTGATGCACCTGAAAAGGGAATGCCATTTTACAGGGTTGCAAAGAACTACCTGGCACATTTATGTTTTGGGAAAACGGTACGACTTGAAATACATAAAACAGATAGCAATGGCAGGTTAATAGCATTCACTTACCTGGATGATGGAAGGGAATTAAGCCATGAAATGATTAAAGCAGGATTAGCATGGCATTTCAAAAAATATAACCATGATGCTGACCTGGAAAAATTGGAACACGCTGCAAGAAAATCAAAAACCGGTTTATGGATTGACCCATCACCTATGCCACCCTGGACAAACAGGGCATTACACAGAAAAGGAATTTCAACAAAAGATTCTTTTCATATCAGAAAAGGTGAAGAATAAAAAAATTTATCCTCAGAAAGTTTTCTAACACAATTGAAAAACTGTTTTATATAATCAATCAAATTACTATACCAGTTTCATATTCACAGGATCCCATTGAATAATTTTTTTGTGAAAATAACTTTCATTGCATGCAAGAGCTGGCGCTGCTGCCCTGAATCCAAATACTGCATCTTCAACAACAGGTTTACCTGTGCGCATAGCATCAAAAAAATTAGTGAAATGATCTAAATGTTCATCATAACCCTTTGGCGCTTTATAGATAAAATCTTTTTTTGTCGGCCTTTCCTGTTGCGCCTTTGTCCATTTTGCATCATATTCTTTTTGCAACCTTTCCTGCATGCTTTTGGAAAATGTAAATAGTGAATCATAACCACCAAAACCCGGTGCTTCAGGCATAATGCTGTGTGTAACATGCAAATCATTTCCATCAACAACTATAACACCTTCTGAACCTACAAACTGTATGCGTTCTTCACCACCAGTACCGCTGATAAAATTTACCTGCAATGTCAATTGGAAAGCAGGGTGTTCAGGTGAATCCGGGTATTGCATTACACCCGACATAACATCAGGCATATTGCGGCCATCTTTCCAATAGCTGAACTGCCCGGTGCTGTAAATTGATTCCGGACCTTTTGAATTTGTAATAAAATGTGTGCCACTTAATAAATGAATAAACAAATCGCCGGCAACACCTGTGCCCACTTCTTTAAATGCCCTCCACCAGAAAAATTTCTTTGAATCATAAGGCATCCTTTCTGTCACTTTAATAAATTCTTCCCAGTCTGTTGTATCAGCATTGGCATCATCGGGTATCGTATATTCCCATGCACCGATTGAACCCTGCCTGTCATACACAGCATTAACCATATTCAATTTTCCAATTTCACCTGCTGCCAGTAATTCTTTTGCTTTCGCCAATCCAATGCTGCTTACACGCTGGCTGCCAACCTGCAATACTTTACCTGCTTTCTTTTGTGCTGCTACCACTTCATCGCCTTCACTTATTTTATACACCATTGGCTTTTCACAATACACAGCTTTACCTTTTGCCAATGCATCTTTTGTGATCTGTGCATGCCAGCAATCAGTGGTTGCAATGATGACTGCATCTATATCTGATCTTTCTAAAAGCTCTTTATAATTTCTCGTAGTGAACAAATCTTTTCCATACGTTTCTTTTGCATTCTCAATTCGGCCGGTATATAAATCACAGATGCCTGCAAGTTGCACACCGGGTACTTTCAAAGCAGTTGATAAATCAAAATGGCCTTGTATGCCAAAGCCGATTACACCAACACGAATTGTATCTGCTGCTGAAATTTTCTTTTCATAAAATAATGTTCTTGTTTCTGCTTTTTCTTTTGCAGCAAAACTGCTGAGTGGTGATGCAGCAGCCAATAATCCGGTGGCGCCGATCTGTTGCAAAAATTTCCTGCGGGATGGTTTATTTCTTTTTGACATGTGGTTTTGATTTTTCGTTTCCAAGATAAGTATTAATCATAAAGTTCAGGTAAACCCGTTAGAAAAAATCGCTATTTTTCAAATCATAAATAAATTTCTTACAACATAAATATGTATTTGGGAAAATATTTATTGATATAAAACTCAACCTCTATTTATTAAATAAAATAACGGTTTGAATAATAACTCAATTTTAAAAAAGATTATAACCGAAATAAAAAATACATCACACTATATTCGCCGCCCGGGAATTTTTAAATTAAAATGTGATGATAATGTTTAGCAAGGCAATTTCAACCAAACTTCAACTACGACCACAACAGGTAGAAGCAGTATTACATCTTTTTGAAGAAGGCGCTACCATTCCATTTATCGCCCGTTATCGTAAAGACAAAACAGGTGGGTTGGATGAAGTGCAGATACAACAGATACAGGAAGAAGCAAAAGCATTAAAAGAATTTACAGAAAGAAAAACCTTCATCGAAAAAACCATTACCGACCAGGGTAAGATGACTGATGAACTGCAGGAAAAAATAAACAATGCTGCAACAATTGCTGCTTTGGAAGATATATATCTGCCTTATAAACCCAAACGTAAAACAAAAGCACAAACAGCAAGGGAACATGGATTGGAACCACTGGCAGAATTGATATTGAAACAGCAACCTGTTGAACTTTTACAGGAAGCAGAAAAATTTATTTCAGAAAATGTAAAAGATGCTGAGGCTGCATTGCAGGGTGCTAGAGATATCATTGCAGAAATGATAAATGAAGATGATGTGCTGCGTGCAAAAATGAGGAAGCTGTTTGAAGATGAAGCAACATTGCAAAGCAAAGTGCTGGAAGATAAAAAAGACGCTGCTGTCAAGTATAAAGATTATTTTGATTACAGTGAGCCAATATCAAAAGTTCCTTCTCACAGGATCTTAGCTGTGTTGCGTGGGTTTATGGAAGGTTTTTTACGAATGAATATCAATCCGGTTGAAGAAGATGCTTTGTACATCATAGAAACAATGTATGTAAAAAATAGTTTGAACTCCTGTGTTGAACAGGTAAAAAAGGCTGCAAAAGATTCTTACCGCAGGTTGTTGCAACCTGGTCTTGAAACTGAATTCCGTACTGCACTTAAAACAAAAGCTGATGAAGAGGCCATCAATGTTTTTGCAGAAAACCTTCGCCAGTTATTGTTGAGCGCACCGCTCGGCAGTAAACGTATATTGGCATTGGACCCCGGGTATCGCACAGGTTGCAAAATAGTATGCCTTGGCGAAAATGGTGAGTTGCTGCACAACGATCTTATTTATGTGCATGAACCCAATAAACTGAATGAAAGCTCAAGCAAAATCAAATCCCTTGTTTCAAAATATAACGTTCAGGCATTTGCGATTGGTGATGGCACTGCCGGAAGGGAAACCGAACAGTTTATAAAACAATTACATTTGGGGCTTCCCGTGTTTTTGGTGAATGAAGATGGCGCTTCAGTTTATTCAGCAAGTGAAACAGCACGTGAAGAGTTCCCCAACTATGATGTTACAGTGCGTGGGGCTGTGAGCATCGGCCGGAGGTTGATGGACCCATTGGCAGAGTTGGTTAAGATTGACCCGAAAAGCATTGGCGTGGGGCAATACCAGCATGATGTAAACCAATTCAGGCTGAAAGAAAAATTAGATGCGACAGTAGTAAGTTGTGTGAATGCTGTTGGTGTAAACCTGAATACAGCTTCCAGACATTTGCTCAGCTATGTAAGTGGTATAGGCAATAGCCTGGCAGAAAATATTATTCAGTACAGAACGGAAACGGGAAAATTTTCTAACAGGAACCAGCTTTTGAAAGTACCTCGGCTAGGTCAGAAAGCTTATGAACAATGTGCGGGGTTTTTAAAAGTAAAAGATGGCGACAATCCTTTGGATGCAAGCGCTGTGCACCCGGAAGCATATTCAATTGTGCAGTCAATGGCAAACGATTTACAGGTTAATGTGCAAACGTTGATTGGTAATGATACAATGCTGAAAAAAGTGGATACAAAAAAATATATCACTGAAACAATTGGTGAATTAACTATTAAAGATATCCTGAAAGAATTGAGCAAACCCGGTCTTGATCCACGCAGTGAAATTGAACAGTTTGAATTTGCACAGATATATTCGATTGATGATGTAAAAACCGGAATGGTCATACCAGGTGTGGTAACTAATTTAACCCGCTTTGGTGCATTTGTTGACATAGGTGTGAAGCAGGATGGATTGGTACACGTGAGCGAGATTGCACATAAATATATCTCAGACCCTGCTGAAGTTTTAAAGCTCAATGATAAAGTGCAGGTAAAAGTTGTGGAAGTAGATGTGGCGAGGAAGCGCATAGCTTTGTCCATTAAACAAACCCAGGAATCGCCACAAAGACCATCAAAAAATAATCAACGTCAACATCACTCCAACAGGCAGGTTGACCTTTCTGAAATGAATGTACAGGATGCTTTATCTGTATTGAAAAAGAAATTTGCAAAATAGAAATTACTTCACTGTAATTGTTGATAAGATATGCTGAAACCCTTTACTGTATTGAGTTGTAGAAAGTGTCGTATTTTTCGTAAAGGGTTTTGGCATGTTGAAAATATATTGATTGAGTTACTATCAGTAATGTAATTAAAAATGTTTTGGTGTATTTGTGAACGTTTTTTGCCCTAAATCATTTTCACAAAAAATACCAACAGGAAAAGAAAAATAATAACATCTGTTACTAAAGCAAATTTTTCATTCACACCAACAGGCTTTTTGATAAAATGCTGGAGACCGGCAATGCCATAATACAGGCCACTCCCAAAAGCGCTGACAACTCTCCATTGTGGAAGAAATAATGAAATAATTCCAATCAAACCGAAACAAAGATTTGCAAAACCTAATTCCCTGACGATGGGAAAACTTTCAGGGTTATCAAGATGAAATATTTCTTTTGCTGTAAATGCAGGATCTGTTGTTTGCTTGACACCTGCAATAAAAAGCCTGAGTCCAACTGCAGAAAAAATAAACCATTTACCAGATAATTCAAATGAAAAAACTGAGCCTTTGTTTATCAATATTTCCCCAACAGCACAAAGCAATGGCAAAATAAATGTGAGAACAATTACGATAACGATGTATCTTTTATTTGTGTCAGGTGAATTATTATCAGCCATCTTTTCTATTTGATTTTATCAAACTAACATTGCAAGAACATCGTACAAAATTTTTATTGCTATCACTTCATAAAAAAAATTCATTTCAACGCTTTTAGCATGAAATGAATTTTTAAACCTGTATTGAGAACAGAAAAAAATTGTTGTAAGAAAACTATTCCACACCTGCTGTTTGCATCTCTGTTATTTTCGCCCTTATTTTATTTTCAATTTCAGTTGCGAGGCCTTCATTGTCATTCAGCAATGCTTTCACTGCATCACGGCCCTGACCTAATTTATTACCATCATAGCTAAACCAACTCCCGCTTTTCTGGATTATATTTAATTCAACGCCCATATCAATTAACTCACCTACTTTGCTGATGCCTTCACCAAAGATGATATCAAATTCTGCAGTGCGGAATGGTGGCGCTACTTTGTTTTTAACCACTTTTACTTTTACATGGTTACCTATTGCATCATCACCATCTTTTATCTGCGCCATGCGACGGATATCAAGCCTTACTGAACTATAAAATTTTAATGCATTACCGCCGGTTGTTGTTTCAGGGTTGCCAAACATTACACCGATCTTTTCACGCAACTGGTTAATAAATATGCAGATCGTATTTGTTTTGCTGATAGTGGCTGTTAGTTTACGCAATGCCTGGCTCATCAACCTTGCCTGCAAACCCATTTTGCTGTCGCCCATTTCGCCTTCCAGTTCACCTTTCGGAACCAATGCCGCAACTGAATCTATCACCACAACATCCAATGCGCCGGAAAGAATTAAACGGTCAGCTATTTCCAATGCCTGTTCACCATAATCAGGTTGCGAGATCAAAAGATTATCAATATCAACACCCAGCTTTTGTGCATAGCTGCTATCAAATGCATGTTCAGCATCTATGATGGCACAGATGCCACCTTTCTTTTGCGCTTCTGCAATTACATGAGTGGCAATGGTGGTTTTACCACTTGATTCAGGTCCATAAATTTCAATGACCCTGCCGCGGGGTAAGCCGCCAACACCTAATGCAATATCCAAACCTATGGACCCTGTTGATATAACTTCCATCTGCTGATCACTACGCTCATTCATCATCATCACACTTCCCTTGCCGAAATCTTTATCAATTTTTTCTATAGTCAGTTTCAGCGCTTTGAGTTTATCCTGGCTGATTTCTTTATCGTTTTTCATTATTAAAATTTAAAGTCAGCAAAACTAATATATTTAGCAACAAGATAAGCAAATTTCAGGCACTTCATTATACAAAATTTTTTAACTGATTTTTTTTAAAAATCCGTATGCACTTTACAACTAAAAAACGTCCAATTCATAAAGGTGATATTTCATTAAATGGTTATTCAGAACATTAAAAACCCATGAGATGAAAACAAATAATACACATAAGGAAATCCTGCTGGTAACCAATAATTCCTTTGCTCAAAGAGAGTGGTGTAAAAAAGATGAATTCAAAAATAATTTTGCCACACCACAGGAACAGATGGAAGAAATCTGTGCTAATGGTTTGATAAACGAATTATTGCCTGAAATATTTAATACCCCGGATGATAAAAAATTATTCTTGTGGGAAATGCACCCGGGATTTTCATTCGTACAACTGGAGTATGGGGAATACCCAATGGATACAGACAAATATTATGCTCTCAACCCGCACTATTCACTTGCCTTTAAAAACTATAACTGATTCTTTCGCGTGACATACTTTTTTGCATCCAAACATTGCCATTGTAATTACATGGTTCAATAAAAGAATCCTTTTATTTTTTCTGAATATCATGTTGTCTTTGCTCAAACTTTTTCAGTTAGGATAAAGTTTGATTTATCTGACATATTAATTTCCTAGCCCGTGCTCAGGAATAAATAGTATTTTGGTAGAATAGTTCTGAGCAAAAGGTTTTTAAGCTTTCCATTTTTAGACTGAAAATTTCAAATATGTTTTATGCAGGCAGAAACTGTTTCACATAAGAAAAATGCATTGTTTGGTATTTCATTAACGGCAGCATTAGCCGGTTTTATTTTTGGTTTTGATACAGTAGTAATTTCCGGCGCCGATAAACCTATCCAGGCTTTATGGCACTTAACTCCCTGGCAACATGGTTTTTTTATTATGTCAATGGCATTGTGGGGAACGGTTTTGGGAGCTTTGACAGGCGGCATTCCCACACAAAAGTATGGCAGGAAAAAAGTGCTCATCATGATCGGGATATTATTCACTGTGTCGTCTATCGGTTCGGCATTGGCGCCCGACCCTTATATATTTTCTTTCTTCAGGTTTATCGGCGGTGTTGGTATCGGAGCATCATCTGTGGCAGCGCCTACTTATATTTCAGAAATTTCAGCAGCATCATCAAGAGGCAAGCTGGTAGCAATGTACCAGTTCAACATTGTCTTTGCTATTTTGTTAGCTTATATCTCAAACTATCTTTTAAAAGGTGTGGGTGGCAGCAACGACTGGCGATGGATGCTGGGTGTAATGGCTATTCCTTCTTCAATTTATTCTGTCATGGTCTTTTCAATTCCTGAAAGCCCGAGATGGTTAATCACAAAAGGCAGGGATGATGCAGCCCGTAATGTTTTAAAAAAATTAGGTATCACCAATATTGATGAAGAAGCAAGATTAATCAAAGATGCAATTGTGCATGAAGATATTGGTGGTAAAAAAGTTCCTTTTATCAGCAGGAAACATTTAAAAATTTTAAGCCTGGCTTTTTTCATTGCATTCTTCAACCAGTTTTCAGGAATCAATTTTATTTTATATTATGCGCCACGCATTTTGCAGAGCGCTGGCCTGGCTTCCAATGATTCACTGCTCAGCTCAATAACAATTGGGGGCGTCAATCTTATTTTCACATTTGTTGGTTTGTATTTAATTGACCGCATCGGCAGAAAAACATTGTTGTTGATTGGTTCTATTGGTTATATCATTAGCCTTGCTGCCGTAGCATGGTGTTTTTACAACCACAGCAGCGCAATGATGCTGGTTAGTTTCCTTGCAATGTTTATTGCTTCACATGCTATTGGCCAGGGCGCTGTGATATGGGTTTTTATTTCAGAGATTTTTCCCAATAAAATCCGTGCGATGGGGCAGTCGTTTGGCGCTGGCACACATTGGGTTTGTGCAGCCTTCATCACTTTAATATCGCCGGTATTTATAGACGATAAAAATGGTATTTTGAAAGATACACCCTGGGTTATTTTTATTTTCTTTTCCTGCATGATGGTGCTGCAACTTATCTGGGTTATCACTAAAGTGCCTGAAACAAAAGGTAAAGAGTTGGAAAAGATACAGGCAGAATTAGGGCTTGAATAAATTTATCTTTTTGACTAAATTTTTATGAATTTCATTTGTCTTTAAAGAATATTTTTGCTTAATTATCCTGCAATCAAATATAAACTGTTTGATATGGAATTTTACCTGACACTTTTTTATATAGTTGCATCTTTGCTGGCTATCATAATTATTGTAAAGACTGTTTTGTTTTTTTCAGGTGGCCGTCGGCACAAACTTACCAGCTGGTTATACTTTAATAAATACAGTATTTATAATTCAAGAACACCCGATATTGCAAAAAGAAAACATCTTCAAAATACGCTGAGCGTAATCATTTTTATTTTTTTTATTATATCTATTATTCTTTTACTAATGTCGCGTTTTGCATAAGCCTTAATTTTGCAAAATGGAAGAATGGTTTAAATTATATACTACAAAAGATTACCTCGAAGCAAATATCATAAAAGGTATGCTTGAAGAAAATCAGGTGAAAGTAGCTTTGATGAATAAACAGGACAGCAGCTATCTTGCCTTTGGAGAAATAGAATTGTATGTGCCTGCACAATTTAAAGAGATTGCTATCAGGTTATTGAATAATGCTTTGGGCAACTGAAACAAATAACAAATCTTCATGGCTTCTGATATCCTATTGCGTCCCTGGAAAAAAGAAGACGCTGCACAACTCGCACACATTGCCAATAATAAAAATATCTGGAACAATGTAAGGGATAGCCTGCCCCAGCCTTACACACTAAAAGATGCTCAAGCCTGGATTGCACATTGTAAATCGCAGAAGCCGATGATGAACTTTGCTGTGGTTTATCAATCTTTATTGGCAGGTAGCATAGGCTGTGTTGCCAGGACTGATATTTATAAAAAAAATATAGAGCTGGGATATTTTATCGGTGAAGAGTTTTGGAACAAAGGCATTGCAACAGAAGCTGTGCGCATACTCATCAATTATATCGAAAAAGAATTTGATGTGGTGCGTATTTATGCCGAAGTGTATGCACACAATAAAGCTTCGATGCAGGTGTTGCACAACAATGGTTTTTACCTTGAAAGCATCAGGAGGAATTGTGTTTTTAAAAACGGTGAATTACAGGATGAATATGTTTGGGCTAAAATTTTAGAGCGCTGATTATTCAAACTTTTTCAGGTAGAAACTTTTAAAATCGCAGCTTGCAGTAATGATATCTTTAGTATTTAATTTATACCAGGGGCTCATCGAAGGCTCGTAAGGGTTGCTGAGCACATAAATGGATTGAGCAGGCATATAACCTTCAGCGAGTTTAAACAACTTCTCATTTTCGTCAATAATTTTTTCATCAATAATAATACAACAGTGCCCCGGGCTGCCCGGCCAGATTATTACAGTGCCTACTGCAAGACTATCTGCTGATTTCAATTCTTTACACAAAGAAATAGTGCTTGCGTAAGCATAAACAATATCAAGGTATTTTCTCAATGATGCATGGGAATGGTCATGTAAATTTTTTGTTGGAATAAAATTTACATTATCATTTTTTGTAACAGGTAACACTCCATTGCAAAACATTTCCCAACTATAATAATGGCCACTGCAAAAATGAAATCCTATTTCATCAAAACGTATTTGTGCAAATAAATATTCAGCACGCAAACGCATCAAAGCATCAGCACATTGCTGAAGGTCCTTTGTACCTACATCATAATTGATAATGGAAAAATGTTTTTCCTGGTTTGATACAGGCTTGCCTGTATAATCAAGGATTGGCGTAATTCTTTCAGGCAAATGTTGTAAAAAATACTGCCAGCTATCAACAGGAAAAATTGCTGTTTGTTCTATAACAATGTTTCTATCAGCCACAACTTCCTGTTGATGGATTTGATTACAACAACAAATTGTAAATGCTAAAAAAATTACAAGCAATATCTTCATGCAACAGTTTATGATGCATGAGATGCAGGTTTAAAAAATTTCCATATCCCCAAAAAAAGATTAACTGATTGTACTTATTTCTGCACCGAGGTTTTGTAAACGTTGTTCTATATTCTGATAACCGCGATGTATCTGTTCAATATTCTGGATTGTACTTTTTCCTTCAGCGCTTAATGCTGCAAACAACAATGAAACACCTGCACGAATATCTGGGCTTGACATTACAACACCACGAAGTTTGCGTTTTCTTTCATTGCCCACAATCACAGCCCTGTGTGGGTCGCATAAAATAATCTGTGCGCCCATATCAATCAGTTTATCTACAAAGAAGAGGCGGCTCTCAAACATTTTCTGATGTACCAGCACACTGCCTCTTGCATGAATAGCAGTTACAATAATAATGCTTAAAAGGTCCGGTGTAAAACCAGGCCAGGGATGGTCTGAAATAGTTACAGTGCTGCCGTCAAGATAACGTTGCACTTCATATAATTCCTGTGCAGGTATGTGGATGTCATCACCTCTGAAATCCATTTGGATTCCAAGCTGCCTGAATTTATCAGGGATAACACCGAGATGTTCTATTCCTGCATTTTTTATTGTGATTTCACTTTGTGTCATTGCAGCCAGCCCGATAAAACTTCCCACTTCAATCATATCTGGCAGCATGCTGTGTTCAGTGCCATATAATTCTTCAACACCTTCTATTTCCAATAAATTACTTCCTACTCCATTGATTTTTGCACCCATCCTGTTCAGCATCCTGCAAAGCTGTTGCAGGTAAGGTTCGCATGCAGCATTGTAAATAGTTGTTTTCCCTTTTGCCATCACTGCAGCCATAATGATATTGGCAGTACCAGTAACAGAAGGTTCATCCAGCAACATATAAGTACCGGTAAGCTGCGGCGCTTTCAAAATAAATTCATGGTAAGTATCATCATATTCAAACCTTGCACCTAATTTTTCAAAACCGATAATGTGTGTATCCAATCTTCTCCTCCCGATTTTATCACCACCGGGTTTGGGTATATATGCTTTACCAAAACGGGCAAGCATTGGTCCGGCAATCATCACTGCGCCACGCATGCGGCTGCTTTTTTCCCTGAAATCTTTTGTAGCAAAATAATCAACATTCACATCGTCTGCCTGGAAGATGCAAACATCTCTTGATACACGTTCTGTTTTTACATTCAGCAAACCCAGCAATTCTATCAACAGGTTTACATCCAGGATATCAGGAATATTTTTTATTGTAACTTTTTCTGCTGTGAGCAACACTGCAGAGATAATTTGTAACGCTTCGTTTTTCGCGCCTTGTGGTATTATTTCACCCTTAAGTTTTTTACCACCAATAACTTCAAAAGATGCCATAAAATGGGATAATAGTTAAGAGGCGAAAGGTAAATTGAATTCATCTATGAAAATCAAAAAGAGAAAAATTTGAATTTGCTAATTTGGGAAGAATTTGAAAATAAAATTGGCCGAATAAAATATAGTCTTAATTTAGTGCGCCAAAAAAAATGGCCCCTCCGTGGAAACGGAACGGCCTCTAACGATTGCTTGCCATATGAAAAACTTCAAATAATCTCGTTTATTTGTTTAGTTCAGGCCTCTTCCAGATTGCTTCTCTACGATTGCTTAGCCTTATGATTTACTAAACTGGTGTAAAATTATATCCGGTATTGCTGCCATTCAAAACAAAATATACTTATTTTGATTATGGCAAAGGGGTTAAAAAATAGTTGAAACCCTTACTGGCAAAGGATTTGAAAGGAAAAAACGATATGACAGCCAACAGGTTTACAGATACATTATTACAATTGGTACAATCGCTTGAAAAGTCGGAAAAACGGCATTTTAAACTATATATCAAAAGAAGCTCTTCAAATGAGAACCTCAAAATCATCCAGCTTTTTGATGCCCTGGATAAAATGGATGAGTATGATGAAAAATTTCTGATGCGGAGGCTTGCACCTGTTACCAAACCTCAACTCGCCAATTTAAAAGCGCATTTATATAAACAACTTCTTGCCAGTTTAAGGCTTTTAAAAACATCCGTAAATATTGACCTGCAGTTGAGTGAACTGCTCGATTATGCACGGGTGCTTTATTACAGGGGTTTAAAACTGCAGAGTTTTAAAATGCTGGAAAGGGCTAAAGAATTAGCAAAGGCTAACCACAAATATAATTTCCTGGCGCAGGTGATTTCACTTGAAAAGAAAATTGAGACATTGCATATCACGAGGAGTTCATTAGAAAAGACAGAACAGATTGCACAGGAATCCACTGACATCAGCACACACATTGATAATGTAGTAAAACTTTCCAATCTTGCTTTATTGCTTTACCGGTGGTATGTGCAGAACGGCCATGCAAGAAATAAGGAAGATGAAAAAGGAGTTCGTGCATTTTTTAAAAAAATGTTACCGCCCAACACTGAAACCATTACTGATTTTTATGAACGGCTGTACCTCTATCAAAGTTTTTGCTGGTATGCTTTTATCCGGCAGGATTTTATAATGTATTACCGTTATAGTAAACGTTGGACTGATTTGTTCAGTGAAGAACCTGAAATGGTAACTGTTGAAACAGGCCATTATATAAAAGGCCTGCACACTTTACTGAATGCTTTGTTTAATATGAGGAGTTATGAAAGGTTCCAATCTGTATTGAGAAAATTTGAAAAATTTTCATCCACTCAGGCAGCCAACACTTATGATAATTTCCGCATTCATACTTTTATTTATATCAGCGCTGCAAAACTGAACTGGCATTTAATGACCGGCACATTTGCAGCAGGTGTTACCCTTGTTCCGGGTATTGAAAAAGGGTTGGAACAATATGCATCTTATGTGGACCTGCACAGGATTCTTGTATTCAACTATAAAATTTCACAGCTATATTTTGGCAACGGTGATTATGGGACCTGTATTGACTACCTGCACCGTGTCATCAATGACCATGGCAATTTGCGCAGCGACCTGCAATGTTATGCAAGGCTGCTGCACCTGATGGCACATTATGAATTAGGCAATGAAGAAATTATTGAACCACTCACCAGGTCGGTTTACCGCTTCATGGCCAAAATGAAAAACCTTTCAGTGGTGGAAGAAGAGATATTCAAGTTTATCAGGGCATCGTTGAAATTATCACCCAAACAATTAAAGCCAGAGTTTGAAAATTTTCTCTACAAAATAAAACACCTTGAAGGCAACCGTTTTGAATTGCGTGCATTTTCTTATCTGGATGTTATTTCGTGGGTGGAAAGTAAAGTATATGAGAAACCCATGCATGAGATTGTCCATGAAAAATATTTAAAAGCAAAAGAGCGGGTTTATAAACGTTGACAAATTACACATCACACCCTGACGAAAGGGTTATATTTTTTTTCATGGCCAATGGTGGTCTTTTCACCATGGCCCGGGTAAACAATTGTTTCATCTGGTAACACATACAGTTTTTCACGGATGCTTTGATATAGTTGTTGTTCATTGCCACCCGGCAAATCAAACCTGCCTATACTTTCATAAAACAATACATCACCACTGATGATAAAACCCTGTTCCGCACAATAGAAACAAATACTGGCTGGTGAATGGCCCGGTGCCAGGATAACTTCCAGTTTATCATTACCTAAAAAAACAGTATCCCCTTCATTTAAAAAATGAAGTTTATCATTGTAAGGAGTAAAGTTTAACCCATACATTTTTGCTGTTGCCGCAGCAAAATCCAAAACTGGTTTTTCACCTTCTGAAATAAATAGCTCAAGCTGATAATGTTGATGGATAAGTTGATTGCCGAAAACATGGTCTATGTGGCAGTGTGTATTCAGCAATTGTACAGGCTGTAATTTGTTTGAATTTATTAAACCAAAAAGTTTTTTTTCTTCTTCATCAAAATAACAACCCGGGTCAATAATAAGTGCATCCCCTTTTTCGTTGCTCAACACATAAGTATTTTCAGCAAAGGGATTGAATGTAAAATACTCTATTTTTATCATATTGTTTTTGCAAGTCCTTTACAAGTTATTGGCTATTTTTAAGATTTCAATGATATTTATGCAAAGTAAACGCTTAGGAACGGGAATCATTTTAGGAATATCACTGTTGCTCTTACCTTTTTTAGTTACTGCTCAGGTTAATTCAGTGGAATATGGAAAAAACCGGGTGCAGTATAAAAAATTCGACTGGAAGTTTTACCAGTCAAAAAATTTTGATATTTATTATAACCCCGGTGGATTGGAGCTTGCAAAATATGTGCTCCAGTTAGCAGAAGAAGAATTGGATTCTATCGAAAACGAAGTCAACTATCCTTTACAACGCCGGGCTACACTCGTGATATATAATAATTACGATGATTACAAAACGAGTAATATCGGTTTGGGTATTGATTGGCAGAATGCAGGTGGATTAACGCGGCTTGTCAACAACCGTGTGCCACTTTATTTTGATGGTAACCACAACACATTCCGGCTCAAAGTGAGGCAGGGCATTGCACAAATCCTTACCAACAATATTTTGTTTGGTGATGACTTAGGTGAGTTTGCCAGCAACCAGGCTTTGCTCGACCTGCCTCAATGGTTAACCGATGGCTATGTAGAATATGTGGCAAGGCCCTGGAGCATAGAAGATGATGATGCATTGAAAAATGTGATGTTGAGTGGTAACTATAATAATTTTTACCAGTTTGCTTTTGATAAACCGATATTAGCCGGCCATGCTTTCTGGTATTATATTGCAAGAAAATACAAACCACAAAACGTAACTTATTTTCTCTATCTCGCCCGTTTGTATAAAAACCTGAATACAGCTTCACAACGCATCTGCCAGAAAAGGTTTAAAGAGATATTGGAAGATTTTATGAATGAGGAACAACAGCGTTATGTGGATGATATTAAACGACGCCGCAATGCACCACGCGGAAAACTCACAGTGGTGGAAGATGCGAGTAAAAGCGATTACTATCATTTTGCAGCCAACCCCAACCCAAAAAATAATTCTTATGCAGTTGTCCAGTTTACAAAAGGGAAATACAAGGTAAAATTTTTTGACAACCTGTATGAAGAAAGCACATTGCTTGATTATGGTGTACGCACAATTGTTGGAGATATGAACCCCAACATGCCCATTCTTGCATGGGACGGAAAAGGTACTCGTTTACTTTGCATTTATACAAAAGAAGGAAAGACTTACATGTTTGTGTATGATGTGGTCGCAAACATTAAACGTTTCAAACAGGAGATTGAAGGTTTTGACCAGGTTCTCGATGCGGGTTTTATTTTTAATGCCAACACACTTGTATTGAGCGCAGTGAAAAACGGCCACAGTGATATTTATACTTACAGGATAGATAACGGCGCAATTAAGCAAATCACCAATGATGTGTATGATGACCTTGACCCTGCATTTGTAACTTTTACCGGGGGCAGGATGGGAATTATTTTTTCATCCAACAGGCCGGGTGTCAATGCACCAAATTCTGATACTGTTTTACCAAGCAGGAACCATTTCAACATTTTTCTTGCAGACATCAATAACAACAGTGAGTTCAGGCAAATAACACAACTCACCAATATGAAATATGGTGATGCCCGTTACCCGATGCAGTACAATCAGAATCACTACACTTTTGTAAGTAATGAAAATGGTATCAATAACCGTTGGGCTGGTTTCTTTACCACACAAACCGGAGGATTGGATACATTGTATTATATCGGCGGAGATGTTTTGCATAACCCAGACCCGAAAGAAATGGATTCAACATTAATGGCATGGCAGAAATCACAACCCGATAGCATCAGGTATTTTAAAGTTTACCAGGACAGCACTTACACATTCCCCATCACCAATTATCAAAGCAGTTTACTGGAAACAAGGGTAGCCGGCAACAACGACCAGGTGAGTGAAGTGAGACAGGAAGGTGATTATAAATTTTTATATAAATTAAAAGTGGACTCAGTAGCATTGAGAAAAAGAAATGTCAATGCAAGGCCCACAGATTTTGTTCGCAGGATGATTACTGCTGAAAAACTGGAGAGCGGCAGATCTATTCAGGTGGAAGAAGCGCCGCAACCTGAAAATAATAACCAGTTCCAGAATGAATTTGAAGATGAAAAAAATGACACTACAAAAAATGCAGGTAATGCAAACAATGCATCCGGTAATTATATCCCAGAAAAAATAGATTACTTAAAAAAGGCGAAGCTTTTTGATTATAAGAAAAAGTATGAAGCAGATTATATCCTGGCAGGATTCAACAACAATATTCTCATCAACCGTTATCAGCCATTCGGCGGATATAACCAGCAGGGGCCGATCTACCTGAATAATGATCCCGCAGGTTTTATGTTCCGTGTGGGTGTGAGTGACATAATGGAAGATGTAAAACTGATTGGCGGTTTCAGGCTGGGTACATCACTTACAGATAAAGATGTATTTGTGTCTTACCAGAATTATCGCAGGCGGCTTGATTGGGGGCTCACATATTACAGGAGCAACGTGACCAATTATGAAGGATTTTTCAACGGCATTAATGATTCGCTTGGGCTTGACCTGAACACAGTTGACAACGAAGTAATCACCCATCTTTACCAGGCAAATATTGCTTATCCTTTAGATGAAACAAAACGTGTGCAGTTAACCGTTGGCCTGAGAAAAGATATTGGTATTTTAAGGCCTTTAGCAAACGGTATCAATGGTTATATTGGCTACCCGGATTTATTAAAAAGAAAAGATTCTGTTGTCAATACCATACAGGCAAGATTGGAATATGTATATGATAATACTATCAATCCTACAAACAATATCTGGAATGGTTTGAGGTGGAAAGCTTATGCAGAATTTTTTAATTCACCAGATGGTGGTTCTGTTTTCAATCTTGGTTTTGATGCAAGACATTACCTGAAGATTTACAGGAATTTTATCTGGGCTGTGCGTGCAGCAGGTGATTTTTCTTTGGGTGAATCAAAACTCATTTATTATCTCGGTGGCACCGATGGAAATATCTTTCCGAAGTTTAATAAAATCAATACCGCAGACCCGACAGTGAATTATTCTTTCCAGACTTTGGCTGTTAACCTGAGGGGCTTTGATCAGAATGCTGCCAATGGAAGTAATAACATTGTAATAAACAGCGAATTCAGGTTACCTGTTTTTACAACACTATTCAGTACGCCGATCAACAATGCTTTCCTGCGGAATTTCCAGGTGATACAATTTTTTGATTTGGGCACTGCATGGAGCGGGCCATTGAGTAATATTAAAAGGCCTACACAATTATTTACAAGCACTGATAATGGAGTGCCAAGCCCATTGACTGTGAAAGTGAAAGCCGGTGGCCTCGGGCCTTTTGCAGGTGGTTATGGTTTTGGTGTGAGGAGCACATTGTTGGGTTATTTCATCAGGGGCGATGTGGGTTGGCAGATGCGTGGTATTTTCAGGGGGCCTGCAGTGTATTATTTCTCACTCGGATTTGATTTCTAAAATTTATTCTTATTCATTTTTTTTACTGCCGTTGCATCATTGCATACGGCAGTTTTTTTATGGCGAAATAAATGATGCCAAGAAAAACTGCAAACACCATTGTGAACAACCATACATTCAGGTTTTGAAACGGGTGATAAATATGATGCGTTGATGTCCTGATAAGGCTTACCGGGTCAGTTACCAAATCCCAACTGTTATATCTTAAATACCTGCCAATATAAATTCCGTAACCACAAGGTATCAATGTCAGAAACATCAATGCTTCAGCCAGTTTTGATTTATATCTTGTTCTCAAAAATTTTTCAACCCTCAACAATGATATCATGCAAAATAAAATCCCATTCCATGCACCGGAAACCACGAGCATCAGGTCGAACCACTGAGGCACAGGCGGCCTAGTTTCGAAATGAAAAATATCAGTAACAAGATAAGGTGCGTTTGGTAAAAACAACAACCATAATGATAGTAATGCAATGCTTTTGAAATTAAATTTTTTCTGCCTCAGCAACATGCCACTGAAAAACAATGGCAACAAACCAAGAAATAAATTCCACGGGTAGAAAAAATATGTCAATGTACCTGTATATACAACCCTGATGGTTAACAGTGATAATGTAAACAGTACTGAAACCGTAACTAATTTTTGTATATCGTTTAATTTTTTAAGTTTCATATCAATTGCAAAATTTTTGGAATGAAAATGATCAGTCCGATTATTGAACTGATGATGGCAACAAACAAAACAGCGCCTGCTGCCACATCTTTAATAATTTTTATTGCCGGGTGATAATCTTTATGAACAAGGTTGCATAATTGTTCGATAGCTGCATTCATCATTTCCATCGCGATAACTGCGCCAATACAGATGAATATTATGATCCATTCAGAAGCTGAAAGATGAAAATAAAAACCAAGCAGCAACACGAAGAGTGAAACACCTGCCTGTATGATTCCATTCCGCTCATTTTTAAAAAAATATGTAAGCCCGTTCCAGGCATTGATGAATGCCTTATTGATTTGCTGTTTATACAAAGCAGCCTGGCTGTTTTCCTGTACCATAATCTTTGTTTTATTTTTTAAAAACTGTCCCTGTTGAATCTAAAAGTTTTTAAAACAATAAACACAATTGCACAATAAGCAAAAACTCCTAAGATGAAAAGGAAATGGCTCCCTGATTCATTCAGCACTGGCAAGGAGAGCATGGATTTCAAAGCGATTTTAATGCGTATCATAGTTTTTGATTTGAATTTGTTTTTGACTTGAAATATTTATTGAAAAGATTTTTATTTGTTGATTTTACTTTTTATTAAACCTGTTTTTGCATTGTTTTAAAATTTCAAGGTTAGCAACTTAAGGCCTTTACATACCTGCAGTTGGTGCAAGTGTATTGCCATACCAGTTTATTTTCCTGCTGGCATACATGGCAGCAGCAAGAATGATAAACAAACCGATACTCCCCACCAGTAATGCAGTGTCTTCAAGCCTTATCAATATGAAAATGAAACCATAGATTAAACCAATAGTGCCTGCAAATACACCGGCTATCTTCCAGCTTTTGAAATGGCTTTTTGCATATAAAGCAATCAGTGATACTGTTGCGAATGATGCAATGAGATAAGCAACATCAAACAACAAAAATTCACTGATGGATAAAAGCAATGTAAAGAAGATAACAAGCGCCAGCCCCACCAGCACATATTGTATCGGGTGGAATGGTTTTTTCTGCATGATCTCAACTATAAAAAACAATGAGAATGTCAGGCCGATAAACAAGATGGCATATTTAACGCAGCGCATAGTTTTTGAATATTGGTCTGCAGGCTGCAAAAGGCTGACGCCAAAAGAATAATCTGCTTTTTTAAAATTAAATTCTTTCAGCAGCGTATTAAACGGAAGATTGGCTTTATTAAAATTCCATTCTGCTTCAAAACCTTTGTTGTCTAAAGTCCTTTCATTGGGCAATGTGTTGCCATCAAATGAAGGGCTGTTCCAACCTGATGTTATTTTGAAATGACTGTTACCGGCCAAAGGATAAAAATGCAGTTGGTCAGTTCCTTTAATTTTTAATGGCATTGTAAAAGCAATTTGCTGACCTACATTTTCTGCAGTTAATGCAACAGGAGTTGACAATCCATTTGAATCAAGTTTACTGGTGGGAAGGCCTGCAGCAAGATCATAATTAATGTTGTTGAATCTTGCTGTAACCATTTGTTCAATCCCTTTAAAATCAGAAATACCAAAACATAATTTTGAATCTGCCCAATTGATAGTTGAAGCATCAATGCCATCAGGAATTTCTATATTGAAATTGCCACCTGCATTCAGCGAACTGTTGTACAAAAGCACACTGTAAATGGAACGTTTTCTTTCTTCAGTTGATACATTACCTTTTACATCCAGGTTGGAGGGAAGAATAATAAATGAGTTTGTTGCAGTTGTTGTTTTCCCGTCTGCAGTGGTTGTGGCAACCGTATATGGAATATTTAAATACGGGAATGTAATGTTTTGCGGCCCTGCCCATTTGCTGCTCACTTCATCTTTCACTTCTTCCTGTCTTGATTGCCTTTCTTCAACGAGGTTATAAACAAAAACAGTAGGTATCAGCATCACTAAAATCAGGATTGCTGTAATTGCACCTTTGATCCAAAGTTTATTAGCTGTTGCAGCCTGGTTTGATTCACCATAAAACTGCGTTGGATTGTTTTCCATTTGTTGTGTTTTATTTTTTGATAAATGAAAAAAGTTATTGATGTTTTTAAGATTGATAAAGCATGATAAAAGCCCTGCTGCAAAAACTGATGCTGCATAACTTCCTGATGTCTCAAGAAAATTTTGAATGGAAGAATATTCTGCAAACGGGTTTTCAAAAAGCCATCCGCCGATGAGCCCGTATACTACGCTAATAAGGAAAAGAATAAAAAATAAAGCAGTGATTTTCCAATTATAACTATGCAGGAATTTTTCTATCGCTGGTATGAACATCAGTAAACACAGAAGGGCAGGAAGGCTCCCGATAAAACATAATATTGTTGTGATAAATAAAACAGGTACTTCAAAATCACGCTCAAAAACGAAAAGGTAAATGGCAATACCCAGTGCAAGATTGAGTACCGAAACCAGCCAAAGCCTTGCTGATAGTTGAACTGATGATATGAATGATTTTTTAAAAAGCACTTTGAATTTCAAAGTTTAAGTACAAAAAAATTTTTACTTACAGGTTCCTGATCATTTTTTCCAATGCATCCAGGTGTGCCCTGAAAGCTTTTTCACCTGCTTTTGTAGCAGAATATAAAGTGTTTGTCTTACGCCCGATAAAACCTTTCTGCACTTTCAGGTAACCGCTTTCTTCCAAAGCTTTTATATGGCTGGCCAGGTTGCCATCAGTAACGTTGATGAGTTGTTTCAGATCATTAAAATTAATAGATGCATTTACCATCAGCGCACTCATGATACCCAGCCGGATGCGGCTGTCAAAAGTTTTATTCAGATTTTCTATCGGGTTTTTCATCACCATGCTTAGTTACGTTCATATTTCCACCACATAAAAATTCCATATACAATGTGCAGCACACCAAAGCCTGCTGCCCAAAAATATAATCCCTCCCCTACGAAAAATAAATTAATCAATCCCAGTAAAATTTCACCATACCCAAGGTATCTCGTCTCTGGTAAAGTGTATTTGCTGGCATTCAACACACCGAGGCCATAAAATATCAGGCAACCCGGGGCTACAAATCCATAAATTCCATTCTGGATTAATGCTAATAAAAATATACCACCGGTTATCATTGGTACCAATACATTAATGGTTAACCTGCGGGCAGTGATACCCCATACCGGCACATTAGTTTTCCTGCTTCGGCGATAAGTAAAAATAAATGCTGATACCATCGCAGCAATTAATGTAACCATTGCAATCTGGAACAAACGGCTACTGAATAATTCTGACAATGATGCCAGGTTGATATCTGTTATTGACCTCTTCAGGCTCCTGACAGCAGATTTGTTTTGTTCAATCACATCTGCTGAAAACCAGGTGCCGATCAATGCACAGGTGCCTGCAGCAATCCCGCTCAAACCGCTTAAACTGATAAAGCGGCTGCTGCGTTCCATGATTTGTTTTATATCGCTGAGCTCGTTGGAAAGCTTTTCTGACTGATTCATAAAAGCACTTTGAAGTACAAAGTAAATAGGTTTATTGCAATAAAAAAAATATTTGTTGCCAATAAGATGTTATCGTTTTAATCATAAACAATTTCATATCCGGCTAAAGTTTGACATTTTCACACTCGATGAAATAAAATGAAATACATTAATAGCGGGTTATGCTTTAAACTAAAATAGCAGGCAAGAGCCTGCTATTGTTTAAAAATATAAAATGTCTTTTTATTGTAACACTTCAGCCAGCTTTTTTTCCAAAGCATCACCACGCAAACCGGATGCAATAATTTTTCCTGAAGGATCAATCAACACATTGAAAGGAATGCCATCAAACTGGTAAGCTGTAACTGCAGAGCTTTCCCATTGTTTCAAATCACTCATCTGGTTCCAGGTTAATCCATCTTTTTTTATCGCATCTTCCCAATTCTGTTTGTCATTGTCGAGTGACACACCAAGGATAGTAAAATTTTTATCCTTGAATTTATTATATGCAACTACAACATTCGGGTTTTCTGCACGGCAGGGCGCACACCAGCTTGCCCAGAAATCAACCAACAAATATTTTCCTTTAAAATCACTGATGTGCATTGTTTTTCCATCAACTGATTGCATGGTAAGATCAGGCGCCTGCTGGTTGAGCAATGCATAATTGCTACCCGGGTCAGCAGCAGCTTTCTGTTGTTGTGTAATCGCATTTTTAAATGATGTGATACCGGTGTGATTGGGGAAACGTTTTGATGCGCCTTCCACCAATGCCTGCAATTCTTCAGGCGCTACAACACCTTTTGCCTTATCCAGCACAAAACAAATAGCTGCAGGATTTTTTGAACTGCTGATAAAACTGCGCAACACATTGGAAAGGTCATTGAGTTGTTGCATATATTTCTGTTGCACACCATTCACAAAATTGGTATCAGGGTTGTTGGTTTTGCTGATGGTATCAAGCTGGTAATAGGTCAATGACAACAATGAATCTTTCTGCCAGTAATTTTTTATAAACTGGTACAGTTCGCTTGATGCTTCAGAACCACTGATTTCAGGATAATGAAAACCATTTACATTGAAATTGATTTTGATATCATCACCATCATTGACAAAAATAACAGCGGGGTTATCTTTAAAACCAATCACGAATAAATCCTGTTGTGCAGAAGCGCCTTTTAATTTGTATGAACCATCAGTTCCCAGCTTCACTGAATCAACAGCTTTCATATCAGGCGTATCATAAGAAAGATGTTCGAGGTAAACCATATCAGACGGCGCATTTTCTATTTTACCACTAACCGTAAAATCGCCATTCCCGTTTTTGCACGACGCAAACACAAGCGTTGCAAATGAGAAATAAAATAAATACTTCATTATATTGATTTAAAAATTTACTTCAATGTTTCTTCCAGTAACTGAGTTACTGTTTTCAGGTCTGCTTTGCCCTTACTCAGCTTTTTAACTTCGCCAACAAATAAACCCATCAAACCTTTTTTACCCTTTTTATATGCCTCCACTTTATCCGGCATTTTGCTGATGACTGCATCCACCCACTCTTTTAATTCATCATTATTTTTTGTCTGGATAATGTTGAGCGCTTGGGCAAGCTGTGCAACATCAACTGTTTTATCTTTAATAATTGCAGGCAACAGTTTGAATGATGCATTTGAAAAACTTACATCGCCATCATCTACAATCAAAATTATTTCTGACAATTTTTGTGCATCAATTTCATCAAGTGTAATACCAGTTTCGTTGACTGTTTGTTTAACAGGCCCGTTTATCCAGTTGGCAATTGCTTTGTAATTAATTTCTCCTGCAGGCTGATGAAATTTTTCAACTACTGTTTCAAAATAATCAGCAACATCTTTTTCCAATGTCAACTGTGCAGCATCATATTCACTCAATCCTAATGCTTCATGAAATCTTTTATACAATGCCTGTGGCAATGCCGGTAAAGTATTTTTGACATTGCTGAGATATTCATCGCTTAAGTTCAAAGGTGGCAAATCAGGTTCAGGAAAATACCTGTAATCATTTGCTTCTTCTTTTTCACGGATGGCAAATGTGGTATCGCTGGATGCATCAAAGCTCCTTGTCTGCTGGAAAATTTTTTCTCCGTTATCCAGCATAGCAGTCATCCTTTCAATTTCAAATTCAATTGCCTTCTTCACATTGCGGATGGAGTTGAGGTTTTTCACTTCCACCTTGGTACCGAGTTTTGTTTCACCTTTTGGCCGCAAAGAAATATTGGCATCACAACGCATGCTGCCTTCTTCCATATTGCCATCACAGATATTTATCCAGCGGACGAGCTTTCTCAATTCAGTGACAAACAAACCTGCTTCTTCTGCTGAATGCATGCAAGGCTCTGTCACGATTTCAATCAATGGTGTGCCTGCACGGTTCAGGTCAATGAAACTGTATGCATCATCCATATCATGGATGCTTTTCCCCGCATCTTCTTCCAGGTGGATATGGTGCAACTGCACAATGCATTCGCCTTCCGAAGTAGTGATGGCAACATTACCTCCGCCACAGATGGGAACAGTATGTTGTGATGTCTGGAACCCTTTTGGCAGGTCGGGGTAGAAATAATGTTTGCGTGCAAAAAAATTTTTTTGATTGATGGTACAGTTGCAGGCAATACCCATCATCACTGCATATTCAATAGCTTTCTTGTTTACTTTAGGCAATGTGCCCGGGAGCGCCAATGTAATGACACCCACATTTTCGTTGGGTGCAGCGCCATAAGCATTAGCATCACTGCTGAACAACTTAGATTTTGTAGAAAGCCTTGCATGCACTTCCAACCCTATAACAGCTTCATATTTCCGGGCGTTGCCACTCATGGGCGGCAAAAGTACGTTGAGTTTACTGGATAATTGTTACGCTTGACTTAAAGGTTTTTCAAAACCTGTACAAACAGGAGGACTGCGGGTGTTTTTTGGATTTTTTTATTACATATTAATAAAACGATAAACTACTCCTTCAATTATTTTAAAATATTCTATCCTCAACCATTTTACATTTGCGGGATGAAAAAATATTTCAATCGTCCGAAGATTTTTATTTCCTGCGCAGTAATTATTTTCTCACTTTGCAGTTGGGGTTTTTATGTGCATGAAACCACAACACAGATTGCAGTTTACCAGTTGCCCAGGAATATGCGGCAGTTTTTTTATTCCAATATTGACTCGCTTGTACATAACTCCATCCGCCCTGATAAAAGGCGGTATATTGACAAGACAGAGAACCCGAAACATTTTATTGACCTCGAAGCTTTCGGCGACAGCGCTGCTTACAAAATGCCCTGGGATTATCAGGCAGCCGTTCAGAAATATTCAATTGATACATTACATAAATATGGCCTCGTGCCATACCAGGTTATGATAGAATATGATTCCCTGGTGAATGCATTCAAACGAAGCAATGTGGACAGTATCATTTATTATGCAGATGACCTGGCGCATTATATTGAAGATGCCAACGTGCCTTTGCACACAGCCATCAATTATGACGGCCAGTTGACCGGCCAGCGGGGGATGCATGCATTGTGGGAATCAACCATACCTGAAATTGAAACTGTCAATTACAACCTGTATTCAAAACATAAAGCGGAATATGTGAAAGATAAACCAGCAATGGTTTGGGATGCCATCAGGAAAGCCCATGCATTGCTGCCTGAAATGTTTGAGAAAGAAAAAGAAGTAGCAAAAAATTTCCCCGGCGATTCAAAATATGTTGAGAAGATGTATTACGGCAAGATGAGAAAAGTTTATACTGAAGAGTTTGCAAAACAATATGCCAAAGCATTAGGCACATCCATCAACAACCAGTTGATACATTCCGCCAACATGGTAGCAGATTTCTGGTACAGCGCCTGGGTGGATGCAGGCAAACCCGACCTGGCACAGTTAAATAAATTACACAGGGCCGGAAAGAAAGCATTAAGAAAAGAAATGCGTGCCAACCGGAAAAATGATTTGATTGAAAAAGGGATGCTGCGGGCGAGGAAGGAATAAAGGATAGGGAGGTCTTTTATTTTTAGTTTTTACGAGGATTAATGAAAGAGTGTATAAAAAAATATTTCATCAGGATTAATGCATGAGATGATTTGAATGGGATGCAGAAGGGGTCTAGTTAATGTTTTGTAAGAAAGAATTTTTTAGTAACGTTCGTGGATTTGCGAATGAGATGTTTGGAGTAGGAGATTATTGTAAGAAAATTATGAGCAATGTTTCGGTTGGTGAGGATGGCAAACGATAGAAAAAATTCTGAAATTCTTTTAGTTCTTTGTTCCCATTTTATTTTTTATAGATTGATAATTTTTCTGCACGGTTTGTATTTTAGGATGGCCTGGAGGTAAAACTCTTTTGAGAATCGCCAGGGCATTTCCGGATAAACCCAAAGCATTTTTAAAATCCCTAAGGTCTTTAAGCACTAATGCCAGGTTTGAATAACTTGTGGCGGTGGTTGGATGGTCTTTTCCAAAATTCTTTTCATCAGACATAACTGCTTTTTCAAGTAACTCCTTTGCCCCTTTATAATCCCCAAGGTCTTTAAGCACCAATGCCAGGTTTGAATATCTTGTAGCTGTGATTGGATGGTCTTTTCCAAAATTCTTTTCATCATAGAAAACTGCTTTTTCAAGTAAATCTTTTGCTCCTTTATAATCCTCAAGGTCTTGAAGCACCAATCCCAGGTTGGAATAACTCGTGGCGGTAGTTGGATGGTCTTTTCCAAAATTTTTTTCATCAGAGAAAACTGCTTTTTCAAGTAACTCCTTTGCTCCTTTATAATCCCCAAGGTCTTTAAGCACCAATGCCAGATTGGAATATCTTAAAGCTGTGGTGGGATGGTCTTTTCCAAATTTCTTTTCATCAGAGGAAACTGCTTTTTCAAGTAAATCTTTTGCCCCTTTATAATCCCCAAGGTCTTGAAGCACCAATGCCAAATTGGAATAACTTGTGGCAGTGTTTGCATTGTCTTTTCCAAAATTCTTTTCATCAGAGGAAACTGCTTTTTCAAGTAAATTTTTTGCCCTTTTATAATCCCCAAGGTCTTTAAACACCGATGCCAGGTTTGAATAACTTATAGCAGTAGTCGGATGGTCTTTTCCAAAATTCTTTTCAGCAGAAGCTACTGCTTTTTCAAGTAACTCCTTTGCCCCTTTATAATCCCCAAGGTCTTGAAGCACCAATGCCAGGTTGGAATATCTTGTGACTGTGATTGGATGGTCTTTTCCAAAATTTTTTTCAGTAGAATCCAATGCTTGTTCAAGTAACTCTTTCGCTCTTTTATAAACTCCTAAGGCTTTAAGTATCAATCCCAGGTTGGAATAACTCGTGGCGGTAGTTGGATGGTCTTTTCCAAAATTTTTTTCATCAGAGAAAACTGCTTTCTCAAGTAACTCCTTTGCCCCTTTATAATCCCCAAGGTCTTTAAGCACCAATCCCAGATTGGAATAACTTGTGGCGGTAGTTGGATGGTCTTTTCCAAAATTTTTTTCATCAAAAGCCACTGCTTTTTCAAGTAACTCTTTTGCCCCTTCATATTCTCCAAGGTTCTTAAGTGCTGTTGCCAGGTTGGAATAACTTGTGGCAGTATTTGGATGGCCTTTCCCAAAATTCTTTTCAACAGAAGCCACTACTTTTTCAAGTAATTCTTTTGCAACTTTATATTCCCCAAGGTCTTGTAGCACCAATGCCAAATTAGAATAACTTGTGGCAGTATTTGGATGGCCTTTCCCAAAATTCTTTTCAAAAGAAGCCACTGCTTTTTCAAGTAACTCTTTTGCCCCTCTATAATCCCCAAGGTCTTTTAGCCTTAATGCCAGAATATTCTGTAATTGTGCAATCTTATCAGAATTATTTTCTGTAAAATAATCTGCTATTGTTTTACCAAAAGGCACCCATATAAATTTATCAACCGGGTTATCTTTAGTATGGTCTAAACTTAATTTTTCTGCGACAGCTTCTATTAAACTTTCAACTTCACCAACATTTATTTCGTATTGTTTCTTTGTTACATCTGTTATAATGCGGTGCATTTTATAACTATCTGTTTCAGCATTATGCAACAGCCATCCTTTTTGCTTCAATGCATGCAAGGTTTCTGCAAATACATTTTTGTGTGCTTCTCTTTCACCTGTTATCAATTCATATAAAAGATTATAGCTTAAAAACTCGGATGGCAAACAGGCAAACTGTTTCATCATCCATATCTCATCATTATTCAGCTTGCTCATATTAAATACTATACTTAAATAAGCGCTTACTTTTTCCACCAATGCAGAATGGTGTGATACTTCTACATTCGCCTTTAATTCTTTTTCAATCGCATTTTTTAAAGTGTTTATATCATATCGTTGCACTTCTGCTGTTTTTGCCAGTATCTCAATTGTGAGTGTGTGGTGGTCAACTGTTTTTACCAAATCCCTTATATCATCATCACACAACATCTCATGCGTATAATATTTTTTAAACAATTCAATAGATTGTTCATCATTTAAAAAACCGACAGCTTTTTTATAAAAGCCTGGTATATCTTCTCTTGAAGTTACAAGTAAATGCCATAGCGGTTGAGATGGTAAAATATCTTTGTATTGCTTCAACGATTGTTCTGCATTATCAATTACAAGCAGGTTTGGTTTTTCTTCAACAGTTTTCAACTTGCGTACAACCTCACTGAATAGCTGGGTGGTATCGGTAGTATTAATTTCAAGATTCTTTAATAAGCCGTCAGTATTAATAAAATCATTGGATATATCTTCCGTGGTTTGTGTTACCCAGGCAATGTGGTTGTACTCGTCATAATATTTATGTATATACGCTTGTGCCAAAGTTGTTTTACCAATACCGCCAAGTCCATTTACCACTACTACTCTTTTATCGTTGTATAGAAGTTGATGTAAATCTTCAATCTCTTTTTCGCGCCCAACAATTTCAGAAGGGTGAGTTTTAGGAATGTTATTATTTAGTTCTTTTGGAAGTTTTTTTGTTGGTTGAGGTTGAATGAAATTTGATTGATTCAACTTTATGAAGCCTTCATCAGCAAGTTTTGTTAGCTGGTCTGAAAACTGTAATTGTAAATCTTCGATGTTTTTATAACCCGTAACAAAATGACCAAGTTCTTTTAATTTTTCCTTGAAATTAAGCATGGTTAATATATTCCTATTGATGCTACCTGTACTAATATCTGCATCTTTGAAATAAGTATAAATAAGCGGCTTGTTTGTTTTTTTAAATTGACCGAAGGCTGTTTCAAATTCTTCTTCCGTGTATTTGCCCACTTTGGTACAGAAAAGCATTAGGAATATATCACATTCTTTAATTGCCTTATTGTATTCATCCTGCAGGCGTGTTTTTGAAACTGTATCTATAAAATCTTCCCATATTACCAATTCCAAAAAAACACCATGCTTATTCAATTCTTTATTCTTTCGGTTAATAAAAATCTCAAATGCTATACGGTCAGCTTTTAATTCAGAAGAAGAAGCAAGGAATATTTTTATTACAGACATGCAGTTGATGTTTAGAACCTGGGTATTTTTTGCGTTTTAAAATTATGACTTAAAATTTATATTAAAAGGGTAATCGCTTTTCATTTCAATACAGGTCATTAATATTTATAGATGATAATTAGAATGCATTTCATTGGGAAATAAATTTATTTGATGTAGATGAATATTCCCCCTCCCCAAATCTTCCAACCCCTATCATCTTTTTTCTTAACTTCAACTCCCGTATCCAAAATGGTACTTGCTCCTGGCACGGTATTCCGTGAATGCCACTCCTTCGCAAATACCACCGGGTTACCTTCATTAATCATTTTATGTAAAACAGACTTTATGAAACGGATGTATTTTGCCCTTTTTACTGCATTGTTATTTTCTTCTTTAAAAATAGTTGATGAGATAAATAATAGTAGCATTCAAAAAATAACTTGAAATAAATTTGTTAGGAAAAATTCAAATGCATAAATGAAAAATTGATTTATGACCGGTATCGTTTTATGCGGGGGGCAAAGCTCACGCATGGGTAAAGACAAAGGTTTGATGGAGGCACAAGGTGCCAACTGGGCACAGGTTGCTTTTGATAAACTGTCTGCTTTAAATATTCCTGTAAAAATTTCTGTGAATAAAAATCAATATGCCATTTATGAAAAAATATTTTCAGGAGAAAGGCTCATTGAGGATAATGATTCATTAAAAATAAAAGGGCCTTTATCAGGCGTATTGAGTTGTTACCTGGCACTACCGGGAGAAGATCTTTTTGTTTTGGCATGTGATATGCTTTTGATGCAGGTTTCACTGATGCAGCAACTTTATATTTTGTACAAAGAACCTTCGCCTCATACAGCATTTTTATTTACCAATAATAATGAACCTGAACCACTTTGTGGTATTTACAAATCGGCCGGGTTATTATCAATTATGTCATTATTACAATCAGGCAGGTTAACAAAACACAGTATGAAATTTTCGTTGGAGCATTTGCAGGTAAAAACAATTGATGCAGGTGAGGAGCAAAAAAAATATTTCAACAACTTCAATGCGCATGCCGATTTGAATGGGCTGTAATTGGGTTTATATTGGTTTAGTATTTGTTTTGTAAGAAGTGACGATATTTAACGTTCATGGATTTGCGAATTAGATATTTGAAAGAGAAAGTTCATTGTAAAAATTATGAAGAATGTCTCGGTTGGTGAGGACACCAACCGATAGAAAATGAACACAATATTTCGTTTGATGAAGACACCAACCGATAGGAATGAACAATGAAGGCCAGGTGCCGTTTAGTAAACATCACCGTTATTGATATTTAAGATTATTGAAAAAATAAGCCAAATGGATAAGGCTTGCGGGTTATATCCTGACCATAATTAATTTATTTCAAACTTTTCTTTTCCCATCTTTTAAACAGTATTGACCATCTGTTAAGCCAAAGTGTATAGATATTAATCACTCATTTTTTTTAAAATGAGGCTTTGCAATTTTGATCATGGTGACAGGGTGTGTTTGATTGATAAAACAAATTGTTAGTTCTTATTGCAAAGGAATACAACATTGATCTGGAAACAATATGGGCAATGAACAGATGTTTCATTAATAATCAGTGAGGGTTATACATGAAAAAATTTTTCCAGGTAAATGAACTTATGTGATTGTATTGTCTTGTTGTCATTCAGATTAATGCCTTTCTTATTCATTTGTTTTATCTATCGTGGTTAAACAGTGCAATACTGAATTATTTCAAAAATCTTAAATAAACTAATAATGAAAAAAACTCTTCCCTTCTGCTTCCTGTTTTTTATCTTAATTCAAAATGCATCTGCTAAAATATGGCGGGTAAATAATAACCTGGGCGTACAGGCAGACTTTACAGATGTACCCAGTGCCGTTGCAGCAGCATCTGATGGTGACACCATTATGGTTGAAGCTTCTGCTAAACAGTACTATGCCCCAACTCTCACTAAAAGATTAGTGATTATAGGCACAGGATATTTTTTTACCGATGCCACTCCAAACCCTAAAACACAGGCGAATACCAACATAACTGCCCTTAATGGGACCGTTACTTTTAATCCCGGTAGCGCAGGTAGTGTTATTGAAGGTTTTACGATGGGGGCGATTTTCTTGAACGATAGTGATATTACAATTGAAAGAAATAATATCAAAAACGACTACTGTTATATAGCTTATGCGGCTAATTCAATAAGTAATAATGATACTATCAGGCAAAATATGATTTATGGGCTTTATTCCGGATCAACAACAGGTAAAGCGAGTAACCTGTTAGTATATAATAATATTTTTTTTGGCCCGCCCATTCAGTTCGCCAATAACGCAAATAATATCTCAGGTTACTTTATCAACAATGATTTTCTCTGGGGTTATTATAACTCTTGCACAAACTTTACTTTCCAGAATAATATTTTCCACAATCCAGATTTCGGGGATTATCTATCCTCCAATGCATTTTTTAATAACATCACAGATAATACCGGCCTGCCCACCGGCAACGGTAACCAGCTAAGTGTAAGCCTCGATGATGTTTTTGTGGGCTATTCAGATGGTACTGGTTATTCTTCCGATGGGCGTTATAAGCTGAAAGACGGCTCACCTGCTATTAATGCCGGATCATTGAATGGCCAAACAGTTGACTGCGGCGCTTTTGGCGGGCCTGCACCATACGTTCTATCAGGTATGCCATCTATTCCTTCTATTTATGTATTGACGGTTCCATCATCTGTTCCGAGTGGCGCTACGAATATGAATATTACCATTAGCTCTACCACTGTGCATTAAAATTAGAGTTGATTTTTAAAGTTGATTTTTTGTAAGCTGTTACAACCGTTAGTCATGACACGAAAAATATTTTATATTGTCATTTTACTTTTTATTTCCCCCGGGTTTACAATGGCGCAGGTAAGTTTTAATTTACCTGCAAACACACCTGCAGCCAATATTAATTACGCAGAATATTTTATTGATACAGATCCTGGTTTCGGTAGTGGAACGCCCATACCAGTTTCTGCTTCAAAAGATATAACAGCAAATAATTATTCGGTAGATCTCAGTTCAGTAGTTCCCGGAGTACATCATATTTTCTTTCGTACAAAAGATAAAAATGGCGCATGGAGCCTTACTAATGAAAAGACTTTTTTTAAACTATTTTCCTCTGTCATTATACCTTCTGATCCAACAGCTGCCAAGATTAAAAGGATTGAATATTTCATAGATACTGATCCCGGGTATGGCAACGGGATTTCAATACCTGCCTCTTCTTCAACTGATGTAACCGTAAACAACTTTTCGATAGACATCAGTGCTGTAGCCGCGGGTGTGCACAGGATTTATTTCCGTGTGCAGGATGCAAAAGGAAGTTGGAGCCTCACCAATGTGAAAACATTTTTCATTGCCAATGTGGCTGCACAAATACCGGCCAATCCTATTCCTGCATCCATTACCAGGATGGAATATTTTATAGATAGCGATCCGGGTTTCGGGAAAGGTACACCTATAACCATAGCTTCTTCAACTGATGTTACAGATTCTGATGTGGCAATAGATTTAACCGGATTAACTGATGGTGTACATCACATCTTTGTCCGCACACTGGATGCTAATGGAAGCTGGAGTGAAACCAATGCGCAGCTATTTAATATCCTGTTGGCAAGTGTTACCATTCCTCCTAATCCTGCTCCCGGCAACATTACAAAACTGGAATATTTCTTTGACACTGATCCTGGTTTTGGAAAGGGAACAATTGTTACCATTCCAGCCACTACAGATCTGAGCAATTATAAATTGGCCGTTGACCTAACCGGGTTGAAAAATGACACCACACATACTTTATATATCAGGACATTTGATGACTGGTCTTTGACTAATACAAAAACTTTTACAATAGGAACAATATTACCATTGACATGGATATCATTTAATGCAAAAGCGGTTAATAATAATGTGCAGCTTGAATGGGTAACAGCAAAGGAAATTAATACTGACCATTTTGATGTTGAACGTAGTAGCGATGGTGTCCATTTTTCAAAAATAGGGAGTGTTAATTCTAAAATTCAATCAGCACAGGGTGATTATACTTTCACTGATGCAAACCCTGTAAATGGCACCAGTTATTATCGTCTGAAACAAGTGGATAAGGATGGCAATTATTTTTATTCCATCACTATTTCTGTAAGAATGAATACCCGGTTGTCTGTAAAAATAATTGGCAACCCTGTGTCTCAAACCCTTCATTTGGAAATAAACGGCGCCAATGGAGAATCACTGCCTGCCTGGATTACAGATGCTTCTGGAAAGAAGTATAAAACATTTACAGCCACAGATGGCAGTAAGCAAATAGATATGGGTGATCTTGCTTCAGGCATATATTTCCTGATGTATCAATCAGGTGGAAATATTTATTCAATACCATTTACAAAGCAGTAAAAATGGTAAATAGAAAACAGGTTTGTTATGAGATAAAGTGCTGATTTCCTATTGAGGTTAAGGCTTTCTGTTCCTGCTGCAATTTCATTTCAAAAAAGCCATGCAAAACTCATTCATCGCTGAATAAAAAAGAACTATAATTAAAACCGTAAAACACTTTTTCTTCCCAGCAATTTTTTAGCTCAGCATTTATGGAATAAAAGGTTCATGCCCGGCAGTGGGGCAGTTTGTGCGTATCCCGGAAATTATCCGCTTCTCATTTGTCAGCATAATCGCTGGTTGAAGAAATAAATTCTTATTCTTTTATCATCTTTATCAAATGATCAGGACATAGTGTTGCAGGGTTTATTTCTACAAACGGGAAAAGATGGGTTTTGTGTTGCGCAGGATGTAATGTCATATTAACGTTTATGGATTTGCGAATGAGGTGTTTGAAAGAGGAAGTTCATTGTAAAATTTATGAAGAATGTTTCGGTTGGTGAGGACACCAACCGATAGGAAATTGAGTTATCATCTGCTACAATACCAATCGGGAATACATATTCAAGAACTGTTTTTCAGCGGATTCAGGCAGACCGGGAAAATTTCAAATAGCTTCAGATACAAAATTCTCCCTTGACCATAATGTTTTATGACGTTCATGGATTTGCGAAATTTACATTACAAAGAGAGATAGGAACAGATGTAAAGTTGAAATAAAAACTTCCCGGACACCAACAATAAAAACCTTTTACAAATCATAATTTCATTGAATGATTTAAGGAAAACTAAGTTGTATTTGCGTTATAAAATGTTTTCCGCGCTTTTTGTAAAAAAGGTTTGATATGCAAGCAATTCAAAATATTGTTCTGCTGAAAATGATAGCGTATTTTAGCGGGAATAAGAGCGTTAACGGTCATTGCAAGTGAACATTCCATTAAAAATAACAGATGAACAAGAACATAGATTTTTTCAGTCCAGATGAATTGTTGAAAAACCCGGCTTTTTCTCAAATTGCCATTACAAAAGGGAATGGCAGAACGATTTACATTAGCGGACAAAATGCAATTACAAAAGACCTTGAAATAATTGGAAAAGGTGACATAACATTACAAACAGAACAGGCTTTAAAAAACATTGAAATTGCTTTAAACTCATGCAATGCAACTTTGGACGACCTATTTAAGCTAACAATTTTTATAATACAAGGACAAGACATAAGAAAAGGGTTTGCAGGTTCTCAAAATTTTCTGAATAAACTAAAAAATCCCCCAGTGATTTCAGTTATTGTGGTAGCAGGTTTAGCAAATCCAGACTATCTTGTTGAAATTGAAGCAGTAGCCTTTAAATCTGAATGAATATGAAAAATAAAATAGGATTGACGAAAGATACAGGTTGGCAGTTTGGTATCAGAAAAAGTGTTCCATAAGAAGCTAATGAAGTTTGGAATTTTCTGTTTTCAGACAACGGAGCAAAACTTTGGCTTAAAAGTGCAGACAAAGAATTTTCTACTTACAAAGATTATTCACACATAAGAACAAAATGGAAACTTAAAGATTGGACCAACGAAGCTTCACTACAAATGAGAGTTATTTCAAATAAAGACAAAACAACAATTGCATTTCATATAGACAAATTACTTAACGAAAATCAAAGAGAAGAAACAAAAATGTATTGGACGGAAATATTAGGAAACATAACAAAACAACTTAATGAAAAAGCAATGAACCGCTAAGAAGGTATTGCCAAAAGCGGGACTGAACGGCTTCGATAGGACATTTGTGCAAGGTTCAAGGTTCAACATTCGTTCTTCGATTGAACTTTTATGCTCCGAAATCCCCCACTGCGGTAAGCGGAAAAACGTTGGCAGCAATTTAAATGACGGCCTCGTATTAAAGAAAAGTTCGTACACTTGCAGACACAAAAACTAAAACAACACGAAATGTAAAATATAATTTCTTTCAGACAAATCAGAACAACAACCGCAAAACGGTTGCCGTATTGTTTCATCTTTAAAGAAAGAAATTATGCTTACTTTACAAAACATTTCATATACACACTCCAATAAAGATTTACTGTTTAGCGACATCAATCTAACAGTAAATAATCTTGAAAAAATAGCGTTAATTGGCAACAACGGAGTAGGAAAATCTACTTTGCTTAAAATTATTGCAGAAGAACTTCAACCGTCCAGTGGACAAATAAGCATTGAAGTTGAACCGTATTATGTTCCGCAAATTTTCGGGCAATTCAATTATTTGACTATCGCACAAGCGTTACAAATCGAAGACAAATTGAATGCTCTAAAAGAAATTTTGAATGGCAATACAAGCGAAGAAAATTTCAATTTGCTGAATGACGATTGGACTATCGAAGACCGTTGTATCGAAGCATTAAACTATTGGAAACTCAACGATTTGGACTTATCACAAAAAATGGAAGCGTTGAGTGGCGGACAAAAAACCAAAGTTTTCCTTACAGGAATTTCCATTCATCAACCCGAATTGATTTTATTAGACGAGCCAAGTAATCATTTGGACATCGCAAGCCGACAACTTTTGTATGACTTCGTTCAGAATACAAAAAGCACTTTAATAATCGTAAGCCACGATAGAAAATTGCTTAATCTATTGAACAGCGTTTGTGAATTAAGTAAACACGAAATTAAAGTGTATGGCGGAAATTACGAATTTTACAAAGAGCAAAAACAAATAGAAAACAATGCTTTGAGCCAAGGCATACAAAGCAAAGAAAAAGCATTGCGAAAAGCCAAAGAGAAAGAACGGGAAACTTTGGAACGACAACAAAAATTAGACAGTCGTGGCAAAGGCAAACAAGAAAAATCAGGTGTTGCTCGAATAATGATGAACACTTTGCGGAACAATGCCGAAAACAGTACTTCAAAATTGAAAAGTGTTCATGCAGAAAAAATCGGTGGACTTTCGCAAGATTTACAAGAGCTTCGCTCTTCGTTGCCCAACATTGACAAAATGAAATTTGGGTTTGATAATTCGGCTTTGCATAAAGGGAAAGTTCTTTTTACAGCAACGGACATCAACTTTGGTTATGACTACAAGCCGCTTTGGAAAAACAACTTGACTTTTCAAATAATAAGTGGCGAACGCATTGCGTTGAAAGGGAAAAATGGTTCAGGAAAAACAACTTTAATCAACATGATTTTAGGAAATTTAGAACCGCAAACAGGAACAATTTACCGAACGGACAATAAATCGGTTTATATTGACCAGGATTATTCTTTGCTCGACAATACGCTGAAAGTTTATGAACAAGCCCAACAATTCAACACTTCGGCATTGCAAGAACACGAAGTCAAAATCCGCTTAACCCGTTTTTTGTTTACCAAAGAAGATTGGGATAAACCTTGTATTGCGTTGAGTGGTGGAGAAAGAATGCGTTTGTTGTTATGCTGTTTGACCATTAACAGCAAATCGCCCGATATCATTATTCTTGACGAACCAACAAATAATTTAGATATTCAGAATGTTGAAATTTTAACAATGGCAATCAACGAATATCAGGGAACACTAATTGTTGTGTCGCACGATGAAACGTTTTTGGAGCAAGTAAATATAGAACGGACAATTGAACTCTGAAAAAATACTGCCACTAACATATAAGGCTTAAACGAAGCTTTGCGCCATTTGTATTGCACAATAAAAAATTCTGTTCCGGCGAAAAATTTAAGTAAAGTTCCTGGTGAATGATGCGATATACTGATAAAGACCATTTTATTATAGTGCAACAGAATTGGGTGAATAAAAATACTATGCACAACGGTATTGCCAATATCGGGGTTTGACTATGGGGCAATAAGCTGTGGAATGCTACCATACCGTGGCTCAGGACTTGATGAACATACCTGACGCAGACAGGTAAATCTCAACTTTAATTCTTAATTTCATATTTGGTATTTAACCAGGCTACATTTCCGGCGAAAGGAACCCTGTTCCCAAGACTTCGGCAATGCCCTGACCGTTACCAGCAACTGCAGAACTACACTTTAGAAAATGGGAACTCAATTTTACATACCAGGAGAAAGGCCGTTGAAAGATGCGGTGCAATATTTCTGGCAGGTAAAAAGAAGTAACATCTATTTCAGGCAGGAAAGCATAGTGCCAAAGGGAATTATTGAACTTGTTTTCAACTTCCTTCCCGAAACAACATTCAACGGCAAGCTTTACAATAGAATTTTTACTATACCCAAGTGCTTCATCCAGGGATATCATAACGACACTATTGAATTAACCTTACCTGAAAGCCAATTCCTTTTCGGTGTAGTTTTACAAACAACCGCTGGCAGGCATATCCTGCGGGTACCTGCCGGTGTGTTTGCAAGACAGTGCATTGACTTAACAATGGTGGATGCATCGTTCAATACATTGTGGCATCAGCTTGCAGAGAAAAAAACTTTCAGCGGCAAGGTTGCACATTTTTCAGACTGGTTGATAAAAAGGTTGTCTTACCTGACACCCCGTGAACAAGCAATGAATGAGATGTTTGCATTAAAAAGCGATATCCCTCTATCCGTTTCCAACATATCGGAATGGTTGTGCTATTCGCCCCGTCACCTTTCCAGGATTTTTTATGAGCTGACAGGAATGAATACCGAACAAACTTTGCTTTACTTGAAATATCTCAAAGCCATTAACCTCATCCACTATTCCCGATTATCACTTACCCAGATTGCTTATGACTGTGGGTTTTCAGACCAATCGCATTTCATCAAAGTCTTCAAATCATTTACTTCACTCACTCCCAACGAATATAGGACCAGGAAAAGCAACATATCAGGGCATTATTTTGAGCATGTCCGTTAAATACAATTTTTCGAACCGGCTTATTTGCATTTTTATAATAAAATGAATGCATAACAATGAATAGTAAAAACATTTTTTATGTCTTGACATGCATCTCTTATTGTCTTATAATTGGTGCAGGTATTTATGAGCATTTTGCAGTATGGGGGATAGCATTTTCTGAACCTCCCAAATCACTCATGATGTTCCAGGGTGATTATGGCATGCAACCTGAACCATTCTGGAAACTTGTTCACCCTGTTACCCTTGTTTTATTCCTGGTTACATTGGGGCTGAATTGGAAGACAGAAAGAAAAAAATATATCCTGGTTGCGTTAGCTACATACATCATAGCGCTGATTGTTACTTTCATTTATTATATCCCTGAATTAAAGAGTATTATCGGAACAACATATTCTGCAACAGTTGATGCAGGTCTCCGGGAAAGGGGCAGTTTATGGATTACCCTAAGTAAAATCAGGTTGGCATTTATACTCGCCTCTGCCTTTGTATTGATTTTAGGTTTAACGAGGACTGACAAAAAATAGTTTTATATACATTATCAGTCTTACCAGCCAATGTCTCGTCCTGAAACAGGTTGGTTACAAATCGATAAATTTAAAAGCTTCGCAAATGCTCAAACGTTATGTATCAGGATTTGGCTATAGTGCAACATTAAAGCAACAACAGAAGAACCAAAATTTGCTTCACTCCAAATAAAAATAAAATGAAATTTACACTGCCACATACCATTGAAAGCGGTCATGGTGAAAAAATGATTTTCAAAGAAATCATTCAAGAACCTGATGGTGATAAAGTGATTATTGAAGGATGCTGCAAACCAGAAGCCGGGCCTGGTATGCATGTTCATTTTAAACAAGATGAAGCACTCACTGTAGTTAAAGGTAAAATGGGTTGCCAGATATTGGGGCAAGAACCGGTTTATTATTCGGCCGGGCAGACAGCCACTTTTCTAAGGAATGTTCCGCATCGCTTTTGGAATGCAGGTGATGATGATCTTGTGATTAGCAGTTGGGTGAAACCTGTAAACAGCATTATTTTCTTTTTGACCGTTTTATATGCTGCACAAAAAAAGTCAGGAAGCAGGCGGCCCGAGATGTTTGATGCCGCCTATTTAATGACAAAATATAAGCAGGAATATGATATGCCAGAACTTCCTTCATTTGTAAAAAAGGTTATTATGCCAACAACATATTTCATTGGACGTCTGCTGGGCAAGTATAAAAAATTTGATGGCGCTCCAGAGCCATTAAAATAGAAGGCAACCTTTTGCATAAAAAGGTAAAAACATCTAACCAAAATTATTGTGGCCTTGAAAAATATGGCTTTGGGAAATGAGTAGCACGAATGTATTACAAGGAGTTTGTGAAAGTGGTTGGCCCGCACTATGCCGGCTCATTTGCTCAAGATAGAAGCCTGCCTGCAGGTTCAGTTCTCCGGATTTGGTTTAGTACCAATAAACAACTTCGCCAATCCCCAAAACGTTATTGCCCATTGTAAAAAACACAGAACCCCGGATAAATTACTTACCTAAAAAAACTCACCTTCAATTCCGGGCTTGCACACTCAATAACACTTTCCAGCCAATCAACAGTTTATCTGGGTGCTTTTATGGTATCGAAAAATATTTTTTGAATTTTTATATTTATTTATTGTTTTTCGATTAATTTTTATTACGTTTGCAAAATCAATTTTAAAATTTTTCTTATGTCAAAAACAAACAACTTCGTATTCTGGGCTTTATATATTGTGGCCTGGCTCATCTTTGTCGGATTGTGTATTGAAGCCGGGGGACTGATAGTAAACTTCTTTTTCAGCATGTATAAGCCTGAATTTGTTCAAAACCTTTATCAGAAACTGGACTTAACCGGAATCTATAAAGAAAGCAGGATATCTTTCTTCGGCATCTATGGCTTTATCCTAACCATTTCGATTTTAAAAGCCTGCATGTTTTACATAGTCATCAGGCTGATGCACAAAATGAATTTGTCAAAGCCGTTCAATACTTTTGTTGCGAGACAAATTTCACTTATCAGTTTTTACACTCTGTCAATCGGGCTCTTAAGTTTCATTGCCAGGCAGGTAACAAAGAATTTAATGCGTTATGGTTTTGCCACTGACAACTTAAACCAATTTTGGGCAGACAGCCAGGCTTTTATTTTAATGGGTGCTGTAATTTATATTATAGCGACTATTTTCAAAAAGGGAGTAGATATTCAAAATGAAAATGACTTAACTGTATAAGGTATGGCAATCATTGTAAATTTAGACGTAATGATGGCAAAGCGAAAGATGTCACTGAATGAGCTTTCAGAAAAAGTTGGGTTGACTTTATCTAACCTTTCTATTTTAAAAACGGGAAAAGCAAAGGCAATCAGGTTTAGTACATTGCAGACAATCTGTAAAGTATTGGATTGCCAGCCAGGTGATATTTTGGAATATGTTAATGACGAGCAGAAAAAAAAGACAAGATAGAATTGTTATTGTATGTTAATGAATTTTTAGAACCCCGGAATGCTAAATTATTTACATTCTTAATGTATTATTCTCAGCTATAAAGCGATCCAGCTAATAAAATAAATTTTTCATTTACACTGTATCTTTTTATGATTCTTCGTATGAGCATAACGATAAGGGAGTCTATGGAATTTTCAATTTGTTATCATTTTCCGATATCAACATAAACACCCCAAGAAATTATTAATCATTAACCAAAACGAAAACGTCATTTTGAAAAAAGGAGAAATCATTCTCTATATCATGACAAAAAAAATCTTTCAAACAACTAACTACCAGAACTTCACATACAAAGCTGTTAGTATCAAAAATGTTATCAGTATTAAAATAATAGATGATGGTTTAAGTTTAAACATTTCTTTGTCGAGTGCAAATGCCTTTGGATTCACTTTCGGGCCTGCAAGGCTTACAACTATCATAATAAGCATAGTAAACAAAAAGGCAAGTCCCATACAAATATGAAAAGGTATTTCATAAACACCGCTTGCATTTGGATATGCTGTGTACAAAAATGTTTCATTTCCTAAAACTCGCGGGGCCATTTCATTAAAGAAAACAGACAACAGGAATCCTGCAATTACCCCAACAAAAGCAGCAGCGCCTGTTGTTCTTTTCCAAAACATACCCAGTAGGAACATGGCAAAAACACCAGGGCTGATAAAGCCTGTATATTTTTGTATATATGTGAAGCCGCCTGTTCCACCGATACCCAATAAATCTTTCCAGGTAAAAAGTATTGCGAGGATCATAGCAATAAAAACAGCAACCCTGCCTGTGATCACCTGCTTTCTTTCATCTGCATCTTTATTGATATATTTTTTATGGACATCCAATGTATAGATCGTAGAGATGCTGTTGACTTTTCCAGCAAGTGATGCAACGATGGCGGCAGTCAATGCGGCAATAGACAGCCCTTTTAATCCGTTGGGTAAAAAGCTGAGTACAGAAGAATAAGCATAATCTTTTCGTCCATCAATCAATTGTGGCAGTTGCCCGTTCTTATACAAAACAAAAGCTGCAATACCGGGCAACATTACAATTACAGGCATCAATAATTTAAGAAAACCTGCAAACAAAATTCCCGTTCTGGCAGTTTGCAGATCTGCACCTAATGCACGTTGGGTGATATATTGGTTACACCCCCAGTAATTTAAATTAATAATCCATATACCGGCAAGATATGACGCCAAACCGGGGAAAGTCAGGTACCTGTCAATATCATTTTGAGAAGAGGCGGCATTCGGTTTTGGAATGATCATGTGAAAGTGATCAGGTGCATGGGCCATTAATGCTTTAAACCCTGAAACAATATCACTGCCAACACCCAGTTTTTCTCCCACAATCACCAATGCCATATACGTTGTAGCCAACCCACCAATGATTAACACCGCAACCTGTATTACATCAGTATAACCAATCACTTTCATGCCACCCAAAGAAATCAGCAATGCAAAGATGGATAACCCTATCATAATAGGATGCAGGTATTCTCCTCCCAGGAGTCCATTAATTGCCACAGCACCCAGATACAAAATGGAAGTTAAATTTACAAACACATATAAGAATAACCAGAAGATCGCCATGATCAACGCCACAGATTCATTATACCTTGTTTTTAAAAACTGTGGCATGGTATATATTTTATTTTTAAGGTAAACAGGAATAAACCAAATGGCAATTATAATCAGTGCAACTGCTGCAATCCATTCATAAGCTGATACTGCAATCCCTAAAAAAAAACCTTCACCACTCATACCAACAAACTGCTCCGCAGAAATATTGGATGCAATTAATGATGCCCCTATTGCCCACCAGGTCAACGATCCTTCTGCAAGGAAAAATGCTTTCGCATCATGCTCCCTGCTCCTGCGTTTACGGTAAACCGTGTAACCATAAATGGCAACAATGATGAAGTAAATTATAAAAACAACATAGTCAATTGCAGCAAGCTGATTTTTCATAACACCTGTTTTTTAATGTTGGAAAATTATTTTAACTGGTAATAGTGTTCACTCCATCTTAATTCATTCTTTAACTGATTTAGTGTTGTATCACCATTTATCAGGACACATTCTATTCCCGCTATTTCAGCAAAGTCCTGCAAATGTTCGCTTGTGAGATTCTGACTAAAACAAGTATGATGTGCACCTCCTGCATAGATCCATGCAGCACAACCTGTCTTCATATCAGGCAATGGTTTCCACAACACCCTTGCAACAGGTAGCTTTGGTAGTTTTTGTTTTGGTTTAATTGCCTGCACTTCATTTACCAGCAAACGGAACCTGTTACCCATATCAATGATAGATGCATTTAATGCATTACCACCTGCAACATTAAACACCAAACGAACAGGATCTTCTTTTCCTCCGATGCCAAGCGGATGAATTTCGCAGGATGGTTTTCCATCTGCAATTGAAGAACAGATCTCCAACATGTGTGCACCCAAAACCATTTCATTACCCGGTTCAAAATGATATGTGTAATCTTCCATGAAACTGTTGCCGCCTTTTAAACCACTACCCATTACTTTCATTGCCCTAACCAGTGCAGATGTTTTCCAGTCACCTTCGCCTGCAAAACCATAACCTGCTTCCATGAGCCGCTGTGCAGCAATGCCGGGTAGTTGTTTCATTCCATAAAGGTCTTCGAATGTATCACTGAAACCTTTAAAATTTCCATCTTCAAGAAATGCTTTCAGGCCAAGTTCAATTCTTGCAGCATCTTTTAATGATTGCCTTTGCTTACCTTTTTTCTGTAACGGCGCACTTAATGTATAAGCGCTTTCATATTCTTTAATCAATGCATCCACTTCGGCATCACTGATTATGTTGATCACTTTTACCAAATCACCAATGCCGTGTGTGTTTACAGAAAAACCAAACTTATATTCTGCTTCCACTTTATCACCATCTGTTACTGCCACATAACGCATGTTGTCGCCAAAGCGCACAAATTTTGCACCCTGCCAGTCATTCCATCCCGCTGCGGCACGGCACCATGCATCAATATTTTTTATGACGCCTTTATCTTTCCAATGACCAACAACAACTTTTCTTTCCATGCGCAAACGGCTCACCATAAAACCAAACTCCCTGTCACCATGTGCACTCTGGTTCGTATTCATGAAATCCATGTCAATACTGTTCCAGGGTATATCCCGGTTGTATTGGGTATGCAGGTGCAGCAATGGCTTTTGTAAAATCTTGAGGCCATTGATCCACATCTTTGCTGGTGAGAAAGTATGCATCCATGTTATGATACCAATGCATTTTTTTTCAACATTCACTTCCCTGCATAAAGATGTAATTTCATCCGGAGTAGTAACAATGGGTTTAAATACGATGCGCACACTGATTGCTCTTGAAGCATCTAAATGCTTTGCAATTTCTTCTGCATGTGCTGCTACCTGTTTTAAAGTTTCTTCACCATACAAATGCTGGCTGCCTGTGATAAACCAGACTTCAAACTGTTTCAGATCTGTCATTGTTATTTTTTTAATCTCTTATTTTTAATAAAATCAAAATCGTTTTTAAAATCACTTATGCTCAAAGCTTATTGTCCATAATAACTGCCGCTGCCATGTTTTCTTTCATAATGCTTTTTTATTAAAGCATCTTTCAACCGCATCGCATCTGCCTTCAGTGTTTCAGTGATAAAAGCCATTCTTGCGATTTCTTCAAGCACTGCGCTGTTATAAACTGCTTTTGCAGCAGTGGCGCCCCAGGTAAATGGTGCATGGTTGCCTACTAAAATCATTTCAACATCAGTATATGTCAACTGCCTTTCTTTTAAAGCATTGATGACCTGGAAACCTGTCTGGTATTCATAATCGCCCTGTATCATTTCATCGCTCATTGGTGCAGCACAAGGTATATCACAGGTAGTATGGTCTGCATGTGTAGTACCATAAATCGGTATATCACGCAGGCTTTGTGCCCAGCCGGTTGCATATGTGGAATGGGTGTGCGCAATACCGCCAACCGTTACAAAATGTTTATATAAAACAGCATGTGTTAAAGTGTCTGATGACGGGCGCAGGTTACCTTCAACAACTTTACCATCAAAATCAACCACCACCATTTTTGCAGGAGTCAGTTCACTGTAAGGAACACCACTTGGCTTTATTGCAAACACACCTTTATCCCTGTCGGCAGCGCTCACATTTCCAAAAGTGAATAACACTAACTTCAGTTCAGGCAACTGCATATTTGCTTCATAAGCTTCCTGTTGTATGTGGGTATATTTATTCATAACCGGATGTATTAATAAAGCGTTTCATCAAAAAATTGATACAGCATTTATATTAATTGTTTACAACAAATTTCATTTTAAAAAATTTCCAAACAACTTGCTGTTCTATTTTAATTCCAGCATTACCGCTGACAATGCAGGCATTTTTATATTCAGTGCAGAACCCTTCAAAACCGCGCCGGTAAAGGCTTTCAGCTTAACCTTCCCGGGATTGTCGAACGTGTTGATGTCTGTATATTTTTCCGAATTTAAAATTTCTCCTGTTACTGATTTTAATGATGATGGAACTGTTGTATTAATTGTTATTTCTTTTTTCGGGTCAAGATTTACCAAAGTGATATGCACAGCGCCGTTGCTATCCCTTGATGCTGATGCATTGATTGCAGGAATGCTTTCATTACCATAAACATAATCTGGGCTGCTAAATTGCAACGGTATCAAAGTTGCATTCTGGTGGTATTGATACATGTCAAGAATGTAATAGGTTGGTGTAAGCAACATCTTTTCTTTATCAGTCAGCACCAGCGCCTGCAGCACATTCACTATCTGTGCGAGGTTAGCCATCTTTATCCTGTCGCTATGATTATTAAAAATATTCAAAGTGGATGCAGCAATCAAAGCATCACGCAGGCTGTTTTGCTGGTATAAAAATGCGGGATTGGTGCCGGGCTCCACATCTGTCCAGATGCCCCATTCATCAACAACCAATGCTACTTTTTTCTGCGGGTCATATTTATCCATGATTGCACTGTGCTTATTAATCAGCGTTTCAATATCGAGGCATTTCTTCATTCCATTAAAATATCCGTCTTCACCAAAATTGGTGGCAGAGCCTTTTTCATTCCAGGTGTTTACAATTGTATAGTAGTGCATTGAAAGGCCCCACATATTTGATACCGGGATATTTTTCATACACACTTCTGTCCAGTGATAATCATCTGAATTAGCGCCACTGGCAATTTTTCTCAATTTAGTTCCGGGATAATCTTTGCAGAATTCCGCATAACGTTTATAGAGGTCTGAATAATATTCAGGTGTCATATTACCACCGCAACCCCAGCTTTCATTTCCCACTCCCCAAAAAGAAACATTGTATGGTGCAACATGTCCATTTTTTCTTCTCATATCAGCCAATGCACTTTTGCCATTGTAATTCAGATATTCCAGCCAGTCTTCCATTTCTTTTGGTGTGCCTGTACCAACATTACCTGCGATATAAGGTTCAGTGCCCAACAGTTTGCACAGCTTCATAAATTCATCTGTACCAAAACTGTTATCATCAGGCACCATGCCCCAGATTGTATTAACACGTCCCGGTCTTTTGCTACGGTCACCAATACCATCTTCCCAATGATACTGGTCAGCAAAACAACCGCCAGGCCAACGCAGGACAGGGATATGCAATTTTTTTAAAGCATCAATCACATCTAAACGCAACCTGTCATTCTTTGCAACATTAAGACTGGAATCAACCCAGAAACCATCATAAATACAACGGCCGAGGTCTTCTGCAAAATGACCATAAATATATTTGCTGATTACCTGGTGTGATGTATCAACCATTGTCATCTGCACCTGTTGTGCAGGTAAAATTTTTGTAACTAAAATAAATGCTGCAATAGCAAACAGTCTTTTAATATTCATAGCAAATGATTTTTTTTGATAGCATTAATTATTTTTCCCTTTAAAAAAATTCATTGTTATTGTTCAATAAATTTTCCTAAAGCTTTATATTTTTCAAACCTTTTATTATATAAGCCAATATTATTTTTATCGGGTGTATATTCAGCATCAAAGCCCTGTCCCATCGCCTGCATGGCTGTTTCCACTTTATCATAAATACCGGCTGCGGTGGCTGCAAACATTGCAGCTCCCATCGCACAGGTTTGTTCACTTTTATGAATGCGTATCGGCATGTTCATTACATCAGCCATTACCTGCATGATGTAAGGTGATTTTTTTGCAACACCTCCTAAGCCAATCAAACCTTTTACAGCGATGCCTTCACTGGTAAACCTTTCAACAATTGCCCTGGCGCCAAAACATGTTGCTTCAGCCAATGCTTTAAAAATATGCGGTGCATCTGTACCCAGGCTTAAATGCATGATGGCCGCTTCCAGTTCCTGGTTGGCATCGGGTGTCCTTCTCCCGTTTAACCAGTCAACAGCCAGTTCATCATTTTCATTCAAACTGATTTTTGCTGCTTCACCTGATAGATGTGCGATGAGTTTATCATTTAATTCTTTCATCAACAACGTTGCAACATCAGCATCAACAACAGTTGAATTTTTCAACAGGTTTTTTACAAGTGTTGCAATCAGGTTCCTGAACCATGCATATACATCACCAAATGCACTCTGGCCTGCTTCCATACCCATCATACCAGGAATTACAGAACCCGGCACCTGTCCGCAAATACCTTTTACTAAAATATTTTTCACTTCATCAACCGGCGCTACCAGCATATCACATGTGGAAGTGCCCATCACTTTGCTCAAATGATATGGTTCAATCTGTCCACCCACTGCGCCCATGTGTGCATCAAATGCACCAACACCAACAATTACATTAGTGGATAAGCCCAACCGTTCGGCCCAGTCTTTTGAAAGATTGCCTGCAGCTTTATCTGATGTATAAGTTTCAGAAAATAACCTTGATGTAAAACCATCAAGCAATGGGTCAAGCGAACTAAAAAAATTGTTTGGTGGCAGGCCTCCAAATTCAACAGCCCACAATGCTTTATGACCTGCAGCACACACACTGCGTTTCATCTGTTTTACATCATTGCCTCCTGTTAAAAGAAAAGGTATCCAGTCACAATGTTCAACCCAGGAATAACAGGCATTGCGAACATCTTCATCCTCTCTTACAATATGTAACAGCTTACTCCAAAACCATTCTGAAGAGTAAATGCCGCCAACATATTGCAGGTAATTTATCTCAAACTTTTTTGAATGCGCATTTATTTCTGCCGCTTCTTTTACAGAAGTGTGGTCCTTCCATAAAACAAACATGGCATTGGGATTATTTTCAAACTGTGGCAACAATGCCAATGGCACACCCTGCTGATTAACTGCAACAGGAGTGGAACCTGTTGTGTCAACTGAAAGTGCAACAATATTTTCAGCGATGCTATTACCTGCTTTACTGATACAATCTTTTATTGTTGATTCAAGGCCTTCGATATAATCTTTAGGGTGCTGACGAAACCTGTTTTGCTGGGGGTTGCAATACAAACCATCTCTCCATCGGGGGTAAAAAAATACGGATGAAGCAACTTCATCACCAGAGGCTGCATTTAAAATAACCGCCCTCACTGAATCAGAACCATAGTCAACACCAATTACAAATTTGTGAGCTTGTTTCATATAGCACCATCATTATTAAAGGGGCAAGATAAATAAATTTTTATATTAATTGTCATATTTACAATTATTTTTTTTTTGAAAGTAACAAACCTAACTACAAACAACCTTTCATTCATATTGTAATCTTCAGGGGGAAGTCACCTGGGTCCGATTCAATAATTGTAATGCAAACAATTATCCATCAATACTAAAAAATATGACTCCCTTTCTTAATCTATTATTAAAGGGAAATACATCTGCACAGGAAATAAAATTCAGAATTGAATTTATTGCTACTCTACAATCAGCTTATAAATTATAGTGCTGCTATATTGCTCCCCCGGTTGTAAAATAGTTGAAGGAAAACCTGGCTTGTTGGGTGAATCAGGAAAATGTTGTGCTTCAAGACAAAGGGCTGTACGTAGCTTTATCGGTTTCCCATCACGATTGATAAAACTTCCATCCAAAAAATTACCGGCATAAAATTGAAGGCCCGGTTGTGTAGTAAACAATTCAAGTGTGCGTCCGCTGATTGAATCTGATAAGACAGCCACTTTTTCCAAAGCGCCATTTTTGTTATTCAATACCCAGTTGTGGTCATATCCTCCAGGCACTTCATTGATATCACGACCAATTTTTTTTGCAGTTGTAAAATCAAACGGTGTTCCTTTAACAGGTTTTATTTCTCCGGTAGGAATTAATGTTGAATCAACAGGCGTATAGGCATCAGCATCTATCATTAATGTATGTTGCAAGATAGTATTACTCACATCACCGGTTAAATTAAAATAACTGTGATTGGTAAGATTAACCGGTGTTGGCTTATCTGTTTCAGCAGCATATTGAATTTTCAATTCATCGCTGTCAGTAAAAGTGTAAACAACTGTTACTTTTAAATTTCCCGGATAACCTTCTTCTCCATCTTTGCTCAGGTAAGTGAGTGATAGCTCAGGGCTTGTGCTATCTGAAACCGTTGCATCCCACACTACTTTATCAAAACCTTTTATTCCACCATGCAAACTGTTCTTTCCATCATTGGCAGCGAGGTGATAGATGCTGTCACCCAGTTTAAACTGAGCATTCCCAATCCTGTTGCCATACCTTCCGATTGTCGCACCAAAATACGGCGGGTGTTTAAGATAAACACTCAAACTATCAAATCCAATTATGATACTGGATTTATTTCCATTCTTGTCTGGTACTACAAATGAAGTAATAGTGCCACCATAATTTGTGATAGAAACATAATCACCTTTGCTGTTAGTAAGTGTAAATAAATAAACAGGTTTATTATCAACTGTGCCCCACTCTTTTTTTGTAACACCTTTTTTATTGGAGCCTGTTTCTTTTACAGCAGTATTGCAGGCTGCAAATAAAATAACACTGCAAATAAGAATCTGTAATCTGGTTGCTTTCATGCTTTATTTATTGCTTTATATTCTTTTTTTTAATTAAATCTTTCCACATCAAATGCCTTTACATCAATGCCGGTTTTTTGTCTGTTGGCCAACTCACTTACAAGCCTGCCTGTGCCTGCACCTAAACTTAAGCCGAGCATAGAATGTCCGGTTGCAACAATAACATTCTTATATTTTTTTATCCTACCGATGTATGGAAGGCCGTCAGCAGATGTGGGACGATAGCCATACCATATTTTATCACGTGTTGGTACTTCAATTGTAAATTCAGGGAAAAAGTTTTTTACTGCCTGCACAATTCCTTCTACCCTGTGATACCTCGGTGGTGTGTTGGTACTCACTACTTCCATGGTGCCACCATATCGCATTTTACTTCCATCCTCAAAAGGCGTAATTGCCACCCTGCCTTCAGCAAGAATAGCAGGATGGTTAAGTTTGTCTTTGGGTTGGTCCAAAGTAAATGAATAGCCCCTTCCCGGCATCAATGGTATTTTCGTTTGGAGCATTGACGCAATTCCCCTGCTCCAGGAACCTGTGGCTACAACCACTTCATCAGCAGCATAATTTTTTTGTGATTTGGTAAATACCTGCTGCACCTTATCACCTGCTTTATCAAAATCCGTTACTTCATCATGCACCATCTGAACATCTTGTTGCCCCAGGTAATTTATAAGTGTTGACATTAATTTATTAGGGTATAAATGTGCATCACATTTAAAATAGATAGCGCCCAATGCATCAATAGTTGTCTGAGGTTCTAATTGTTTTAATCCTTTTTCATCAATCAATTCAACATCCAATCCTAATTGTTTCCCGGTCTCAACAGTATGTACCGCATGTTCACCGACTTTTTCAGTTTTAAAAATTTCGAGCATGCCTTTTCTTTCAAATGCAAAATCAAAATTTTCAATCTTTGCCCATTCTGCATATTCATTCTGGCTTAATACAGCAATATCTTTCAGCGGTGTTGCTGCTGTTTCAAGATTTTTTTTCGTAGCGCTGCGCATAAATTTCAAACCCCAGTCAACCAAAGAAGGATTGAGTGAAGGTTGCACATAAAAAGGGCTGCGGCTGTTAAACATCCATTTCAAACCTTGCCACACTATGCCCGGTGCAGCCAATGGAATAAAATGACTTGGGCATACATAACCCATATTGCCATAAGAACAATTATCAGTGAAACCTTCCCTGTCAATAACAATAACATTATTGCCTGAACGCTTTAAATAAAATGCGCTGCTCAAACCAATTATTCCTCCACCGATTACAACTACAGTCTTCATAATTTTTCTATTTCAGTTTATAAAACCTCCATTGGGTTGTATAATTTTTGGTTAATGGTAAATCTTCCAGTATTGCCCTTTCCATTTCTATTGGCATCATACTCTGCTGAATGAATGCATCATGAAATTGTTTGTAAGTCATCTTACCGCTATCCACCAATTCATGTTTCAGTTTCATAATCTGTAAGCCGCCAATCATATAACCAATCTGGTACAATGGGTCATATCCACCTTCAAAAGACCTGCGTATTTCACCTTCAGCATTTGCACGTTCATGCCCCACACTATCCACTAAAAAATCAATGCATTGTTGCGGTGACCATTTACCTGTATGGTAATTGATGGAAAAAATAATCCTTACACAACGGTGCATGCGCCAGAACAACATACCCACTTTATCTTCCGGCGTCTGAGCAAAGCCTTCATCCCACATCAACATTTCCCAATATAAACTCCAGCCTTCAATCCAAAACGTTGTTGGAAAATGACGATATGTTTTATACCGGGCCGAAGTAAACTCCTGTAACGCATGACCTGCAAACAATTCATGATGCACAGTTGCCCTTGAAAAATGCGGGTTGTTGCCACGCATGCTCATCAGTTTATCATCTTCACTCATGCTATCGGTAGGATATGAAATACTAAATTCTTCACCGCCTGTGAAAAATGGATTTACCCTTTGTTGTTCAGGAGTCATCATGCGCATACGCCATGTTTCTTCAGCTAAAGTTGGAATGGTAATTAAATTATGTTGCTTGATAAAGTTAACTGACTCATTATAAATTTCAAGCATTGCAGTAGGTTGTTCACCCGGTGGCACGTAACTTTCTTTTACTTTTTCCAATGCTGCTTTCCAGTTATCACCATAACCCATTTGCCTGCTTGCTTTCAACATCTCCTGACGGCACCAGCTAAATTCTTTATTGGCAATTGCAATCAGTTCATCAGGCGTATAGTCTATCATTTCATATTTCAACCTGCGTTTTAATTCTTCCAAACCAATCGGGTTCCCTTTGATGCCACTGCTGTCTTTCTGCAGAACAATTGAAGGCTTTTCTTTTGCCTTGATAGAATCGCTATAAACTTTAAGCAAACTATCCGTTATTGTATATGGCTGCGGCACCCACCATGTAAACAACGGGTCATAACCGTAATAAAAGTCATAAATACTTTTTAACGCATCACGCAACCCATCAGCAGTACCTTTTGCCCGCTCTGCCAAATCAAAACTAATATATGGTTGTTGATTTAATTTCTCCTGCAAGTTTTTTATTTGCACGCTCCATGCAGCCAGGTCTGCTGCAAGTTTTTGTGCATTCAGTATTGCACCACGCCTGCGCAATTTTTCATAAGCATAAATACTATCAGCAAAAGGGAACCATTGAAGGGTAGCATTATATTCTTCCGCTTCTTTGTTCAACTGGTATTGCTGTTCATGCAAATCGCGGTTGAATAAAATATAATCAACTTTTGTCCCGGTGTTGAGTTTGTCAAAATCTAGTTTCGCTAAAGTATCAATATACCTGTTTACTGTTGCCAGTAAACGTTGCCTTCTTTCCGGAGAATTTTCAATAACATAAAAACGTGAAAGGTTGCCATAATCTGCATAGTACTGTACCATCACATTGTTCACTTCGCTTGTCTGCTGGTACAAAGCAGGCTCTGGTGCCGGCTGTGCTATTACCTGCATAGCAAATGAGAAAATTATACTGCAGCATACAATCAATTTTACCATGCAACTTTTTAAATACATAACTGTTTTTAAATTCAGGCGTGAAATTAAAAACAAGAAATGAATAGTTATTTACGATTATTAACCGTTTGTTGTAATGAATTGATGTGGAATTATGCCCGGAGTTATAACACCTGGTACACAATTGAAGAAACTCATTTCACATTATTAAATGTATATGCCCATCAACTATACAAAATATTTTAACCACTGTGGGCTTGATATTGACACAACAAATCAGCATTATGCGATAAAACCCTTACTGGTAAAAAATTCCAGCGATTTCAATAATTCAAATCGGATTACAATATCTTTTTATATAAATTAATTTATATGCTGAATCAGTTAAAATGCGTGTAGGATTCAATCTTTGTTTTTTTTCATTTTGTATTTTATTCCTTTTACTATGCAAATCAAGAATATTTTTTTTACGATTGTAGCTTTCAGCGCTATTTATGTTGCGTCTTCGCAATCATATCTCCCTGAAAAAAATAACAGCAAGTTTAAAGTGCAGCCCGAAGTGAAATTAAAGGCTTATGCTTTTAATTTAAAAGATGTGAGGTTGATTGATAACAGCCCGTTCAAACATGCAATGGAAATTGATGGCGGTTACCTGTTGTCATTAAGCGCAGACAGGTTACTCAACCGTTTTGATAAAAATGCAGGCCTGCCACCAAAAGACAGCGCTTATGGTGGTTGGGAAGTTGAAGGGATTTCCGGGCATACATTGGGGCATTATTTGTCTGCCTGTTCAATGATGTATGCATCTACAGGTGATACACGGTTCAAAGAAAGGGTTGCATATATCGTGAACGAATTAGCAAAATGCCAGGCTGCCCGCAAGACCGGATATGTGGGCGCCATTCCTAATGAAGATTCTATTTTTCACCAGGTGCAGAGAGGTGATATCAGGACCGGCGGATTTGACCTCAACGGTGGATGGGTTCCCTGGTACACAACACATAAAGTGATGGCCGGTTTAGTGGATGCTTATTTGTATTGCGACAATTTAAAAGCATTAGATATTGTAAAGAAAATGGCTGACTGGGTGGCAACAATTGTTGACCCGCTCAACGATGAACAACGATATAAAATGTTGCGTTGTGAATTTGGCGGCATGAATGATGTGCTGGCTAATATTTATGCTATCACCGGTAATAAAAAATATCTTGACCTTTCATATAAATTTCATGATGATTTTGTCATGCAACCTTTAGCTGAAGGAAAGCCTGACCCGCTGGCTGGTAAACATTCCAACACTAATATCCCAAAGATTATCGGCAGTGCACGTCAATATGAACTGACTGCTAATAAAAGTGATGCAACAATTGCATTACGTGGCTGGGATTTGCTGGCACTTCATCATGCTTATGTAACCGGTGGCAATGGTAATTATGAATATTTAGGTGAACCTGATAAACTCAATAATACTTTAAGTGATAACAATACAGAAAGCTGTTGTGCTTATAACATGCTCAAACTTACAGGGCAATTATTTACATGGCACCCATCTGCAAAGCTGGGTGATTATTATGAACGCACATTGTATAACGACATACTGGCTTCGCAAAACCCTAAAGACGCTATGACATTATATTTTGAACCATTGCGTATGGGCGCTAAAAAACAATTCAGTGATTCATTCAACACTTTCACTTGCTGTGTGGGAACAGGGATGGAAAACCACAGCAAATACACGAAAGATATTTATTTTGAAGGCGCCGATGGTTGTTTATATATAAACCTTTTTATTCCATCACAACTCAACTGGAAAGATAAAAATGTTACCATCACACAACACACAAAATATCCTGAAAACGGTGTGACAACAATTATCATATCAACAAAAAATGCTGTTGCATTTCCTGTAAAAATCCGTCAACCCTGGTGGGCAAAAAATACAGGTTCAATAAAAGTGAACGGAAAAATTTATAATGCAGAAAAAGATGAAGATGGTTTCCTTGTCATCAATAAAACATGGAAAGACGGTGATACAATTGAAGCAGATTTTGATATGAGTTTATATACTGAAAGTATGCCTGACAACAAAAACCGTGTTGCATTTTTATATGGCCCGTTGGTGCTGGCAGGCAATCTCGGAGATACAATGCCTGACCCTGTTTATGGTACACCTGTTTTGCTGACAGACAACAGGGATGTAAATGAATGGATAGTAAAAGACCCCAACCACCCTTTAACTTTTGAAACAAAAAATATCGGTAAACCATTTGATGTAACGCTGACACCTTTTTATCAGAATATAGATAATCATTATAGTGTTTACTGGGATTATTTTACCAATGCAGACTGGGCTGCAAGGCAATCAGAATATGAAGCTGAAAAGAAACGCCAGCAGGAAATAGATGCAAAGACAATTGATAATTTCCGCATTGGTGAAATGCAGCCTGAACGCGACCATAATTTAGAAGCAAGTGAACAATCTTATGTAGGTGATGCTTATGGTCGTTCAGGGCGTGAATCACGCAACGGCTTTTTCTCATTTGATATGAGAGTGGAACCCAACAAACCCACAGGTTTATTGTTCACATATAATGGTGATGACAGGAACCGCAGTTTTGATATACTGGTGGATGGAGAAAAAATTGCCACAGTAAATTTAGATGGCAAAGAAGCAGGTAAATTTTATGATGAAGAATATTCAATACCGGTTGCATTGATGAAAGACAAAACTAACATCAAGGTAAGGGTGCAATCAGTAAACGGGAAAACTGCAGGAAGGGTTTTTGGTGTGAGGACGATAAGGGAGTAATGAAATGCACTGATTTTACAAGCACGACATTTCATCCACATAAACTGATAGAATAAAAAACACACTGGATTCACCAGTGTGTTTTTTTGTAATGTTATTAATTAAAATTTACTATCCCATAGATGAATTGTAATAAGGACATTTATAATTATCTCCGGTATTTTATCCTCAACACATTGATGGAATAAGGCTTTATTTTAACAGTCGGGTTTGTGCTGTTTAAATAAATAGATTTTTTTTCAGGCACATATTGAGTTGGTTGCTGAAATGAATTCTCATCAGTAAGATGCGGTGCAGATAGTGTAACAATTTCAGCATTGGGTTGAAGGGAAACAATATTTTTTAAATCAATCTGCACGGGTATTACATTGCTATATGCATTCACTATTTTCACAATGATATCACCACTTGATTCATCTTTACCTGAAATAGTAAAGAATTTATCAGGCTCTGTATAGCTCATTAATAATTTTCCATTCAAAAAACATTTCACCGTATCAACACCAACCTGCAATTCTATATCATACCATTTACCCGTTTGAATAGTATCGGGTAAATTAACGGCTGATGAAATATTACTGACATCATATCCATTGGTTACTTTTTCAAACACTGCTATTTTATTTACCCAGGCGCCGATATGTGCGCGGTAAAAAGTATTGCTGTCTTTCACAGCAAACGGGATGATGAAAGCATTATAACCATCCAGTTTTTTTGCTTTCAGTTTTAATGTGTAAGTATCGAAATTTTTATTTTTCAACATGGCAAATGTTTGGGCACCAAAAGCTGTTTGTGATAATGCACTGTCATTGACTTGCCATTGGCCACGAAGCATTTCCCAATTATTTAAATCATTTATAAAATCACTTTTGAAAATGGTTTTTCCATCTTTAATTATTTCAATGTCTTTGTATGATGTTTTCGTATCCCATGTTGCAAGGCCAATGCTGCCGCTGAATTGCGGTTGCTTTGATTCTTGCTGTAAAATTTTTACACCGGTTGAAAGATTATAAGTTGGTTTATTTTCATTAAACATTTTGATGGCATAATAGGATATGCGTGCAAAACTTTTTGCATTATCAAAATGAATGAGGTTGACAGGCCAGTCCACATCATTTTCATTCACCAGCAATGGCGCATAACTGCTCATCTTTACCAGGTCGCTGTTTTTTTCCATCGCCATCATATACACTGCATCGTTCAATGATGCTTCCATATCACCATTGCCCACACCTGCATTGGTCGCATATTCACCCACATACATGTTCCATTTGCCACGCGGGTATTTATCAAAATGGTCAAAATGTGTAAATGCCCAACCTGCTGCTTTATATGCATGTTCATCCACGTAATCTATATGTTGCATCTGCTTCGTGGTATATTCATTCACATCACCAATACCCATGCTTGCCATGATGGTTATCCGCGGGTATTTTGTTTTGATAGCATTATAAAATTTATTGTAACGTTCTGCATATCTGGGCCCGCTTTGTTCATTGCCCACTTCTACGTATTTCAATGGAAAAGGTTTTGGGTGGCCATTGGCTGCACGCAGTTTCCCCCACTTACTTGTTACAGGGCCGATGGCATATTCAATTGCATCCAATGCACTTTGAATATAAGGCTGCAAACTATCATCAGTTGCAAAAGTGCCGCTGCGGTATTCGCATGACACACCTGCATTAAAAACATATAAAGCAGCAGCGCCTATATCTTCACAAAACTGCAGGTACTCATGATAGCCGAAGCCATTGCTGGTATAATATCCCCACGGACTGTAGGTTTCAATTCTTTTTTCAACAGGCCCGATAGCTTGTTTCCAATCCGGCGCTGATTGAATGGTGATGCCTTCGACAAAACAACCACCCGGCCAGCGAATGAAAGCAGGTTTTAAATCAGCAATGTATTGAGCAAGGTCTTGCCTTAATCCATTCGGCCTGTTCTTAAAAGTTTTTGCTGGGAACAATGAAACAAAATCCAACCAAATAGTCCCGGTATTATTAAATGATAAAACAAATTTTGCTTTGCTATCTGTTGCAGTTGCATGCAATACCGCACTGTATTTTTCCCATCCGTTATTGTCAGCATCAGAAAAAATATGAGAAGAAAGAATCGTTCCATCTGCGCTTTGCAGTTGGGCAGAAATATTTCCAGAATAATTGTTCCTGCGCAAATAAAAATTTAAAATGTAATCTTCACCCTTCACAACATTGATGCCCCAGAAACCTTCATTGATGATGTCAGCTTTATTATTGTTATCCGCTTTTGAAATATCAACCTGCAATGAATGAGGTGTTGCATTATTTAATGGTGATAGAGTTGTTCTTGAGACCTGCAAAACTGCGCTGCCATTGGCTTTGTAGCTCCATGCAGGATAATCAGATTTTATTTCCCACGGCATTTTCCAATCACTTACTTCATTGTTGGGTAAAGTAAAACCGGGGGTGTGTGGAGGAACAATAAAATCATTTACCAGCGTCATCCCGCGAGGAATATTTGCTTCTTCGAAACCACGGTTTTGTATCAGTTCAGCATACAACCCGCCTTCGCCTGCATGACTGATTTCTTCAAAAAAAATTCCATGCAACACAGGTGAAACAGCCGCAAGTTTTGTTGATGCATCAATGGTGACAGTAGCAGAAGTTTGTGATTGCGCTACGGCCATGATAAATAATAACAATGCGGTGAAACTATATTTGATATTGCTCATTTATATTAATTGAAAAACTAAAATTGTTTTGAAAAAATATTTATTTGCCATTCACTTCAATTTCAACAGTTGTAGTTGTGTTGTTTAATGTTACAGGATAAAATCCACGTTTATCAACAGCGATATTTTTTACAACATAATTTCCTGTTTCTTTTTGCAAAGCAGGTTGCTCAATTTTAATGTACGCCACCGGTGTGTAACTATCTTTAGCAGCAAGCAAAAGTTTAATTGATTTTGTTGTTGCATTGTATGAAACATTTTGCAATTGCCCTGCTGCCAGTGTTATCCAAACACCAGCCGGCGCTATATAAATTTTTTGTTTTGATGCTGTAGTGATGTCAACATCAATCCTATCATTTTTAATAGTGAGGTTGCCACCAAAAGAAAGCCATCCGAATTTTTTATCGCGTACCAAATATGTTGCAGAATTTATTGCATAACCATAAAAACCGGAACCATAATCACCGTTGATACCATCATTCTTCAAAGTGGAAGGAAAAGAATGAAAAGCACAAGGAGCAAAACCATCTTCAGTCATGTTTGAGATGCCACCCAATGTGCCACCATAACCAACACGCAACAAATACAAATCATCCGGATGGTTGCGGTATTCAGTTAAAACAGGAATAGCATTTAATTCCGAACCGTAATGATGTATCATCCGTTCGATGCGTTGCGTTTTTCCACCATATAAAAAATCCCAGTATCGGCGAGCGTTGCCATTATATGCCCAGGATGGAATAGCTGGCATATAACCTAAGATTGCATTTAGAGTAACTTCTGCTTTATCTGCATAACCAAAATACAAACACCATATATACACTTCCTCCTGCCCGGTGGAATCCCAGGGCATTTCACTACCAAAAGGAAACTCAAGGCTATCCCAATGCAAAGCCCTTGCTTTCATTTCTGCTTCCATTGTTGTTGCCATTTCAGTCATTCCTTCTGCTTTCAAATCTTTCAGTATAAAATAAAATACAGAGCCTTCCATCAAACCAAACTGTGTGTAATATGGCGCCTGTTGCATCATCGCCATCGTAGTATGATAAGCCTGTTCCAGGTACCAGTGCCAGTCATGATTGGTAACAAGCCCTTCATGATTTCTTGCTATCCTGTATAATACCCAGTAAGCAGCAGCAACATGCGGATAATTATATGCCCTACCAACTGATGCCGCTTCCTCCTGCGGCCATGCAGACCAAGTATTAAAATTGATTGATTTATCATAAGTGCCTGCTGGCATAGAATCTGGTGCGTAAAAAAACAAGCTCTTTCGTACACCGTATTTGCGAACACCACCACTGTATTGGATATGCCCCCATAAAGTGGTATCAACAAAACGTTCTAATTTTTCAATTTCATTTTTATCGGGCAACACCAATTGTTTCATTACTGCGCCAAGCCAGCCACCGGCGCCACCTTCATCACTGAGGCCGCAAATCCAGGCACGGTTGTCCTGCACCACCTGTTGTTGTTTTTCATAATCGTAAGTAATGATACCAGGGCTGCGGTGAAACGGGTCGTTGTTGTTTACATACCATTGTTTGGTGGTAAGAAAATGGCCAAAGTTTTTTATAGCCACAGATTCGGGTTGTGTGACTTTATACTGGATAGTCTGTTCTAACCCATCTTCATAAACAATAGTCAGCCTGACACGACCAAAGGTTTTTCCATGAACAGTATAAGTTTGTAAAGCTGGATTAGGTGATTGTATTTTAGTCAACTGCAGTGCACCCTGTGGTTCTACATCCAGTTCTTTTACCTTACTTTTATATTGAAGAAACAATGTGCCATTCACATCCTGTGGCAACACATAACCAGGGATGCCCACTGCAACAGGCCTGTTATTTTTTTCAAGTGTTGTTTCAATATCTTTTGTTGTGCCTGATAAAATAAACTCCACACCATAACTGCGCTTTTCACCGGGTTGTAAAATTTCTGATGTTGGTGCATTCCACGGTTGCGCATTTCTCCATTCGTTTTCTGTGTATGCTTTGCTATGCACCATCCATTCATAAAAACCTTCAAACACAATACCACGTGGTGTGGGGTCATCAAGCAATGGGTTATATGCTTCAAAAGGTGTTTTGTTGTATGGCAGCACAAGCAATGTGGGTGCATGACCATTCAATCTTGTTACCTGCAGGTATCCTGCATCAAGTCCGATATACGGGTCATAAAAAACATTTTGTTTATGTGCTTCTTCCAAAGTTTTTCCTTCAAGCAGGTTATTAAAAATCATTGGGATTCCGAGTGAACCGATTTCAACAGGTTTTGATGATTTATTGATTAACCCAAAGCGCAATACAAGGTTTCCATCTTTTTCTTCCCAGAATCGTTGCACATCAACAGGAATATCTGCAGGCAGAGTTGCAGTCAAATCAGCAGCAGCTAAAATATTTCCACTTGCTTTTAATGGCAATACAGGCTTACGGTTTGCAGCGGTGGAATAACTTTTCCAACCTGTATCACCTGCTGTTTTTAAACGAAGATTGATATCACCTAAATGATACATGCCATTGCTGCTGCGGATTTTTAAACTATCACCGGGAGTGAAATCAAAATTTTTTTCTGAAACCGGGTTCAATGCTGCAACTGTTTGTGATGACCGCACCAGTTTCAATACAAATGATGCAGTATTGAAAGATTCAAAACCTTTTTCAAGTTGTAATGTGGATTGTTTTTTTGCAAGCCGTTCCCAGGGTGATTGGGCACACACAATCACACTACTGCATAACAGTAACAATAAAAATGCAAATAAAGTTTTCATTTTAACCGGCAAATACATAAAAACAATTTTTATTTGTCAAAGAAACAATTGTTTTTTGTTTTAGATATTTACATACCAAACAAAGCAATTACAAATTATGTGAAAGTAATACAGTACCTGGTGTGGAAGTTAGCGGTAATTAACCGTTTATTTGCTGTTATTAACAAACTGCATCTCTGAATACATTAACTCTTCATCAATGTTTCAGTATCTCCTGGCGCTTCTTCCACTACATGCTTATGTTTCCAGACAAAATAGTATATGGGGATACCGAGCAGCACAATGCCGAGGCCGGGAAAAGTAAATGTTGGTTTATATACTAACAGTGAAACACAAATAATGCAGGCTGCTACCACATACAACAATGGCAACACAGGGTAACCAAAAGCTTTATAACTGCGTGGAATATCGGGCCGTTTTTTTCTTAAAATAAATATGCCAATGATAGTGAGGATATAAAAAATCAATACAGTAAAAATGATATAATCAAGCAGGTCGTTGTACTTACCGCTCAGGCATAAAACACTTGCCCACAAACATTGAATCCAAAGGCCACGTGCAGGAACAGCATTGTTATTGAGTTTGCCTGCCTGCTTAAAAAACAAACCATCTTTTGCCATTGTATAATACACCCTTGCGCCTGATAAAATCAACCCGTTGTTACAGCCAAAGGTGGAAACCATTAACATGACCGCGATGATTATTGTGCCTTCTTTTCCAAAAATAATTTTTGCCGCATCAACTCCCACCCTGTCATTGGCAGCATAAGCAATATCATGCAATGGCAATACTGCGAGGTACATCACATTTGTGAGCGTATAAATAATGGTAACGATAAGCGTACCGAGAAAAAGTGCAAGACCGATATTGCGTTTAGGATTTTTTATTTCATTGGCAATAAAAGTTACATTGTTCCAGCTATCACTGCTGAAAAGGCTGCCCACCATCGCACCGGATATGGCGCCTATCGCAGCAAATCCAAAATATGGCATCAACGCATCACCATCCATTTTTCCAAATGAAAAACCTGTTGACCAGTTGGCATCCCATGTTGTTTTACTGGCAGCCATTAAACCAAAAATGGTGAGCCCCAGCAATGCAGCAATTTTTATAATTGTAAAAAATGTCTGTATCAGCTTGCCTTCTTTTACACCTAATGTATTAACACCAGTTAAAAAAACGATGAGCATGATGGATGTGATTTGTGCCGCAGATATTTTTAAAAGACCAATTGCGAAAACAATATTATTTTCTCCCAACACTGGAAAAATATATGCAGCAAATTTGCTGAAAGCAACACCCACCGCAGCGATAGAACCAGTTTGTATCACAGCAAAAAAACTCCATCCATATAAAAATCCTGTTAGTGGATTATATGCTTCTTTCAGGTAAACATATTGCCCGCCTGCTTTGGGAAACATGGCGCTCAACTCACCATAACTCAATGCAGCCAGCACAGTTAAAAACCCGGTTAGCAACCACAGTAAAATGAGCCATCCTGCAGAATCAACTGTTCTTGTCATATCAGCACTCACAATAAAAATCCCGGAGCCAATCATAGAGCCGGCTACAATCATGGTAGCATCCAGCAAACTAAAAGATTGTTTAAACTGTTTTTGTGCAGGAGGAGACGGCATGCGAAAATTTTATTTGTTGCAGTCGTTTTTCAGATGAAAAAATTACAAGACCTGGAACCCGTAAGCATAAGGGTCATCGTCGGGGTCAATAGTGATAGTGTTGTATCCATAAATCCTTGCCCAGCCTTCAATACCGGGACGGATTGCAGGCCTGTCACCAACAGATAATTCTTCTTCAATAGTTCCAATAAATTTTGAACCAATGATACTTTCATGAATAAACTTATCACCTTTTTTCAGCAACCCTTTTGTAAACCATTGTGCCATGCGTGCAGAAGTACCGGTGCCACATGGTGAACGGTCAATTGCTTTGTCGCCATAAAAAACTGCATTGCGTGCAGTGGAAGTTTTATCTATCACTTCACCTGTCCAAAGTATGTGTGAGCAGCCATTAATAGTTGGGTTTTCCGGGTGAATAAAAGTGTTGGTTTCGTTGATGCGTTTGCGCATGATACGGCTCCACGCAATCAATTTACCTGCACTGTAATGTTGAAGCCCTTTAAAATTTTCCTGCACATCAACAATCGCATAAAAATTTCCACCATAACTCACATCAACTTTTAATTTGCCAAGTTCAGGACATTCCACTTCAATATTTTCAGCAGCAAGAAATGAAGGCACATTCACCAGCTTCACAGATTTTACTTTTTTCCCTTCCTGTTTATAACTGATTACAACCAATCCTGCAGGCGCTTCCATACGCACAATGCCAGGTGTTTTCGGTTGTATCAATCCTTCTTCAATTGCAATTGTAATAGTGCCAATTGTTCCATGGCCACACATTGGCAGGCAACCACTTGTTTCGATAAATAAAACTGCCACATCATTCGCCGGGTCATGAGGCGGATACAAAATACTGCCACTCATCATATCATGGCCGCGTGGTTCAAACATCAATCCTTTTCTAATCCAGTCATATTCTTTTAAAAAATGCTGTCGTTTTTCGCTCATGTTTCTTCCCTGCAACACAGGCCCGCCACCTGCAACTAACCTTACCGGATTGCCGCAGGTGTGTGCATCAATACAAAAAAATGTTTTCTTCATTTATCTCCTTGCACTTTTTAATTCAATTGAAAAATACACAGTAACCTATTTTTAATTTACGATGCAGTTTGAGTTAACTATTTTTTTGTAGCCAACAGAGGAATTCTATTGAGCATCGTTGTGTCACTCCCTTGTACTGCAGTTTTTTATGGCGACTGCAGTTTCATAATTTAAACACTTCAACATTTTCATACAACATCAATCATTCAAAAAAATAATTACAAACTTTTACCATCTATCAAAATCTCAAACTGTCTTTACAGCATCTCTTGTATATACATTATTTACAAGCCGCAAAATGTGTAAAGGGTTTTCATTCTTTAATTCATCCGGCAACATGTTGTCATTAAAATTCTGCAATGCAACAGGCCTCACCCAACGCTTGATTGCAGTTGCACCCACAGATGTAAACCTTGAATCTGTTGTAGCAGGATAAGGCCCGCCATGCACCATTGCCGCACAAACTTCCACACCTGTTGGAGCATTGTTTAATAATATCCTTCCTGCAAGTGCATGTTGCAATTCTATTACGTCAGGGTATGTTTCAATATCTTTTTCTGTTGCAATAATGGATGAAGTGAGCTGGCCTTTCAGGCTTTGCAAGCATTGCATCAACTGGTTTTTATCATCACAAATAATTGCCAGTGAATAAGGGCCAAAAACTTCTTCTACAAAATGTTTGTTGCTGAGAAAATTTTCTGCAGTAACTGATGCCAATAAAGCAACAGCTTCCATTTCCCCCGCTTCATCTCCTGATTGTGCTACCACTTTCAGGCCATGCTGTTCAAGCATCCCTGATAAACCTTTATTAAAAGATGAACAGATACCGCTGTGCAACATTTTCTGAGGTTGCACTTTTTTTATCTCATCACCAAGCAATGAAATAAAATTATCAAAGGCATCGCTCTTTAAACCAAACAACAATCCGGGATTGGTGCAGAACTGGCCAACACCTAATGTTATTGAACCGGCAAACTGTGTAGCCAAAGCTGCTGCATTTTTTGATAGTGTATCAGGATAAAATACAACCGGGTTGATGCTGCTCATCTCTGCAAAAACCGGGACAGGAATTTCACGTTGGTTAGCATATTCAACCAAAGATTTTCCACCGGCAAAAGAACCTGTGAAGCCAACACCTTTTGTTACCGGGTGCATCACCAATGCTTTACCCACTGTATTACCTTTTCCCAAAACATGCTGAACAGTGTGTTCAGGGACACCTGAAATTTCTATTGCTTTTTTGATAGCAGAAAATACAAGCGCTGAAGTTTTTGCATGTGCAGAATGTCCTTTTACAACAACAGTTGAACCCGATGCCAAAGCGCTTGCAGTGTCTCCACCTGCAGTAGAAAATGCATAAGGAAAATTGCTGGCGCCAAACACAACTACTGGCCCAACAGGTACCAACATCTTCCTGATATCTGGCTTTGGTGGCGTGCGTTTATTATCTGCTGTATCAATACTCGCTTCCACCCAACTGCCTTCTTTAATTAAAGAGGCAAACATGGCAAGCTGGTTTTCAGTACGGGTGATTTCTCCATTTAATCTTGCTGCGGGAAGGTTGGTTTCTTCATGAGCAACTGCCACTAATTGTTCCCGCAACTTTTCAATTTCAGCTGCAATAGTTTCTAAAAACACAGCCCTCTTTTGCGGAGCTAATTTTTTATATTGATTGAAAGCATTGAATGATTGCTGCATTACATTATCAATAAACACATCCGCTTCTATCACTTTTTCACTTAATGTCTCCTGCATAATATTTTTTTTAAACCGCTAAAACTTTTTCTTTCAGTGAAAGGTAATCTGGTAATACCGGGCGTACTGCCAATGCACTGTTAATGACGCCTAATATCTGTTCTCTTTCTTTTCCAACAAGTGTGAGTCGTGGTGCACGAACATATTCAGTGCCTATACCTGATTGTGTTTCTGCAAGCTTAATGTATTGAACGAGCTTAGGATGAATATCCAGTTCAAGCAAAGGCATGAACCAACGGTAGATGGCAACAGCTTCATCAATCTTACCTGCTTTCACTAATCTATAAATGGCAACTGTTTCAACAGGGAAAGCACAGACCAGGCCAGCTACCCAACCAGTAGCGCCAAGCAATAATTCTTCCATCGCCAAAGTATCAACACCACATAACAATTTAAAACGGTCTCCAAACCTGTTAATCATACGGGTTACATTGGTTACATCTCTTGTTGATTCTTTCACTGCCCGGATGGTCGGCGTATCCACCAGTTCGTCAAACATGGGAATTGTAATTTCCACTTTATAATCAACCGGGTTATTATATAATATGATGGGCAAGTCAGTTGCTGATGCTATAGTTTTGAAAAATGTTACAGTTTCGCGGTGGTCACTTTTATACCGCATGGGCGGGAGCAACATCAACCCTTCAGCGCCCCACTCTTTTGCAAGTATTGCCTGCTGCACAGCTTCACGGGTTGAACCTTCCGCAATGTTCATTACAACAGGAACATTGCCATCAACTTTTTCTACACAGAATTTTACGAGTGTTTCTTTTTCATCCTGGGTTAACACACTTGATTCACCTAATGTGCCACCGAGGATGATACCATCAACACCAGCTTTTAATTGTGCTGATAAGTTTTTTTCAAATGCAGACAAATCAAGCTGGTCATGTTTGTCAAATTTTGTTGTAAGCGCAGGAAATACGCCTTTCCAATCTATTGCCATAAATGAGGTTTTATGTTTCAAATTTATTTTTTGTTATTAATAGTTGAGTGAATTTTTTAAAAATACTTTTCTTGTCAAAACTGTTTTTATTAAATGCAATTTTTCAAAAACAATTATTTTTTTCTAAATCAATCAGTAATACTGCATCAATTTTATACAGTTAATTTATTCTGTATCCCACCATACACGGTCAGTAAGTTTTGCTGATTGTTGCGGTTGCGCATTAGTTAAAATCTCACTTTGCGGATATAACAAACGACGTGGGATAGCAGACAAAGCACCATCTACCGGTTGCAATACCGGGAAGCCTGTGCGGCGCCAGTCATTATATGTTTCCAGGTTAAAAATATTAGCCATTGCTTTTTCTTCCATTATGTGTTGCAATGCATTGCCTGATGTCAACTGACGGCTGTTCAAATAAGTTGTTGCTACAGCAGACGAAGGGTCAATACCGAGTTTTGAAAAATTTGATTTGACAGCTTCTTCATATACCGGTTGCGCTGCCACATAACCTGACTTAATTAATGTTGCTTCAGCTTTAATAAATAAACATTCATTGTAAGTAATGATATAATTGGATGAAGCAGCGCCTGCATAAAAATTACCAGGGTAAGAATAATTAGCCAGTTCATCTATATCAGCGCCAATACGCCTGCCATTATATAAACCTGTATTTTCTGCAGGCAATGCAATAACCGGTAACCTGGGGTCATTCCTGTTCACTAAAGTATCCACTAAAGTTTCATTCAAAACATAAGTAGTAACCGGCGAAAATGTAAGGTTCCAGATATTTTCAGAACCTGTATTTCCTTCATAGGAAAATTTTAAATCATCGTCGTTTGACTGCATTGCATTTTGCAAATCAGATAAAGCTTCTTCTGCCTGTTGTTCAGCATTGTGACCAGGCCCTTTGGTGAGGTGTATGGCATATCTTGCTTTGAAAGCCCAGGCTGCTTTGCGCCATAAATCCATATTTCCTCCATAAAAATAATCATCTGTTCCAGGTACAGCGCCTGCATTTTTATCAATATCTGAAACAGCGCGGGTAAGCAAGGACTGAACTGTGTCATAAATACTTTCCTGGCTATCGTAAGGCACTAAAAAATTTGATTTATCAAATCCTTTTGAATAAGGGATATCGTTCCAGTAATCTGTTGCAGTGCCTAAAGTATATGCTGTTAATATCTTCGCAATTGCCGCATAGTTATAATTCCCGTTAGCTTCAGCCTTATCATTTAAAATTTTGAGGTTGTTCAAACAAACAACATAAAAGTTGAACCAGTCGCCATCAAAATCAATATTGAATGACTGATAATTCCATAAACCCGGATTGGTTTGGTTGGCTGCAATATCCTGGAGATAATTCTGGATGTTGATACTTGCATTTCCACCCTGGATATTATCCGAAATATTCTGTTCAACAGGCGCTAACAACAAAGACTCCTGCACATCAGTAGGATTGTTGGGGTCTTTATTTACGTCTAAAAACTTCTGGCAGCCTGCAATTAAAACCGTAGCTGTTATTACCAGTATATAAAAAATCTTTTTCATCTGCTTATTTTTTATTTTTTAAATGGCCAGATGGAATTCGCTAAAAAATCATTCGCCGGGAATGAAGAATTTTTATTGCTCATTTCATCTTAAATAATTGTTGGTTTATTAAAAACTTAGTTTTAATGAAATATCTAAAGAGCGTGAAGTAGGTGTAGAAAAGGCATAAATCCCCTGCGCACCATTACCGCTACCATAAGAACTCACTTCAGGATCTGCACCCGTAAAATGTGGGCTGTAAATCCACAGGTTCCGGCCGGATAAAACAATTGAAGCAGATTTGAATGGAGTCTTTGATAATAAAGCCGGCTTTATTGTGTATGCCAATGTAACATTACGCAACTTAATATAAGTACCATCCTGGATGATAGATTCATATTGCCGGCTTTGCCAATAAGTTTGCGGATCTACTTTTACTGTGTTGGGTTTGTTGTCCACTTCACTGATACCCGGTACTACAAATGGTTCGCGGTTTTCTGTTGCTTTGGAACTGCCATAGAAAAATCCATAACTATCAACGCCATTTTCCACATCACCACCCTTCTTCATATCAAAAAAGAATGACAATGAAAATTGTTTGTAGGTTAATGTGTTTTCAAGACCTGCCAGCCAGTCGGGGGTAGCATTACCCACAATACCGGGGTCACCTACGACAGGCAAACCATTAGCATCAATTAATAACTGTCCATCAGCAGTGCGCTTATACTTGGTACCATAAAATACATTGTATGGCTGGCCAACAATTATCCTACCCAACTGTGTTATACCCGGCGATAATGCCAATACGTTATTTTTAATTTTGGTAAAATTCAAAGTCAAATCCCAACTGAAATCACGTGCTTTTACAGGAGTTGCGCTTAATAAAATTTCTACACCTTTGTTTTCTATACTGGCAGAATTTACTGTAGTACCACTGAAACCTGTAGCATTTGAAATACTTACACCAGGAATAATACCATCATAAGATTTGCGATAAAAATAAGAGCCTTCAAAGCTTATCCTGTTTTTAAAGAGACGGAATTCAAGACCTGCCTCATATTCCCGTAACCTTTCATTTTTAAGATTAGGGTTACCCAAAGTTGAGCTTAACAAAAACCCGGATTGACCCTGGTAAGGATAAAGAAAATATCCGGCATTTGTATTCCTGCCAGCCTGAACATAAGGAGTGGATAATGAGTAAGGCCCTACACCATCATTACCAACAGTAGCAGCAGAAAACCTGATCTTGCCGAAGCTCAATACTTCTTTGATATTTCCTTTCAATAATTCAGAGAAAATAAAACTTGCTGCTGCAGAACCATAAGGATAAAAATTATTTTCTCTTGACAAAACAGAGCTACCATCATACCTGCCCGTGAGTGAAAGGTTCAGGAAACGGTTGTATTCAATATTTGCCTGGGTATAAAAGCCAACTTTTCTTTGGAGTGAATGATATTCTGAAGAACTAATTGTGCTGCCTGCAGATAAATTATAAAACTGTTCTACAGTTAAACCATTACCTGTGAGGTTCACACTTTGGTAATAGGTAGAAAAAATATTATTACCCAGTAATAAGTTGACATTGAATTTCCCAAATGTTTTTGTGGCATTGATGATAAGATCGTTGTTAAACTGCCTGAAGTTGACATTGTTGTCAACAACCTTCCCATTTAAACCAATAGCGGGCTGTGGATTTTCAAAATATTTATCCTGGTCAGTATAAATATCAGCGCCAATTCTTTCTGTAATGGTCAACCATTTGGCAGGAGTGATATTTACTGTAAATACAGGGAGGAACCTGTTAACCGCATCATGGTTTTTCATATTATCCACTGTCCATAGAGGAGCATTTCTTGAATAGCGGTATAAACGCATGTTTCCGTTTGAATCCAGTACTGGATATGGGTTCCAGGAAACAGGTTGCCCATATAAAACAAATAGTGGTCCGTTGCTGGCCCCTTCGGGTAAACGATCTTGTATTGAATTACTATAGCCGAGTTGAAAAGTAGTATTCACATATTCACCCATCTTAGTGTTGTACTTTCCGAAAAATGAATGCCTTTTGAAATCATTACCTGGCATGATACTTTTCTGGTCGTAATAAGAATAGCTAACAAAATAACTTGATTGGCTTCCTCCTCCTGCAACAGATATTGTAGAATTGCTGGTAACGCCAGTACGGAAGAAATCATAAGGGTTATATTTGGGTGCAGGTTTACCATTAATTTTCAGGGTATCCATCCTGGGTCCCCACGAAGTACTTTGTTTAATAATATCACCATCTGCAAAAACACCATTATTACCTTGTGCATAAGTAGTTTGTCTTTCAGGCAATAAAGGTTTTTCAAACGAGAGGTCTGATGATACCGTGAAAACGGGTGGTTTATTGACATTGCCGTTTTTCGTTGTAATCAAGACAACTCCCCGTGCGCCGGATGAACCATATAAAGCTGTGGCAGCAGCACCCTTTAAAACATTGATGCTTTGAATTGTCGATGGATCAATATCTATCACACGATTAATACCGGAACCTGCAGCATTACCACCTGCATTACCTGTTTCATCATTATTGATAGGTACGCCATCCACAACAAATAAAGCCTGGTTATCACCTGTAGCAGAACTATTGCCCCTGATTACAATCCTTGAAGAAGCGCCTGCAGTACCTGATGAACTCGTTATTTGTACTCCTGCTACTTTTCCGGCAACTGCATTTACAAGATTTGGTTCACGGGTCTTTGTAATTTCATCACCACTCACCTGTTGTGTACTATAAGTAAGATTTCTCTTCTCCCGTTTTACACCCAAAGCCGTAACTACCACATCATTCAGTGTAGCAGAAACTGGCACAAGAGTTATATTGATGTTTGATGAATTACCTGCAGGTATTTCTTTATAAGTATAACCGATACTTTTAATGATGAGGATGCTATTAGCGTTACCGTTAATAGAAAAACTACCATCTGCTTTTGTAATGACAGAAGCCTTACTGTTTTTCAGATGAACCGTTGCACCAGCAATAGGCACCCCTGAGGTATCAACAACTTTTCCCTGCAATTCCTGCTGCGCAAGGACAACAAAAGGCAGGAACAAAAAGATGAAGCAACAAAATAATATTTGTTGTAATAATTTTTTTTGTGTGTTCTGCATAAACTGAAAATTTAAAGCGAAACTATCTGCTTTAATAAGCCGTCTGTTTATATAAATTAACCTGCTTTATACAGATATTAACATCTTTTTGTTACCGGTTTTTTTCAGCATTAAAGACAATTCAAATAGTACGTACCCCGTGTATTCAGTTCAGAGAAAAACATCACCGGATTTTCACCAGGATTAGCAGGATTTTAACCATGCAGGATTTTTTTTGGTTAATACTTGTAAAATCATGTAAATTACACCCCGATTAATTAATAATTGTATTTTTGACATTTATTCTTGACGTATGAAAGTCCTTGAATTCACATTACCGGTTGCAGTAAATAATTCTATTATTACAAAAGAAGAAAAGCTGCACATTTTTTATCCGCATCTTCACCAGCATAATGAGATACAGCTTAAGTGGATTCTCAAAGGTGAAGGCACATTGATTGCAGGCAATAGCATGCACCAATTCCGTAGTAACGATATATTCTGGATTGGCGCCAAGCAACCACATGTGTTTAAAAGCACACCACAAAATGAAGATGGCATACCTGGAGAAGGAACCCATTCCATTGATGTTTTTTTCAACATGGATGCACAGTTGGCATCATTCTTTTCTTTACCTGAAATGAGCCTTTTAAAAACATTTATCGAACAGCACCAGGATGGTTTTAAAATCCCGGCAGCAAAGGTTGCGGCCGTATCAAAAAAAATGAACCTGATTAAAGATGCAGATGGAATAGAAAAATTTCTACTCTTCATAGATTTATTAAAAATCTTTGCATCTTTTGAAAATGTGAAATCACTGGCACCAGGTTTTAGTGAAAACATGATTACCCTGGAAACTGAGAAAGAAAGGATTACTAATGTGTACAATTACGTTCTAAATAATTACAGGGAACAAATTACTCTGGAAGAAGTGGCAAAGGTTGCATATATGACGCCACCGGCATTCTGCAGGTATTTCAAAAAGCATACACATAATACACTTGTCGGTTTTGTAAACCAGGTAAGGGTCAATGAAGCATGCAAGCAACTCATGGGAAAAAATAATGATTCGATAGCCAGCATTGCTTATAATACAGGGTTTAACAGCATCACCAATTTCAACCGTGTATTTAAAAGTGTTTTAAAAAAATCCCCGAAAGAATACCTGGCGAGTTATATGAGACAGGTGGGATAAATGATTCCCATACAAGACAAATAAAACCCCGGAAGAACTGCCGGGGTTTTTATTTAAAATATTTTACCACACACAATATCTTAAAAAGTAACGTTATAGCATTTGCGCAATTCTTAGCTTTAAAGGATTGGAGAATAAAAAAAGCATTTATTTATTTTCACCTCTTTTAGCCGCTAACCTGTTTTGTATTCACATTTTTAAAATCCATTATATCCAATGATTCTTCAGAAAATTTATATTCATTTACATCGTTGCTGCAAACAATCACCATCCTGTTTTTACAGTACTGATCAATCAGCCGGTAATACAACTCAAAACCATTTACATCAAGGTTGGTGCAGGGTTCATCCAGCAATATAACAGGCACATCGGAAAATATTGCCTGTGCCAGCTTCAATCTTTGTTTCATCCCACTGCTGTAGTAACGGATTTGTTTTCCTGAAGCATGTTGCAGGCCCACTTCATTTAAAATAAAATCTACCGGGCAATTCCGGATGAATGATTTAAAATGACTGTGAAAGCGAAGAAATTCAGAAGCAGTCATTTCTTCTATCAACTCAAGGTAAGGGGCTGCAATGGATATGTATTGGCTGATTTTATCGGGCTGGATTTTTACTTTATTATTTTGCCAGTCAATACCACCTTCATTTAAAGTTAATGCTCCGGACAATGCTTGCAACAATGTGCTTTTGCCGCTACCGTTTGGGCCAATAACTGCATATTTTTTACCGGGAAGAAAATCAAAATCAAGGTTGCGGAAAATCCATTCACGATGAAATCGTTTGCCTGCCTGTGTAAGTATAATTTTCATGAATGATAGAAACAGGCTGAAGATAGTTATTCTTCTTCAGGCTCAGATTTGGAATATCTTTTTATAATGCCCCTTTCGCTTTCACGGATGAAGCTTACTATTTCATCACGTTCATCACTGGCGGGCAATTCTTCTTCTATATATTCGAGCGCTTTGGTAGTGTTGAGTCCTTTATTGTAAATGATTCGATAGATATCTAATATCTGGTTTATTTTTTCAAGTGAAAATCCTCTTCTTTTCAATCCAACACTATTTACACCTCCATAACTCAACGGGTTCCTGATAGCTTTAATAAATGGCGGTACATCTTTTCTTACAAGGCTACCTCCTGCAATAAATGCATGCTGGCCTATCTTAACAAACTGGTGAATAGCTGTAAACCCTGCAACCCATGCATAATCAGCCATCACCACATGACCAGCCATCTGGCTGTTATTACTCATGATGCAGTTGTTGCCCACAATACAATCGTGAGCAATATGGCTGTAAGCCATGATGAGACAATTGCTACCCACACTTGTTTTCCAGCGGTCACTGGTACCCCGATGTATAGTAACAAATTCACGGATGTTTGTATTATCGCCTATTTCAACAGTCGTGTCTTCACCTTTAAATTTAAGGTCCTGAGGAATGGCGCCTAAAACTGCCCCGGGGAATACACGGCAGTTTTTACCTATTCGTACGCCTTCCATGATGGTTACATTACTGCCTATCCAGGTGCCTTCGCCAATAATTACATTCTGATGTATTACGGAAAACGGATCAACTTTTACGTTGTCTGCTAGTTTGGCATTGGGATGTATGTACGTGTGTGGATGGATCATTTGTATCTGCTTGATTATCGCAGGTTCTTGTTTTTTTTAAAACGCGACAAAGTTAAATCTTCATATTAATATTCTGCTAAACATCACCCTACTTTTACAAGTTGCGCAACGAGGTCTGCTTCTGTAGCCACTTTACCACCCACATACACAGTCCCCCTCATATCACAAAGTCCGCGGCGTATAGGACCGTTCAGTTCCATTTTCAGAATCATTGTATCACCCGGTACTACTTTTTGTTTGAACTTGCAATTATTAATCTTCACAAAATAGGTATCATATTTACCCTCTGGCATTAAATTGATACATAATATGCCACCCGTCTGTGCAAGAGCCTCAACCTGTAACACACCCGGCATTACCGGGTTGCTTGGAAAATGCCCCTGGAAAAACCATTCGTTAAATGTAACGTTTTTTATACCAATGATATGATTGTCGCTTAACTCAATTATCTTATCAACCAATAAAAAAGGAAAACGATGTGGTAATGTCTTTTCAATATAATCAAAACCAAATACAGGTGGTTGCGCAGGATCATAAACCGGCACATCTTTCAGGTGCTTGTTTTTTTTGATGTACTGTTTTATTTTCTTGGCAAATTCTACGTTGGTGCTGTGCCCTGGCCTGTTTGCAATAATCCTTGCTTTTATTGGATAACCTATCAGGGTTAAATCTCCAACCACATCAAGCAGTTTATGCCTTGCCGGTTCATTGGGAAATCGTAACTCAAGGTTATTTAAATAGCCTTCACTTTTTACTTCAATATTTTCACGCTTAAAAACTTTTTTCAACCTGTTCATTTCTTTGGTATCAACAGGTTTGTCCACTACCACAATAGCATTGTTTACATCACCGCCTTTAATCAGGTTATTGTCCAGCAACATTTCCAGTTCATGTAAAAAACAAAAAGTACGGCATGGCGCTATTTCATTTTTAAAATCACGGATATTTTTTAAACCGGCGTGCTGTGTCCCCAAAACCGGGCTATTAAAATCTATCAAAGTAGTGATCTGATATGAAGTGGAAGGAAGCGCAGTCATCTCAACCCGCTTATGTTCATCATAGTAATAAATATTTTCATCCAGGCTATACCAGGCTTTAGCTGCCTCCTGTTCCAGGATTCCTGTTTTAGCAATCAGGTCAGTAAATGGCTGGGAGCTGCCATCAATAATTGGTATTTCAGGACCATTTACTTCTACCAGGACATTATCAATACCCATCCCAGTCAATGCTGCGAGGATGTGTTCCACTGTACTCACTTTTGCATCTCCTACCTGGAGGGTTGTACCACGGCTGGTATCAGTTACCAGTTCACAATCTGCTTTTATAAGATGTGAACCTGCAATATCAGTACGTTGAAACTGGATACCAAAACCCGGGTTAGCTGGTATAAGCTTCATATCAACCATGACACCAGTATGCAAACCTGTTCCGCTGATGCTGATGGCTTTTGCAAGTGTATGCTGCTTATCCGGGTTAAAATTTACTTCCATTTCTTAATTAATTTTTTATTTATGAAATTGCAAAAAATATTGGTTTCATTTGAATCATCATTGTATAAGATCCTGTCACCTGCACTTTAATTATTTTTTCTAAATTTTTATCATCCGGGATTCCCCAAATTTCCATACTCACTTGTAATAGACTTATACACCTTGTAATTTGGCGTGCAAAGGTACTGGTATTATAAAACAAGGATTGTGAAAATTGGATTAATGAAATGACAATCAGGACAAATCCAGATTTATAAGATATATGTTAACAGTTTTGTAACAGCTACAACCAAAGGATTTATTTCATGCCCGCACAGTTATTATACACTCACTTTCTCCTGTATAAGTTGTTGTATCAATTTTTCCAATTCTGCGATACGTTTCTCCATTTGTGGTAAGTTACGTGCTAAAGCCTGGCTCCTCAATGCACTGGTATAATCATAAGCCGGGGAACCTGTAATAGCTGTATTTTTTTGTTTAATGGATTTCGTAACACCACTCTGTGCATTTATTTTGGTACCATCTTCTATTTGTAAATGGCCAACAATACCCACCTGACCGCCTATCATAACATTCTTACCCACTTTGGTGCTTCCGCTCACACCTGCCTGCGCAGCTATAACTGTGTTACAACCTATTTCTACATTATGTGCTATCTGGATCAGGTTGTCGAGTTTCGTGCCTGAATGAATAATGGTTGAACCTACTGTAGCCCTGTCAATAGTTGTATTACAACCTATCTCTACATTATCTTCTATCACCACATTTCCTATCTGTGGCACTTTCTGATATAGGCCATCGCCTTGTGGTGCAAAGCCAAAACCATCACCACCAATAACAGTTCCTGCATGTATAGTAACATTTTTTCCAACAGCACAACCAAAATAAATTTTTACACCTGGGTGTAATACAGAGTTATCATCAACTTTCACATTATTACCAATATAAACACCAGGATAAAGTTTCACATTATTCCCAATAACTGCACTTTCACCTATATAGGCAAAAGCTCCTACGAAAATATTTGACCCAAGCTTAGCAGATTCACTGATATAACTCGGTTGCTGAATGCCTGAGAGCTGATCTTGTACCATCGCCTGGTATTGTCGCAACAGATTCGCAAAAGCACTGTAAGCATCAGGAACACGGATGAGTGTAGCTTTAACCGGTTGTTTCAGTTCAAGTGAATCATTTATAATCACTACAGAAGCTTTCGTGGTATATAAATAATCTTCATACTTGAGATTTGCTAAAAATGAGAGTTGCTCATGACCGGCTTCTTCAATTTTACCAAAAGAGCTTACTTCAACAGAACTATCACCTTCAATTTTTCCGTTGATCAGTTTTGCAATGCTGGCGGCATTGATCTTCATACAATATAATTTTTATTGGCCCGGTAACCCGGAAAATTTATTAAGCAGAGTAAACGAATTGGCAAATGTAAAATTTTTTGACAGGCATAGAAAGCGTTTTATGTATCAACGGGTCATCCACCTGTGATATATCTGTAAATATACCTGACTTTGAAATAATATTAATCCGTTCATCTTTCAAAGTGTAGGTAGTGTTCATCGCTTCACCCGTGAAAACAAAATAACCTGCTTCTTCCTGTGAAATATTCATTTTTAAAGCCAATTTTTTTCTTTTTTCAACCACTTCATTTTCATCAAATGCATGTGTCTGCAACCTGCATTTATATAACCTCCTGTTTAGCAGTGCTGTACATAAAGTGGAAAGAACTGTATCAGGATGGTTGCTCCATTTTTTGATAGCAAACATCACATCATAGTCATCCAGCAGGCAAAAATTGTACAGCGCTTCATCATTCATTTCATAATATTCTTTAAAAAAATAATCAAGCGTTGCATTCAGTTTTATTTCATCATTTATAGCATAAATTTCCCTGGCTCTTTCAATAATTTTAACAATCATTTTTTCTGCTGCCAGTACTGTTTTGTGCAAATAAACCTGCCAGTACATCTGTCGCCTTGCTACCAAAAATTTCTCAACACTATAAACGCCTTTTTCTTCCACCATCAACTGGCCTTCATGCACTGTAAGCATTTTTAATATGCGGTCATATCCAATAACACCTTCACTCACTCCTGTAAAAAAACTATCCCTTGTGAGATAATCCATCCTGTCAACATCCAGTTGCCCGCTGATTAACTGGTGCAGGTAAGGTTTTGAATATTGATTGGTGAAAATAGCAATTGCGGTTTCAAGTTTACCACCAAATTCTTCATTAAGGTTTTCCATGATTTGTAAACCCAAAGATTCATGATGAACACCAGGTACCAGCACATGTTCCAATGCATGGGAAAAAGGCCCGTGGCCAATATCATGTAATAAGATTGCTGCTTTTGCTGCAGTACATTCTGCCGGTGTAATTTCAATACCTTTTGCTTTTAATTCATTCAGTGCAAGACATATTAAATGATAAGCACCAAGAGAATGGTGCAACCTTGTATGCACGGCACCGGGATAAACCATTTGTGCCATTGCCATCTGGTAAATGCGTCGTAACCTTTGATACCAGGGATGATTGATAATTTGAAACAACAATGGATCATCAATTGTGATGAAACCATAAATAGGGTCATTAATAATTTTCCTTGGGTAAGATGGCATTGTGTTGAGGCTTTGTTAAATCAATGATTAATAACATTTAGCTATGCAGCCACGGAGTTTTAAAAAGATAATTTTACAAACTCTGTTCGTTACAAAGATGATGTTTTTTGTAATCGTGCTGCATAAGAGGCAACACAAAAAAATAAAAGTTTATGGCAGTAGCAACTATACTTTGGGTGGACGATGAAATAGAAAACCTGCAATCGCAGAAAATATTTTTAGAAAACAAGGGTTATGAAGTTCATACCCGTACCAATGGTTTTGATGCGGTTGATTTTGTAAAAGATAACCAACTCGATATAGTTTTATTGGATGAAACAATGCCAGGCATTACCGGTTTGGAAACACTTCAAAAAATAAAAGAAGTGACAAACATCCCTGTTGTGATGATCACAAAAAATGAAACAGAGAATTTAATGGATGATGCCATCGGTAGCCAGATTACAGATTATCTTATCAAACCTGTAAACCCAAACCAGGTATTGTTATGCCTGAAAAAGATTATTGACAACAAAAGATTGGTGGCTGAAAAAACAACTTCTGCATACCAGCAGCAGTTCCGCAACCTGTTTATGGCTTTGAACAGCAACCCTGATTATAATGAATGGATGGAGATTTATAAAAAGCTGGTGTTTTGGGAACTGGAGATGGAAAAGAGCAACAGCCCTGAAATGCAGGAAGTTTTTCAAACACAAAAACAGGAAGCCAACACTGAATTTTTTAAATTCATCAGTAAAAATTATGCAAATTGGCTGAACCCTAAAAGCAATGATGCACCTGTAATGAGCCATACTTTATTCAGGAACAAAATCTTACCACAGGTGGAAAAAGGTGTGCCTTCATTTTTTGTTTTGATCGATAATTTACGTTTTGATCAGTGGAAAGCCATACAGCCCATTTTTGCAGAAAGCTTCAGGGTAATTGAAGAAGAAAGTTTTTACAGCATTTTGCCTACGGCAACACAGTATAGCCGTAATTCAATATTCTCCGGCCTGTTGCCGATTGATATTGAAAAAAATTTTCCTGACCTCTGGAAAAATGATGATGATGAAGGAAGTAAAAACCTGCATGAAGAAGAATTTCTGAAAGCACAATTGAAACGCCTGAAAAGGGACGATATAAAATTCAGTTATACAAAAGTTTTAAATCATAACGATGGTCAACAACTGGTCAACAACATTCATAACCTCCTGACAAATGACCTGAATGTGATAGTGTATAATTTCGTGGATATGATGAGCCATGCCCGCACTGAAATGGAAGTATTGAAAGAACTGGCAGGTGATGAAATCAGTTACCGAAGTATTACACGGAGTTGGTTTGAACATAGCCCTTTGCACCAGGCATTGAAAAAGATTGCTGATAAAAAAATAAATATTCTTTTGGCAACAGATCATGGTAGTGTGCGTGTAACCAATCCATGTAAAGTCATTGGCGATAAACAAACTACTGCTAACCTCAGGTATAAACATGGACGCAACCTGAATTACGAAGCCAAAGATGTACTGGCATTCAGGGACCCGCGGATAGCAGGCCTGCCTGTACCCAATGTCAATTCATCCTACATTTTTGCAAGGGAAAATAATTACCTGTGTTATCCGAACAACTATAACTATTATGTAAATTATTACCGCAACACATTTCAGCATGGTGGTGTAAGCATGGAAGAAATGATTATACCTTTTGTAAAAATGAGCAGTAAGTAAATTTTATTTTGCTGTACCCAACTCTCCCAGATATCTTTCTGCATCCAATGCTGCCATGCATCCGCTGCCTGCTGCTGTTACTGCCTGCCTGTAAATTTTATCCTGCACATCACCTGCGGCAAACACGCCTTTGATATTTGTTTTTGATGTGCCGGGTATAGTTTTAATATAACCTGCTTCATCCATATCCAGCCAACCTTTAAAAACCTGGCTGTTGGGTTCATGGCCAATAGCTACAAAGAATGCGCTTACAGGAATGATTTGTTCTTCGTTGGTCTTAATATTTTTTACTTTCACTGCCTCCACTTTATTTTCTCCCAGCACTTCTACTGTTTCAGTATTCCAATAGATTTTTATGTTGGCAGTATTCTTCACACGTTCCTGCATCACTTTACTGGCACGCATCCCGCTTTCATCTTTTCGCACCAGCATGTGTACGGTGGTGCAAAGTTTGGAAAGATATAATGCTTCTTCACAAGCTGTATCGCCGGCACCCACAATTGCCACTTCTTTGTTGCGAAAGAAAAATCCATCACACACAGCACAGGCACTCACACCATAACCATTTAATCTTTGTTCACTCTCAAGGTTAAGCCATTTTGCTGAAGCGCCTGTTGCAATGATGACAGCATCTGCTTCAATGAGTTTCTCATCATCAATCCAGACTTTATGAACAGGCCCGGTAAAGTCAACTTTTGTTGCCAGACCAAACCTGATATCAGCGCCCATACGCTTTGCCTGCTTTTCAAAATCAACCATCATTTCAGGGCCCTGCACACCATCTGCATAACCAGGATAATTTTCCACTTCCGTTGTAATAGTCAACTGTCCACCGGGTTGAATGCCCTGGTACAAAACAGGCTTCACATTGGCACGGGCTGCATAAATTGCTGCAGTGTAGCCTGCCGGGCCTGAACCTATAATCAAACAATGTACTTTTTCTGTTTCTTTATTTTCCATAATGAATTTTTTATACCGGATGAATTATGCCGCCATGAAAAACTTCAGTACAAGGGAGTGACACAACGATGATGCCACAATGTGCAAAAGCCGGAAACATAATAATCAAACAAATTATTGGCATACCAATAATGGGCTGCAAAAATAGTAAACGCAGGTGTAAAAATCACTTGGGTATATCAAGCGTGAGGTATTGCGCTGCATATCCACAAAATGCACCGAGTGCGCCATTGCTGATATTACCTAAAACTTTTATCGGGTTTGAAAATGGGTTGGCATTGGATTGAAATGCATATTCCCAGGTGCGCCAGAAATCAAAAGTGGCTTTATCAATATCGCAGAATTTAAAGATGATGCTGTCACCACGATGGAAAAAGCCAAAATCTTCATCGTTGAATTTTAAGGTATCATTTTTATTATAACCCTTTGGAATCTGGAAAGTGTAAATAGTGCCATCAGTTATCTGGTCATCAAATGCAGATGTAAACCCGGGGTAAAAAGGCTGGCCGTTTACGCTGGTGAAATACCGTACATAATCGCCGAGGCCCGGGGGGTCATCAAACAAACCATACAACACACAACGCGTGGTGTCAGGATTGTTGGGTGCTTTAACCCACCACAATGAATCGCAGGTTTTTCGCAAAGCCGGTATCGTTGTTACAGAAGTATAAACCGAACTATCGGGCAATTGAATCTTTAAATGATACGTGGTATTGAATTTCCCGAATATCACTTCTGCAGGGTTAGTTATATCAACACCATAAAATGAAAAAGTATATCCGCTGGAATCTGTGTAACTATATTCTTTCAATTGCACAGTTTTATCACTATCACCTACAGTTACGATTGCATCATGTATAAATGAAGCAGACAACTCTGACGGCGATATGGTGCTGAAATATTTTAATGAACGGGATAGCACTACGATTGGTGTCCCATTGCTTTCAATGCGTGCATCCACCACAGGCAAAGAGGTTGCATCCTTTAATGAAAGGTCAATAGACCGTTCGCAGGATATTGCGAAAAAAAACAAGAAGATATAAATGCACGTTTGTTTCATCACAATTACACAAAGTTACTCGCAGTTGTATTGTGGTTGTGAAAAGTTTTGCCAATTACCGGATAACAATTTCTGCCAGCACCGGGAAATGGTCAGACGAAAACCTGCCCCGCCAGCTTTCAGAGATGGTGGCATGTTTCAATACCCTGCAATTATTTTTTATAAAGATGTGGTCTATCGGTTCATCATCTATTTCTTTTGACTGGAACGCATTGAATGTACCATCAGGTCCATAGTGTGGTTGTTGCGAAATAAATTTTGAATCTGTGAGATGATTGGGGTTTGCTGCATCAACAATAATTTTTATCGGTTCTTCGGTAGGGCCTGCATTAAAATCACCGGTAACAATTACGGGTAACTTGCCTGCAATCGTTTTTACTTTTTCCAAAAGCAACCTTGCACTCTCTGCCCTTGCTACCTTACCAAGATGGTCAAAATGTGTGTTGAAAGCATAGAATTTTTTGTGCGTGATTTTATCTTCAAAATAACACCAGGTTACTATTCGTGGCAATGCGGCATCCCACCCGATGGAGCCTGCTACCGATGGTGTTTGAGATAACCAGAAGGTTTCATTTTTTAAACACTTCAACCTGGCAGTATCATAAAATATCGCACTGAATTCTCCTTTAGTTTTTCCATCTTCACGGCCCACACCGGCGCTTTTATACCGGGGTAAAAGATGTTGCATATCCAGCATCTGGTCATACAGCGCTTCCTGCACACCCAGGATGTGTACATCAAAAAAATTTATTTGCGAAGCAACGAGCTCTTTCCTGTATGGCCATGCATTTAAACTATCGCTGGCTACATTCAACCGCAGGTTAAATGTCATCACATTTAATGGTGGTTGTGCATTTACATTCAACATGGCTGTCATTGTCAATGAAACTAATAAAATAATTTTCAGCGCCCGCATAAATTTTTTTTGAAGCAATGTTATATAATTTTGAACGAAGCAGTATGAAATTTCAATTTATTAATATTGGTAAAGCACATGATGCAACTTTGAAAACTGCCATTGATGATTTTACCAGACGCACCAATAATTATTACCCTACTGAATGGCTGCTGGTGCCACCATTAAAAAATGCAGCATCTTTAACTGAAACTGCATTGAAACAACAGGAAGGAAAATTATTATTACAAAAAATCAACAAAGAAGATTTCCTGGTTTTACTTGATGAAACCGGGAAGCAAATGAGTTCTGTTGAATTGTCGTTGTTTATTGAACAGAAAACAAACACGGGAGTAAAGACAATTATCTATTTGATTGGCGGCGCTTTTGGCGTTAGCCAGGAAGTGAGGCAAAGGGCAAATTTTATATGGAGTTTATCAAAATTGGTTTTCCCCCACATGATTGTTCGTTTACTTTTGGCAGAACAGGTTTACCGTGCTTGCACTATTTTGCGCAACGAAAAATATCATCATGTTTAAAGTGCAATTAAATAATGGTGTAAAATATTTATAAATAAAAATCACAGATGACCATCAGCATAACCGTTATCATCATTATTATCACAGTGGCAGTTTCTTTGGCCGCATTTAAAAATGCAGAGATAATGGATAAACTGATATTTTATCCACCTGCTGTTGCCAATCAGAATGAATGGTATCGTTTTTTCACTTGTGGATTTATTCATGCAGACATTGGCCACCTTGCTTTTAATATGATTTGCCTCTATTCATTTGGCGATGCTATTGAAGCTGCTTTTTCATTCATCTTCGGCCCCGGTGGAAAACTTTTATATGTCACCATGTATGTAACATCACTGGCCATGTGCCTCATTCCTACTTATAAAAAAAATAAGGACAATTATTATTACAGGAGCCTCGGTGCATCCGGCGCAGTTTCGGCTGTGATGTTTGCTTACTTAGTGGTTGACCCGACGAGTGGAATAGGTTTTATTTTCCTGCCCAACCTAGATATACCGAGTTTTATTTTCGGGCCTTTATTTTTAATCATCACTGCATACTTAGATAAACGCGGCGGCGGCAACATCAATCATTCAGCACACCTGTGGGGAGCTTTATATGGTGCGGCATTTGTGATTGTTTTGAGTTTTGCATTGCACACAGGCTTTAACCCCTTCACACATTTTGTGCAGTCAGTACAGGAATATTTTCAATAGGGTTAAAAATTTTTTTCAGCTTCAAATTTTATTTCAAGGGTTTCCTTTGTGTTAGCTGTAATTTTAAAACGGTCATCAATCCTCAGCCCGATAACCCAGATAATTTTTTTATCCATCTCAACAACCCAAATATTTTCTTTTTGTGTAGGAGACAATTTTTTATCAATAAAAAAACGGTTCAGTTTTTTCTTTTTCTGCATGCCAAGCGGATAAAAATAATCGCCCTGTTTCCATTTGCGCAGCAATAACGGATATTGAATATGCTTTGTATCCAGGCATGCAATATGATTGGCAGTTGGCAGATGAAAATTATCCTTACTGTTACCAGTATTTTCTATGGTATGTTTTTCAAACTTCAAAACACCTGCTGCAAATTCAACAGTGGTATCATCGGCTTCAATTAAAATATGACCTGCTTCATTTTTTTCATTGGGTGCTATCACTAACCATTTTCTATTCCTGATAATTTTATGCGTGGAAGATGCAACATAACTGCTGTTGCCTGCAACAAATAATTTTTTTATCTCATCCACCTGGTGTGCATGAAAATTATATGGTTTGATAATCTCCCAAATAATGGTATCAAGCGGTTTTGATTTTTGTAATAACAGGATGGGTACCTGCACTTCATTTCCATTCACCTTCAACAATTGTTTTTTATACAAATCAATTGCATGGTTATACAATTCTTCCGCTTCTTTAAAGCGTTTGATGTTATCAAAAAGATTTTTTTTGGTGTTGGGATATTGCTCCTGTACTGCAGGGATTATTTTTCTCCTGAAAAAATTGCGGGTGTATTTATTGGTGGCGTTGGAAGAATCTTCCACCCAATGAATATTGTTTTCTTTAGCATACAATTCAATATCATTTCTTGTAGCAAACAAAAGCGGACGGATAATTTTTCTTTCCTTATCAAAATTTTTTATCCCGGTTAAGCCATGAATGCCTGTGCCCCGAAACAGGAACATCAGTATTGTTTCAATATTATCATCAGCATTATGTGCTGTAACAAGAAAATTATTATGAGGTTGCTCACCCGTTAATGAACCATTCATTTCCTGTAGCAATTCTTCAAACCATTCATATCTCAATTCCCTCGCAGCTTCCTGGGTAGATATTTTTCTTTCAACAGCATATTCTTTTGTGTCAAACCTTTTTACAAAAATTTTTTTATCATAATTTTTTGCCAGTTCGCGTACAAACAATTCATCGCGGATGCTTTCATCATCACGCAGTAAAAAGTTGCAATGTGCAATTGAGAAATCGAAACCTGATGTAAAAAAAAGATGAGATAATACCACGCTGTCAATGCCACCACTGACAGCAAGCAGGAATTTTTGCACCGGTTTTATAAAAGGATATTCCGTTCTTAAATGTGCCTGGAATTGTTGCAACAGCATGAAGCAAAATTAAGCTGAATAGGGGCGGTAAGTAAAATATATTTATGTAGAAACTCCTACTTTTTTATCTAAAAAATCAATTTGATTTATTAAATAATTTTTCAAAATATTTGTTTACTTTATTTGCAGGATATAAAAGCGATATAGAATAACAGAGTACATTTGTTACAAATTATAAACTCTAATACATAAAAACCTGGGATCTTTAATAGTACCATTCTTTATATAAAACAAGGATGCTAAGAGTTCAAAAAAAAATTATGAAAAAACATTACCCTACTCTCATCATTTTAATAGCTCTTTTTTGCCTGGTTACATTTGTTTATGCAATAATCAAATTCAGATACTTTTATCATGATGATGAAATGATAACCCTGAGATATGCAAGGAATTTATTAAATCACAAAGGCCTTACATGGGATCCCGGTGTAAAGGTGGAGGGTTATACTAATTTTTTGCACCTGGTGTTTTCTTCACTGATTGTGCGCATAACAGGAGATTTTTTACTGGCGCCAAGAGTTGTAAATTTTATTTTTTTTGGGCTGATGATTTTTTTCGCATTGTATTTATTCAATAAGAAATTTACATGCACAAATAACCGGGGGGGGGGGGATTTTATTTCTTTCTTTTTTGCTCATCGTCGCAATTTATCCCGGCATCATTATCTGGACTTATGGCGGCCTGGAAACGGTAACTTATACATCCATTTTATTTATAGCATTTTCTTCTTTGCTTTATTTTCCTGTCAGTATAAAAAATAGCATATGGTTAGGATTCATGTTTACTGCAGCAGCAATGACTCGTCCTGATGGAGTTATGTTTTATGGCATGTGCGTTTGTTATTTATTTTTTATAAGTATTCAACAAAAGAACTGGAAGCCTTTCATTGCCTTGGTGTTAACATTTCTGTTCCTGTTCGGAAGTTATTTTTTATGGCGATATTCTTATTATGGGCAACTGCTTCCAAATACTTTTTATGCAAAAACAAATTTTACCCAAGAGAAATTTTTCAAAGGGTTGAGGTATGCAAGCCGATTTGCAGGTTCAATCATATTTGTCATTGCAGCAATTATTTTTCTATTATGGAAAAATGCAAAATTGGCGAAAACAATAAATGCAAAAGCCTTATTGCTTTTTTTGTCTGTTTGTGTGTACTGTATTTATGTTATTGTTTACGGAGGTGATCACATGCTGGGGTTCAGGTTTCTGGTTCCATTGCTGCCATTCATAGCATTGCTTTTCGCAGAATTGTCAATAAGATTATCTTTAAAAGAAATTTATCTTGCAACAACATTTTTAGTTGCCAATGTCCTCTTTGTTTATATATACAACCAGGATGAATTTAAAAACGCAGTAGTAACTGATCCTGCCGCATACAATGGAGCGCTTGTTGGAAATTACCTCGAATCAAATTTGAATAAAAACCTGCTGATAGCGACAAATTCAGCAGGAGCCATTCCTTTTTTTGCAAAAGATGACAGGTTTATTGATATGCTTGGATTATGCGATACAACCATATCTCATCGTAAGAATATCCCAATACTTGCGCCCTGGCAACATGTGCCCGGGCATGAGAAAGGTGATGGAAATTATGTCTTAAATCGTAAGCCCGATATTATCATCATTGGCCCGGCGCAGGGAACATCTGATAAAGTATGGTTCCTTTCTGATACAGAACTTCTTGCTAATCCTTTTTTCAAAAAAGAATATGAAAAGCAAGTTGTGCAAATCCCGGTCAGTTATCTTAAATTAAATTCCATGGTTGCATTTCATGAAAGTCCTGCAGTTGATAGTCTCACATTCACTTTTTATAGACTTAATGCGAAAAGATACAACAAGATTATACATTAAGACGATTCATCAAAACGCTTCAAGTATTTTTATAAATTATCTTTTGCAATACTGAACCATCATTAGTCCTATACATTTTATGTTTCGAAGTCAGATGCGTTTTGTCAACGACATGAATCTACCCAGTCAATTTCTACTCCTTTGCCCGAATGATATTACATTTGCGCCCCGAATATGGGAACAGGCAATAGTTTTCAAAAAAAATAATACAAAAAAGATGAAGACTTTAACCTTCTCCCATGAATGATGAACTATGAGTAATGCAAAAGAAATAAGTCGCCGCAGGACGTTTGCCATCATCTCCCACCCGGATGCCGGTAAGACTACGCTGACAGAAAAATTCCTGTTGTTTGGCGGCGCCATTCAAACTGCCGGCGCTGTAAAAAGCAACAAGATAAAAAAACATGCTACCAGTGATTTTATGGAAATAGAAAGGCAGCGTGGTATTTCTGTTGCCACCAGTGTGATGACTTTCGAATACAAAGATTTCCTCATCAATTTATTGGATACACCCGGACACAAAGATTTTGCAGAAGATACTTATCGCACATTAACAGCAGTGGACAGTGTTGTGTTGGTGGTGGATAGTGTAAATGGTGTGGAAGAACAAACCCGCAGGTTGATGGAAGTATGCCGTATGCGCAATACGCCTGTGATTGTTTTTATCAATAAAATGGACCGCGATGGTAAAAACCGTTTTGACCTGCTGGAAGAAATTGAAAAGGAATTAAAAATCCAGTTGCATCCTATGACATGGCCTATCAACAGCGGAAAAGATTTTAAAGGTGTTTATAACCTGGATGCAAAAAATTTATTGCTCTTCACTGCGAACACTAAAGCTTCAGATGAAGACAGCCTGGTGATTGAAGATTTACAGGATTCAATCTTAAACGAAAAGATTGGCGAGAAAGATGCAGACACATTGCGTGAAGACGTTGAGTTGATTGATGGGGTTTATGGAAAATTAGAAGCTGATGATTATTTATCAGGCAAAGTAGCGCCGGTATTTTTTGGGAGCGCCATCAATAATTTCGGGGTGAAAGAATTGCTCGACACATTTATCAATATAGCGCCCGAACCCCTGAGCCGTGAAACCAATAAGCGAATTGTAGAAGCTGATGAACCTAAACTCAGCGGGTTTGTTTTTAAAATACATGCTAACCTTGACCCACGCCACCGAGACAGGATTGCATTTATGCGGGTGTGCAGCGGCAGGTTTGAAAGAAATAAATATTACCATCACGTGAGGTTGGATAAAGAGTTCCGTTTCAGCAATCCTTATTCTTTTATGGCAAGGAGTAAAGACATCATTGAAGATGCTTATCCCGGTGATGTGATTGGTTTGTTTGATACCGGTAATTTTAAAATCGGAGATACACTGACTGAAGGCGAAGATTTTTATTTCACCGGTATCCCGTCTTTCTCTCCTGAAATATTTAAGGAGTTGGTGAACAAAGACCCGATGAAAACAAAGCAACTTGAAAAAGGTGTAACCCAGTTAACAGACGAAGGAGTGGCGCAGCTATTCACACAGTTTGGCGGGAACAAAAAAATAATCGGTTGTGTGGGAGAACTGCAGTTTGAAGTGATACAATACAGGTTGTTGCATGAATATGGCGCTGCCTGCGAATTCAAGGTTTTGCCTTTTTATAAAGCCTGCTGGCTTACGAGCAAAGACGAAAAAAAGCTGGAAGAATTCCTGCGTTTTAAACAACAAAACAGCGCTGAAGATAAAGATGGTAACCCGGTGTATTTAGCACAGAGTGAATGGTTTTTAAATACGGAGATAACCAACAACCCGGGTATTGAATTTCATTTTACCAGTGAGATTCATAAATAACCGAATGTTAATCATCCCGGCTATATTCCAGGTTTTGGTTTTATTTGTACAATTTTTGCTATATTTCAATTTGGAAGTGAGAATATTTTATTTCCTTCCGGCTATCATCATAGCAAGCTGACAATAAATAACTATTCATAAATAATTATCTTTTTTAAATTTCAAAACCTATTCCAATGAGGAAAAAATTACTATGGTGTTCTCTCGCTGCATTTTATGTTGGCAATTCTTTAATGGCTCAAACACTTGACAGGAGTTATCCTACTACCAATGGCGCTGTCCGTGTCATTGTTCAAAAAAATGATACCGCTTATCTTGGTGGAGAATTTACACAGTTAGGCTTACAGGCCAAAGGTATTGCCAGGTTTGTTCCAGGAAATACTGTTCCCGATAATATATTTCCGCAAATCGGAGCAAACAGTAAGGTGACCTGCGTTGAATCAGACAGTAATGGAGGTTTTTATGTAGCTGGAAGTTTTCAAAACTTTAATGGCACACCCATCACCAACAATACTAAAATCCTGCACATTCTAAGCAATGGGACCATTGATCCGAATTTTGGAAGTGTCACAACTGATGGTGATATTTTATGTATGAAAAAAGCCGACACTGTTTTGTATGTTGGCGGTGCGTGGACAAATATTCAAGGTACTGCTATGCCATACCTGGCTTCACTTAACCCCACTACCGGCAGCCTGAGGAGTTGGGTACCTGCAACACCTGATAATCCAATAGAAAAAATTGAAGCATTAAACAATAAAATCTTTGTTATTGGACGAAACCTTGGCAATCTTGGTGGTTATGATTGTCCAACACATTTTGGCGCCATCAAAACATCCGGCGGTGGTTTTGTAAATGATTTCCCCACTACCAATAACACAGTATCTGCTATTGCAGTCAGTGGTAATTTGCTCTATCTCGGTGGCAATTTCAACCAGGCAGGTCCTGGCGCTTACGGGGTAGCACAACTGAGTATTACTGATGGAACGGCAGATCCCGATTTCCCTACAACCAATGGTTCTGTTTTAACTTTTTTGCCTGATGGCAGCGGCGGATTTTATATTGGTGGAAACTTTACTAAGGTTGCTAATTTAAACCGAAAAAACCTGGCACATATATTAAGCGATGGTACAATAGATCCTTTAATTAATGTTTCAGTAAATAATACTGTATTATGTTTAGCAGCAGATGCAAACAATTTATATTTCGGTGGCAACTTTACAATGATTGGCAACAATACAAGAAATTATGTTGCTGCTGTTTCAAAATCAACGGGTGCACTTACAAGTTGGGCACCAAACCCTGATAGTACAGTAAATACTATTGTTGCAGTAAACAATACAATATATTTGGGTGGATGGTTTACAACAATCAATTCGACAGCGAGAAATTATGCTGCAGCAGTTGATAACAATAATGTTTTGAAATCCTGGGCACCTGAACCTAACTATTACGTAAACCAGATTATTCCAAACAGCAATGGAACATCATTATTTTTATGTGGTGGTTTTACTACTATTCAGACACTCGCACATGAATACATTGCAAAAGTGAATAACAGCACCGGCACCCCTGCCACATGGCGTCCACAACCAGATGGTGTTGTTAATTCCATTGCTTTAAACGGAGCGACTATTTATTTAGGTGGATTCTTTGCATATATCAATGGTACTGCAAGAAATTTTCTGGGGGCAGTTGATACAACAAGCAATACACCAAACTCATTTATAGCAGACCTCAACAATTATCCAAACTTTTTAAACATAGCATCCAATAAATTATATGTTGCAGGGAACTATAGCCAGATACAAGGAGTGAATTTCAGTTATATCAGCAGGATTGACCTGTCAACTAACCTGGTTGACGGAAGCTGGAACCCTGTATCCAATGCATATACTGCTACAGTGTACTGTGATGGTTCCAATGTTGTAATCGGTGGAAATTTTACGTTGGTAAATGGCATTCAGAAAAATTATGTTGCTGCTATTAATGTAGCACAAAATAAGTTTACTAACTGGACCGGGGCAGGGGTTGCATCATTTAATGTAAATACAATTTCAAAAATTTTACCTGTTGGGTCAGACATTTTTATTGGTGGAGACTTTAATTACTTTGACGGCTATAACACAATTTATAACATACTTTCATTAGATAGTAATTCTGGAAATATCAGCCATCTTTTTACACAATATCCACTTGGTTTAGTGAGCCAGTTGAGCATCTTTAATAATAAGTTGATGGTGGGAGGTAATTTTAACGGCTTTTATAATTTAAATAATGGCTTTACTGCCAACAGGAAAAATTTAGCTGCATATAGCCAGACTGACTATTCCCTTTCTTCCAATCTTTATGATGCGAATGATACGCTAAACGGGATGTTTACTGATAACAGTGGTAACCTTATAACAAGTGGTAATTTTTCTTTGATGAATACAGTTGACAGGAACCATCTTGCTGCAATCAATTTAACATCGAAAAATATATTGTCTTTTAACCCGTCTCCTGATAGTACAGTTAATGCACTGGCGATAAGTGGTTCTTCATTATTTGTAGGCGGCGCTTTTAAAAATATAAAAGCCACTTCAAAAAAATTCATTGCATCGCTTAACAGGAAAAATGGTAACCTGAACGCGTCATGGGATGCCGGTTGTGATTCCACCGTGTTCGCATTGTCAGTTAAAGGAACTACATTATATCTTGGCGGGTTATTTACTATTGTAAAAGGTGTAAGCAGGCTGCATGCTGCAACAGTTTCGACAACCGGTTCAGCATCTTTAAAATCATCATGGAACCCATCAACTGATAACGTTATTAATGCTATCAATACAACGCAAGGAATTTATATAGGAGGTAGTTTTACCAAAGTAAAAACACTTTCGCGTAAAAACCTTGCAAGGGTAAAAACCAATGGTGATGCTTTGGGTTGGGCGCCGAATCCTAATGGTGAGGTATCAAGTTTTGCTGGTACAACAAGTACAATTTACGTTGGTGGCAATGGCTTTACAAAAATCTCAGGCAAAACAAGAAATGCGTTGGCTGCATATACAATTTCAAATAATGGATTTGTGTCTTCTTTTGATGCACAGTTAAAATATAATAACGCATCACCACAGGTAAATGCACTGGCACTGAGTGGTAATAATTTATACATCGGCGCTACAGCACTTGATCAGATAAATGGTGCATCAAGAGGTAGCCTTGCTGCTGTAAATGTTACCAATAATAATGCAACATCATTTAACCCACAACCGGATGGTGCTGTTCTTTCATTAAGTATTGGTAGCGGTTATTTACTGGCAGGTGGTTTATGGAATAGCCTCGGATCAAATGTTTCACCTTCTTATTTCGCTGTATTTAATCTTAATGGGCAGTTGCAAAATCAACAACCACCTGTAGCTAAAGTGGAAGTTGAAAATATTCAAACCTCAGATGTTAGTAAGACAGTTATTTTCCCTAATCCGGCCAGAGATATGGTAACTGTTGATTTTAATAAAACAATTGCCAATGCAAAAATTACTCTGGTTAATACTGCCGGAAATATCATTTGGTTGAAGAATGATTTCAACGGAAGGCAATTGAAGTTTGAAGTAAAAAGCCTTACTGCTGGTAATTATTTTATTCTTGTTCAAAGCGGATCATTTCAGGATAAATTAAAACTCATTGTTGAATAATAAATAACTTTAGAACAGTTATCCTTTTAAATTTTTTTTCAAGGATAACTGTTCTTCTTTCCAGGATAATTTTTTGCAATCGAACTTTTATTCTTCCCACTCTCCAGCACCCAACCTGATAACATTAATTTCTTCTTTTGTGCAATCAATAATAGTAGAAGGTATCATGCTTCCTGTACCACCATCAACAACAATATCAACAAGGTTTTTAAAATTTTCATAGATCAGATCCGGATCAGTATATTCTTCTACCATTTCCCCAGGCAATGATGCAGACAAAACAGGGTGTTGCAACTGCAATACAATTTCCCTTGCAATATTATTATCCGGCACACGCAATCCTATTGTGCTTTTCTTGCTCTTCAAAATTTTCGGTACTTCCTTGCTTGCAGGTAAAATAAAAGTATATGCCCCGGGTAAATGTTCTTTCAACATTCTGTATAAAGGTGTTGAAATACCTTTGGTGTATTTACTCAAATCGCTCAGATCATAACACACAAAACTCAACTGCGCTTTGTGTGGATCAATCTTTTTAATTCTACAAATTTTTTCAATGGCTTTATGCTGAAATATATCACATCCTAAACCATAAATAGTATCTGTAGGATAAATGATCACACCACCATCAAGCAAACATTCTACAATCGTTTTTATATGATGTGGGTTGGGATTATCTGCATTCAGGTGTAAAAGCATATTGATTATTTTTAGTACAAAAACAAAACCAAATAAACCCTGGTTTTAAAGTTAACCAGTATTGTTCTATATTGAAACAGGTTTTTCTTAACTGATTGATGATTATTTTTACTTTATGCCAACAATTAAATCAACGAAGCCTGTCAGTGAAATTAAAAGGATTATCCCTGCTAAAGAGTCAGTATATCTTGAAGGGCCAAAAAGCCGTGGTTATGAACTTTCTTTTGGAATAAAAGTCTTCTGGGAGTTCATCAGGGGTTTCCGTGTACTGCATTTTGCAGGCCCATGTATTACTGTTTTTGGTTCAGCACGTTTTAAAGAAGATCATTTTTATTATCAGAAAGCTGTTGAGTTTGGTAAACGTATTTCCGAACTTGGATTTACTACAATGACCGGAGGCGGGCCTGGTATCATGGAAGCTGCCAACCGTGGCGCTTTTGAAAATGGTGGCATGTCTGTTGGTTGCAATATAAAATTACCGTTTGAGCAAAAAGCCAATCCTTATCTCAACAAGACAATTACTTTTGATTATTTTTTTGTTCGCAAAGCCCTGCTCATCAAATATTCATTTGCATTTATCTGCATGCCCGGAGGTTTTGGTACAATGGATGAATTTTTTGAAATACTAACATTGGTACAGACAAAAACAGTTACAAGGTTCCCGGTAATTTTATTTGGTAAGGAATTTTATAAAGACCTGGCAAAACAGATGGCCGATATGGCTGAACAAAAAACTATCAACCCTGAAGACCAGAAACTGGTTTTAATTACTGACAGTGTTGACGAAGCCATCAATCATATCCAGACTTATATAACAAAGAACTATAAGGTAAAAATCAGGCCCGGGAAAAGCAGGTGGTGGTTGTTTGAAAAAAAATAAAGCGAAGAGTGGAAACCCTCCGCCGTTCATGTTAGAAAAAAACCTGTATTAAAAACTGCCGAATTAAGAACAAGGTTAATATTATTATTGTCAAGCATTTTAAAAAGGCAGCAGGTTTTTATTCCCGCTGCCCAGGGTAACACCTATGATGCTTAACAAATCCCACGCTTATTGTAAGAAAAAAATCATCTTGTGTTTTACAATCACATAAGAGATATTAATTGCACAACCATTATCCCATCTCTTTTCACTTTTGTCCATTGCATACGATGCAACAGTGAAAACAGAAACAAATAAGATAATATAGAATAAAACCTTTCTCATACTGGCCTGACAATTAACTGCATGTTTAAATAGAAATACAAACCGTTAATAATAAGATTATAAAAATTAAGTTTTCGTTGCAATGAGAAAATGAATATTCGACCAATGATATTATTCGAAATGCAGGTAGTGAAAAAATATCTATAAAATACTTTTGACAGAAAAAAACTGCTGTTGGTGGGTAGGAAAGTGCAAAAAAAATTCTCTTAATAGCCGGTTTGCAAAACTGAAAGCACCAGTTCCTTATAACTCCTGCCAATCGGGATTGATTTATTATTGATCTCCACATCAGTTGCAGTAAATGCAGTGATCTTATCTTTTGCTGCGATAAATGAACGGTGAATTCGGATAAAATTATTTTTAGAAAGCAATTCTTCAATTTCATTCAACTGAAACTTTGTGAGTATGCTTTTATCTTTTGTAGTGATACGCACATATTCACGCAGACTTTCGATATACAATATTTCATCCATGAAAATTTTTACCCTTTTCTTACCTACATTGAAAAAGAAAGATCTCCTTTCTGTAATAACTGGGTTGCCTGAAACCGGTAGTGTTGCATTTTTATGTTGTTCCAGTTTATTCACTGCTTTTAAGAAACGGTTGAAACGGATTGGTTTCAATAAATAATCTATAACATTCAACTCAAAACCTTCCAATGCATAATCTTTATACGCCGAGGTAATAATAACATGTGGCGGTGTTTTTAATGACTCTAAAAAATCAAGTCCTTTCAATTTAGGGAGGTGGATATCCAGAAACATTAAATCAATTTTTGAGTCCTGCAATTTCTGCATGGCAAAGATGGCATCAGTGCATACTTCTTCCAGTTTTAAAAAAGGCACCTGCTGTATATAATCAGAAAGCACTTCAGCAGCGAGGGGCTCGTCTTCCACAATGATGCAATTATATTTCAACATAACTATTCAGGTTAACTCTCAAATTTACTTTAAAAGAATTAGTGTTTTCATAAACGTCCAGTTTATAATCACTGTAAGTCAGTTCAAGCTGTCGTTTTACATTGATTAATCCGATGTTCGCAGAATTTTTTACATGCTCATTGATATCTTTTGAATTTTCAATTTCAAAATTCAACACATGGTCATATACTGTAACAACAATATTGATAAAAGATTCAAACCTTGTTTCGCTGATACCGTGTTTAAAAGCATTTTCTAAAAAAGGAATCAACAGGAAAGGTGTGATATTGTTGTTATCATTGTCAATATTTTTTTCAAAACTTACAGCGAGCCTTTGATTATAACGGATGGTTTCGAGCTCCAGGTAATCTTCAAGGATTTTTATCTCAGCAGAAAGCTTAATAAGTTTAGTATTGGATTCATACAACATAAAGCGCAAGAGTTCAGATAAACGCATTACCACTTCTGCAGTGCGGTCAGATTTTTTCCTGGCAAGCGCATATATATTATTCAATGTATTCAAAAGGAAATGTGGATTGGTCTGGTTTTTTAAAAATTTAAGTTCAGTTTCCAGCTTTTCTTTAATGAGATTTTTTTCACGTTCTTTTGCATGAAACTGGTCACGTACTGATTTTACTGCGTACATAGTACCAAATGCAAGACCCAGGTACATGAGTGACATGAATATTCTTTTAATATCAAATACAGGCGTTATATACTGAGGTGCATGATAGATATGTGGCAAAGCAATTTTTACTGAAAGGAGCCTGTCTATTACCACACAAATAAACAATACAACTATTATCTCAATGATATTGATGGTAAGGGATCTTTTCTTTTTTAGAATATTTTCAATACCTGCATAAATCATATAATAAGGGAAAAGCATTTGTGGTATCATAAACACCAACGAAGCAATTAATGAACGCTCTAAAACCATTGGCCAGGTCCAGTCTGGAAATGTACTTCTGTCCCACAATACACTCATATATGCAAACTGTGCAAAATAGCAAAACCAGAAAACCAGGTGCAATAAAAACCGTTTCATCATTACAAAATTGCTATAAAACAAATTTATAAAACAGATATGCTACAAACAGCATAGTTTATAATACGAATGACAGCTTCAGACCTATTTAAACAACATGTCATCTTATAACTGCTAAGTGTATTCCCGAAACTTTTATAAGAAGAAATTCAATGCAATTAACCTCCCTTGGTATTAACTTAAGCATCCAAAAAATATAAGTTGAATACAACAAAAACAATTATCGTAACAGGATTGATAGCCGGCAGCCTAGATATCCTTACTGCTTTTTCAGATTACTATATTCAAACAGGCAAAGGGCCTGAAGGTGTACTCAGGTTTATTGCCAGTGGTTTGTTGGGAAAAGATGCTTTTACAAAAGGTGCCATTGTTGCTTGGCTAGGATTGTTGTTGCATTTTATCATCGCTTATATTTTCACAATACTATTTTTTCTTTTGTATCCAAAAATAAAATTGTTACGCATCAATATTATTCTCACTGCAATAATCATTGGAATGGTCACCTGGATCGTCATGAACTTAATTGTTGTGCCATTGAGTAACACTCCTGAAATCCCATTCAACTGGATAAACTCTGTAAAAGCCATGCTGATATTGATATGCATGATCGGGATACCTATGGCCATACTTTTTAAAAAGCATTACAACTGATCATGTTGAAAAGGCAAAATTTTGAACTGGATATAAGTTGCCTTTTTTAAAAAGAAATGTTGTATCAGTATCTCATTAATAGAATATGCTAACTGAACAAATATTCAACATCTTCTTTGGTAAGGCTCTTTACGAATGTAGCATCATCAGTTATCAATTCTGCTGCGAGTGCTTTTTTACGCTCCTGTAGTTTGAGTATTTTATCTTCAACCGTATCCTTGCAAATCATTCTATATGCAAAAATATTTTTTGTTTGCCCGATTCGATGTGTCCTGTCAATTGCCTGTTGTTCAACTGCCGGGTTCCACCATGGATCCACGAGGTAAACATAATCTGCAGCAGTGAGGTTGAGACCAACGCCTCCTGCTTTTAAGGAAATCAAAAATACCCTGCAGTTATCATCGTTCTGGAAAAGTTGAATAGCTTTTTCCCGGTCTGCTGCTGAAGTGCTGCCATCAAAATAAGTATAATTAATACCGAGCTCATCCATCTTTTCCCTGATTAATGCAAGCATACCAAGAAACTGTGAAAACACCAATGCTTTATGGTCACCAATATTTTCTGAAATTTCCCTTCCCAGTTCTTCCAGTTTCACAGATACATTCGGATATTTTTCTTCATCATTTATAATAGCAGGGCTATCGCAGATCTGCCGCAATTTCATCAGCCCCTGCAGGATAGTGAGTTGTGATTTTCCAACGCCTTTATCTTCAACAACACCCATAATTTTATCCCGGTAATCATTTCGGTAGGCATCATAAATTTTTCTTTGGTCATCCCCCATTTCACAGAATAAAATCATTTCACTTTTTTCCGGAAGATCTTTTGCCACCTGTTCTTTAGTCCTTCTTAATATGAATGGATATAACAGTTTGCGCAAATGTTCTTTTTGTTCCTTCTCTCCGAATTTATCAATAGGCACAGCAAATTCCTGGCGGAAAAATTCCATGCTACCCAACATACCTGGGTTCAGGAAATTCATTTGAGCATACATATCAAATGTATTGTTCTGCAGAGGTGTACCACTCATACATAACCTGTTTTTCGCATCCAGCAGGCCTGCAGCTTTGGTTACTTTGCTTTGCGGGTTTTTGATAGCCTGGCTCTCATCTAGTATCACATAATCAAATGCAGTAGCCGTGAACAGTTGTATATCACTTCGCAAAGTGCCATACGTTGTAATGACAATATCCGCGCTTTCAAATTGAGAAAGTTGTTGCGAGCGGTTACTTCCATGGTGTATGTACCAGTTTAATGAAGGAGTGAATTTTTTAATCTCATTTTCCCAGTTAAACATCAATGTTGTGGGGCAAACAACGAGTGCCCTTAATTTCCCATGCGTTGTTTTATAATGTTGCAGGAATGATAAGGCCTGTACAGTTTTACCCAAACCCATATCATCAGCAAGGATACCTCCCCAGTTAACTTCACTTAAATAATTCAGCCATTGAAAACCTGAAACCTGGTAAGGCCTTAATATACCTGAAAGATGTGCAGGTGGTTCTATCTGTTTTACTGTATGGTGTTCTTTCAGCCTTTCATATTTTTCTTCCAGCTTAAAAAATAATTCTTCGTCATTGCGTTGAGCATATAATTCTTCAATGACACCAAAATGATATTTGCTGAGCTTGATATTTGTGGCTTTACCTTCACCCACTGCAAACAACATTGAGTAACGCTTTACCCATTCTTCAGGTAAAATGCCAAGTGTGCCATCCTGCAGCGGAACAAACTGTTGTTTATTAGCCAATGCTCTTTTCACATCTGCCACTGTAACCTTCTGATCACCAAAATGTATATCAATTTTCGCATCGAACCAATCGGTATTACTGCTGATAAAAATTTTGGTCGCAGGCTTTGCTGTATTAAAACGGAATTTCTTCAGTGCATCAAAACCATAAACCGGGATATTCATTTCTTTTACAGCATCAGCAAACAGAAAGAACCAGTTGTTTTTTAAAACATCATTACCTTTTAAAGCAAGAGTGCTGTCATCAATATGAATAAAAGAGGAATGGAGGTTTTCAATCTTCTTCATCAGCGATTTTTCCACTTCATCATTCCTGTAAATAATGATCAGCTTACCGGCAGAAGGTATAAAGATGCGGTCTTTATCTTCCGGCTTTACATCGAAGCCATTATAATTAAAGAAAGGCTGAAACAAAAGATAATCGCTTTTTTCTCTAATCATCAGCCGCATTTCCGGCTTAATATTTTTAATCTCTTCTTTCTGTATGCCGCTGAACTGAACATCATATAGTTTAGTCAATGGCAATACAAACTCAGCAAGTTGTTTACCCCAGTCTTCTTCAGTAATAGAGATTTTCCCTTCTTTCAAAAACCGTTCGGCCAATAAAACATCTTCTGTTTTTTGCCACAAATAAAAAGTATTCTCATGCTGGAATACCAATGGAGATGCGATAGCATTCTCTTCGATAGGAACAACTGCATTCAAAAGTTTTACAAAACAATTGATGATATATGCATTTTCACTGTGTGAAATGATAAACTGTGGTTGTATATATTGATTGGATAAAACCGCTGTTTCAATATTTGCTGTTACAAAATGTTTTTGTTTTGGTAGCGTAAATGCAAAATTGCCTTCACTGATTTCTGAAAATAATTTTTTGTATTTGGGAAGCAGGTATTCTATAATAAGTTGCCTGGTCTCTTCAGGAAGTTCATCAGTATGCTGTTGTGTTATATTCTCCCAAAAACCACTGAACGGTGAATTGCGGTTTAAGTACCGTGTTACTTCAACAGGTAATAATTTACGCAGGTGCTGAATAAGCATTTTATCATCTTCATCCAGGTCTTCAGTATTAATGAATTTTGTGAGGTCAAGTTTTTCTGCTCTGCCAATAAATTTTTTTTGTTCATCATTGGCTTCACCCTTTATAGCATCTGCTTGTATAAAAGGATATTGTTGTTCATCATACCTTAAAACCACACCTAGTTTTTGATATTGTATAACTTCAGGCGCTTTTTCTTCTATCAATACTTCTTTTTGTTCTGGTATCTGGTAAGCTCTTTTCTGTGGAGGAGGTGGAGCCGCGACACGTTTGATTGAAGGATCCAATACCCGCAAGAATGGCTTACCATCCCGGAATGTAAATTCAAATTTTCCTTCCAGGTCATCATCCGTTGAATAACCATACAATGCAAGCAGTTTATTTTTTTCACGGTCACGGTTACTAATTGAATCAAAAAAACCAGGTCCATAACTGTTATGCAATTGCAGCAAAACAATTGCTTTATGAATGCACAAAGGATATTTTGTTTCCGAATCACAATTACAACTTGTGTCCAGGTTACGTTCTTCATTCCGACGGAACTGCAATGTAAAGTCCTGGTCTTCATAATGCATTTCGGCTTTCACCATATCATTGGCAGCTTCAAGAATATTTACTTTATGACTGCGCAAATAATCTTCAGCGATTTCCAATGCATCAGGTGGAGAAAATAATTTGATGGAACGGATTTCAAGTTGCTTCATCTTTAATACAGTATGTTGCTGCCTGTATTCCGTATCTGTTTCGCCGAGCTGATTGTTGTCAATCATTTCCTGCAGGCGGAACAATGCAGCAGCCTCATGCCTGCATATATCTCCAAGATTGTATGGGCAGGTACAACGTAGAGAAAGTGCTTGAATATTATTATACCTGGTAAGGTGGACTTTGTAATAAATGTTGTAAGCATCATCTTTCACCCTGAATGCTACTGATGCCATCAGCTCATCATTATCTGTTAATTCAACATTTCCGGTAGAGAAAATTTTTTTCCCGCGTCGAATGACCTCATCAGTGCCGTTATTATAGATGTACTTAATTAAATATGGTAGAGCCAAAGTTTATTTCCTGGTTTTTTGATTTTTCAATCTGTGGTTCAAAAAAAAGCAACAGCAAAAATAATTCATTATAGCGAGTAAAAGAAGCCTGAAGAAACCTTAACAATCAGTTTAAGAATTTTTGGTTGGGGAAAAAAGATGTTAATAAAAGACATTATAATCTTTTTTATAAAGGTGTAATTGAACTCCGATAACAGAGAAAATCTTTTTTTTCAAAACAGTTAACTCAAATGCTTTTTAGTTGAAATTTTGCTTTATCCTGCAATTAAAGCCCCGTCTTTATAAACAGGTAATACATTAGCTACATCAGCAGTAACACAGTATTCAAGATCTTTTTCCAAACCAAAAGCTGAAAGCCTGTGCCAGTGCGCTGTTTTCCTTATGAAAGTATAAATGTCTTCTGCATGTAAGCGGTACATGTCTTCTGCCATTAAACTGCTGTCGCACCTGATATCAAAATGTTGTTTTATCCTGTTGATGACAGCGCCGGCAAATAAAGTATCTTCCAGGTTAAACCTGTCTTTCCACGCAGAACAACCGAGAATCACATTTTTATCTGAAGATGCCAGGTGCTCACAAACAGCAGATAAATTGGGGAAAGAGCCTGTAATCACTTCGGCAACATTTCTGTCCAAAGCCATGTGCAGTAAACGTGTACCGTTAGTGGTTGTCAGCACAAGTGTTTTCCCTTCAATAAAACTGCGTGGATATTCAGCAGGTGAATTGCCGTGTTGAAGACCTGGAATAATTTTACCATCTCTTTCACCAGCAGTAACAGCACCCAGTTTTTTACCGGTAGATATACAGTCTTCCACGCCAGCAACCGGGACTACTTTTTCTGCACCATTATATAAAGCAGTTGTGATAGTAGATGTAGCACGGAATACATCAATAATTACTACAATACTGTTTGTTACATCATAAAGATCCAATAACCTTGGCGATAGCAAAGTGTGCAATACAGGTTTTTGCATGTGCACAAAGGTAAGGTGGGCAAATTGACCCTGCCAAATTGAAGAAAAAGTATCAGGAAATTATGAAGCTGTTTGAAATCTTTATTTTTTCCAACATACATTGCTTTAATAGCATGAGCGCAAGCATGGGCAACTGTATTTAAAACCAACTACATTTTATGTCAAAAAAAATATCAGGCAAATGAAAAGACTTATATCCAGTCATTTCCTCTAAAATACCAAGTCATGATTATTACATTTTCATTCAATATCACAGCAATTTCTGAATTGCTAAGTTTGATACAAGAACATTTTTAATATTTCATTCTTAATGAAAAGGGTTGGGGATAGCCTCAATTATTTTATCTTGCAGCCCTCAAAAAAGTATATTATGGAATACAGCAAACTTGTTTCTGTTACAGGTTTACCCGGATTATATGAGTTGATAGCAAGTAAGGGTGATGGCGCTATCGTGCGTTCGCTTGATGATAAAAGCACCAGGTTCGTTTCTTCCCGCGTACACAATTTTTCACATTTGGAAAGTATTGAAGTTTATACAGAAGGTGATAATGTAAACCTCGTGGATGTGTTTCACGCCATGCAAAACAGCAGTGAAAAATTACCTGATGAAAAAGATCCTAAAGCTATAAAATCTTATTTTGGAAAAATCTATCCCACCATGGATTTCACAAGAGTGTATGCCAGCGATATGAAGAAGATGGTGCGGTGGTTTGATGTGTTGACAAAAAATAATATTGAAATAAAATTATCAGAGGAACCTGCTGAAGAGGAAGAAACTGAAACCGCACCAGAACAGAAAGCTGAAGAATTATCTGCAACGACTGAAAATACAAAACCTGCAAAAAAAGATAAGCCTGCCGGTGAAGAAGAGAAAGTAGCTGCTCCTAAAAAGGAGAAGGCAACAAAAGCAAAGAAAGCAACAGGTGAAGATGCTTCTGAAAGTGAAACAAGCACACCGAAAAAGAAAGCAGCAAAAAAATAAACAGCACCTTATATTTTGCTATCCCGGTCCGTAACAAAATATATAAGCACTTATATAATTATGTTGTTACGGATTTTTAATTAATAAAGAAAATATTCTTTCATGTTAACAGCAGATATACAAAAAACAAAACGTCATTTTGTTCCAGAAGATTTTAAAGTAACAACCTGGGAAACATTGGAACCGTTTTTCAAAAATCTCCTGGAAAGAAATATCAATTCAAAAGCTGACCTTGAGCAATGGCTGAAAGACATGAGCGAACTGGAAGCTATAGTAAGTGAAGATGCGTGCTGGCGGCAAATAAAAATGACCTGTGACACAACTGACAAATCCTTAGAAGAAGCATTTACATATTTCTGTATGGAAGTGCAACCAAAACTGCAACCGTATGCAGATGCATTGAATAAAAAACTTATTCAATCACCTTTTACAAATGAATTGGATAAGGAAAAATATTTTACTTACCTGCGCAACGTGCGTAAGAGTATTGAATTGTTCAGGGAAGCAAACATTCCTTTACAGGCAGAGCTGAGTGTATTGCAACAACAGTTTGGTGTGATTACTGGTGCCATGACCATTGAAGTAAATGGCCAGGAATATACTTTGCAACAGGCATCAAAATTTTTGCTGGAACATGATCGCAACCTGCGTGAAGAAGTGTATAGAAAAATACAAGAGAGAAGATCACAGGATAAAACAACATTAGATGATCTCTTTACAAAACTTGTTGTACTGCGCGACCAGGTGGCAAAGAATGCAGGCTTTGAAAATTATCGTGATTATAAGTTTGTTGACCTTGGCCGTTTTGATTATACCAAAGAAGATTGTTTTCAGTTTCATGAAGCAGTAAAACTGCATGTATTGCCTTTGGTAGAAAAAATCAATAATCATAAAAAAGAAAAATTAGGACTTGATGTTTTAAGGCCATGGGATACTGAAGCTGAGCCTGCACACATACAACCTTTGCATCCTTTCAAGACAGGGAAAGAGTTATTGGAGAAATCTGAAAAATGCTTTGCAGCATTGAACCCGTTTTTTGCTGATTGCCTGAAAAAAATGGATGAAATGGGGCACCTGGATCTGGAGAGCCGCAAAGGAAAAGCTCCCGGCGGTTATAATTGCCCGTTAGCAGAAAGTGGTGCACCATTTATTTTTATGAATGCTGCAGGGCAGATGGATGATGTAACTACAATGGTACATGAAGGCGGACATGCTGTTCATTCATTTTTAGCACATCCGTTAGAGTTAAGCGCTTTCAAAGAATACCCGATGGAAATTGCTGAAGTAGCCAGCATGAGTATGGAACTTTTCACCATGGATAAATGGGATGAATTTTTTGATAACGCAGATGATCTTAAAAGAGCAAAAGAACATCAATTAGAAAGAGTGATCACTATTTTTCCATGGATAGCAACGATTGATAAATTCCAGCATTGGATTTATGAAAATCCAAAACATACTGTTGAAGAAAGAACAGCAGCCTGGATAAAAATTGCTGATGAATTTTCATCCAACACAATTGATTATACAGGGCTGGAATCATACAGGCAGATAAGCTGGCAGCGGCAGTTACATTTATTTGAAGTGCCGTTTTATTACATTGAATATGGAATTGCACAGTTAGGCGCTATCGGTATGTGGATGCAATACAAAAAAAATCCGCAACAGGCTTTGAACAATTATATCAATGCATTGAGCCTCGGTGGCACAAAAACATTACCTGAATTATTTACTGCAGCAGGTTTACAATTTGATTTATCACCTGAGCATATTAAAACACTGATGGAGTTTGTGAATGGAGAGATGGACAAGTTGTAGAAACTTTCTATCACTCAAGATCTGTGTTTTATTTTTTGGTTGAAATAAATATTATAAGCTCCACTTTACCGAAAGGTTAATAACACGTCCATCAATGGGTGCCCATAGTTTATGAAATACCGGGTCATCAATTGTGCCATCATAAATTTTTTCATATTTATTCTGCCTGAAGTCTAAAAGGTTTTCACCATTCAACACAAAACTCCAATGAGGTATTGAGTAATTCAACATCAATGCTATCATTGTATAATTCCTTACAGGCTGATAGTTTTCATCAAGCTGACCTGCAAAAACAGAACTTTCTATGCCTGCTTTAAAATGATCACTGAACTCATACAAAAATGTTGCTGCAAAATTATTTCGAGGTGTGATATAAGGATGTGGGTGAAGCAAATCATACCGCTGTTTTACATCTGTATAAACATAGCTCAGGTATAATTCCATATTCACAAAGTTTAACCTGGCATAAGTCTGGCTGCCTATAGTCTGGAGGTCTTTATCAGCATTCACCAGATTAATTTTTGTGAAAGAAGATGAACTGTCATAAACAGGATGATCAATATTGGTATAAAAAAATGACTGGTTAACAAGCACAGCAACAGAACCTATTTTTTTATTGAAATTGATATCCGCATTAATACCCTGTGATAATTCTGCGCCCAGTTTTTTACCTGGTATAATACGGTCAAGATCGTTATCAGGATCTATATAATTGATGATGCTGGGAATTTTATATCCGAAACCTCCATTGATCCTGAAAGAGACAGCATTGTTGAATTTATACAGGAAAGACAATCTTGGCAAAGGGAAAAATTTATAAGAAGAATGATAGTCTTCCCTGAAACCGGCTTCAATTGTAAGCTTTTGTAATGGTCGCCATGTAGTCTGCGCAAATGCACCGACAGTTAGGTAGTTATAATTATTTATTGATGTAATTGCAGGTGATTCATTTTTAAAAACATCACCGTTGAAATTCATTCCCGCTACAATATCTGCTTTTGAAGATTTATGCAGGTAAGAAATTTCTGAATAATAAATAGACTGGCGGGCATGAAATAAATAATATTTTGTTGAAAGGTTCTGATTGACAAAGTTGCTGCTGAGCTTTACTGAGAGGTTGTTATTATCAGAGAAATTATATTGCCAGTTAACATCAGCATTGTGCCTTTGCATTATGCTGTTTACAAAATACTGTGAATTATTTTTTTCACCTGATAAATATTGCATGTTACCACCTTTCCTTTGATCAAAAGTTCCTGTATAATTAAGGGTCAATGTTGATTTAGGATTAAAATAAAAAATGAACCTGGGATGAATTACAGTGGAATGAATATTAGGCACATCACTCAACCCGTCACCATCAATATCTTTTTGTTTTTGAAAAACCTGGCTGGCAAAAATAGTCATGCCGGTAGTTTTAAATTTTTGTGCATAATACCCATTTATATCAGTTTCCTTTAAAGTTGTTTGATTGGCAGTAAAACTCAGCTCAGGTTTTTCAGTTGGTGATTTGCTTACAAGATTGATGATACCGCCAATGGCATCACCGCCATATAAAGTGGATGCAGAACCTTTAATAATTTCAATCTGTTTTAAATCAAGAGGTGGTATCTGCATAACACTGAAGCTTTGTGATAAACCACCAAATAATGGGAGCCCGTCTTTTAATATCTGTGTATATCTGCCATTCAATCCTTCAATCCTCGCATAAGTGTTTCCTGAACTTGCAGACACTTGTTGCATCTGTACACCTGCAATATCACCAAGGATACTTGAAATGCTTCCCGGCTTAATTCCGTTTTCTTCATCCAGGTCATCCTGGCCAATTATTTCCACCCTTGTAGGGATATTTCCTAAACGTGAATGTGTACGCACTGCAGAAACAGTTACATCATCTTCTTCATTTATTTCTGGTGAAAGAAAAATTGTATCAGTAATGTTTTTTTGATTACGTGTCAACAATGTGTCTTTTGTAGTATATCCAACATAAGAAACAACGAGGTGCAAATAATTACTATCAGCATACTTTATTTCAAATATTCCATTGTTGTTTGAAACCATTGATATTTTACCGGATTTTATTGTAGCACCATACAATGGCTTACCGGTAGATGCATCCACTACAACACCGGTTAAAATGTTTTGTGCCTGAAGAGAAAAATGAAAACAGCTGAGGGCAAAAAGAAATGCTGCAAAAAACTTCATTAAAAAATTTATATGAAAATATAACAACGGTAAATCAATTGCATTATTTTTTTGAAGCAGATTTTTTCTTCTTTGACTTTTGTGCAACTGGGTTATACGTTAAAGACAGCCTAACCCAATATTGCATTTGCTTTTTTGAATTCAAAACTCTTTCATTCACTACCACATAACCTTTCAAATCTTTTCCACGCATAATCATTGGTGAACATCCTTCCTTCTCTACCAGTTCATCATGCAATGAAGGATCAATACGCAGCATGATATTATCATTACGCACAGCGATGCAAAGTTTTTCATCAACCAAAAATGCAATACCACTAAACATTTTCTTCTCTGTTACTTTATCTGCACCTGACAGGCATTCCCTGACACGGTTGGTAAGCTTTTCATTTACTGACATAAAAAAATTTATTAAGATGACCTGCTCAATCGCATTATTATTTCTTTGTGTTGTGGAAATATTCTTAAAAGTTCCTCCCGGTTGGCAATTTCAAAATCAGCAAAATCAAAACCGGGTGCCACTGTACAACCGGTTAAAACAAAATCACAATTATCAGCAGACTCAGCAGCAAACCAGGTATTGGCAGGAACAACAAATTGAAACTTTTCATTTTTATCAATTGCTGTACCTAATTTGATGCAATCATATTTTCCATCATTAAATAAAACATGGATCAAAATAGTACCACCTGCATAATAGTGCCAGCATTCATCACTTTTTATTTTATGAAAAGAAGAAAAATCATTTTTCTCCAGCAAATAAAAAATTGCAGTGGAATAATTGCGGCTGTCACTAAAACCGGTTAAAGCTGTTGCAGGAATGAAACCATCGCTCCTGTATGTTTCCCTGTAATAACCACCTTCAGGATGTGGTTGCAGTTGCAGGTGTTTAATATAAAACGCCGCATCTCTCATGCTTCATTATCATTATTGAAATTGTTGGAGAGTGTATGTAATGACCGCACCACCTGGCTTTCCTGTTTGAAAAAAATAAAAAGAAAATACAGAGAAAAAACTGCGATTATTCCCCAATATAAAGGAACAGAGCCACTATCTTTTAAGGCATCTTCAGTGAGTAATCCCTGCCTGCTCAATGCATATAATTGTGTTACTCCAAAAGCGTTATATAAAAAATGCGCAATGGATGCAAGCCATAAATTTTTACTGTAATAAAAAATATAACCGATGATCAATCCCAAAGCAAGCCTTGATAAAAAACCATAATAGGAAAAATGAAAAGCGCTGAACAGGATGCTTGTTAAGATGATCCCGGTAAAAACATTTTTTGTTAGCCTTATCATTACCTGTTGTAATGCACCACGAAACAACATCTCTTCAAAAATAGCCGGCAACATTGCAATGATGATGAGTGAAACAATATAGTCCTGCACATTTTTCATATCTGCCAGCACCATCATTTCTTTTGTATATTGATTCTCGAGATTCTTGAAATAAGTTTCTGTTGGCTTTGAGAGCGGTATCATAGCATTCACTTCACTTAAAACATTACTCAGCAATGAACCCATCAGCATAATGCCGATAATGATAAAAACCTGTTTACCACTGATGGCTTTATTAAAGCCAATAAAACTTACCGGTTTCCTGCTGATAATTTTTGCAAAAATGAATACAGGCAAAGGCATTGCAAAGAATGTACTGACAATCTGTATCAATCTTGAAACATTTACATTCTTCGGATCTTTTAAAGCATCGGGTACACTTGTAACCGGGATATTCAACATTAGTTTTGCCAGGCCAAAAGAAATAAAACTTCCTAAAATTAAACCTACACCGCATAGCATTAATAGATAAGCAAGTTGAGACCATGCGGGGTATTGTGGTTTTTGCGAATCATAGTCAAACATAAAAATTGTATAGCTTAAATTTGCCGTTCAAATTTATAGGAGTAAGCTCATACCGTTATAAATAATTTGATTGGCGCATTGAATATGATTAAAATCGGCAACATATCATTACCCGGGTTTCCATTGTTGTTAGCACCAATGGAAGATGTGAGTGACCCACCTTTCCGTGCAGTGTGTAAAGACAATGGCGCTGATTTAATGTTTACAGAATTTATATCGAGTGAAGGGTTGATACGCGATGCCATTAAGAGCAGGCAGAAACTTGACATCTTCGATTATGAAAAACCCATCGGCATCCAGATTTTTGGCGGTGATGAAGAGGCGATGGCAATGAGTGCAAAAATTGTAGATGCGGTAAACCCTGATTTACTTGACATCAATTTTGGTTGCCCTGTAAAAAAAGTTGTGAGCAAAGGTGCAGGCGCTGCAGTGTTGAAAGATGTAGAATTGATGGTGCGTTTAACAAAAGCCTGTGTTGACTCTACTACATTACCGGTTACTGTGAAAACAAGATTAGGATGGGATGATAACAGTAAAAATATTGTAGAGGTTGCTGAACGTTTGCAGGATACAGGCATTAAAGCATTATCCATTCATGGCAGAACGAGGAGCCAGTTGTATAAAGGCGAAGCAGACTGGACGTTGATTGCAGCAGTAAAAAATAATCCACGCATTCATATACCCATATTTGGAAATGGTGATATTGACACGCCGGAAAAAGCATTGGAATATAAAAACCGTTATGGTGTTGATGGTATCATGATAGGCCGTGCAGCTATTGGTTATCCATGGATTTTTAACGAGATAAAATATTTTTTATCAAAAGGAGAACATTTGCCATCGCCTACTATTGAACAAAGAATTTCAGTAATTAAGAAACATCTTCAACACAGTGTGCAATGGAAGGGGGAAACATTGGGAATCCTTGAAATGCGCAGGCATTATGGTAATTATCTGAAAGGCATACCACATATAAAAGAATACAGGACAAAACTTGTAACACAGAAAGAACCAGAACTGATTTTTGAGTTGCTGGATGAGATAAGTGCACATTATAAAGATGTTCAATTGAATAGTGGAAAAATAAATATAAGAGAACTTGCTTACAGTTGCAGCCAATAAAAAATAATAAACCCACGTTATTCAACGAAGCATTATTTTCTTTTTGTATTAATTCAATTTATAAGTTTTATATCATTTTATTTTACTTGAATTTTGAAATTATCTGTTGTGAAAAAAGTATTTTAGTGTAATAAAATTTGTTTTATGCAAACCTTGCTGGTACCAACAGATTTTTCAAAGAATGCTTATAATGTTGCCAGGTATGCAATTGCTTTGGCTGCAGATATCGGAGTATCAAAAATTATTTTATACAATGCGTATGAACCTTATGTTGCTGAAGATCCTGAACTTGGTATGCCTATCCAAATAGACCTGGAAGAATTTAGAAAAATAAGTAATAATGGCCTGGCAAAAATGAAAGAGGAATTGCAACATGAGTTACCTGCTGCTATTGAATTAGTTTGCGATAGTGAATATAATATAGTAACATCTGGTATCACAGAAGCCTGCAAAAAACATCATGCAGATCTGATAGTGATGGGTATCAGTATTGCCGGTACAAAATTGGAGGAAGCTATTATCGGCAGCACTTCAATTGATGTTTCAAAAGAAAGCAAAACACCGGTTATAATTATTCCTGCTAATGCACAATATACAGGATTGAAAAATGTTTTACTCGCTTTGGATTTCAAAAAAACTGCAGGCGAAACAGCGGCTGCAGCCATAAAAAAATTACTGGATGATACACATGCACAGTTGGATGTTTTGCATGTTGAAACTAATAAACCTCACGAAACAAAATTATCAGAACAACAATCTTTTGAGACTCTGTTCAATGAATACAATCCCAGGTTTCATTTTTTAAAAGGGAATAGTTTTACTGATACAATTGATACGTTCGCTCTTGAAAATAATACTGATTTAATAATTATTATTTCAAAAAAGCACGGATTGTTTGGAAGTATTTTCAAACCAAGCCATACAAAGTCGCTGGCTTTTCATAGTCATATACCTGTTATGACTTTGCATGAATAGGATAATAATAATCACATTTTGATTTCAACATTTTATGAAAAGAATCCTGGTCGTTTTAATTTTTTTTCCTGTTTACAATTTTGCACAAACTGCTATTGATGATTCATTGTTCATTCGTAAAATAGCAGTGAATATTTTGAGCAGTGATGCTGCTTACAATAATCTTTTTTACCTCACCAAAAAAATCGGTGGAAGGCTTTCAGGGTCAGCCAATATGTACAAAGCTGAACAATGGGGTAAAAAAGTTTTAACCGATGCTGGAGCGGATAATGTAATCATGCAGGAATGCATGGTGCCGCATTGGATTCGTGGTGGAACTGATAAAACGTTTGTGGTTTATAAAAATGAAGATGGTAAACAACAACGGTATGATCTGAATGTGCTGGCTTTGGGCAATTCGGACGGTAGTGGGCCAAAAGGTGTTACTGCTCCTGTGGTACGGGTAAATAATTTTGATGATCTTGAAGCAAAGAAAAATGAATTGAATGGGAAGATAGTTTTTTACAATGTTCCATTTGATGATACATTGATTAACACTTTCCAGGCTTACGGTAAGAATGTTATTTATCGTGGCATTGGTGCAAGCCGCGCTGCAAAATATGGAGCTGTTGGTATGATGATGCGGAGTATGAGCAACACACCTGGCAATTATCCACACACAGGCTCTATGTATTATCTTGATTCAATAAAAAGGGTACCAGCAGTTGCAATGGGCCTGGATGATGTGAAGAAATTAAATTCATTACTTGACAAAAATATTTCACTTACTGCAACAATTATAACAAATGGTAAGATGTTGCCGGATACAATTGCACATAATGTAATCGGGGTCTTAACCGGAAGTGAACATCCTGAACAAATCATCACAATCGGCGGCCATCTTGATAGCTGGGATCCTGCAGAAGGCGCCAATGATGATGGAACCGGCATAGTACAGACACTTGAAATATTAAGAGTTTTCAAAGCGCTGCATTATCGGCCAAAACATACTATTCATTTTGTGTTTTTTGCCAATGAAGAAAATGGCTCACGCGGTGGAATTAAATATGCAGAAGCTGCCAGGCAAAATAATGAACAACACATCTTCGCACTTGAAAGTGATGCGGGTGGTTTCACCCCAAGGGGATTTGGATTTGAATGCAATGATGCTACCTGGGATAAAATAAATAACTGGAAACATTTTTTTACTCCATATTACGGAGATCGTTTTCAGCGAGGTGGTGATGGGGAAGATATTGGTTATCTGAGAAAAATTTTTGGAACAATAACAGCGGGTTTGATACCTGATAGCCAACGATATTTTTTTATTCATCATGCACCATCAGACGTGTTTGAAAATGTTGACATCCGTGAAATGAAATTAGGCGCCATCAATATGGCAGCATTGATTTACCTGGTTGATAAATACGGACTATAAAAAAAATATTGACACCAATTAATGACATCAATATTTTTTGAAAATTAATTATTCTAATGCCCAGGTTTAATTCAAAACCTGTAACATCTGATCAGTGAGTTTAATTGCCTTGCCTTTGATATTTGAACCATTATAAAAAATTGCCCAGGGTGTTTTCCCGGTAACTTCATTTACAGTTTGGGTAAACAATGTAAGTGAGCTTGTCCTTATACCAATTTCGTTACTCATCACCTGTTTTTTATTACATGCTTTCATATATGCCTGTGATGCTGTTACAAATCCATTTCCGCACCTGAAAGTATTGTACCAATGTACATTACTGTAATCGTAATTGATTTTTTTGGCACCGGAGATAAATGTGTTCACAATATTGAGTAACCCATTATAATCATTATTTAAACCAACATAATATTTTTTCCCCCACTGTGTTTGAGCAGTACCCGATAATTGAGAATATGTCCAACGTTGTAGAGAACCAGATGTTATGCCACCATCGGCAATTTTAAATCCATATTTATGGCCCACAGTTGTAATGATAGAAAGTTCTTTAATATAATCCTGCAAATTTGACCCATGCTGTACCTGGTAATCCCATTCGTTTTCAACTGCAATAAATGGGATTTTGCTTTTGCGGTCTGAATAATATTTAAAGAATGCATCTGCCTGTGATTTCAACTTGTTTGTATCTTTTGCTGTAGGGAAATCCCTGTACCCATTGATATCATCTTCCCAGTTCACAATGACCTGTACATTATACCCATCATTCATATATTTATCAATCAACTTATTTACTGTATTTGTGGAAAGCGAAATCCCCAACCTGATGGTATTGACGCCCGCCAGGCTCATATCTGATTTGGTATCGTTATAATCTGTATCATCCTCAGCCAACCCATAAGTAGTAACAACTGTTATATTCGATTGATCAATTGTCTGTGATGAGACACTGTCATCCTGTGTGGGTATAGTTTCCTGTTTGGTACAGGCAGTAAAAAGTAAAATAGCCAATAAATAAATGCTTGCTTTGCGGTTTATCATAAAATTGATTTTAAAAAGAAGAAAGAAATCATACTGCAAGTAAAACAGTTACCAATTTTCAAATTCTATAATCTTTATAAAAATTTCAAACAAAAATGTGATGCTGAACAAATTACTCTACAGTAAAAAATTGGGCAAGCACAATCAATAATTATGCCGCTTAATACAATTTCATTTACATTTTTCAAATATAAAAGACAGTATAAAATATGGTAATTTATAAACAGGTAAACCTGAACAGAGATGAGATTTTATTTTATTATTTACCTACTCAAATAGAAAAAAATATTTTAGTTACCCTCAATTCTTTTCCAACCACAAACATATCCAGTTATCCTTTTGTAGTTTTTTATATAGCTCAAAATGATGATGCGATGCAGCCTGCATTATAATTTCTTCATCAGTTGTGAGGAGGCCACTTAATAACAATGTTCCTTTATTTTTAAGATGGGTATCAAAAGCTGAAAAATTTTCAAGAATAATATTCCTTGTAATGTTGGCAAGAATAATATCAAATACTTTATTGGTGGCAATATGATCAGCTAAAAAAAGATCAATTGATCCTGTATTATTTTTCTCAATATTCTCTGTTGCGTTTTCAATGCTTGACGGGTCATTATCAATAGCAGTTATATCAGTAGATCCAAGTTTTTGTGCAAGGATTGCCAATACACCTGTACCGGTGCCAAAATCCAAAACCATTTTATCAGTGAAGCAGATTTGCTGCATTTGCTGCACCATCATGAATGTAGTAGCATGATGACCTGTACCAAAACTCATTTTAGGGGATATGATTATTTCATGCTGTGCATCTTTTAATGGTTGATGAAAATCTGCCCTGATTACCCAATCATTAATAACTATAGGTTGAAAATTAGATTCCCAGACTGCATTCCAGTTTGTATCTGCAATTTCATTTACCTGGAATTGTATTTTCAATTTTTTAGCCAGCGATTGAATTGCAGCCTCATCAAACAAATCCTTTTTTATATAAGCTTTCAAATTGTTTTCTGATTCTTCAAAACCTTCATATTGCTGGTCAGCAAGAAGTGCAACCAGTATTTCATTGACCTCTTTTGTGATGCCATAAAAATTTATTTCTAAATATCCCATCCTGTAAAATAAGCATGGTTAATTAAACCAGCATTAATTTTTTTCTTTAGAAGAAAACAAAACGCATTATCATGCACATTACAAACTTATTCCCGTCTGCATCTTAAACTTTATCTTTGCGCTCCCATTTTTTGATTATTATGTTTAACAAGAGAACAAAAATTAAAGAGTTGTTGGCCGCTGAACCTGATGGCAGTGAAGTTATTGTGATGGGTTGGGTGCGTAGTTTCCGCAACAACCAGTTTATAGCAGTCAATGATGGCAGCACCCACCAGAATTTGCAGGTTGTTGCAGCTTTAGGTTTATTGAATGATGAAACATTAAAAAGGATTACAGCCGGCGCATCAGTGAAAGTAACCGGAGTAATGGTAGCAAGCCTGGGTAAAGGCCAGAAAGTAGAACTGAAAGCAAACACAGTCGAAATATTAGGTGATTGTGACCCTGAAAATTATCCATTACAATTAAAGAACAGGCCCACACTGGAATACCTGAGAGAACATGCACATTTGCGTTTCCGTACAAATACTTTTGGAGCTGTATTCCGTGTACGCCATTCACTGGCTTATGCTATACATAAATTTTTTAATGACAAAGGTTTTGTTTATATCCATACACCAATTATTTCAGCAAGTGATGCAGAAGGTGCAGGTGAAATGTTCAGGGTTACAACATTGCCTTTTGATAAAACACCACGCAACGAAGACGGAAGTGTAAATTTTAAAGAAGACTTTTTTGGTAAAAGCACTAATCTGACAGTGAGTGGCCAGCTTGAAGCAGAATTAGGCGCTACAGCTTTCAGTGATGTTTATACATTCGGGCCTACGTTCCGTGCTGAAAATTCTAACACTACAAGGCACCTTGCAGAATTCTGGATGATAGAACCTGAGATGGCTTTTTATGATATTGAAGACAACATGGACCTTGCAGAAGAATTTATTAAATACATTATTCAATATGCTATAGATAATAACCGCGAAGACCTTGAATTGCTTGCTCAACGCCTGGCTGATGAAGAAAAACAATTGCCACAGGATAAACGAAGTGAACTCGGATTAATTGAAAAACTTGAATTTGTTTTAAATAATTCATTTGAAAGAATTACCTATACTGAAGCAATTGATATTTTATTAAACAGCAATCATTATAAAAAGAAAAAATTCCAGTATGAAGTGAAATGGGGTATTGACCTGCAAAGCGAACATGAGCGTTACCTGGTAGAAAAACATTTTAAAAAACCGGTGATTGTTACAGGTTATCCTGCAGCCATCAAAGCGTTTTATATGCGTATGAATGAAGATGGAAAAACTGTTGCAGCAATGGACATACTGGCTCCAGGTATTGGAGAAATTGTTGGTGGTTCACAACGTGAAGAAAGGTATGATAAACTTATTGAAAGAATGGAAGCTATGCATGTGCCTGTTGAAGAAATGCAATGGTATCTTGACATACGCCGTTTTGGTTCAGTGCCGCATTCAGGTTTTGGTTTAGGCTTTGAACGTATGGTACAGTTTGTTACAGGTATGACGAATATCCGTGATGTAATACCATTTGCACGTACACCCAAGAATTGTGAGTTTTAAAATTTCTTTCTCTTTTGAATAAAACCCTGTGGAATTTATATTTCTGCAGGGTTTTCTTTTTTTTCAATACAACAAAAAATTTTTTATCTGCTTAAACTGTTATTCATGCAATTTCGTTTTTTGTATTTTTACCAATAACCGGACAGCATTTCAGTAAAACAACCTGTCTTCATAAGTTTAATAACAACACTGCATGAAAAAATACATCACAGGTTTCTTTTATTCTCTGCCAGTACAATTGTTATTATTACATTTTCGCAAATTCCAGGTGTTATTATTATTCTGGGTAATTTTATTTGCAACCATCAGCGGTCATTTTTTAAAACCTTATGGTGCTGATTCTTTAATGCTGGCGCCTGAATATTTAGGTAAAGTAAATGCACTAAGTACTGCATTCGCTGGATTTACTGTGGCTTCTTATATTATGAGTTGGAACATTACCACTTTCATTTTGCACAGTAAGCATATTAAATTTCTTGCAACAACTGCGCAACCCTTTTTAAAGTTTTGTATCAACAATGCAATCATACCTATTATCTTTTTATTATGCTATTTATTTTTCGCAATTGACTACCAACATTATGATGAGCTGTCATCTGCAATAGTAATCCTGGAGTTGAGCGGAGGTTTCATGGGTGGTTTTATTTTATCACTGGCATTTGCATTTGGTTATTTTTTCAGGGCGGACAGAAAAATATACCGCAAAATGGTAACTGATTTTACAACAGCCAATGAAAAATATGAACGAGCCAGCAGGATGATAAAAAATTCAAAAAAGGAAAAAGGCGAAATTCGTGTTGACTGGTTCCTGAGTGCAACACTTCGTTTACGTAAACCAAGAAACATCAAACATTACAGCCAGGAGTTTTTAGATTCAATTTTTAAGCGCCATCATTTTGCAGCAATAAAAGCAGTGTTTCTTGCATTTGCATTCCTGATTATGTTTGGTGTATTTGCTGAAAACAAATATTTTCAAATCCCTGCTGCTGCGAGTATTACATTATTCTTTACCATACTTGTTGCAGCCGCGGGTGCTTTATCACTTTTCCTCAGGAGTTGGAGCATACCTGTAGTGCTTTTAATTTATCTGTTGGTAAACTGGATGTTCCAACAACACATCATTGACCCGAGAAATAAAGCTTATGGTTTAAATTATACAAATACAAAACTTCAACAAACTTATGATGAACAAAACCTGAAACAACTGAGCAACCAGAAAGACGTAACTGCAGACAGCCTGGAATATATTTCAATGTTGAATAACTGGAAGGCAAGACAAGGTGAAGAAAAACCTGTTATGTTTTTTGTTGATGTAAGTGGTGGTGGCAGCAGGAGTGCTGCTTTTGTAATGAATGTTTTGACAAGGCTTGATACTATTACAGATGGAAAATTTTTTCCGAAATGTTTTTTAATGACAGGCGCTTCCGGGGGCATGATAGGTGCCACATATTTCAGGGAATTATTTTGGCAAAAAGAAATTGGGAATATCAACACACTGCAGAAGCGAAAGTATATTGAAAATATTTCAAGGGATTTATTGAACCCCATATTTACATCGCTGGTTACAAGAGATATGATTGGCCCAATCAGCTCATTCAAATATGATGGTGAAGAATACATCAAAGACCGCGGCTATGCATTTGAACAAAAGCTCAACACCAACACAAAAGGAATTTTAAACAAGAAATTTATAGATTATAAAAATGCAGAAGAAAAAGCATTGATTCCAACAATGATTTTTAATGCATCAATAACAAGGGATGGCAGAAAGATGATTGTTGCTACTCACCCGATGCGATTTATGATGCAGGCTTCAAAAAATGAAAACTATTTAAGTAGTTATGATGTTGATGCTTTAGATTTTCAATCTTATTTTAAAAATCTTGGTGCTGATAAAATTGGGCTTTTAACTGTGTTGCGGATGAATGCAACATTTCCCTTTGTTTTACCAAATATAGAAATGCCAACTGAACCTGATGTGGACGTGATGGATGCCGGTTTCAGGGATAATTATGGTCATGAAACAACACTTCGTTTTATTAATAAATTCCAGGATTGGTTAAAGGCAAATACTTCCCAGGTTGTCATTGTCGAAATCCGCGACAGGCCAATGGATGATTGGTCGAGACCTTATGAACTTAACTCTATCATTGGCCTTGTTACAAAACCTGTATTTCTGCTCCAAAGCAACTGGTTTAATCTCCAGGATTATTACCAGAAAGATGAGATTAATTATGCTTTACAGGCGTATGGCCCGGAGCTTTCCAAAATAGGTTTCAGCTATGATGTTCCTCAAAAATCAAATCCTGCTTCATTAAGCTTTCATCTGACTGCTGCTGAGAAAAAAGGTATCCCACTTTCATTAAATAGCATTTCAAACCAAAATACCTTCAGGTACATAGATAGTTTAAGTAGAAAATAGGCAATTTTCATCCCTGATTTTAACCGCTCATAATTTTCTTTAATTTCCAATAATTTATATGTTGCTGATTATAAGCAACATATAAAGTCAATTGCTCTAAGTAATAGCAATTACTGTAAAAAACTTGGTATTATGTATTGCATAGTATTAAAATATTACTTTACTTTGTATCACAATTGAAAAAAACTCTAGTATGGATATACAAAACACACAAAGCCAGATGCGGAAAGGTGTATTGGAGTTTTGCATTTTATCTATAATCCGACAAGGTGAAGTTTATCCGAGTGATATTGTAGATAAAATGAAAGGAGCCAATTTAAATATCCTGGAAGGGACACTTTATCCACTGTTAACCAGGCTCAAGAATGCCGGTTACCTAACTTATAGATGGGTTGAAAGCAATTCAGGCCCACCACGTAAATATTTTTTAATGACTGAAAAGGGTCTGCAGTTTTATACAGAATTAGAAAGGACATGGAATGAGCTTGCAGACGCTGTTCAAAAACTTACTTCTTCTGAAAATACAGTAAATATATCAGGGGAAACTCCTAACAATAACCAATAAATAATTAAACAATGAAAAAGGTAATTAATATAAATTTTCAGGGCAGGGTAATCCCAATCGAGGAGAGCGCCTACGAAATAATGAAGCAATATATTGATAGCCTCCGCCAGTTCTTTTCCAACGAAGAAGGAAAAGATGAGATTATCAATGATATCGAAAGCCGGGTAGGAGAATTGTTTAGTGAAATATTGAAAAAAGGAGCTTCCTGTATTACAGACGAAGATGTAGAAACCATCAAGCATAGTATTGGCCGCCCTGAAGATTTTGCTGCTGAAGATTCTGATTACCAGGCACAGAATAATCAAAAAGCTGAATCACAAAGTGAAGCATCTGATAATGCCGGACAACAATTTCAATATGGCCCGAGACAACAAAAATTCTTCCGCGATGAGAACAATAAGTTTCTGGGTGGTGTATGTGCCGGTTTGGGCAACTATTTTGGTATTGATAAACTTGTTGTAAGGATACTATTTGTATTGTTTACATTGGGTTTTGGGTTTGGGATACTTGCATATCTTATTTTATGGGCTACTGTTCCCAGTTCTGCATCCACACAGGTCGGCTCATATCGAAAAAGGTTATTCCGCGACCCGGATAATAAAATCATCAGTGGTGTTTGTGGTGGATTAGCAGCATATTTTGGTGTTAATGTCTGGATACCCAGGGTTTTATTTTTAATACCATTCTTATCATTTGTTGCAAGATGGAATCATTGGGGTGCATTTGATTTTCCAAACTTTATTAATTTATCATTCAGTCCGGGTGCTACCATTTTATATATTATCCTTTGGCTGATTATTCCTGAAGCTTCTTCAACCTCTGATAAGTTAGAAATGAAAGGGGAAAAGATTGATTTGAACAGTATTAAAAATACTATTCAGAAAGACATGGAAGGTTTTGGTGATAGGGCAAAAGAATTTGGAAAAGAAGTTGGTGAAAAAGCTGCACAAATGGGAGCCGAAATCGGGCAACGCAGTAAAAAAATCAGCTCTGAAGCAACACAGGCAGCAAAAAAGTCTGGTAGTTCGATTGGAAATATTATTGCTCTTCTTGTCAAAATATTTCTATACTTCATTCTTGGTCTTATTTTACTTAGTGTTGTCGGAGCATTATTTGGTATTGGCATAGTACTCACTGGTTTGTTACCACTGAAATCTTACCTGCTGAATGAAGGTTGGCAAACAGTCCTGATGTGGGGTACTTTGATTTTCTTCATCTGGGTTCCTGTAATTGGTATCATCACCTGGATAATAAGAAGAATCGCCAGGAGCAGGAGCAACAGCAGTGCTATTCGTTTTAGCTTTATCGCAATGTGGATTTTAGGATGGTTTTGTGTTATCGGGTTGATTGCATCTTTGGCAAATGATTTTTCTTATCATAATTCACCAACAGAATCAAATATAGCTTTAACCAATCCTGGAGTAAATAAATTAGAAGTGAAATTTGACAGGAATGATAAGTATTATTTCGAAAATAGTTTTTTACACTTTGAGCCGTTTGCTTCAATCAATGAAGATACTGCCTTTGTGAATAATATTCATCTTCGCATTCGCCAATCAGACAACGATAGTTTTAAAGTAACATCATTAAAGCTGGCTTATGGCTCATCCAAACAAGTGGCACAGGAAAGGGCTAACAAGATTAGTTTTGATATTACTCAAGAAGATTCGACGCTATTATTTAATAAAGGGATAGCAATTACCAGGAAAGATAAGTTCAGGAATCAGTCAGTGTATATTACTATATATGTTCCTATAGGAAAAAGGATTTTTATAGGTAACGATGTTGGTTGGGGTAATGAAATGCATGTAGGACTTGGTGGTGATATGGATGACTGGCGGTGGAGAAATGATAATGATGATTATAATTGGGATAATAATGTCGAATATATAATGACTAAAGATGGGTTAAGGCCTACTCATTCCTCTGATGATGATGAAGATGATTATCATAATAGAATTGAAAGGGGAAATCAAAATCAGCCGGTTGATTCAAGCAGAAAAGACTCAACAAGATATCATTATCAGCAACAAACATCTGCTTTGGGAAAAGCAGCCACAATCAGTAATTCAATTAGCATACAGACAAAAAATGTTATAAAAAATTCTTTCAAAATAAGGGATTTCAGCACAGCATTTTTAGACAGGCTATCATTATAAACTTGGTTAAGGTTGGGACTAAACAGAACCCTTGCTTTTCGTAAGCGGGGTTCTTTTTTTGAATAGTTAGCGCAGTTTTGTACTTTGCCTCATTAACATTTTTGCTATGGTGGAAACAATACCTGTTGTGGACCTTGCGCAATTTTTAAACGGTGATGAAAAAGCTAAACAAAGCTTTGTTGAACAATTGGGAAAAGCTTATGAAACAGTTGGATTTGTTGCTGTAAAAAACCATACAATACCCGGTGAGCTTATCCAAAAATTATATGATTATGTTCAACGTTTTTTTGCTTTGCCACTGGTAAAAAAAGAAAAATATGAAGTGCCTGAATTATCAGGACAAAGAGGTTATACCAGTTTTGGAAAAGAGCATGCCAAAGGTAGTACAGCTCCAGACCTCAAAGAGTTTTTTCAGTATGGACAAATTCTTACTGAAGAAGAAAAAAAGACTTTTCCAAAAGAAGATTACCCTGATAATATTATAGTTTCAGAAATTCCTGGTTTCAATGAAACTATTGAGACTGCATTCAGGCATTTTGAAACATCCGGTGCAGCTTTATTGAGAGCAATTGCAATTTACCTGGAGCTACCAGAAGAATATTTTAAACCATATATCAATAAAGGGAATTCAATTTTGCGTTGTATTCATTATCCACCAATCACACAGGAACCAAAATCAGCAATTCGTTCAGAACAACATGAAGATATAAATCTTATAACTTTATTAGTTGGAGCTTCTGCAGATGGGTTGCAAATATTGACACGTCAGGGTGAATGGGTTGGTGTCACATCATTGCCTGAACAAATTGTGGTAAATGTCGGAGATATGCTGCAACGGTTAACGAACAATAAATTAAAAAGTACAACTCACCGTGTTGTAAATCCACCTCGTGAACTATGGCATACCAGTCGTTTTTCAATGCCGTTCTTTTTACATCCGAGAAGTGAGATGAGTCTTGCGTGTTTGGATAATTGCATTGATGACAATCATCCAAAGGCATATGATGATATTACAGCTGGTGGTTACTTAGATGAAAGATTAAGAGAAATTGGATTAAAGAAATAAATTCTTGCAAAGCATTACCAAAAAATACTGGCTTATTCTGCATCGCCATATTCCGTTCCTGAAAGCAGTACTGATGCACAGCCTTACCGCATTTGGTGGCCCTCAAGGACATTTTGGAATGATGATAAAAAACTTTGTGCAGAAAAGGCATGATGTTACAGAAAAGGAATTATTGGAATATAATGCCTTTTGTCAAATGCTGCCTGGTGCATCTTCTACGCAAACATTGACCCTGATAGGTTATAAAAGGGGTGGTATCTTGCTGGCAATCATTACTTTATTTATTTGGATAACACCTGCGAGTATATTAATGGGGGCATTTTCATTTTTACTCAGCTATGTGAATGACAGAAGTGCTGTAGCTGGTATTTTTAATTTTATCCAACCGATGTCGGTAGGATTTATTGCATTTACTGCTTACAAAATGTCCAAAGCTGCTATCACAAATACTATAACACAAGTGATAATGGTATTCGGTGCTATACTAGCTTATTTCCTTTTCAAAACCCCCTGGTCCTTGCCTGCAATTATTATTGCCGGAGGAATTGCAACAAATTTTAGCAGTAAAAGGATACCACAAAAAGGAGTCCCTCCAAAAAAAATCAGGTGGGCCAACATATTAATATTTTTTGCAGTATTTGGTATTGCTGCCTTTGTAAGTGAAACAGCAAGAAAAGAAAATTGGAAAGACAGGGGGCCATACAATTTATTTGAAAACTCATATCGTTTTGGGAGCCTGGTTTTTGGTGGCGGTGATGTGTTGATACCAATGATGTACCAACAGTATGTTGTAAGACCAGAGAATGAAAAAGTTGAGCAGCAAAACCCAAACGTATTGAGGGTTGACAAGGAAGATTTTCTTACAGGTTCAGGGTTGGTAAGGGCAATTCCCGGACCTGTTTTTTCAGTTGGCGCGTTTGTAGGCGGTGCAGCTATGAGTTCACAGGGGAAAGGCATGCAAATTATCGGGTGCTTTATCGGCTCATTTGCCCTATTCCTTCCCAGCTTATTATTGGTTCTATTCTTTTTCCCCGTCTGGCATAATCTTAAAAGATATGCTGCCATTTACCGGTCTTTGGAGGGAATAAATGCTGCAGTTGTAGGTATCATGATAGGTTCAACCATATTTCTAATGAAAGACATATCGGTTGATATTACAACCGGGTTAATAACTCCCCTCGTAAACCTTCTTGTAATCATCGGGACATTTATCTTATTGACTTTCACTAAAGTACGTGCCCAGTTTGTACCCTTATTCTGTTTTATTATCGGGGTAATAGTGAGTTACTTTCACCTGTAATAATTTTCCTCTTCTATTTTTAGCCTCACCGGTTCAGGAACAAGGTAACGGATACTCTTATGTTGAGCAATTAATTTCCGGATTGTTGTTGCGGAAATATCTATTAACTCTGATTCGACCAGAGTGAAATTAGGAAGAAGGGAAATTTTATCTACAGGGAATCCGGGCCTTTCATACACCAGGAACTTATATTCACTGGTTAATATATCTGCAGATTTCCATTTGGAAATGGATTGAAGATTATCTGAACCTATAATTAATTGAAAATCAACATTTTTATAAAGTTTTGAAAGCTCAGAAACAGTATTGATTGTGTAAGATGGTTTTGAAAGCCTGAATTCAATATCTGAAACTTTAAACCGATTATCTTGTTGTGTTGCTAATTGTGCAAGCTCCAATCTTTTCTTTGATTCGAGTAGGTCTTCACTTTTTTTAAATGGATTTTGAGGAGAAACTATAAACCAAATTTCATCAGTAATAAAATTTGCAATATGGTTTGCTATGATAAGGTGACCTGTATGAATAGGATTGAAAGACCCGAATAGCAAACCTATTTTCATATGTGGTGATTAATTTATCAGGCTCCGATTTTTTCTACATTAATGCTATCAGCTTCGTTTATTCTTAGACTTAAACTATAGCCGGCAACAGCAATAGAAATAGGATCGCCTAGCGGAGCAAATTTTTCAATATAGACAATTTCGCCAGGCACAAGACCCATTTCCATAAGCTTGATAGAAATTTCATCCTGGGAAAAGTTAACGATTGTTGCCTGCTGACCTATTTCTAAATCTGAAAGTTTCATGAATAATTTTATTTAGCAAAGCTAAAAAATAAAACCAACCTATTAAGTTGCGATTTTTGTAAGCAATATGAATACTATTTTCTTTCACAATGTTGGTATAAAACCAAACCTGAATCAGGCAAAAAAGGTAAAAACGCTTATTGAAACCGTATTCAAAAAAGAAAAAACTGAATTCAATAGAGTAGATTACATTTTTTGTTCTGATAATTACCTGCTTGATATAAACAGGCAATTCCTCCAACATGATGATTTTACAGACACCATCACATTCACTTTATCCGAAAAAGGTCAACCAATTTCAGGTGAAATATATATCAGCATTGAAAGAATAAAAGAAAATGCAAAAACCTTTGATGTGCCATACCAAAATGAACTTCTGAGAGTTATGATTCATAGCGCTTTGCATTTGTGCGGCTATGAAGATAATTCGAAACGGAAAAAGGAAATGATGCATGAGCGTGAAAATTATTATCTTAAACTAATATGATGTTCCACGTGAAGCGATTTTTATGTATTGCAGTATTTAGCATGATGTTTTTCTGTGGCTTTAGCCAACAAACTTTAATGTTTTCAAGTGCAACAATTCCAAAACCAAACTTTGATGAAAAAATAAAATCATGGAATGAGAGCCAGTCAAATTTTAATAAACTAAACCAAAAAGCAAAAGAATTTTACTATTGGGTAAATTATAGCAGGGCAAATCCTTCCAGGTTTTACAAAGATGCTGTTTTGCCTATTGTCAATATTTATCCTCAACTAAAAGGCAGCAACTTGAAAAGCCTGGCTATTGATTTACAAAATACCGGTAGCCTGCCGCTTTTATCCTTGTCTGATACTTTGATAAGAATAAGCCAGGCTCACTCAAATGATATTACTACTAATAATTCAAAACCTTCTCATAATTCAACCAATGGATTAACCTTTGGCAAAAGGTATATTTCTGCTGGCATGAAAAATTGTGGAAGTGAAAATATCAGTGCAAGTGGTGGTGAAGGTGACCCTCTTTTTATGTTAGTGCTACTTTACCTGGACATTAATGTGCCAAGCCTTGGCCACAGAAAGACACTTTTAGACCCCAAATATGTTCTGACAGGCATTGGTGCAAACCATTATTCCAACGGCGATACCTTTATTGTTGAGGATTTTGCCTGTTCCCAGAATTAGTTCCACGTGAAATAACAGGTTTTTATCTTTGCCGAATGTTTCCAGAGTATGATGTAATAGTTGTAGGTGCAGGTCATGCAGGTTGTGAAGCAGCAGCCGCTGCTGCCAATATGGGCAGTAAAGTTTTATTGGTTACCATGAACCTGCAAACAATTGCCCAAATGAGTTGCAATCCGGCAATGGGGGGTATTGCTAAAGGTCAGATAGTGAGAGAGATAGATGCCTTGGGTGGATATAGTGCTATCGTTACAGATAAAAGCATGATTCAATTCAGGATGCTGAATAAAAGTAAGGGACCTGCCATGTGGAGCCCCAGGGCTCAAAGCGATAGGATGTTGTTTTCAGCTGAATGGAGAAACCAACTTGAAAAAATAAAAAATATTGACTTTTACCAGGACACAGTAAAAAACATAATTGTAAAAAATAACAGGGCTGCGGGTGTAATCACAGGATTAGGCCATACCATAAACTGCAAATCCGTAATTCTAACCAGCGGAACTTTTTTAAATGGCAAAATCCATATAGGTGAAAAAAACTTTGGGGGTGGCAGAATAGCAGAAAAAAGTGCTACCGGCATTACCGAACAATTGGTTGAATTAGGTTTTGAAAGTAACCGCTTAAAAACCGGGACACCACCAAGAATTGATGGCAGGAGCCTGAACTATGATGCAATGGAAATCCAGGAAGGAGATAAAGAAATTACCGGCTTTTCATACCTGGATATCCCAAAAATAACTGCTGACAAACAAATACCCTGTCATATAACTTATACCAATACTGCTGTGCATGAAAGCCTTAAAAAAGGTTTTGATAAAAGTCCAATGTTTGCTGGTAGGATTGAAGGTCGCGGCCCAAGATATTGCCCAAGTATTGAAGATAAAATCAATCGCTTTGCTGAAAGGGACCGCCACCAGATTTTTGTTGAACCTGAAGGTTTTAATACTATAGAAATATATGTAAATGGATTCTCCACATCCCTTCCTGAAGAAGTACAATATGAAGCTATCAGGAAAATGCCCGGATTTGAAAATGCAAAAATGTTCCGTCCGGGTTATGCTATTGAATATGATTATTTTCCTCCTACACAGCTAAAGCATAGTTTAGAAACAAAGCTGATAGATAATTTATTTTTTGCAGGACAGATAAATGGGACAACCGGATATGAAGAAGCTGCCTGCCAGGGTATTATGGCAGGTATAAATGCACATTTAAAAATAACTGATAATCAATCATTTATATTAAATAGAGATGAAGCTTATATAGGTGTTTTAATTGATGACCTCATCAGTAAAGGCACTGACGAACCCTATAGGATGTTTACAAGCAGGGCTGAATTTAGGACATTACTAAGACAGGATAATGCAGACCTGCGCTTAACTGAAAAAAGTTTTAAACTGGGCCTGGCCAGCCAGGAAAGAATGGAAAAAGTGATTAATAAAAGGAGTGAAGTTCAAAAAATTAAAGCCCTGCTTCAAGGTATTACTTTAACCCCGGATGAAGTAAATACTTATCTGCAAAATGCTGGCTCATCACCGATTGAAGAAAAACAAAAAGCTTTAAAACTTTTACTAAGGCCTGATGTTACACTTCCTGACATGATTCAACATTTAGACATTATTGCTTCAGATTTGAAATCCTTTTCTAGAGATTCGATAGAACAGGCAGAGATACAGGTGAAATATGAAAGGTATATTGAAAAGGAACAAGAGTTGGCAACAAAAATGTCAACAATGGAAAATACATTAATACCTGAAACATTTAATTACGACAGGGTTTCTGCATTAAGCGCAGAAGCACTTCAGAAATTTAAAAAAATAAAACCAAGGACTTTAGGCCAGGCTAGTAGGATTTCAGGTGTTAATCCAAGCGATGTACAAATTCTTATGGTTTATATGGGCAGGTAAATCCATCTTTAACCTTTTAGTTACAGAGAATTCTTGAGCTGTTTGTAATATTACAATTCAACTTAATAATTTGAAATCACTGTATTTAATTCTTTGTTTATTGATTATATCCTTAGCTGCTGATAGCCAAGCGGTTATCAGTGGTACTGTTTCCGACTATTTTAGTAAACAACCTCTTACAGCAGTAACTGTTCAAACTACTTCCGGCCACTACGCAATCAGTGATTCTTTGGGACGATACAGAATTTCAACCGAATCAAAAGATTCAATTTGGTTTTCTTACCTCAATAAGCAAACAAGGAAATACACTGTTGATACAATAACTCATCCACAGAATTTCGATATTGCATTATATGTTGATGTCCGTTGGCTACCGGAAGTAAAAGTCAGGACTCCTAACTATAAACAGGACTCAATTGAAAACAGGCAGACTTATGCAAAAGCTTTTAATTATCACAAACCAACTCTGAAAATTGTAAAACCTGATAATGCTTATAATAATACGGGTGTACCAAGCGCTGTTGGTTTAGACCTTGATGAACTCATTAATGCTTTTAGATTTAAGCGTAACAGGCAAATGCTTGCTTTTCAGCAAAGGCTTATATCGGACGAACAAAATAAATATATAGACCACCGTTACACAAAATACCTTGTAAAAAGACTTACCAACCTTGATGGAGATGAGTTGAATAAATTCATGGATTTTTACCGTCCGTCTTATGATGAAGTCCTCATGATGAATGACCTTGAATTGGGGTATTATATTGAGCAGTGTTTCAAAAACTATGAATTTCTGAAAAATCATAAACAACCGACAGGAAATTAAGCAGGCTCATTCTGCTTTCTTAATCTTTTCCTGTAAGCAATTTTTGTTATTATCACATATAATACCGGGATAATAAATATCCCTAAAAATGTAGCAGCAAACATACCTCCTAAAACAGTCCATCCGATTGTAGAACGGGCTGCTGCTCCGGCTCCTGAAGCAAATGCCAAAGGTGCAACGCCAAATATAAAAGCCAATGATGTCATTAATATCGGACGAAGACGAAGCTTGACTGCAGCCAAAGTTGCCTGGACAACATCCATACCTTTATCCACTCTTTCTTTTGCAAACTCAACAATCAGGATTGCATTTTTAGCTGCCAGCCCGATTAAAGTTATCAGGCCAATCTGGGCATAAATATTATTTGAAAGGCCTGGTAGTAAATTTAAAATTAAGATGGCACCAAATGCACTTAATGGCACTGCCAATAAAACTGAAAATGGAACACTCCAGCTTTCATAAAGTGCAGCCAGGAATAAAAATGTAAACACAATTGAAAGCGCAAAGATGATGAGTGATTTACTACCTGCGCTTACTTCTTCCCTAGTTAAACCACCAAATTCATAACCATATCCGGCAGGTAAATACTTTGCAGCTGTTTCTTTTAAAGCATTAATTGCATCACCACTACTGTATCCGGGTGCAGCATTGCCATTAATTTCAGCTGTACGGAACAAATTAAAATGTGAAATCACCGGTGCGTTTTGAATAGACCTGTAACTAACCAATGTGCTTAAAGGAACCATTGTTCCTTGCTGGTTTCGCACATAATAACTTCCTATCTCCTGGATATTTTTTCTGTATGCAGTATCTGCCTGTGCAACTACACGGAAATTTCTGCCATAAATAGTAAAGTCATTTACATAACTACTACCTAAATAAGTAGCCAGTGTGGAATAAACATCAGAAACATTCACACCCATCTTCTCACATTTATCCCGGTCAACGGTTACATTATATCCCGGTGTTTTTGCTGTAAAAAATGTAAACGCCCTGTCAATTTCAGGTCTCTTGTTTAATTCAGCAACAAAATTTTGTACAACATTTTCAAACTGCTGAATGCTGTCAGTGCTTTGTTGTTGTTGCAACTCAAAAGTGAAACCACCTGTTTGCCCCAATCCAGGAATGGCAGGTGGTGGAATTACAACAATCCTTGCTTGTTTTATTGATGCAAACTTTTTTTGCAGCGTTGCAATAATGGCATCCAACTGCTGGCTTTTATCTTTTCTTTCATCCCAGGGCTTCAACATCGTAAACAATGTACCACTATTACTTTTGTTTGAAAATGTTACAACGTTCAATCCGCCAATACCAGAAAAATGTGCAATACCAGGTGTTGATTGCATAATTTTCATCATTGAATCCAACACTGTCAGACTTCTCGTTGTTGATGATGCTTCAGGTATTTCATAAGTTACATATAACCTGCCATCATCTTCTTTTGGAATGAACGCTGTGGCTTTAGTTTTAAAAAGGAAAAATGTTCCGACAAAAATGCAAATCAGTAATATCACTATATACCTTGCATACTTAATAAAATAATTCACCCACCTTGTATAACGGTTGGTAAAGCTGTCAAAACGGGTATTGAATGCCCTGAAAAATTTCTCAAAAATTCCTTTGGGTTTTCGTTGTTGGTCGTGAGGCTTTAATAATATTGAACATAAAGCAGGTGTTAGTGATAGTGCAACAAAAGCTGATATCAAAACAGAGATTGCAATAGTGATAGCAAACTGCTGATATAACCGGCCCACAATCCCAGGTATAAAACCAACCGGCACAAATACGGCAGCGAGAATTAATGCAATAGCAACAACAGGTCCTGAAATATCATTCATTGCCCTTTGCGTAGCTTCTTTTGCAGAGAGCTTTTCATTATCAATATAATGCTGAACGGCTTCTACCACCACAATGGCATCATCTACAACAATACCAATTGCCAGCACAAAACCAAACATGGTTAAAGTATTGATGGTAAAACCAAGTGGTATAAAAAATGCAAACGTACCAATTATGGATACCGGTATTGCCAGCACAGGAATTAATGTTGCCCTGAAGTTTTGAAGGAAGAGAAATACCACAATGGTTACGAGTAGCAAGGCTTCCAATAGTGTACGCACCACCTCACTGATTGAAACCTTAACAACAGAAAATGATTCGAAAGACACTATAAAATCCATGTCTTTTGGTAATGATTTTCTCAAAACATCCATTTCCTTATATATACCATCTGCAACCTGTAATGCATTGCTTCCAGGTGCCTGATATACTAATAAAATAGAAGCCGGTTTACCATCAACAAAAGAATTACTGGCATACCTGAACTTACCCAATTCTACTCTTGCAACATCTTTTAAATAAACAATAGCGCCAGTGCTTGGATTGGAACGAACTACAACCTTATTAAATTCATCTGCTGTACTAAGCCTGCTATTGGTCAACACAGTATATTCAAAAGCCTGGCTGTTATCTTGCGGTGGGGCGCCAACACTACCTGCTGCTAATTGAATGTTTTGTTGCTGTAATGATGTAATAACATCTTTTGTTGTTAACCCAAGTTGGGCAAGTTTATCAGGCTGCAGCCACACACGCATACTAAAATCATCAGCCACAGTAAAAATATCACCAACACCGGGCACACGCAGTAACGCATCTCTTATATAAATATTTGTGTAGTTGTTTAAAAATGAAATGCCGTGTGTACCATTAGGTGAATAAACATCCAATACCATTAAAATACTTGGGTTCCTTTTACGCACAGTTATACCTAATTGTCTTACTTCTTCAGGCAATCGCGGTGTGGCAAAACTCACACGGTTTTGTACATCAAGTGTTGCAATGTCAGGATTTGTTCCAATAGAAAAATATGCATTGATAGAAGAACGTCCATCGCTGGTACTGTTGCTTTGCATATACATCATACCTGGTGAACCATTTACCTGTGTTTCTATTGGTGTAGTTACTGTTTGTTCCACCGTTAATGCATCAGCGCCGGTAAACGTACCGGATATCTGAATCTGTGGTGGTGTAATTTCCGGATATTGGCCTACAGGCAAATTTGTTATTGCCAATATTCCAATTAAAACTATTACTATCGAAACAACAATTGCTGTAACAGGCCTTCTTATAAAAGTATCTGCAATCATAGCCTTTCTTTCTTATTTGTCTTCAATAAAAAAATGAAGATTTAATCTGTTTGAATATTTTTAATTCACCTGCATCAGTTATCTCACACACCATCAAATACAGAATACTACATCAGTGCTTGTTATCAGCACCGGGTAATTTCACAACAGCACCATCCCTGATTTTTTGTATGCCGTCTGTTACAATTATTTCTCCAGGTCGCAAACCATTTTGAATAATTGTATTGCCACCGATATTCATCCCTTTTACAATTTTTGTTTGTACAACTTTATTGCTATCTCCAACAACAAAAACAAAGTTCTCACCCATCTGTTCCAAAATTGCTTTTGTAGGAATCAACAATGCATTCACAGCATCAGTTTTCACACGAACATTACAAGTCATTCCAGGCTTTAAAATATTTTGGGGATTGTCAAATTCAAGCCTTGCTTTTATAGTCCCGGTTTGCGGGTCAACAGCCCTATCAATGAGTGCAATTTTTCCAGGTTCATTATAGATACTACCATCGGGAAGCTGAATAGTAAAAACAGAATCTGCAGGATTTGTTCCTTCACGTTGCATTTTGGTAAAGCGGGGAATATCTTTTTCATCAAGAGCAAAATCAACTGCGAGTGAACGCTCTGCAGAAATTGTATTTAATACAGTGCTTCCTGGTGAAACAGCAGAACCTAATTTAACCTGTGATATACCAATCACTCCATTAAATGGAGCATAAATAGTAGTATATCTCAAATTTGTCTGAACTGCAGATACATTCGCTTCTGCTGCTTTAACCTGCATCTTTGCAGCATCCAAATCTGCCAATGCATTATCTACTATTTGTTTGGCTATCGCATCATTCTTATCCAGCTCTACATAACGGTCTGCATTTTTTTGTGCCTTCACAAGATTCGCTTTAGCTACATTCAAATCAGCAACAGACTGGTTATAATTTCCTGCATATTGTTGTGCATCTATCTTATATAATTTCTGCCCTTTGGTTACATGCTGCCCATCCTGGAAATATATTTCAGTGATGTAACCACTCACCTGTGCATGTATGTCAACCTGGTTAAATGCACTTACTGTTCCTGGATATTCTTCAAAATAAACAGCATTGCCCTGCTTCACTGTATCAATATTTACATCTACAGGCGGGAATGCCTGCTGTTGCACATTGTTATTTTTATCACTGCAGGACGCCAGCAGCAAAACAGAAGAAAAGATGATGTTGTATATTGTAAGTTTCATATTCCTGAAAATATTTTTATCTGCTTTAATAATTTAATGTGCCCAATGCTTTTTCAACATCAAGTTTGCTGCTTAAAACATTATACAATGCATTGAGATAATTTATCTGTGTTGTCCGTAAATCACTTTCTGCCACTATCACTTCCAGGTAAGCTTTTACACCGGCTTTATATTGCAGGTTGATTGTATTATAAACATCAGTAGCTAATTCAAGATTTTCCTGTTGTGTATAATAATCGCTCAAATAAGATTTATATGTTGATAGCGCCTGTGTATATTCCGATTGGATTGAATCACGCAGCGATGTGAAATTATATTCTAACCTGTCTAACTGCAGGTTGGCATTCCGTATTTGCCAGGTGCGTTTTCCACCCTGGAAAATGGGAAAGCTTAATGACAATCCTATATATGAAGAAGGAAATTCCCTACTGTACAATTTCCCAATATCATTGTTTGCGTATGTCAGGTTATAGTTTCCATAAGCTGATAAAGAAGGTATAAAACTCCATTTATAATAGTTAAGGTTGGATTGCAATAAACTCTTTTGTGTTTCAAGGATTTTATATTCTATACGGTTAGAAAAATTTACCTGTTGTGTGGTATCAAAAAATATTTCATTCTTCAGTTGTACACTATCATAAATAAGATGGAATGTATCTGCCTGCGGATAACCCATCAATAATTTCAACAATGAAAACCTTGACTGCAAAGTTTCCTGGTATTGTTTTTTTTCAGCCATTGCATTGTTCAATGAAATCTGCGCTCTTTGATAATCGGTCTTATCTACAATGCCTGCTTTATATTGACTTTTAGCATCTTTCAAACTTCTTTGCAACCGAACAATATCCTGTTCTACCAAATCAATCTGTTGTTGTGAAAGCAATACGCCATAAAATGCTTTGCTCACATTCAACGCCACATAAATTTTATTGTTTGTTGTGAATTGTTTCACCTGTGTACGCACATTGGTTGCAGTTTTTGAAGCGAGTAACACATCGGGGTTAAAAATATTCTGTGTAACTCCAAAATATATTGTAGAAAAATTCTTTTGCGCTGTAGAAGTTGGCGTACCGTTGATTACAGTAACCGGTGTTTGGAAATAATGTTGTAAAGTATAATCAAGCCCTAACTGTGGATACCAGTCAGCCAGGCGGGTTTTAATTTCAGCATTGACAATTTTCTCATCAATCAATGATTGGTTGATAGCAGGTAAATGAACCAAAGCATATTGCACACATTGTTCAATCGTGGCATCAGTTAATAATGAATCCTGTTTTTGTTGCGCTTTCGCCGATAGATTTAGAAAAAATAAAATTGATAAAAAAATTACCGGATGCTTGCTCATACAAATTTTCAAACTTTCTGATTAATCAGGTTACAACATCTCTAATACTCCAACCCTTTTTACAAAGAGAAACAAAATTAGTAAATGAATTTAAACAGTTGTTTAATTTTTTGTTAGATGGTTTGACATCTTACAGCTATTCATATTTTTAATTACACAAAAGTCAAATTGTTTAATGGCTAATTTTACAAGACCGCATAATATAAATTTAGTATGGCTACAGTTCAACCGGATAATACAGCATTAAGAACAGCTTTGTGGAGGGCATTACATGTTTTAATTGATGACAAGCCTTTTGTTATCGAAGATAAAATAGGTTTTGAGTTAATCAAACCGGAGACTGGTTGGCAGGATAGATCTGATATGAAATATACCAGGAGGCTCCGTGCTTCTATTGTTGCACGTGCACGATTTATTGAAGATATTGCCAAAGAACAAATAGGGAAAGGCGTTCAGCAATATGTGCTCCTGGGTGCAGGGCTTGATAGCTTTGCTCAACGGAATGCGGCATTATCAGAACAGATAAAAATTTATGAAATTGACCAACCCGGTACTTTAAAATGGAAAGAGAATAAGCTCATTGAAAACGGGTACAAAATACCTCCACAACTTCATTTTGTACCTGTTGATTTTGAAACTTCATCATGGTGGGCTGAACTGTTGAAAAATGGTTTCGATATAAACCAACCTGCATTTGTTTCCTGCACCGGTGTTACACTCTATCTGACTAAAGCATCAATAACTGATACATTGCAGAAAATAAAATTACTTGCTTCTGGTTCAACAATTGCAATTGCATTTTATTTATCATTAGAACACCTGGATGAAGAAGATAAGCCATTAATGGAAATGGCAATAAAAGGTGCTGCTGCTTCAGGAACACCGTTTCAGAGTTTTTATACTGAAGATGAAATCACAGAACTTGCAACTTCAATAGGATTGAAAGAAATAAAAACCATTTCTTCAAAAGATATGACTGAAAAATATTTTAATAACAGGACAGACAACCTTGTACCGGCAAGCGGTGAATTTTTTCTTGTTGCAAAAGTTTAAGAATATTTTTCTCTCAATAGATGATTGCAACTATCTTTCATTTTTTCTGAAGATTTTTTTTATTGAAGAAAATAACAGCATCGCATTAAAAACGATAAGCTTTGAATGATGACTGAAGTTGAACAAATAAAGAATTTGTTTACTTTTATTTTTTAACGATTGTAATATTATTATGGTAGTAAAACGTCTATTTGACTGCATCGAACATCAATTGCAAAAGTTCCCTAAACCGGATATGCTCAGCGCAAAAGAGAATGGAATTTGGAAAAGTTACAGTACCGAAACAGTAAAGCAAACTGTAGAAGAGTTCAGTGCCGGATTGATAGAACTGGGTGTTGGTGGGAATGATATGAGTGATGAAGGCACAGATAAAATTGCAATCATCAGTAATAACAGGCCTGAGTGGATTTTTACTGACCTCGCAGTTCAGCAAACCGGTGCAGTTTTAGTTCCTTTATATCCGACAACAAGCACAAATGAAATACAATTCATTTTGAATGATGCTTTGGTCAAATACATTTTTGTAAGCAGCAAAGAATTGTTTGAAAAAATCAACAGCATAAATCCATCAGTCCCTACTTTAAAGAAAATATTTTCTTTTGATGAAATAGAAGGTGTTGAAAGCTGGAAGTCTATTTTAAAACTGGCAACGCAGGAAGCAAGGGCCAAAGTTGCAACAATAAAAAATTCTATTTTACCTGACCATCTAGCAACAATAATTTATACTTCAGGTACAACAGGAACCCCAAAAGGTGTAATGCTCTCACACAGGAATATTTATACCAATGTAATGTATTCAAAAAAGAGTTTTCCCTTCTTGGATAAACCTGAGTTTAAAGTACTTAGCTTCCTGCCATTGAACCACATTTTTGAAAAATGTGTAACATACATTTATTTGTTTAGCGGTAATGGTATTTATTATGCTGAGAGCCTTGAAACAATTGGTGCCAATCTAAAAGAAATAAAACCGGATGGTTTTACAACAGTGCCACGTTTACTTGAAAAAGTTTTTGAACGCATCATGGCTGCAGGGCATGAGCTTAAAGGGATAAAAAGAAAATTATTTTTCTGGAGTGTTGCACTTGCAGAAAATTTTGATACTGACAAATCGAAATCTGCATTATATAAATTCAAACTAGCTATTGCTAATAAACTGGTATTTAAAAAATGGAGAGCAGCATTAGGGGGCAACATAAAATTTATTATTACTGGTGGCGCTGCATGCCAGCTAAAATTGTTGCGGATTTTTAATGGCGCTCAAATACCGGTGTATGAAGGTTATGGACCGACAGAAAATAGTCCTGTCATTGCTGTAAACCGTTGGGGTACACCTGATGGTACGAGGTTAGGAACTGTTGGCCCTCCGATTGAAGGCATTGAAGTAAAACTTGCTGAAGATGGAGAAATCTGTGTGAAAGGTTCAACAGTTATGAAAGGTTATTACAAAAGGCCTGACCTTACTGCTGATACAGTTATTGAAGGTTGGCTACATACAGGTGATATAGGCGTTTGGGTTGAAAATAAATTTCTCAAAATTACTGACCGTAAAAAAGAAATCTTTAAAACAAGTGGTGGAAAATATGTTGCTCCGCAAGCTTTGGAAAATGTTTTTAAAGGCAGCCCTTTTATTGAACAGATAATGGTAGTGGGTGAAGGGAAGAAATTTGTGAGCGCATTAATTGTACCTGCTTTTGCATATTTGAAATCATGGATGCAATTACATAACCTGGTATTTACAACCAATGAAGAAGCAATTAAAAATGCCGAGGTATTAAAGCGGTATGAAACAGAAGTAGCATCAATCAACCAGCAGTTTAATCATGTGGAGCAGATAAAAAAATTTGAATTACTACCTGTGGAATGGAGCCTTGATACAGGTGAAATGACACCTAAAATGAGTTTGAAAAGAAAAGTGGTATTAGAAAAATTTAAAGATGTAATTGATAGAATTTACGATGTTTAAATAAAGCCCACCTGTCATAAAATATTTTTAATCATTGACAGATAAACCGGTTTCCAGGAATATTATTTACTGCTCCAGTAATTTATAAATCTCATCCAGTTTTGGTGAAAGGATAATTTCTGTTCTCCTGTTATGCGCCCTTCCTTCAGGAGTTGCATTGGTATCAACCGGGTCAAACCATGAATGCCCGGAAGCAATAACCCTTGTCGGGTCAACTTTATAATCATTTACTAAAATTCTCACTACACTTGTTGCACGTGCAGTACTTAAAGCCCAGTTATCCTGAAATTTTCCTCGGATAGGAATTGAATCGGTATGCCCTTCAATATTTACAGAAATATCAGGGTTGGCAATCAGAACATCAGCCAGTTTACTCAATGCAACTTTGCCTGAATCGTTAACAACAGCGCTGCCTGAAGGGAATAAAAATTTTTCACTCAGGCTGATATATACTTTCCCATTTTTTTGTGTTATGGTGAGGTCGCTGTCACTGAAACCTTTTAATGCATTCATCATTTTATTTTTCAGCTCTGCTGTTTTATTGCGTTGCTGGTTGAGCAGGTTCTGTAGTTCCTGTAATTTTTTCTGCTGGTCCTGCAGGTTTTGTTGCAATGAATTTACTTTATTGGAAGCATCAGCATTCAACTGTGTATTTTGCTGGTTTAATGCATTTATATCATTCTTCAATTTATTGATTAACTCTTCTTGTCCGCTTATTTTCGATGCCATGATAGAGCTGTCAGTTTGCAATGACCTGTATTGCATCTGCGCATCAATCAGTTTGCTTTTAGCAACACAAGAACCCAACGCAGAAATGACAAGAATAAAAAATCCGTAAAAAATAACTCTTTTCATAAGACGCATTTTTATCTGCTGTTTAAAAATTGTGCCAAGATACAGGAAACGTTCACGAGAAAAATATAATACCTCATTAATTAAATATGTTTAAAATGTATTTCTTCTTCATCTTTACGTTTAAAATAAATACATCAAACTTTAACTTTTAAAATCATAAAATGAGATATACTCTTCGTGTTTCGATTTTAAAAACAGTTGGTCTTGCTTTGTTGTTTGCATCTTGTACAAAAGATATTAAACAAAGCCCTTCAGTAAATGATATGTCTGAAGATTTTGGCAGTCAGGCAACAAAACCAAATATAGTACTGATAATAGGTGATGACGTAGGCAGGGAAATCCCAACTTATAACGGAGGCCAATCTTACAGCACTCCCAATCTTGATTATTTAGCAGCACATGGGAAACAGTTCCCCAACTTTCTCGCACATCCTGATGGGCCGCCATCAAGGTTGGGTATGTTTACAGGTGTTTATAATTACCATAACTGGGTAAAGTTTGGATACCTTCCACCTTCATCACCAACCTTTGCTAATATGTTACAAAATGGCGGGTATAAAACCTGTTATGTCGGGAAATGGCAATTTGATGGGGGTGATGCTTCCATAACAAGTCATGGGTTTGAAAAATACAGGGTCTTTATGCCTTTTAATCCCGATGATAACAATGGCCATGATCAGTTTTACAGGAGGTATAAAGATCCATATCTATACCAGGATGCACATTATTTATCTGACTCTGAAGTAGAAGGTAAATATTCAGAAGATATGTTTTATGAATATGCCAGCAATTTTATTGATAGCAACAAAAAGAAACCATTCCTGCTTGTCTATTCATGCAATTTAGTACAGAAGCCATGGGTGCCGACTCCTGATAATCCTGATTATGCAGGGTGGGATCCAGCTACTGATGATGACACCAGGAATGATAAAAAATATTTTCCTGATATGGTTGCTTATATGGATAAAACTGTAGGAAAATTAGTAAGTAAAATTAATGATGCAGGTCTGGCAAGGAAAACAATAATTTTATACGTTAGCGATAATGCAACTTATGGTGGCATTACGTCAATGTATAAAGGCAGGAAAGTAAAAGGAGCAAAAGATAGTACTGTTTTTGATGGAATAAATGTACCATTTTTAGCTTACTGCCCAGGCACCATAGCTCCGGGAAGTGTTGATACATCTTTAATAGGTATGCAGGATTTTTTCCCAACAATTGGAAATATTGCAAAAACACCTTTAGCGCCATTTAAGCCATTAGACGGGATAACTTTCTATGATAATTTATTAGGAAACCTTACCGGCCAACATAAGAATATTTATTGTTATTGGCCAAGGAATTATCAGCGTAAAATTGACCTGAGTTATGTTACAGACTATAATTATAAATTATATGACTCACTCAATGGTGGCAACTTTTATAATATCAGAACAGATGTTTATGAAAAAAGCCCTATTCCTGATAGCCAATTGACTCCTGATGAGAAGAAATTGAAAAATCAGTGGAAAAAGATTTTAAGACAAGGCTATCAATGATTTAAAAATAAACCTACTTCTTTTTTAATAACATTTGCCATAAAGCATCTCTTCCCTGGGAAGAAAAAACAAAGTTGATTAAAACAAATTTTGTGATTGAGGTGCTTTATGGCAATTTTCATTTTGGGTATTTTAAAAAAATAAAAATCCCACATTTATTGCTAAACATGGGACTTAAACTTAACCTTTCCTTTGTAGCCGGTACGGGAATCGAACCCGTCTTTCCTCCGTGAAAGGGAGATGTCCTAGCCGATAGACGAACCGGCCGAATAAATTCGGAGCGCAAAGATAACCGTACTTTGTTAACCTGCAAAGTTTTAATTGCAGCATCTTTAGTTTATCATCAACCCTACAACTTTACCAGTCTTTGTCAGGTTGTGCCGTATTGTTTTTATTCTGGAGCTTTTGCTGCAACTGTTTTTCCTGGTTGCGTAATTCATTAAATTTTTGTTGCATCATTTCCTTGTTCATCGGGGATTGCTTTTGTTGTTTGGGTTTTTGCTGCTGGTTTTGTTGTTGGTTTTTGGGTTGATTTTGCTGTTGCTGCTTTTTTAAATCATTCAAAGCTTTCTGAAGATTTTCCCTGGTATCATCGTCATTTGAATTTTCCCTCAATGATTGTTTGAATGCTGCAATCGCATCCAGTAAATCTTTTTCTTTGATATAGGCTAATCCTTTATTATAGTTGGATTGAGATGCAAGGACATTATTACCTGATTCCTTTATGACCAAATCATAATTTTTATTGGCATCCTTTATCTCATTTTTTTTCTGCAAAGCATTGGCAAGATTGAAGCGGGCAATATTGTTGGAAGGGTCTTTTCTTAAAGCCTCTTTATACTTTTCAATGGCACTGCCATAATCTCCTTTTCTATATGCTTCATTCCCTTTCTCAATATACTTATTTGCAGGTTGTGCCTGTGCAAACACAACTGAAAACAGAAATGATATGAGTAATAAATTTTTCAGTTTGAATCTTTTTTTGTTTCAGGAATAAAAATTTCTGCAACCAATATCAGCAAAGCAAGCAAAACAAAAAAGTTATAATAGCTGGCATATTGTTTTGTATCACCGGTACCTTCAATTGCTTTTTTCTCCATACCGTTTAAAGTTGCAGCAATGTTATTGGCAGCAGTTTCAGCATTATCCAGGTGTTGATATACACCACCCGTTTGAGCTGCAATCTGTTTTAATTCTTCTTCATTTAATTTACTGATTACCGTTTGCCCGTTGGCATCCACTTTATAGCTGTTGGCTCCAGGAATAGGAATAAATGAACCTAAAGCTGTACCAACTCCAACTGTATTTACCACAACTCCATTATCAGATAATTCCTGCAAAATATCAGTTGAATGTGGGTCATGGTCTTCACCATCTGAAATCAACACTACTGATTTGAATTTCTTTTCTTTATTGTCAAGTGAATTGGCACAAAGTTGTAAAGCATCACCGATAACAGTGCCTTGCACCGGAACAGCATCAGGTGAAGCATTTGAAACATATAATTTAGCTTCAGCAAAATCAGAAGTAAGTGGCATTTGCAAAAACGCCCTGCCAGCAAACAATACCAACCCAACCCTGTTATCACCCATCTGGTCAATCAGGTCATTAATGAATTGCTTCGCTGCATCCAGCCTTGAAGGCTTAATGTCTTCGGCCCACATACTCTTGCTTACATCTAGCGCAATCATTACATCAATACCTGCTTTTTTTTCTTTACCGCCACTTACAGGTTTTCTCAGGTTAGCTGCTGCAAAAATTAATAATACAATACCGGCCATCACCATCAAAAATTTTACACGGAACTTTTTCTTTGAAAAGTTGCCTGTAAGCTGGTCAACCAGTTTTTCATCACCCAGCATTTTTGTTGACTTCCTTTTCCAATACAAAACATTTATAAATAGAATTGCTAATGGTACTAACACCAGCAAACCCAAAAGATATTCTGTTTGTTCAAAAGAAAGCATAGCGATGATGAAATCTACAAGCTTTGAGCCAAATGAAAAATGCCTGCAAAAATTATGTAATGATTAAAAAATTTAAAGCTGTTTATTTTTTGCCTTTAAAGAAACCATAATGAGTAAGGATATTTTTCAAAATGTTGATGCGCACATTTTTCATATCCATATCATGCGGCCCTGACACCTGTAATACAAAAAAATAAGGGTGTTTATTTTCTTCCTCCCAACCAACTATCCAACCTATAGAACTACCATCTTCTTTAAATCCCCATCCTGTTTTATAACTGAGTTTATAATTTGAATTATCCTCCTGCAACATCACATCTTTTACAACATCCTGCACCCTTTTTTGAAATGGTAACTGGTCAAAATATAATTTCTTTACAAGGCCCAGTTGTTCATCAGCAGTTATTTTAATATTGTTATCCAGCCAGAAAGAATCAAGGTCATTCTTAATTACTGCACGTCCATATTTGGAACCATAACCCAAACTATCCAGCCAGAATTGCATCGTATCTTTTCCAATCCTTCTTGCCACTTCCTGGTAATAAGGAACTGCAGATAATCTGAATGCCTGCTCCATTGTCAAATCTTTATTCCAGTTGGTGTCTGCCCGCACTACATGGTCCCAGGGTATTACCATGTTTTTGCCTGATATAACACCTTTCTGCAAACCAATGAGAGAGTTTACAATTTTAAAAGTTGAAGCAGGCAGGTAAGCACTATCCGTATATTCCGGAAGATTATACACTGTAAATTCTGCCTGGCCATTATTCAGCATGGCGAATGTGCCTGTTACTTGGTACTCATCGAAATATTGTTTCAGGCTATTGTCAATAGTGATATTGTCAGAACATGAAGAAAAAATACAAGAGATAAAAATCAAACAGATTGCAATACGTACCGGGATTTTAAAAAACATTTTATATAAGTGATTTTAATTTTTGATGACGCCTAATTCCTTTCCAATTTTTGTGAATGCTGCAATGGCTTTGTCTATATGATGCATTTCATGACCTGCACTTAACTGCACACGGATGCGTGCCTGTCCTTTGGGAACAACTGGATAGAAAAATCCAATTACATAAATACCTTCATCCAACAACTTAGATGCAAAGTTCTGTGCAACTACTGCATCATAAAGCATAATCGGAACTATGGGGTGTTCACCCGGTTTTATATCAAAACCTGCTTCAGTCATTTTAGACCTGAAATATTTTGTATTGCTTTCAAGTTTATCACGCAATGCTGTTGTTTCAGTAAGCATATCAAATACTGCAATTGAAGCACCGACAATAGATGGTGATAATGTATTTGAGAAAAGATAAGGCCTTGATCGTTGACGCAACATTTCAATAATTTCTTTTCTGCCACTTGTAAAACCACCATTAGCTCCTCCTAATGCTTTTCCTAATGTGCCAGTGATAATATCTATTCTTCCCATTACATTTTTTAATTCATGTGTACCTCGCCCAGTCTTACCAAGGAAACCTGTTGAATGGCTGTCATCAACCATAACGACTGCATCATATTTATCAGCCAGGTCGCATATTTTATCTAATTGTGCAATGGTACCATCCATACTGAAAGAACCATCGGTAACAATGATGCGGCTGCGCAGATGAGAAGAGTCTATCAGTTTTGCTTCAAGGTCTTTCATATTGTTATGTTCATAACGGTATCGTTGCGCTTTACACAAACGCACGCCATCAATAACAGAAGCATGATTTAATGCATCACTGATGATGGCATCCTGTTCATTAAACAACGGCTCAAATACGCCACCATTAGCATCAAATGCTGCACAATATAAAATGGTATCTTCTGTACCTAAAAATGTTGAAATTTTTTGCTCCAGTTGTTTATGAATATCCTGTGTGCCACAGATAAAACGCACACTGCTCAAACCATAGCCATGTGTCTCAATTGCCTTGTGTGCTGCTTCAATCACTTTAGGATGTGAAGAAAGCCCGAGATAATTATTGGCACAAAAATTCAACACTGTTTTTCCATTAACTGTTATCTCTGCACCTTGAGGGCTTGTTATGATACGTTCTTTTTTAAATAAACCGGAAGCTTCAATTTCTTCCAGTTCTGAAAAGATTCTTTTTACAAAATTTTCATTCATAACTAAAGTTTATAAAAGCAAACCTAGCACAATTCAAATATTTTTGTTGTGGTAAAATAAATGCAGCGCATTTTGTTTTAAAATAATTTAACAGGCAGCAAAGCGCTATTCAATACTTTACGACTATATTCGTAAATCAAAACCTCGAAATATCCGCTACATAAAAAAAATATTATTAATGGTTGCAGTATTGGCAATTGCTGTTACAGCCTTTGAATTAACTGCACCTGTAAAACAAACTCCTGCAAATAATCAAGAGGAAGGCCAGACAGCCTGTGACAAGAAGTTCCAGGATGAAGCAAAACAAAACCTGATGTTGCGGAAATTTATTTCTTATACCAATACAAGCAGGTTTCTTGTGAGGTAATATTTTATCCTGAAATATCTTCTTCTTTTGTATCAAAGCGCTTAGTTTTGAAAGCTGATGCCAGCATTTAAAAATCCGGTTACAGAATTATTTAAAATTGATTTTCCTATTGTCCAGGCAGGAATGGTCTGGACAAGTGGATGGAAACTTGCAAGCGCTGTCAGCAATGCAGGTGCTCTGGGTTTGATTGGAAGTGGAAGCATGTATCCACACATTTTAACCGAGCATATCCGTAAATGCAAAGCTGCAACTTCAAAACCTTTTGGTGTAAATATTCCATTGCTCTACCCCGATATTGACAAACACATACAGATAGTGATTGATGAAGGAATAAAAATTGTTTTTACAAGCGCTGGTAACCCAAAAACATGGACTCCTGTTTTGAAACAACATGGTATAACGGTAGTGCATGTTGTGAGCAGCAGTGTGTTTGCAAAAAAAGCAGAAGCTGCAGGTTGTGATGCTGTGGTAGCCGAAGGTTTTGAAGCCGGTGGACATAATGGCCGTGAAGAAACAACGACTATGGTTTTAGTACCTGCAGTGCGTGATGCTGTTCAGATACCTGTGTTGGCTGCCGGTGGAATTGCAACTGGAAAACAAATGCTTGCTGCAATGGTTTTAGGTGCTGATGGTGTTCAGGTAGGAACCCGTTTTGTCTGCAGCAATGAAGCATCTAACCATATCAACTTTAAAGAGGCTGTAGTTAATAGCAAGGAAGGCGATACAATGCTCAGCCTGAAAAAAGTTGTTCCTGTAAGATTATTGAAAAATAAATTTTTTGAAACAATCCAACAGGCTGAAGCAAGTGGTGCTTCGAAAGAAGAGCTTACTGCAATATTAGGTCGTGGCCGTGCAAAAAAAGGTATGCTTGAAGGCAACCTTGAAGAAGGTGAACTGGAAATTGGTGCAGTGAGTTCGCTCATTCATGACATAAAACCAGCTGCAGAAATTGTCCGGGAGATTTGGACAGAATTTAATGATGCACTGAAGAATCCAATACATCAACAGGAAACATAAATGCGTGTATTTGCAGGCAACAACTAATGAAAAAAGTTTTTACCAATCTAACGTTCTGGGTATTGGTGGCGATAAGCGCCGGTGCATTGCTGGGTAATTTCTATCCTGAAACAGCAATAAAAACTGAGTGGCTCGGCAAAACATTTATTGAACTCATCAAATATTTTATTTACCCCATCATCTTTTTTACCATAACGCTTGGCATCAGCAATATGGGCAATATAAAAAAAGCAGGCCGTGTGGGTGGCAAAGCCATTTTATATTTTGAAGTCATTACCACTTTTGCATTACTGATTGGTATGATAGTTTCCCACCTCATTCAACCAGGAAGTGGTGTAAACATTTCAGATGTGAAACCTGGTGATATCAGCAATTATGTAAAACAGGCTGAAACATTTACCTGGTTAGGTTTCCTGAAAGAAAACCCTACTTTACAGGTATTGATATTTTCAATATTTTTTGGAATATGGTTAAGCGGTTATAAAAAGAAGGAAGGCATCGTAAAGCCGCTGACCGTTACTTCAAAATATGTTTTCAAAGCATTGCATATAGCAATGTTGCTGGCACCTCTTGGCGCTTTTGGTGGCATGGCATCCACTGTTGGTAAATTTGGTTTGAAAACATTATTGCCTTTGGCTAAACTGATGCTCAGTGTTTACATCACCTGTCTCTGTTTTATTTTTATTGTACTTGGCCTGTTGCTGATGCATTATAAAATCAGCATTTTAAAATATTTAAAGTATATCCGTGAAGAACTGTTGATTGTTTTGGGTACATCATCTTCAGAAGTAGCATTGCCATCACTGATTGAAAAACTGGAACGTTTCGGATGTTCACAATCAGTAACAGGATTGGTAGTACCTGCAGGATATTCATTTAATCTTGATGGCACCACTATCTATCTTTCAATGGCCATTATGTTTCTCGCACAGGTATATCATATTGATTTAACACTGCACCAGGTTTTTGTTATCATTGGCGTGTTACTCATAACTTCCAAAGGAGCTGCAGGTGTTACAGGCAGTGGTTTTATTGTACTTGCCTCCACCCTGGCTGCTGTAAAAGTTATCCCATTGGAAGGGTTAGCATTTTTATTAGGCGTTGACAGGTTTATGAGTGAAGCAAGGGCACTCACCAATTTTATTGGTAATGGTGTTGCTACAATCTGGATATCTAACAATGAAAAAGAATTTGATCGCAACAAAATGAATGCAGCGCTCAGCCACATCAGTGATTCAGAAAAAATGTTAGCTGAGTAAATGAACAATAATGAATTAAAAATTCATTATTGTTTTTGTCTTTATATTACTTAAAAAGGTGTTATTAAATTGAAGTAAAAAGAAACGATTATTATTCTCTTCCCTCGATTTCTCAACCACTCTAATCTTATTGCATAAATAATTAGAAGTATTTTAAAGCAGCTGTCCATATCAAATCCACAAAATATTTATTACCTCTAAATGCTATAATATATACTAAAAAACAAGCATTATTAATTAGTATTTTGTACCCTAACAAAAAAACTGTTACTTCCCGCGAAATAATTAGCGTAAATGATATTTTCAGACGATAAGCAACCAATAAACTGTAGTGTGGCCTTACCAGGAAATAAAAATTCTCACTTTGGAAAATTAATATTAAAACTTTCATTCTAAAAGATGACAATCCAAATAAAAGAGCTCAAGACAAACAGCGATGCAAAGCAGTTTGCGAATTTACCATTTGCAATTTATAAAGGTTGCCCTTACTGGGTGCCTCCTTTAAAGAATGGTGAAGCGAAAGCTTTATTCCCTGCGACAAACCCAGCATTTGATTTTTGTAAGGCAAAATTCTGGTTGGCTTATAAAAACGGAAAATGTGTTGGGCGTATAGGAGCTATCATTAATGAAACATACAATAAAAAGTCTGGTGAGAACATGGCCCGTTTTACCCGTCTTGAATTCATTGATGATGCTGAAGTGGTTGCTGCTTTAATAAAAACTGCTGAAGAATGGGCAAAACATCAGGGCTGTTTAGGAGTGCATGGCCCGCTTGGGTTTGCTAATTTAGACACACAGGGATTGTTGGTGGAAGGCTTCGATTATTTGCAGGCTGTCGGTTCAGTTTATCATCATGCTTATTATCATAAATACCTCGAAGAGCTTGGGTATAACAAAGAAATTGATTGGGTGGAATTCAGGTTAACCTTAGGTACACAGGCTGTAGAAAAAGCAAATCGTGGCGCTGCATTGATTCAGAAAAGATTCGGAATAGAAGTGATGCATTTCAAAAAAATTTCAGAACTATTACCTTATACAAAAACAATATTTGCCATCCTGAATGATTCCTTTAGCGAACTTCCATTTGTCTCAGAATTTTCACCACGCATGGTAGAATTTTATAAAGAAAAATATATAAAACTCTTAAATCCTGAATTTGTAAAAATGGTGAAAATAAAAGGTGAACCCGTAGGGTTTGTGATTGGCCTGCCCAGCTTGTCAGAAGCGCTGCAAAAAGCGAATGGTAATTTATTCCCTTTTGGCTTTATCCATATTTTAAAAATGAAAAAAGGTAAAGACGTAATTGAACAATTACTCACAGGTGTAAAAAAAGATGTCATGTCAACAGGCGCCGGTGTGGTATTGATGGCTGAGTTGCAGAAAGAAATGGTAAACAAGGATATTAAGTTTATTGAAACTACTGGCATTTTTGAAACCAATAATAATGCAATTTCAAACTGGAAAAATTATTCTCATATACAACATAAACGTAAGCGTTGTTATAGAAAAATGTTTTAGTTTAAACGTATTGAAAAGATGAATTGAAGTATTTTGAGAATAATACTATCTTCCTTGTCTTAATTTTTCTCCGGTCTTCGCAAATCCCCAAAAGTTAGTTGCATCTTTTGGATATGGGACTTCTAATGGCAAACCAGGATTTGATTCTTCATGTAACTTTTTATAAGATGGTTCATTCAATACCGCATAAACATAATCGGCAACATCAACCGGTGCAAAGCTGAGCCGGAATTCAGGCCGCACTTCCTCACTATTGATAAAACACACTTCACCTTCTTTTTCTTTTTCGGGAACAAAACTTAATCCAAGCGACTTAGCTATATTTTGAATCACCTCCGGTTCAATATTTTCAATCATCTTTTTTGCAATATCAATATATCCGCAGTAGCTCCCTGTAATTGAAGGATGCAATTGTAAAAACTCATTCGGTACAGAAAAACTTTTATTGCCTGTCTCTTTCATTCTGCATTATTAAAAAATATCATTCTAAATTTTTTTCAGCTACATTTTACAAACAGTACTTCATTTTTCTTCCGGCTTTTGTAAAAATGGTTTTAAAATATCAATGGGAATCGGGAAAAGAGTTGTGGAATTATTTTCAGTAGCAATTTCACGCAACGTCTGCAGGTAACGCAATGTCAATGCACTCGGCTGGTCAGATAAAACTTTTGCTGCATCGGCAAGTCTTTGTGATGCCTGGAATTCACCTTCGGCTGCAATCACTTTGCTCCTTCTTTCTCTTTCTGCTTCCGCCTGTTTCGCCATTGCTCTTTGCATTTCCTGTGGCAGGTCTATTTGTTTTACTTCAACATTAGAAACTTTTACACCCCAGGGCTCTGTATGCGTATCAATAATCTGTTGCAATTTGATATTTATTTTTTCACGTTGAGATAAGAGGTCATCCAGTTCAGACTGTCCTAATACACTTCGTAAAGTGGTTTGCGAAAACTGCGATGTTGCCATTAAATAATTTTCAACAGCTACTACAGCTTTTTGAGGTTCTATCACCCGACAATACACTACAGCACTAACTTTTACAGAAACATTATCACGTGTAATTATGTCCTGTGTCGGCACATCCATCACTACAACCCGCAGGCTGACTTTTACCATTTTATCAATAACGGGTATCAGGAAAATTAATCCAGGCCCTTTCACACCATCACCACCTATCAAACGGCCAAGCCTGAATATAACACCTCTTTCATATTCTCTCAATATGCGGATTGCATTGAAAAGAATAAGGATAATAAATACGATGAGTACTACGAGCCCAACTGGAAATTGTTGCATGTTCTAAGTTTTATTTATGATTGAATTTTTCTACATATACTTTCAGGTCTTTCATCTCTACAACCCTTACATTTTCTCCCTTGAGAATTTCACCATCAACTGCGACAGCATTCCATATTTCACCATCAAGCATAATGATGCCTTCGGGATTGAGTGTTTCCATTACAATGCCTGTGCTGCCACCCAAACCTTCTCTGCCTGTAACTACTTTTCTTCTTTGTGCCTTCAAACCAAAACCAACTATAAAAAGAAAAAATAATGCAGTAACACCGGTAGCAGTGAATATAACTGTTTTGGAAATGCTGGCCATTTCAAGGTCTGATGTTGTATGGATGAGCATCATTGAACCCAGCAATAAAGAAATAATTCCACCAAGTGTCAATAGCCCATGACTTACTATTTTTATTTCAAGAATAAAAAGTATTATTCCAAAAATTATCAGTGCAAGGCCTGCATAATTTACCGGTAAAGAATACATCGAATAAAAAGCAAGTATGAGACTAATGACACCAACAATGCCCGGAAGTATAGCGCCGGGATTATACAATTCAAACACTATTCCGAAAAATCCCAGCAATAATAAAATATATGCAATGCTTGGGTCGCTGATGATGTTTAAAATTTTTTCCCATCTGCTCATGCTGAATTCTTCCACTACTGCATTCTTAACCCGCAATACTTTTTCACCACCCGGGAGCTGCACTGTTCTCCCATCTGCCTGTGATAACAGGTCATGTATATTTTCAGCAATAATGTCAATAATATTTTGCTGCAGTGCTTCTGAATCGGTAATTGAAACACTGTACCTGACTGCCTGTTCGGCCCATTCAAGATTGCGATGACGTTTACCTGCAATACTTCGGATAAATGCAGCTGCATCATTAGTTGCTTTCATACTCATCGTGCTGTCCATGCTTCCCTGCATTGTCACAGGATGAGCTGCACCAATATTAGTAGCTGGCGCCATTGCTGCTATGTTTGCTGCAAGTGTTACAAAAACACCTGCTGAACCAGCATGTGCACCACCAGGTGAAACATATACAATCACAGGCACAGGTGATTCCAGAAGGTTGCCAACAATATTTCTTGTTGAAGTCAACAGGCCACCAGGAGTATTGAGTTGAATGACGAGACAAGCAGCATTTTCTTTACTTGATTTTTCTATTGCCTGGTGAATAAAATCAGCTGAAGCAGGATTAATAGCACCATCAATCTGAATTGAAATTACTTTTTGTCCAATTGTAGTAACAGGCAGAAAAAATAAAAAAAGAAAATATAATAATAGCCGCATCATATCACTGCTTCAGGTAATCAAATCACATTTTCTGAATGATGTAATGTACTCAATTTTTTTGAGAATAACTATGATTCAAATGGAAAGGAAATACATTTTCCCGAAAGGGTAAACCTGGCAATGATTAAATGAAAATAATAAAATCATAATTGGCATTGGTGCATTGATTGATTATAAAAAACAAAAGATTTTTTAAAACAAAAAAGATTAAATGTTTTCATGTAAATAAAAAAACGGCAACATTTTTTGTTGCCGTTGTGGAAATATTAACTACTCTTAATTTTTATATACCCAGGCTCCAGCCATCACGATAAGTCCTTTTCACAAATTGGTTGGCATCATCAAAATTTGTAATCTTCATATTTTCACCATCCCAAACCAATTGTATATGACGGCCTGGATAATCCCAGTCATCACCTTTTTTCTTCCTGATATTATAACTCCTGATTGCGAGGTTCCCCATCAAAACACTTTCTGTCAAAGGTCCGGCAACATCAAATCTTGAACTCAAATCATTTGCTGCTGCGCTGCCATAACCTGCGATTGCTGCTTTTACCCATGCAGCATAGTGACCATCATCACCACCAGGCACCCTTGCTATTGTCTGTGGTACTTTTGTTTCTTTAGTTCTTGATGTAGGTAAAAGTTGCGGGTTGATGCCATAAGTGCCTGCCATCATATTTCCTTTAGTACCAATAAAAATAATACCGTTGCCACCATCACCCATTAATTCATTTGGCAATAATTCAGCAGGACGTTGTGGTTGTATTCCACCATCCATCCAGTGAAGTTTTAAATCTGGTTTGCCTTCCTGTTTAAAAGTCAGAATGATGTGTGATGAAACGGGTCCGCTATCTGGATAATAAGCCTGTTGCCAGTTGGCAATATATCTTGTAGAAACACTGCACTCTGCACCTACAGGATATCCTAAACCTAAAACAGCAAAAGCAGGTTGCATAATATGACAAGCCATATCACCCAAAGCGCCTGTACCATAATCCCACCAGCCACGCCAGTTAAATGGTACGAGGTTATCAATATAATCTTTGTATTCTGCAGTACCCAACCAAAGGTTCCAGTCTAATTCTTTTGGAACAGGTGGTTTTTCTGAAGACCATTCAATACCCTGTGGCCACACAGGCCTGTCTGTAAAACAAAAAATTTCTTTTACATCTCCAATGATACCTGCCTTGTACCAATCAATCAATTGCCTTACTCCATCTCCACTGGCACCCTGGTTACCCATTTGTGTAACCACTTTATAACGGTGTGCAGCTTGTGTAAGCATACGGGCTTCATAAATATCATGTGTCAACGGTTTTTGTACATACACATGCTTGCCCAACTGCATAGCAGCCATAGCTGCAACAGCATGGTTATGGTCGGGAATAGATACTGAACATGCATCAATATTTTTATGTTCTTTATCCAGCATCTCCCTGTAGTCTTTATAATATTTTGCTTTTGGAAAACGGTTCCTTGTTGTTACTGATTGCCTGTCGTCAACATCAACCAAAGCATAAATCTCGGCTTTGCCACTATCATAAAAATTTTTGATATCGCTCTCTCCCTTTCCACCCGCACCAATACCAGCTATAAAAAGTTTATCACTTGGTGCTGTATAACCTTTTCCTAAAACATGACGGGGTACTATATAAAATCCGGCTGCTGCAAGCGAAGCATTTTTAATAAAATTCCTGCGGGAACTTTCTTTCTGATTGTTTACATCATTTTCCATTTGGCTTAAAATTATTTTGATTGATGAATAATGCTAAAGGAGGGAAAGATATAAACGATTAAGCAAAAGAAAAAATTTTAACGGAGTACCGGTTATTTACTCATTGAGAAAATATTATGGAGCTTATCATTCTGTTATGAAGTGTAAAAAAACTTTTGTATCAAAATAAAATCTGCTTCATTACAAACAAAAGATATTTTATTTTTTTAGAGGCACAGTTGGTTGTATGATGTTTTGTAAAACAAGACCCTGCCCTGGAAATGCAAAACCAATTTCTTTTTCTTTAAATAACTGCATTATATCAAGCAAAATTTTTTGCTGAATATTCATGTAGGTTTTATAGTCAGAAGAATTAATAAAATATAAAGTTTCAAATGTTAAACCATAATCACCAAAACCAATGAGATGGCACCTGTCAAGTGTTGCCTCAGGATTGTTCTGAACTATCTGTTGCAATGAGTTGGGTATCTCATTCAACTTCTCTACCGGTGTATCATACTGTACATTAAATTTAAAAACAACACCACGTCGTAAAAGCCTTTTATAATTCTTAATTGTTGATTTAACTAACTCTGCATTGGGCATTATTAATTGTTCACCTGTTACACTCCTGATGTGCGATGTCTTAATACCGATATGTTCTACATTACCGGCCACATCATTCACTGCAATTGCATCACCTATTTCAAAAGGCTTATCAAAAAATATTACAAAATAACTGAAGAGGTCGGAGAGTATATTTTGCGCAGCCAATGCAATAGCAATACCACCGATACCGAGGCCTGTTATGATGGTGGTAATGTTATAACCAAGATTGTCAACCAGCAATAAAACACCGGTAATCCATACCATTACTTTAACTACCAGTAATACACCATTTAAATTGCGGATGCGTGCATCTGATTCATGCTTACGCCGCATATACAATGTAATTGCCAGGTGCATCACATGGTTAATAAAACGCACAAAAAAATACGTGAGGATAATTGCAATAGCAACCTTCAATACATGTTCTGCATGTTCCGTTAATGCCAGTTGTTGAATGATGGCATAATTTGCGATGAGATACAAAAGAGGGATGATAAATTTTTCCGCACCTGCTACTATTGCATCATCAATCTCTGATGCTGTGCGGATTGCAAATTTTTGTATGAAAGAAAAAATAAATCTCCTGAAAAGCCTGAAAAAAATCCATGCAAGGATCATTTCTCCTAAAACAATTGCATACATCTGTACCGAATTGTTCCACCATATTTGTTGTAAAAATTCTTTCATATCAGTGATTGCAAAAATATCTTCTTAAAATCATAACAAATTACAAAAGACTATCAGCATTTCAATAACCTTACCCAGCTATTCTTACATTTGAACACATCATGAAAAGGATTTTACACACAGTTACAAGTTTGGTACCATCATTAATCTTCAGTTTATATTTATCAGCACAATCTTATCCGCAGGATTATTTCAGGGATCCGTTAGGTATCCCAATACAACTGGCAGCAAATTTTGGAGAACTCAGGCCCAATCATTTTCACATGGGCCTTGACATCAGGACACAATCAAGGGAAAACCTGCCTGTTTATGCTCCTGCAGATGGATACATCGCCCATATTAAAATTGAAAAATATGGTTATGGAAGGGCTATTTATATAAAACATCCTGCTGGTTATACAACGGTTTATGGCCACCTGAATTCTTTTTTTCCTGCATTGGAAAAATATTTAAAAGACAAACAATACATCGATGAACAATGGGAACAGGATTTTGACTTGCCGGAAAATTTATTCCCTGTAAAAAAGGGACAGTTCATTGCATATAGTGGGAATACGGGTGGTTCTGCAGGCCCTCACTTACATTTTGAAATCCGTGATACTAAAACAGGAAATAATTATAACCCTTTATTATTTGGATTTAATGTTCCGGATCATATTGCTCCAATCATTTATGGATTATATTGGTACGATAGAAGATATAGTGTTTATACCGCACAACCACAACCAATTGCATTGGTTAAGAAAAATGGAATTTTTACTTCAACAGTGCCAGTTGTAAAAACAGGATCGCCAATGATCACATTAGGATTAAGAATGGAAGACATGAATAATGTATCATCATTCAAATTCGGGGTATATCATGCAGCTATGTTTGTGGATGGTGTGCTGAAGTTTGAATTTAAGATCAATAATTTTTCTTATGATAGTACCCGTTATGTAAATGCATGCATGGATTATTCAAGATGGATGAAAACAAAACAGGGGATTCAATACCTATCCATTCTCCCTGGTAATAAACTAAATATTTTTACGCCTACAGGCAGTGACGGGGTTCTGAGACTAAATGATTCTTCAATACATGATATAAGAATTGAATTAAGCGATGAAAAAAATAATACAACTGTTATTGCTTTCAAATTACAATATGTGCTGGCACTAGGTAAAGACTATTCTATACCTGGCAATGCAATTGTTTGTGATGTACATGAGCCAAATAATATATCAACTGCCAATTCAAAAATAGCTTTTGATGAAAACGCATTTTATGATGCATTGCCTCTTGTTGTAGATGAAACTCCTGCAACAACATCCAAACAGGTTTCACCAACAATTCATGTGGGTGATTACACAATTCCTGTTCAGGATTATTACAGCATTGCAATAAAACCCACCAATAACAGTAATGCAATAAAAGATAAAATTGTCATGGAATTAAAGAGTGGTACATCAACGAAAGTAATTGCAGGTCAATGGAAAGATGGTTGGCTTACCGGCATCTTTAATAAACTCGGCGATGTGCGTTTATTGCTTGATACAATTGCACCAAAAACAATTACGGTAGGCTGGCATAACGGATCTGTTATCAAATCAAAAACATTAACCCTGAAGTGTACCGATGATGTAGGCGATGTGGAAACATTTAAAGCCTTACTGGATGGACAATGGCTGATGTTTGCAAAAAAGAATGATTATTTCATTTATACTTTTGATGAACATTGTAAGCCAGGAAAACATGAGTTAACTATAATTGCAACAGATGCTGCCAACAATACATCCATGCAAACTTTTAATTTTATAAAATAAAATACTGTATGATAACATTAGCTGCAGGAATGAAAGCGCCTGCATTTAAAGGAAAAGACCAGGATGGCAATACTGTTTCTTTAGCCGGATATAAAGGCAAAAAAGTTGCTTTGTATTTTTACCCGCAGGATGATACACCTACCTGCACAATAGAAGCCTGTAACCTAAGAGATAATTATGCTTTATTAAAAAAGGAAGGCTTTGAAGTGGTTGGTGTAAGCCCGGATGATATAACAAGCCATAAGAAATTTGAAACAAAATTTAATCTGCCATTTACATTAATTGCAGACCCGCAACATAAAATAATAGATGCTTATGGTGTTTGGGGTGAGAAGCAATTATATGGCAGAAAATATATGGGCCTGCACCGTACTACTTTTTTGATTGATGAAAAAGGTATCATTCAAAAAGTATTTTTAAAACCAAGAAACAAACAACATGCACAGGACATAGTGAAGTTCTGGAAAGAAAATATTTTGACAGGAAAATAAAGGCATGAAATCAAAAAAAATCCTGCTGAAAGTTTTCAGCAGGATTTTTCTAAAAAAACATATTCATAACCCTTTATTATTTCAATACTTCCGCCAGTTTATTTTCTAAATCTTCACCACGCAAATCTTTTCCGATAATTATTCCATTCGCCTGACTTGTCCCCCTTAAAATTAGTGCGGTCATAAATTGCTCATTTTCAATGGG
>CAYNTP010000002.1:0-100367 GCA_964400415.1 uncultured Parafilimonas sp.
AAACCTGTCGCAGGATTAACAACTAAAAACTGTCAACTAATTTCAGGACGAGGCACACTGTTGTTGATGTTTTCTTTTTGTAATGCACAACAATTGACAACTAACGAAATTATTAAACAAAGCTGTGCTGAAGCTGGCAGACAACATAAAAATGTATTTATAATTTTTCATGCATCGTGGTGTGTTTGGTGCAGGAAAATGGACAGTAGTATCAACGATGCTTCCTGCAAAAAATATTTTCATGATAACTATGTGTTCACACACCTCACTGTTTTTGAAACTGATGATAAGGCATCGCTGAATACGCCCGGTGCAAAAGAATTTTTAGCAGCGCATCATGCAGCAGACCAGGGGATACCTGCCTGGTTTATTTTTGATAAAGATGGAAATTTGCTGGCAGACTCTCAATTGAGAAAGCCTGGTGAAAGCGCCGATACTGAAGGTAGCAATGTTGGTTGCCCAGCCAATGAAACTGAGATAAATTATTTTATCAGTGTGCTTCAAAAAACATCAAAGATTACAGCTAAAAATATTGCAGCAGTTAAAGCAAGGTTTTCAAAGAATGCTGTAAATTCCCACTGACTTATTTTTGAATACTGTAAATAATTGTGTTGTGTTTTATTTTCTACAATGAATACCTGTGTAAGATGGTAATTTAATGAGTATTGATATCTACACTAATTCTTTTGTAAAATATTTGACATACTCCGCCAACTGTTGGTGATTTTTTAAAAAAAAATAAATAAATTTGTTTCAACAGTTTGTTACAAATATTTTGAATATGCAATTGAAGACTTTTTTAAACGGTGTGGCTATCGGAGTTATTTTAGGTGTATTGTTTGCTCCGGCAAGCGGTGAAGAAACACGGAAAAAAATTTCAAAAAAAGCACAGGGAATAAAAGATAATTGCGAAGATTTAGCAGAAGATGTAGCTGCCAGATACAGGACAGTAAAAGCAAAAGCGAATGAAATTGTAAATAATGCCAAGAATAAATTCAATAATATGAAGGACGAAACAGAATCTATGTTTAACGAATAATATTACTTCTGTGGAAGCCTCCGTACCTAAGTTGTCCCCCCGGTTACTCGGGGGGATTTTTTTTATATTTTCGTACATATCGTGCATCGCATAAAAAAATATTTTCATTCACTTTCATTAACCAAAAAAATATCCATTGGTGTTGCGTTGATCTTATTTGTATGGTTTTGGTTTTGCCTGCCTTCAAAATTATTTGATACACCTACCAGTTACGTAGTGGAAGATAAAGATGGCAATCTTTTAAGTGCATCCATTGCTGATGACGGTCAATGGCGTTTCCCTTACGATGATTCGGTGCCTTTTAAATTTGTACAATGCATTACAACGTTTGAAGACAAACGTTTTTTTTATCACCCGGGTATTGACCCTATCGCAATAATGCGTGCCGTTGTTCAGAACATCAAAACAAAATCTGTTGTCAGCGGTGGCAGTACAATTACAATGCAGGTAATACGTATGAGCCGCGGAGCGAAGAGCAGGAATATTTTTAATAAACTTATTGAAAGCATTGAAGCAGTTAGACTCGAATTTGCCAACAGGAAAAATACCATTCTCGCATTGTATGCAAGCAGTGCACCTTTTGGTGGTAATGTTGTCGGGCTTGATGCTGCTGCATGGCGTTATTATGGAAGAAACGCAGATGAATTGAGTTGGGGAGAAATGGCAGCACTGACTGTTTTACCCAACGCACCATCATTGGTGAGGCCAGGAAAAAATCAGCAGGAATTAATGCGCAAGAGAAATTTGTTGCTGGATAAACTTGTTGCTGAAAAAATTATTGATGCATCTACTGCGCAGTTATCAAAACTTGAACCATTACCAGGTGTGCCCAAACCATTACCACAACTGACTCCGCATTTATTAGAGCGTTTTAAAAAAGATGTGACTGCAGCAAAAACACGTAACGAAAATATCACTACGGGAATCCGCACAACACTTCATATTGATTTGCAGGAACAGGTTAATGAAATTTTATTGCACCATCATGAGCAACTGGAAGCTAACCAAATTCATAATGCTGCTGCAATGGTGGTGGATGTGGAAACAGGAAATATTTTATCTTATGCAGGCAATGTGTATGAACCGCAGGATTCAACTATCGAAAGCCATGTGGATGTGCTGGCAAGTAAGCGTAGCCCGGGCAGCACATTAAAACCATTATTATATTGTTCATTGCTGAGTGAAGGCAGCATGTTGCCTAAGCAATTAGTGCCTGATATCCCCACTCAAATTAATGGGTATGCGCCGGAAAATTTTGACCTTGGTTATGATGGCGCTGTGCCTGCAAACCGTGCATTGGCAAGAAGCTTAAATATTCCTGCAGTGAAGATGCTGCAGCAATACCGTTATCAGCGTTTTTATAATGTGTTGCAGCAATGTGGTTTCACCACAATTAATCACCCTGCAGATTTTTATGGCATGAGCCTGATACTTGGGGGTTGTGAAATATCACCGTATGAATTGTGTGGCGTGTATGCAAGTATGGCAAGAATGTATTTGCACCAGGAAAAAAATAATGGTGAATGGAACAACGATGATTGGTTTATGCCAAAGTATAATGATGAAAGTTTCTTTAAACAGCATCCAACAAAACCGCAATCAAAACTTTTTGATTACACATCAATGTGGTTAACATTTAATGCAATGAATGAAGTGATGCGGCCAGGTGAAGAAGGCTTGTGGAATTTATTTCAATCAGCACAACGGATTGCGTGGAAAACCGGTACCAGCTTTGGTTTCAGGGATGGATGGGCTGTTGGTTTCACATCAAAATATTGTGTGATAGTTTGGGTGGGCAATGCAACAGGAGAGGGGAGGCCGGACCTGACAGGGATACAAACAGCAGCGCCAATAATGTTTGATATTTTCAGGGTGTTGCCAACATCAAAATGGTTTTCACCACCGCAATATGATTTCATGTATTTACCTGTTTGTCATCAATCTGGTTTTAAAGCAGGTGATAATTGTACTGATGTAGATACAGTGCTTGTACCGGCACGTGCATTACAAGCGCCGGTTTGCCCTTATCATAAAATAATTCATTTGGATAAAACAGGCACATACAGGGTCAACAGTAATTGTGTATCTCCTTCTGAAATGTTGCACCGCTCCTGGTTTGTATTGCCACCAACAATGGAATTTTATTATAAACAACGCCATACAGATTATAAAACATTGCCACCATTTATGGCCGGATGTAGTTTCAATACTCAATCACCTTTTGAAATTGTTTATCCGCGGGACGGTGCAGAAATCTCAATACCCAAAGAAATTTCAGGTGAAAAAGGAAGAACAATCTTTACTGTGCAGGCAAGGGATAACAGTGTGAAATTATTCTGGAGCATTGATGATGTTTATATTGGTGAAACAGAAAACATTCACCAGGTGGCGGTGAACCCTGCACCGGGAAAACATATCTTAACTGTAGTGGATGAAAATGGAAATTCTGAAACAAGAAATTTTGAGATTGTTTCAAAAGATTAATTTATTATTACAGTTGCGTGATATTAAGTTTCTGATTTGGAAAAAAATACAGAAAACATTTTTGTCGAAGAATGATTCATCAATCATTCAAAAAAAACGAAGTATCATTACTTCGTTTTTTTGAAAAATATTGTGATGAGTAAATTATTGCTGTTCCATTACACTTGCCTGGCTGGCAATGATTTTCCATTGGCCTTTTGATTTTTCAAGCACATCCATAAAGCGGTATTTGTTGGAATAAACACCTGCATCATTTTTCCCATTTTCCACCTGGATGCCTGTAACGATAGCAATTGCTCCTTTCAATACAACTTTCATATTGGAAAGGACAACACTTGTGATGTTGGGTAAATATTGCAAGAGCTGTTGTTTGCCTACCATTTCGCCGTTTGCTAATATGATGGTGGCATCATCACTGAATGTTGCAATGATAGCCGGTGCATTGTGTTTGGTAAATGCATCAGCAATGTTCCGCTCCAATGCCAATACGTTAGCTGTTTCATCATTCTGGCAAAAAGCAGTGTTGCATAAAGCAAAGACTGCAATGAATAAGATTAATTTTTTCATGTGTGTGTTTTATAATTGTCATTTGCCTGGTTTCATTATCCGGAGATTTACTTTTAAATTTCTTTTGTGCTGATGTAAAATCTCCTGGTAATGCAAGGCTCATTTTATGTTTGTGCTAATAGCAAAAATGAAGCTAAAAATCTTTAGGATGCGTTAAATATGATTAAAGAAAATACAGGGAAAACAAATTTTCAGATGATGTGATTTAAACATCATTATCCTTTTGAAAATTCTCTCAAAATAAAACCTGAAAAATTATTTCATTGCTTTCCATGCATTGATTAATCCATTGGTGGATGAATCATGTGCAGTAATGGTTTCATTATTTTCCAGTTCGGGCAATACTTTTGATGCAAGTTGTTTACCCAACTCAACACCCCATTGGTCAAAGCTGAAAATATTCCAGATAATGCCTTGTACAAAAATTTTATGTTCATACAATGCAATTAGATTTCCTAAAGTTCTTGGTGTGATTTCTTTTACTAAAAATGAATTGGTAGGTTTATTGCCTTTGAAAACTTTAAAAGGAACCAACTTCTTGATTGCTTCAGGAGTTTTACCATCTTTCAGAAGTTCAGCTTTTACTTCTGCTTCATCTTTTCCTTTCATCAATGCTTCTGTCTGTGCAAAAAAGTTGCTCAGCAATTTTACATGATGGTCGCCAATCGGGTTGTGTGTAATGGCAGGAGCGATGAAATCGCAGGGGATTAATAATGTGCCCTGGTGTATCAACTGGTAAAAAGCATGTTGCCCGTTAGTGCCGGGTTCGCCCCAGATTACCGGCCCTGTTGCATAATTGGTTTCACTGCCATTCCTGTCAACATATTTTCCATTGCTTTCCATATTGCCTTGCTGGAAATAAGCAGGGAATCGGTGCATGTATTGGTCATAAGGAAGTATGGCTTCTGTTTGTGCTTTGAAAAAACTAACATACCAAATACCGATTAAAGCCATCAGTACTGGAATGTTTTTATCGAATGCAGTTGTTTTAAAATGAACATCAGTTTCATAACCGCCTTTTAATAACTGTTCAAAATTGTCGTAGCCTATCGTTAATGCAATTGATAAACCGATAGCGCTCCACAAAGAGTAACGGCCACCAACCCAATCCCAGAACTCAAACATGTTAGCAGTGTCAATACCGAATTTTTTTACTTCTTTTTCATTGGTGCTGAGTGCTGCAAAATGTTTGGCTACTGCTGATTCATCTTTGGCTGCATTTAAAAACCAGTCACGTGCAGTGTGTGCATTAGTCATTGTCTCCTGCGTAGTGAATGTCTTTGATGCAATCAAAAACAAAGTTTCTTCTGGAGTTACTTTTTTTAATGTCTCTACTATATGTGTGCCGTCAACATTACTCACAAAATGCGCTTCTATTCCATCCACCCAATAAGGTTTCAATGCTTCTGTAACCATCACCGGGCCAAGGTCACTGCCACCGATACCGATGTTGACAATGTATTTTATTTTTTTACCTGAATAACCTTTCCATTCACCACTGTGGATTTTGTTACAGAATGTTTTCATCTGGTTCAATACACGCTGCACATCGGGCATTACATCTTTACCATCGCTGAGAACTGGTTCACCACTGAAATTCCTCAACGCTGTATGTAATACGGAACGGTTTTCTGTTTCATTGATTTTATCACCACTGAACATTTTTTCAATTGCTTCTTTCACTTTACAATCATCTGCCAGTTGCAATAACAGGTGCATAGTTTTTTGTGTGATGATATTTTTTGAATAGTCGAAAAGTATGTCGCCAAATGTGATGGAAAATTTTTTAAACCTGTCAGCATCTTCATTGAACAAACGCTTCATGGTGATATTACCCATCTCGTCATTTTGGTGTTTTTTCAGAAGCAGCCAGGCCTGTGTATTCGTCGGATTTATCTTCGGTAACATTCTGTTTATTTAAAAGTTGTTAATAGAATTGTTGCAAAATTACAAATCATTCAGCACTTGGATAGTCTCATTTATCATTGATGCAGATACATCGAGATGGGTAACCATTCTTACCTGTGTTTTTGAAATGGCAATAACGCCGATATTATTTTTTTTCAATTGTGCTGCCAGTTCAGCAGCAGTCAACCTGCCTTTTACTTCGAAGATGATGATGTTGGTTTCCACCGGAAAAATTTCACCAACAAAATCTTTTCTCTTTAATGCATCAGTGATTTGTTGGGCATGTGCATGGTCTTCATTCAATCTTTGAACATGGTTGTCCAATGCATAAATACATGCTGCTGCGAGATAGCCAGCCTGGCGCATGCCGCCACCAAAAACTTTCCTGGTGCGTCTTGCTTTTGCAATAAAATTTTTTGAACCAATTAGCAAACTACCAACAGGTGCGCCCAAACCTTTGCTCATACATACAGAAATGCTGTTGAATACTTTGCCATATTGTTGGGGTGTTTCATTTTTTGCAACCAATGCATTGAATAACCTGGCGCCATCAAGATGTAACAAAAGGTCATTAGCATCGCAGACTTTTTTTATTTCAAGAATATCTGCAAAATTGTAACAACTTCCGCCACCACGGTTTGCAGTATTTTCAAGTGAAACTAATTTTGAATATGCTTTATGAAAATCATTTTTATTGTTGATTGAAGCTACCACCTGGCTTGCAGTGATGCGGCCATAATCACCATCAATTAAATGAACTGAACAACCAGAATTAAAACCGATGCCACCACCTTCATACTGATAAATATGTGAAAGCCTGTCGCAGATAATTTCATCACCCGGTTGTGTGTGGCATTTGATGGCAACCTGGTTGGTCATGGTGCCACTGGGGCAAAATATAGCTGCCTCCATTCCAAACATTCCTGCTACTTTTTCTTCCAATGCATTGATGGATGGGTCTTCGCCAAAAACATCATCGCCTACAGCTGCATGAAACATGGCATCGAGCATGGGTGCAGTTGGCCTGGTTACTGTATCGCTCCTGAAATCTATCATGCTGCGAAATTATAAAGGCGGCATTGAAAAAATCAGGATAATTTATAAGAAGGTAAAGAAGTCGTAAACTGGAGCAGGTTTGAAAGGTGAAAATATTGTTGAATGAAAAATAGTTGTTGCGGTTTGTTTATAGTGATAACATGTTTATGAATAAAGGGATTCTTTGAAATGGCATTTTATTTTTTATGTGATGCAAAAAGTGAAAAAAATTATGGGTAGATAATTTTTGTAACTCAAAATTTCAAAGACTTACTAATTGTGCATGCTGATGGAATATGAAACCATAGCTGCCATGAAAATATATTGTACAAGGGAGTGACACAACCGGGATGCCATGAAAACATTTTGCCGGTAACATAAAAATTACATCATAAATATTTATTGACCAATGCTCCAATGTATGGCATCTGCGCAAATTCTTTTTTCTCAATTTTTAAAATGAAAATCATAAACCCAATAATAAAGACGGCACCTAATATTAAACTGAAATAAAGATTGTCGTAGAGTGAAGTGATGCCTTTGTGAATAAAATAAATGAGCAATGATATGGCGATATATGCCAGAAGTTTTTTCCAGGCATAAGGCACGTAGTATTTTTTTTGCCCCCATAAATAACTTATCACCATCATGCTGCAATAACAAAAAAATGTAGCCCATGCAGATGCTAAATAACTGTATCGGGGGATGAATAAATAATTTATGATGAAGGTGATGGCCGTACCTATTAAAGTGATTTTTGCGCCGTCAATTGTGCGGTTGATAACCTTGTACCAGATGCTGAGGTTATAATAAATGCCGAGGCACATATTGGCAAGCAATAGTATGGGCACAACTTTTAAACCCGACCAATATTTGGGTGCGATAAAATGTTGCCAGATGGGTAAAAATAAAACCACTACCAAAAACATGATGGATACTGTGATGACAAAAAATTTTGTTACACGGGCATAAGTTTTTTGCGGGTTGCCTGCTTCTGCCTGCTTAAAGAAAAATGGTTCTGCGCCCATCCTGAATGCCTGTATGAATAATGTGATTAGTATTGAGAGTTTATAACAGGCGTTATAGATGCCACGTTGTTCATCAGCAAAACCATGTTCGTTGGGCAACCACCATCCGAGCATCAACCTGTCGAAAGTTTCGTTGACCATACCGCCAAGGCCTGCTACCAACATGGGTAATGAATAAGCCATCATTGAATACCACAGTTTCAGATTGAATTTCCATTTTTTTGGCAAGGCCCATTTGCTGAGCATTACCAATGTGAAAAATGATGCGATGGCATTGGCTAATAAAACATAAGCGATAGGATTGATGTCAGGGCGATAAATTACAACAGCCCAGCTATGTGGTTCTGCTTTTGCTTTTTCAGGACAATAGCTCAGAAAAAAAACAGTGAATCCGATATTGATGAGGATGTTGGCAATTTTTATAAATGCAAACAACCGTGGCCTGCCTTCATACCGGAGCCTTGCAAAAGGTATGGTGGATAAAGCATCAAGGCCGATTATAATTATGCTGAGTTGAATGAGAATAGGGAACTCCTGCAGCGTTGCAATTTTTGCAAGCCATGCCTGGTTGAGCCATAATAAACTACTTAATAAAATACTGGAGATAATTAAACTGATGGTTGCTGTATTGTTGACTTCATCATTATTAAGGTCTTTACGCATGAAACGGAAATAAGTCGTTTCCATGCCATAGGTAAAAATAATATTGAACATGGGAATGGCTGCATATATGGCGCCCATTTGACCATAGTTTTCTGTTGAAATTAGTGTCAGATATGTGAGGTAAGGAGTGAGCAGGTAATTGATAAATCTTGCTGCTATACTACTGATGCCATACCAGACTGTTTCTCCAGCCAGTTTTTTGATACTGCTCAACTAAAAAAATTTTTGTAAAAATAATGATTGCAATGTTGTTCGTATTGTTATGTTATTGTTGAAACGTTAAAGGTGTTTCTATAGTTCATTATGCCTGATTTTTTTCCTGCTTTCTTTCAACAAAGATTTTTGTTTTTTGTTTTGAAGGTTTTTTTCTTTCACGGCTTTGGGAAGTTTGGTAGGCACCCTGATTTTTTTTGGATGAAGCGCTTTATTCACCAAATCATTCATCTTTTTTATTACGGCAGCTTTATTACCCAATTGTGTCCTTTCAGTTTGTGATTTCACCAATAAAAAACCTTCAGCAGTAATACGGTTGGAAAGTTTTTCACTGATGATTGTTTTCTGTGCATCGGTGAATAATGGAGAATCATTTACATGCCACCGGCCTTCCACCATAGTTTCCACTTTGTTTACGTTCTGGCCACCCTTGCCACCACTTCTTGCTGTCTGAAAAATTATTTCGCTGCTGATGTCGGGATTCATAATATTTTTATTGCGCAGCAAAAATAAACTACATGAGAGCAGTAATACAAAGGGTTTCTGAATCTTCTGTTACAGTGGATAAAAAAATTGTCGGTGCAATACAAAACGGGCTCCTGGTTTTTCTCGGTATTGAAGATGCAGACAACAAAGAAGATATTGAATGGCTGAGCAACAAGATTATCAACCTCAGGATTTTTGATGATGAAAATGGAGTGATGAATGTAAGTGTGAAAGACAAGGCAGGGGATATATTACTGGTGAGCCAGTTTACATTGCATGCTGCAACAAAAAAAGGAAACAGGCCATCATATATCCGAGCCAGTAAACCGGAGATTGCTATTCCCTTGTATGAACAAATGATTGCACAACTTGAAACAGACCTTGGAAAAAAAATTCAAACAGGCATTTTCGGGGCTGATATGAAAGTGAATTTATTAAATGATGGGCCTGTAACTATTTTGATTGATACCAAGACGAAGGAGTGAAGATGTTTTGATGAAATAGTTTGTATCACACAATTCTAAACAGGATGATATAAGTGAAAGCAGGTTTGTTTGAAAAAAATTCTGGATGAAGTATTGTTCTCAAATGTTGGTACTGTCTTAAATTCTCCCGGGCGAAAAGGCAAAAACAGGAGGCTGGAAAATGCTTTTGTATATTTGCAGTTTTAAAAAATAAAATTTCCATTCCGGGGGTTGATATGAAAGGTAAAGTTTTAGTGGCGATGAGCGGTGGCATTGACAGTACCGTAACAGCTTTGATGCTGCATGAAGAAGGATATGAAGTAGTGGGCATCACGATGAAGACCTGGGATTATGCGAGCAGTGGCAGCAGCAGCAAGGAAACAGGCTGTTGCAACCTCGATAGTTTTAATGATGCAAGGGCAGCAGCAGTTGACCATGGTTTCCCACATTTTATTTTAGATATACGAGAAGAGTTTGGTGATTTTGTTATCGAGAATTTTGTTGAAGAATACCTCGCAGGCCGAACACCTAATCCTTGCGTAATGTGTAACACACATATCAAATGGCGTGCATTATTGAAAAGGGCAGATGCGCTGGGTTGTGAGTTTATCGCTACCGGACATTATGCCAATATCCATCAGCATAGCAACGGAAGGTATTATGTGAGTAAAGGAAAAGATGAGTTGAAAGACCAGAGTTATGTATTGTGGGGTTTGCAACAGGATTTGTTGAAACGCACAATGCTGCCATTGGGTAAATACCATAAAACTGAAATCAGGCAGATGGCAAATGATTTTGGTTATCCTGAACTGGCAAAGAAGAGTGAGAGTTATGAAATATGTTTTGTACCTGATAATGATTACCGTGAATTTTTAAAACACCGAGTTGAAGGTTTGGAAGAAAAAGTAAACGGCGGATGGTTTGTTGATAAGAATGGTTTGAAGTTGGGCAGGCACAGGGGTTATCCTTTTTATACAGTCGGGCAACGCAAGGGATTGGAAATTGCATTAGGCAGGCCGGTGTATGTAACTGCTATTGAGCCCGACACCAATACGGTAGTGTTAGGTGATGAAGAAGATTTGAGGCAGACAGAAATGAAAGTGGCAAAAATCAACTGGCTGAAGTATGATGGGGTAGAAGACGGGATGGAAACGCTTACAAAAATCCGTTATAAAGATAAGGGTGCATTGAGCAGGTTATATAATAATGAAAACGGTGTCAGTGTACATTTTTACGACAATGTAAAAGGTGTTGCGCCCGGGCAGAGCGCAGTATTTTATGAAGGTGATGATGTGATAGGTGGCGGGATAATACAAAGACCGCAAGCCATATTTTAATAAACGTTTTTTTTTATTCTAATAGAAACCGGTTAAGAAGATCAATCACAGAAATTCATTCTTAAATTTTTCAATTTCATCCACGAATTGACTTGCTTTTATTACTGAAGTCCATTCCCTGCTTCTGAAAAGAATTTTAAACCATTTTTTATTTGCATTTTTTATTTGAATGTTTTTATACAGCCAAATAGAAAGGAAAGTAAAAGCTAATGTTACAGGAAGTGATATGAGAAAAAATGCGCTCCAGTTTTCAGTAATCATCTGCTGGCTCCAGAAAAAAGTTGTATAAAAAGGCGACTGCAAAAAAAGGATGCGGACTATTTGTAGAGTGGATGCCTGTAGCTTCGCTATGTTTTCCTGTGTGTCCACAATATTCTCACTGTTATCAATTTTTCGAATGAGCAATACATGATGGATATAAACCGCTATTGCAATAATATTGAAAACAACAATGGCTGATAGGGAAATCAAAAAGAAAATATTTGAAAAAGAAAGTGATTGAGAAATCAGGAATAAAAGAAATGCAACCCATATTACACCTGCCAAAATCATCCACTTTTTTAAAACACTTAAATCATTCAATTTTGATTTGGCTTTTGACATCTGTAGAAATTCAAAAGCCTTCAGGTTCAGAACCCATGATTGAAGGTTCAGTATCCTGGCTTCTTCTATTTTCCTGTCATACTCTTTCCAGATATTTTTTAATTCGAGATCTTCCATTTTAATCAATGTTTGAAGTTATAAATCGTTGTTTTAGTTTTATTTTGATGCGGTTGATTTTAGTTGCAACATTGGTTTCAGTAATACCCAGTATATCGGCGATTTCTGCATAGCTTTTTTCTTCCAGGTATAATATCATCAATGATTTGTCCAATTCATTCAATTCATGAATAAACTGTTGTAGCATGTTTATTTTTACTTCTATAGAGTTAGATGTGTTTTCATCTTTTATATCTCCAATATTCTCAATGAAAGAGATATTTGCTTTTGCATTTTTTTCTTTCCTGTAAAATGAGATAGCTGTATTCAGTGCAACCCGATACATCCAAGTGGAAAATTTATGATTGGCATCAAAATTTTTCCTGGATTTCCAGAGTTGGTAAACAATTTCCTGGCCAAGGTCTTCCCGTTCGCTTTTATCCTGGCAATAAGAATTGCATATTTTGAAAATAATCCCTTTATTTTCTTCTATCAGTTGTAAAAATTCCTCTTTATCAGTTTGCATCCGTTAATAATACATAATAATAAAACACAAGTTTCGCAAAAGGATAATTCAGCTATAAATAAAAAATAAAGTGACACGGTTAGTATCTCATTGATTCAGATGTTAATGAACATGATCTGATTCCCTTATTTAGCGCTTATAAATGAATTATAAGACGTACAACCAACAGCTTAATGTTTTTTCAATCTTAATGCGAAACCTGAATAGTATAATTATTCGCGGGGAAATATGAAATATCACAGCAAACTGCAAAAATATTTTATAATTAATGGTTACATGGCACATCAATTCCAATATGGCATAATAGGTATGTCTTTAAAATTATTAACGGTCTTCTGAAACCAATTTTATTTTACTTCGTTTCCTGCCACATCTGGTTGAATGTCTTCGGGCTGAAATCCAGGCTGGACCTGTGTTTCGTCCATCCTTTAAACATGCTGTTGACAACTTTATTTTTCATTTTCCCATTAGCCATATTCATCATCCGTCGGCTTAAGCTTGCTGCCTTCCACATTTTCCAGGCTACGCGTTCTGCAACTGCACTGTCGCCTTCTGCAACGGACTCATACCTGTTTTCCAGCAGCAATACATGAAGGTTAATTCTTACAGGGCATACTTCGGTACAGTTGCCGCATAATGATGAAGCATAACTTAAATGGTTCCATGACTTCATGTTTTTTAAATGTGGTGTAATGATGCTTCCGATAGGGCCACTGTAAGTAGTATCATAACTGTGTCCACCGATATTTTTATAAACAGGACAAGCATTTAAACAAGCGCCGCAACGGATGCAGTACAATGCTTCCCGCACTTTTGTATCAGCCAGGATATTGGTCCTTCCATTGTCTAATAATATCACATACATTTCTTCAGGGCCATCTGTTTCATAAGGTTGTTTAGGCCCTGAAATAATCGTGTTGTAAACAGTTAATTGCTGCCCTGTACCAAAGGTAGAAAGCAAAGGCAAAAACAAACTAAGGTCGGTTAGTGAAGGAATTATTTTTTCTATGCCTGCAACTACAATATGTGTTTTGGGAAATGATGCGCTCAACCTGCCATTGCCTTCATTCTCAGTAACTGAAATTGAACCTGTATCAGCAATTAAAAAATTTGCTCCCGTAACACCTACTTCTGCTTCCACATATTTTTTGCGCAATTTTTCTCTTGCCACCTGCGTCAGTTGTTGTGGTGATAACCCTTCCGGCACACCCAGTTTTTCTGAAAAAAGTTTGGCAATATCTTCTTTGCTTTTATGCATGGCGGGAGTTACAATATGATAAGGTGGTTCACCATCCAATTGTTGAATGTATTCTCCTAAATCTGTTTCAAAACTTTCAATGCCCTGCTTTTCGAGATAATTATTCAGGTGTATTTCTTCAGTTACCATACTCTTGCTCTTCACAATCGTTTTACAGTTTTTTGCCTTACATATTTTCCCGATTGCATCAAGCGCTTCCTGTGTTGTCTCTGCCCAAATCACTTTAGCGCCACGTGCTGTAATATTTTTTTCAAATCTTTCAAGCATCACATCAAGATGTTCTATAGCATTCCATTTTGTATTCTTTGCATGTTCACGCACTGCCATGATATTTTCAAACTGAGCTTTGCCTTTTGGCACTGCATCGTTGTATTTCTTTATGTTGAAATTAATTTTCCTGCGATGCTCCATGTCTGAAGCCTTGATGGTACTCTTTGCTTTAAATGTGGCTGCGTTATTGGTCATGATATCAATCCTGTTTTTCTATGCTCATCCGTTAATTCAATGATGAGTTTAATTTCATTTATTAATCAGTTGTGCTATGTTTTATTTTGATTTGTGTTTTACAAATGTATTACACATGCAGTTTTAAATGTTGACTATTCTTTTCAAACATAAACAAGGTTGTTGCTATCTAATTTGTTTTCTCCATTAAAGCGGTAAGCTACAAGAAGCCCGCCTTTTGCAACACTGTAATCCAGGCAACAAATATTATTCCTGTAAAATACAGGTTCACCTTTGCGCCAGTAGTGCCCGAAAAAAACTATTTTATCATCGCTTTGATAATATTCATTTGAAATTTGTTCATTCATATCAATAGGCAGGCCTGGCAAACTTTCAATCGTTTCAACACTTATTGATTTGTATGTCATCTCAGCAGGGTCTTCCCACCATTTTATCCTGATGTTTGTTCTCCTGGTTCCGTCTTTATCAAAAAAGAAAAGCCCAGGCGGCATTTCAATTTCTTTGCCTTTTAATGTCTGGTCAACAGCATCATTCAATGCTGTTCCTTTTTTTACTGATTGATAAATTAAATCATCATTCAGCCGGTCATTGATTAATGTTTGTCTCAGGTAATGAATATAATTATAGCCCCAGCATGCATGCACAACCCTGAATGTATCTGTTTCAAAATATAGCGGTAAAGTTTTAAACCAATCTAAATAATCTTCATATTCTTTCTGCCGGTTTTGAAATTGCCGGAGGGTTTCATAATGTTGAATAATATTTTTAATCAGGTGTTTCCTGAGGTGGCCGCCTTCTGTTTCCTGGAAATGAAAACACAACGCATTGTATTCATGGTTGCCCATTAATGCGATTGCGTTATTACTGTCAACCATTGCTTTTACTATTTCAAGAGCCTCCCTGATGTTTGGCCCTCTGTCAATATAATCACCAACAAACAAAGTCTTCCTGTCATTGTGGGAATAGATACCATTCTTTTTTGTATAACCTAATTTCAGGAGTAGCGCTTCCAGTTTATCAGCATGGCCGTGAATGTCTCCGATGATGTCAAACATAAATTTGGGCTTTATTTATTGCCTTGTAATAAGAATATTTCATTAGCTAATTTACACCACACGGTTTATCAAAATAATATTTCATCACTCAATATATCGAAACTTAATTTTAAAGGGTTTTGAGAATATAAGCCTTCGCAAATACAGATTGGTTAAACTTCAATGCATTCAATATGTGAGTTATACGAATGAATATCTGATGATTGGGTTTTAGTTTTTTGTGCTGTCTTGAAAAGTAGTAAGCACAATTTAACCAGTTCAATATTTTTTATAACGTTTATGGGGATGTTGAAACCGTTTCAAATTAATTTTTAAAACTATTTTTGAAGGAGTTCCTTTTTCTTTTTTTCAAATTCTTCTTGTGTAATAATACCCTTTTCTTTTAATGAATTTAGCTTATTCAATTCGTCAGCAATAGAAATCCCTGAAGGAGCATTATGCGTGCTTTTCTTTAATAAATATTTTATTAGTAAAATGATTAAGATGATTGGGATACCATAATAGATAAAAAGTATAAACCATTCTGCAATTCCCGGACTTGACATAAAATTAATTTTAAGAGTTAATGTTTTAAAATTCTGGATTTCTGTTTGTTGAATTCTTCTTCAGAAATTATTCCCTTTTCTTTAAGGGCATGATATTTTTCTAATTCATCCATTGCACTAATATTCGTCATTCCATTTGGTCTGATTGATGAATTGTATTTTTCATTAAATATGTTTTCATCCATTGTTAGAAAGACTATGAAATCAATAAAAGCAATTAATGAAGGGATTAATGTCCAACAAAAAATCAGGTATATAAGCCCTAAACCGGCTTGACCTAAATAAAAACGATGAACACCGAGGCCGCCAAGAAAAAAAGCTAAAATTGCAGCAGTTGTTTTATTTTTCATGATATCAAATTATAGGGTTCAAATATTCTATATTGGTTCTACAGGATTTATATTTTAAGCTAAAATAAGCAATCCCATTTGCTAAAACAATTTTTTGAAAAGTTGATATTGAATTGCATATACGTTTAATGTCAACGAGTATGATTTCTTAAGTGCAATTCGCCTGAGGTATCTTACTAATGTTCAATTTGCGGGAAGTCGGAAAAATCTTTGATATATTTAGTAAAATCCTGTCCGGAGCATTCTACTTTTCCATTTGAATAAGAAAAGTAAAACGTTATGTTCCCTTTTGCTTCTGAACCTACATGATTATTTTGAAAATGGTCAAGTAAATAATCCTGCCTGATAATTACAGGATTAATCCATTCGTCATTATATCTTACCAGGAAAACATAGTGAACTAAAATATTTGTGATGTTGAGTAAGTTTTTAACAGATATGTTGAATTGACCACTGTAACTATCGCTTCGTAATGTTGAATTAGAAGTTTTAACCTGTATCCTTCTCAATGTTCCATTGTCATCCTGAACAACAAAAATGTCATCGCCTATATCAACCTCAGGGATAGCAACATTCCAACCCAGCAATAAAAATTCAGACATAATTTTGAGTTGCCCTGCTTTACCTAAATATTGATTAAACTTTTTCGTCACGAGGGGTAACAGTATGTAAAATATTTCCAGTATGGGTATCAATAAAGGTGATTTCGCCTAACTTATCCAGGTCGCTGTTATTATCAACCCCCAATAAAGCAGGGTAGATATAGTTTTCAAGCCTACCGGCATATAAATCAAAATCGCTTTTAGTATCATATCCAACAAAAATATTGTTTGCCGGATGTGCATTTGGAAAAAGCTTTTTAATAAACTCCCGAATGGTTGGTGTGATACTAAATGAGTATCCATCCATTTGCTTGTTTACGTTTATTTTGATTGTTGTCATTTTATAGAATTATAGCCTGCCAAAGATAGGCATTTATCAATTGAACTATGGTTATGATAATGTTGTAAACCGGCTTGTTTTAATGTTGGAAATCCAAAGTTTATCATTTCATTGCACCTTTTCACTAACAGTGCAAACTTCAAATTCATCCAGGTGTTTTTTTATGCGCTTGCTTACACATTTATCAGGCAAAATTTTCATTGAGAATATTTGTTGAGGTTTCGATTAACTTTTGTGACATTTCAAGAACTTTTATAACCTGGTACTTCTCAACCCCATCAAAGTCTTCGAGAAATGTTTCGATGCTTTCACCTGTTTCCAGGAAGTCGAACAGGTTTTTAATAGGTACTCTTGTTCCATAAAAAACTGGTATTCCCCAAAAAATTATCCAATAGTTTTAAAAGAATGCACTCATATTATTTACCCTGATTTTTTTCTTATACACTTTTCCTTTTCCTCACTTCGCTTCAGCATATTTTGCTGCTGCTTCCAATGTTTCATAAAACTCTTCACCGTATTTGCGGATGATGGATTCTTTTAAAAAAACATAGACAGGTACTTTCAACTGCTTGCCTAATTTACAGGCAGCTTTGCATAAGTCAGGACGGGGTTCGTAGTTGAGGTATTCAAGGTCCGGATCTTCCTGGCTCTTGCTGATACGTATCGGGAATAGATGACAACTTATCGGTTTTTTCCAGGTAACCTTTCCTTCGTTATATGCTTTTTCAATACCGCATTTTATGATTCCTTTTTCATCCCTGAAACCATAAGCACACATGGCACCTTTGATGGTGGGTGTTACCCAACCGAAATCTGCATTATATAAATATTTTCCCTGCTGTTCTATTTCTTTTATACCGGCTTCAGTCAAATAAGGTTTTATGGCTTCATAGTTTTGAATCAGTTCATCCAGTTCATCTAATTGTAATGGCGCTCCGGCATCGCCATCATCACAACAACCACCTTTACATTTTGATAAATCGCATACAAACTGTGCTTCAATAATTTTATCACTGATTAATTTATTATCTATCGCTATCATACAACAAATGTAAAAACTAAATGTTCAAAAAGGCTATGTTATTAACTTGAATAGGTCAGAATGTGTTTGATTTATTTCCACCTGAATGTAGAAATGATATGTTTCATGTCCTGCTCTAAAAAATTGTTGACCGGGCGTAATGAATCTTCATTGGGTGTAGCATAAAAATACAATGCACCGCGAATGAAATTTTTGGTTGAATCAGTAAGAAAAAACTGGCTGGCTGTAGCCACATTTCCTTCCACATGAAAATACATACCATGCACATTTGGTGAAACATTCATCAATGAATCATCAATAAAATTTGCTTTCACTGTATGTTTATTGGTGAGGTCAAAAGCATCATTCAGCAATTTATCAAGTTTATATTTCTGCCCGATTATTTTATAACTCAAAAAAATACGGGCTGAAAACTGTGGGAATTCCACATTAATCCACCAGGGGTTTTCTGCTGCGCTATCAAAAAAAGTACTGTCCTTTACCACTCTTGCATAAGTTGGATATTCAAATGAATAAGGATAACCTGGTTCATTAAAAGACTGGTAACTCTTTTTTGGAAAATCAATTTTAAAATAGCCTGAAGGTTTTGGTGTATATGAAGAATTGCAACTGCAGGCTATCAATAAAAAACATATTGCTAACCTGTTTAAAAAAAACAATTGATGCCTTGTTGAAGTTTTTATTTTCCTGCTACTACCTTTTTGATTAATCATTTCGCGGCTTAATAGTGATTTTAATTTTCTGCAGCCTGTTTTTCTGCATTTCCAAAACAACAAATTCAAAATCGCCGCTGGTAACCACCTGGTTTTGTTGTGGCATCTCGCCTGCAATTTCAAGTACCAAACCGGCTAATGAATCACTCTCACCTTTTACCGGATCAAAAGTATCAGCGGGCAACTGCATCAGCCTGCACACATCATTGATCATAATGCTGCCTCCAAAAATAAAATTGTTCTCATCTATTTTTTTGAAATCAGTATCATCATCATCAAACTCATCATTGATCTCGCCGATTACTTCTTCCATGATATCTTCCAAAGTAACAATGCCACTGGTGCCACCGAATTCATCTACTACTACAGCAAAGTGGATACGTTTTGCCTGGAACTCATGCAAAAGGTCATCAATCAGTTTATGCTGGTGTACAAAAGTTACAGGCCTCAACAGTTGATGCCAGTCAAAATCATCTGCTTCCTGTATGTAAGGCAACAGGTCTTTTGTATTCAGGATGCCGGCAATTTCATCAAGGTCATCTTTATAAACCGGGATCCTGCTGTAATGCAGGTCTTCGATTTTATGCAACAGTTCGCTGAAAGATATATCATACCTGATGCCACTCACATCAAGTCGTGTGCGCATGATTTGTTTGACAGTGATGTTGCCGAATTTTACAATGCCTTTTAAAATGTTTTTTTCTTTTTCAGATGCAGCATTATTGGTGGTGATGTCTATGGCGTGATCGAGGTCTTCATAATTATAACCACTACCGGCTTTTTTGGATAACCTTTTTTCAATGATATCAGAATATTTTACCAGCCTGTTTCCGACACCATGAAAAATATAATAAGTGCCTTCGGCAATTACACCAAAACTTTTGAGGAAACGGATGTTGTTTTGTCCTGCATAAATTCTTGGTATCACTTCGCAAAATAAAATCAGCACTACAGCAACAACAACAACCTTGATGATCAGCATAACCCAGAATGCTGGCGGTTGTTTGAAATGCAGGAGTAAGTCAAGCAATAAATTGGAAACAATAATAATTGCAATATTGGCAAAGATGTTGGCAATAAATAATGAAGAGAGCAGGCCTTTGGGGTCCTGCAACAAGTCAATGATTCTTTTATAATAAGGTTGGTCTTTTGTTTTCAGCAGGTTGATTTCTTTAAACGTCAAAGAAAAGAAAGCTACTTCAGCGCCTGATACGATGAATGAGATCATCATCAGTGCCAGTAGCAAAAACACGAGCACGGTGGTGGCCTGCGAGTCAATTGTGCTGTGGACCTGTAAAAAAGAAAAATACAACAGGGGATCTTCCAAATTAAACATTTTTGATTAAGGCATGCTGCAAATCAACGTAAAAAAATTGATAGCTCAGTGCCAAAAAATCTTAGTATGGTAAAGGACCCGATGAATCATCATCAGGCGGTGGCGGTTCATCATTGCTAAAATCCTCAAGGCCTTCATCTGCCTGTGGTAAAGACTGGTTAAGACCTGAAGTGCTTCCGTCATTTCGCTTATCAAGCATAATTAAATTGTCGGCTACTATTTCAGTTGCAAATTTTTTATTGCCTTCCCTGTCTTCCCAACTCCTGGTGCGCAAACGGCCTTCCACATAAATCAGGCTCCCTTTGTGTAGGTATTTTTGTGCCAGTTCTGCCAGGCCTCTCCATAAAACAATAGTATGCCATTCAGTTTGGGATACCAGCTTGCCATTTTTGTCTTTATGCGTTTCGGTGGTGGCAAGCGGGAATTTGGCAACACCTATATTTTTCTCAAGGTATTGTACTTCTGGGTCTTTTCCAAGGTTACCGATTAGCATTACTCTGTTGACGCCTCTCATAAAATAAAAATTTATTCAAGCCTAAAAAAATTACCTATGCACAACTAAAGTTATATAAAAGATTTAATCGAAAAGCAGTAAAATTTATAAAACTTATGATTGAATGTCTGCAGAACTTAGAAATTGATGGATGAAACGTGGAAATGCTTTTGTCTTTAATACAGAATAACTGAGCCATTCGCCTGCTTTTTTGTTGAGAAATTCAGGTTGTTTTTTCAGAGCGACCATGATAAAATATCCTTGTATGATACGATGAGTCAACACCTGTTTCTGAGCAATGGTGATGTTTAAATTTTTGTGTTCCTGTATTTGTAAATTATTGTTTAACCACCTGCTTAATTTTTTTTCATTCCATGCGGGATCAGTTGAAGTTTCTTCAAGGTAAAATTCATATAAATGTTGCCAGATGTCTTTTCCTGTTCTTTGCTGCACATAAAATTTTTTGTTGCAGGTGAAGATGAAATAACTGAACCATCTTTCTTTTTTGATGATGCCTTTTTCTTTTACAGGATATAAATCCACTTTACCTGATGTATATGCAATGCAATATTTTTTGAGCGGGCATTGAAAGCAAAGCGGCGCCGGTTTACAAACTGTAGCTCCGAAATCCATGATGGATTGATTGTATACGCCGGGTTGTTTTTTATCAAGGCAGTCCTGTGCAAGCTGATTAAAATATTTTTTCCCTTCGGTACTGTCCACTGGAATGTCAACACCGAAAAACCTGGATAAAACCCGCTGTACATTTCCATCCACCACCGCATAAGGGAGTTGAAAACAAAACGATGCAATAGCACTTGCTGTATAAGCACCAATGCCTTTCAGACTTAAGATAGAATTGTAATCATTTGGAAAAACACCATTGAAATTCAGTGTAATATTCCTTGCTGTTTCCAGTAAATTTTTACACCGGGTATAATAACCAAGGCCTTCCCATAATTTAAAAACATCTTCATCTTTTGCTTTGGCCAAATGAATAATAGTAGGATAATGACGAATGAATTTTTCATAATAATCCCAGCCTTGTTCCACCCTTGTTTGTTGTAAAATAATTTCGCTGAGCCAGACTTTATACGGGTCTTTCACACCTTTCCATGGCATTTCCCTTTTGTTTTCATTTTGATGCCATGCCATCAGGTGTTTCCGAAAAATAATTTCCTGTTTCATTGTTTCAGGATTCGGGAGTAGTGTTTTTTGTGTAAGGTGTTTTTATGTCATGGAAGAAAAGAAAAGTCCATCCTTCCTGTCTGCCCTGTTGCCACCATTGTTGCCTGAGTTCCATTGCTTTCTTACCATTATAATCATATTTGGCAACAAACTTATGTTTCATCTGTTGCAATTGAGGTGCATCATCAGCTCCAAAAAAAATAGTTTCATCATTTTCTTTTATCCAGAAAACCTGGTGATGCGGGCTGTGTGCCCCTGTTATTTTGTAATGGATATATCCGTCAATAACACCTTCTTCATCTTCTAAAAAAACAACCCGTGAATTATTTTCAAGCACTGAAATTTCCTCTGTCATATAAGAAGGGAAACGGGTTTCATTTGCAAAATCAAATTCAGATTGCTGCACATAATAAATAGCGTTGGGTAGTGAGAGGTGATAGTGGCCGAGCCTGTCTTTATAACTTACACCACCTGCATGGTCTTTATGTAAATGTGATAATAAAACTTTGGTAACATCTGCCGGTTGTACATTGTGTGCTTTCAGGTTTTTATGCAATTGCATTTCATTACCCTGCATAAAACCAAGACCTGTATCAAGCAATAAAATATCCTTGCCGGTGATAACAAGAAATGGCTGTACTTCTACCAGCAAACTACCGGTATGGCGTTGCTGCAGTTCATCTTTTCCAACTTCAAATGGGATAAAAATTTTTGTTTTATCAATAGTAAAAGCGCCTTCACTTAATGGTATAACCTGCATGGCTGCAAATTAAATGATATTGCGAGGTATTATTGAAGATGCTGATTGAATTAATTAAAAAAATAAATTCAAGCAATGGCTATCAAAAAAATCTTATGATGACAATGCAAAAAAAATTACTCAATCCGTTTTTAATTTTTATGGAAATAATAATTGTTTATTCCATTTGTTTTTTCCAGGTAGGTATAACCATCATCTTTTACAATACTTGTATCGGTACTGATGTATCGGGTAAATACCAATCTGTTGCTATCAATAGTGAAATGCATACCATAAGGCTGGTATGTTGTATCAGTTGAGAAGAAGCCGCCGTGGGGCAGGTAAACAGAATCCGAACCGATAATTTGATACGCTGATGAGTTGGTGGCAGGTGGCTGATAGTAGGTGTAAGGCGTTGATGTGGTATCAGTCAATACTCCATCCTGGTATTGATCAATACTGGTAATGCCTGATGCACTGTAAGTACAACCAACCAGGTTGAATAAAGAATCATCAATATCAAGGTTGCCATAATTTCCAAGTGAAGTATAGCTTAAAGCGGAAAGCGTGAGGTAATCAATACCGCTGATAACTACTTCTGAACTACTTTGTGATTGGCTGCTGATCGAATCGAAAACCCAGGTACCTTTTAAAACATTTGATGAATCATTGCCACCTGTGCCTGTGCTGTCTCCGGGGTTATTCTCATTGGCTAAATAATCATCAATTTCTTTCTGACAGGAAAAAAGACAAATTCCTGTAAAGACCAATAATATTAAACAAATTTTTTTCATCTTAAATTTTTAAGGACAATTTCCAGGTTGACACGTAAAAGGTTTATACCTGTTCAATGTAATACCTGCAAATATAAAATCCGTAAATAAAACGATAAAGCCCGGTAATTATTTGCACTGCCCTTGTATTTTTATTTTCAGGTGAGTTACTTTGGCTTTATGAATTAACGTTTAAATTAAAAATACCTTTATAAGTTTAATGAAATTTTTTATTATTACATTTTGAAACCTATAAAAACATAATCAATGAAAAAGATCAGGATTTTATCTGTTGATGGCGGCGGTATCCGCGGCATCATCCCCGGCACTATATTGATGCAGTTGGAAAAGATACTGCAAAAAAAAAGCAATGATTATAACCGTAAACTGGGCGATTTTTTTGATATGATTGCCGGCACCAGTACAGGAGGCATACTGGCATGCCTGTATTTGATGCCTGGTGAAAATTGCAAAGCAAAATATTCTGCTGAAGAAGCGTTGGATTTGTATCTCAAACAAGGACATATCATTTTTGACAGGACGTTTTTTGAAAAAATTGCAAGCGGTGGTGGTATCATTCATGAAAAATATTCTGATGAACCTATCTATAAATTGCTGACAGAATATTTTGGTGATGAATTGTTGAGCAATTTTATCAAGCCCAGCTTAATCACTTCTTATGAAATCACTGACAGGAAATCAGTGTTTTTTACAAGCGCCAATGCAGGCAATGATGCTATGTATAATTTTAAAGTGAGAGATGTGGCAAGGGCAACATCAGCAGCTCCGACATATTTTTCACCGGCATTTATTAAGTCTTTGAATGACCAGGAATTTGTTTTGGTTGATGGTGGAATGTTCGCCAACAATCCAGCATTGTGTGCTTATGCAGAAGCAAGAAAAACAATATTTTCTAAAGCATTAAATGACCCGGATAAAAAAGATAAGCCTACAGCGCAGGATATGGTTATCGTTTCGCTGGGCACAGGTTCGGTAAAGAAAAGATATAGTTATGAAGAGTTTGAACATGCAGGTCAAATAAAGTGGCTGGAACCCGTGATAGATATTTTGATGTCTGGCAACTCTGAAACAGTAGCATATCAGTTAACTCAAATGTATCTCACACTTGAACCTGAATTCCAGCAAAATTATTACAGGCTTGAACCTGGCTTGAAGGAAGCAGAATCTGAAATGGATTTGGCTACGCCTGAAAACATTAATAATTTATACCAGGCAGGCCTAACATATGTTCATGATAATATTTCAACACTTGAAAAGATTGCTGATACAATCCTGGCAGAAGATTGAACTGAAAAATATTTGAGAAAGTATCTTGGGTGAAATATTTTTTTAAGAATGAATAGAAAAATATTCCAGGCTGCTTTCTTTGTCCGCATCTATCTGGGTTTTTAAATCTTCAAGGGTGTCAAACTTTAATTCAGGACGAAGGTATTTGCACATAAAAATTTTTATGTTCCTTCCATAGATATCTGCATTGAAATTAAAAATGTTCATTTCAATTGTGCGGTTTTTACCATCAATGGTGGGCCGCACACCAATGCTCATCATACCGGGTAATAATTCAGGTTTATATTTTTTTGAAATTGAGGGTTCATTTTCTTCAACAGTTTTCTGAATCAGTTCTGCTTCTGCTACATAAATACCATTGGCTGGTACCAATTTATGTTCATCCTGGATGATGATGTTTGCTGTAGGATAGCCGAGTGTCCTGCCTAATTTATTACCATCAACCACCATTCCTTCAAAAAAATATTTATAACCTAAATAATTATTGGCTGTATCAATATCATTACAGAGTAATGCTTCACGTATGCGGGTAGAACTGACTGTTACTTCATTGATAACCTGTTCTGATATTTCTTTTACCAAAAAACCTAATTGTTTACCCAGGCTTTCGAGTAAATGATAATCGCCTGCACGGTTCTTGCCATAGCGATGGTCATAACCTATAATGATGGTGTGCGGGTGAAATTTTTCAAACAAAAAATTCTGCACATATTCTTCCGGTGTTTGATTTGAAAATTTTTCATCAAATGGTACCACCACCAAATGGTCAATACCAAATGAATCAAGCAAAATTATTTTTTCATTTAAAGTAGTCAGTAAATACACCGGTTTTCCTGCTGCTACCACAGACCGTGGATGCGGATGAAAAGTGATGATGACTGTTTCGCCGTCAATTTTTGCAGCTTCTTCTTTTAGCTGTTGAATAATTTTCTGGTGCCCGATATGCACGCCATCGAAAGTGCCGATGGTGACAACTGCATTATTAAACTGCGGTAAATTGTTGATAGAACGATGGACCTGCATTCGCGTGCAAATATAATAAGCCTGAAGACCCCGCCCTAATGCTGTAAATAAAGTTGTTTTGTATTAACACCGGGAACTTATTTTTGCGGCAATGAATTTTCATCAGCTCATGAAATATTCCCCTTCTGCAAACGATGGGGGATTGTATGCACAACGCGGCGTATCTGCTCAAAAAGAAGAAGTGCATGCCGCAATTCAAAAACTGGATAAGGGTTTGTATGAACATGCTTTTTGCAAAATCTATCCTGATTATATTGGTAATGATGATGCATTTGTAAATGTGATGCATGCAGATGGTGCAGGTACAAAAAGTATTTTAGCATATTTATACTGGAAAGAAACCGGTGATGTTTCCGTATGGAAAGGCATTGCACAGGATGCAATTGTGATGAACCTTGACGACCTGCTTTGTGCCGGCATTTGTGACAACATTCTTTTTTCTTCCACAATTGACAGGAACAAATTATTAATACCTGGCGCTGTGCTGGAGCAGGTGATTAATGGCACCCAGGAATTTTTTGATACGCTCAAAACCTTTGGTGTCAACATTCATTTTTTAGGTGGTGAAACAGCAGATGTGGGAGATGTGGTGCGCACTATTGCGGTGAACGGTACCATGATGGCGAGATGGCCGAAAAATAAAATCATTACCAATGAAAAAATTCAACCAGGTAATGTTATTGTTGGCTTTGCCAGCTTTGGGCAAACCAATTATGAAAACAGTTATAACAGTGGTATTGCGAGCAATGGATTAACAAGCGCAAGACATGATGTGCTGCATAAATATTATGCTGAAAAATATCCTGAAACTTTTGAACCTTCTTTAAATAATGATGTGGTGTATATAGGTAAGCAAAAGTTTAGTGATGAAACAGGGAATTTGTTGCAGGGAACTGGAGGACAAAATCATACAATCAGTCAACTGTTGTTATCGCCAACACGCACTTATGCACCATTGATGAAAGTGTTGCTTGAAAAATATTTTGATAAAATTGATGGTGTCATTCATTGCAGTGGAGGTGGCCAGACTAAGTGTATGAAATACCTGCCCCGTCCATTACGAATAATAAAAGATAACCTGTTTGAATCGCCGGAAATATTTAAGATTATTCAAAACAATTCCCATGCTGATAACCGGGAGATGTACCAGGTTTTTAATATGGGCCATCGTCTTGAAATTTTTACAGATGAAAAAACTGCAGGAGATTTTATCGATGAATCAGCACAATTTAATCTGCAGGCAAAAATTGTCGGTAGGGTAGAAGCATCTGATAAAAAAGAATTGCAGTTGCATGTTGGAAATGAAATTATTTCCTATTAAAAAAATACACTTCATTTATTTATTGAGTGCCGGCTGCAATAAAAAAATCATATTAAAAATACCAAGTATCTTGCACTCCCTTTTTTGTTAATGATTATGGTGGATCTTTCGAAATTTGATGTTAATGCAATTGCAAACCGTAACAATAATATATTCGGTTTGCCTTTTACTGAAGAAGAAGCAAAAGTAGTACTCCTGCCTGTTCCCTGGGAAGTTACAGTAAGCTGTAATGCAGGCACAGCAAGGGCTATAGAGCATATTTTTAAAACAAGTACACAGATAGACTTGTTTGATATGAATATGCGTGATGGCTGGAAGCAGGGTTTTTTTATGCGGGATATTGATAAAAAAATCCTGATGAAAAGTGATTACCTGCGAAAGGAAGCTGAGCTATATATTGATTTTATTTCACATGGCCAGGATGTCAACAGCAACAAGTTTATGTTGAAGAGCCTGAAGGAAATCAATGAAGGCAGCGATATGCTTAACAACTGGGTGTATGAACAAACGAAAGATCTTTTAAGCCGCGATAAACTGGTAGGGTTGATTGGTGGCGATCATAGTATTTCATTAGGTTATTTTAAAGCATTGGCTGAGAAGTATCCTGGCTTTGGAATTTTACATGTGGATGCGCATTGTGACCTGAGAAAAGCGTATGGCAATTTTAATTATTCCCATGCAAGTATCATGTATAATGCGCTCACTGAAGTGCCGGCAGTTGAAAGGTTGATACAGGCAGGAGTGCGTGATTATTCTGAAGCTGAATGGGACTATATCTGCAACAGTGATTTTAAAGTGATCACTTATTTTGATCAACAGATTAAAGAACGGTTGTTCGGTGGCGAAAACTGGAAAATCATTGTGGATGAAATGCTGCAGTTTATGCCGGATTATATTTATTTCAGTTTAGATATTGATGGACTCGACCCAAAACTTTGTCCTCATACCGGTATGCCAGTTCCGGGAGGTTTTCAGTCAGATGAAATTTTATACCTGATCAAAAGAGTAGTGGAGAGCGGGAAAAAATTAATAGGCTTTGATTTGGTGGAAGTAGGTGTGGGAGAAAATAATTATGATGCTGTAGTTGCTGCAAAACTGTTGTGGAAACTTTGTAACCTTTTAGTGAAAAGTAATTGCACAGTATGAGCAGGAAAAAAGAATATGATTTTATTGTTACTTTAAAACATCCGAATTATAAGATATATAATTTAATCAGCGTTTTAACATGTTTCATAACTATTGCAGCAGAAGCTTATGGCATTATGCAAACACCTTTTGCAACTTATTATTGGGTCAACATTGCAATGGTTGTTTTTATTATTTTTAATTTTTCAGTGGCATTGGTAGGCAGGCCAGACAGTGAGTCTGTTATTACTTTTAAATGGTCTTTATATGCTGCTGCATTTTTATGGCTGATGTATCCTTTGCACATGCCTGCAGTGGGTATATTTTTTATTGTAGCAGCATTGCTCGAAAGACAAATAAAATTTCCACAGGAAATAGGATTCAGCAATGAAGGCGTAACATTTAATACATTCCCTTTTAAGCATTACAACTGGGATGCAGTTAAGAATGTTGTTTTAAAAGATGATATCATCACGATAGATTTCAACAGCAATAAAATTATTCAAAGAGAAATAGAGCCTGCTGAATTAACTGAAGAAGAAAATGAATTCAATGTGTTTTGTAACCAGCAGTTAAAAAATATTAAGGCTCAAAATAACTTTGCATCCTGATGACACAATCACCTTACATATTATTTTCTGATGGCAAAGGCAACATTTTTGAAGACACAAGTTTGTATGCTGTTGGCCGTGCCGGTTGGGAAGCAATGCCTGTTGATGTTGAAGACTGGATTGAGTTGCCTGATGGAGGCAACTTATATGAATTGCCGGGACGCAGAGGTATTGGTATTGATGTGAAAACAGGCGAGATGCGTCTGTGTGAAAAAGGATGGGCAGTTGCTGCATTTATTCCACCTGCACATACAGGTTTATTTATTGCAGCTTATGAAACTTTACCTGATGCGCCCACGCTTACTTTGTTTTGTTATACTGCTGCCGGTTGGCTCAACAATAAATTTTATGTAACTGCAGTAAGGATTGAAGATGATATACGGCAGGAATGTGCAGGTTATGATAATAATAAAATACAAACCGGCGCTGAATACCTGTTGCAGCATTATCCACATAACAGGTTAGTCAGACACCTGATGAATACTTGTTGCTCAACTTATCATTGTCCTGCTGCAAGAAATTTATCATTAGGCAGATGGGAATGTCCTGTGCCAACATCACCTGCATGTAATGCTAATTGCATTGGATGTATTTCATTTCAACCTGAAGATGAAAAAATAGTTTCTACACAAGACAGACTTACATTTAAACCCAGTGCAGAAGAAATTGCAGAATTCACGGTACCGCATTTGCTCAATGCTCCTTTTCCTATTGTGAGTTTTGGACAAGGCTGTGAAGGTGAACCTTTGCTGATGTGGGAGACAATAAGAGATGCTATTATTGAAATGAGAAAACACACCAGCCTGGGCAGCATTAATATTAATACAAATGGCTCAAAGCCTGATGCAGTAAGGGTTTTATGCGAAGCGGGTTTGAACAGCATCAGGGTGAGTATGAACAGTGCAAGGAGCCAAATTTATACTGCTTACTACAGGCCGAATAATTATGTATTTGAAGATTTGATTGAAAGTTTGAAAACTGTACGCAGTTTCGGAGGTTGGACAAGCATCAACTATTTTGTTTTTCCGGGAATGACTGATTCTGTTGAAGAATATGAAGCGTTAAGAAAACTCATCATCGAAACTGATTTGTGTATGATACAATGGCGAAATTTTAATATTGACCCGGATTGGTATTTGGGAAAAATCGGTGTAACAGAAACTGGTGAAATGCTTGGAATGAAACAATTGATGCAGTTATTAAAAGAAGAATTTCCAACATTAAAATTTGGTTATTACAATCCGCCTGTTGAGAGGATAAAAGGTATTTACGAAAAGGATTTTGCACATTATTAAATAAAAAATAAAATCATAGAAACATGTCTTTAAATAAAGCACTCATAGCTGAATTGAAAAATGAAGCCATCAATACAAAAAAAATTCTCGAACGTGTGCCTGCTGAAAAATATGATTGGGCACCACATGAAAAATCAACAAAGCTTGGAAGGCTTGCAACACATATTGCTGAAATTCCTGTATGGGTTGAAAGGATTGTGAATGCTGATGGTTTTGATTTTGGTGGAAAGTTTACAGCCAATGTTGCTGAAAACAATGAAGCACTTTTGAAAACTTTTGAAGAAAAACAAGAGAATGCTATAAAAGTCCTGGATGCTGCAACAGATGAAAAATTAAATGAGCTATGGACAATAAAACATGGTGAAATGGTAGTAGCACAATTGCCCAAAAAAGTTGCTCTGAGAAATATTGCTTTCAATCACCTGTATCATCATCGTGGACAATTGAGTGTGTATTTACGTTTGCTCAATATTCCCATTCCAGGTATGTATGGCCCATCTGCTGATGAGAAAATGTTTGGGTGAGGTATTGTTTAATTACCGGTAATATGGATTGATTTTTCTTTTGCCAAATCCCGGGCATTTGGTACTGATGAGATCAGGGTTCCTTGAATTGATAAATGATTTAAAAGATAAGGTGAGTTCAAAACCACCGCGTGCCTGCGAAGCCACAGCAAGTTTGCTGACATTTACATCATAGCTTGCACCGATAGTGAATTTCGAAATTTCCAGTTGAATTACAGGAATGATTGCGTCATTCCAACGATATAATAAACCACCTGTAATGGAAGCATCACCATCTGATTCAAAAAAAGCATGGTTGTACATAACGCCAACCTGTGCAGTACTGATACCAACACGTTTGAAACTACTCGTATATTGATCAAAATAATCCCCGTAAAAAATCAGTTCATCCAGGTCGCCGATTGCGGTGGATATACCGGCATTCAATGCTAATTTTTTATTCAACTGAATTTTACTTCCATCAAAAAATCCTACATCTGGATTTGTGATATGAAATAAACCAGCGCCAACATAGTAATCAATATTTTCATTTAATGAGCTTTTATAAGAGACGCCTGCAGAGAGATCAAAATAATTGACGCTTGTATTGTTGAAGACCTGGTTAGTATATGGCAGTATGCTGAAGCTTCCGTCACTGTTGGAAACAAACTGGTCATTTAAAACCAGTTTACTCGGGTCAAATCTTTGTTGCATCAGTCCAGCCATAAAGCCACCGGATAAAAAAGAATTATCACCGGTTTTAATACTGATGTTAGCGGCAGGTAAAATTTGTGTAGTGCTGAATTCTGAAGTGCCTGCTACATCCCTGAAAATTTCAAGGCCTATGGTGCTGGTAACATCAGTGTTCATCACACGCATCGGAAATTTTATTTCTGAGCTGATACCAAAAGTGCGATAAGGAATAGTTACACTTTGCCATTGATTGCGGTATGAAGCAGTGAAACGCATATCACCGTTAAAGATGCCGGCGAGTGCAGGGTTACGTAACAGTGGCTGATCATAAAATTGTGAAAAGCCAATATCCTGTGCAATATTTTTTTCATGGCATGATATGAATATGCTGAGCAGCATCAAACAACGCCCCACAATTTTCATCAGCATATTTTTTGTTTTCATAATATTCTTATTGTAGTAAAGTTACATTCCCTTTATAAGTATAAGGTGTGCCGTTTTCACAAACCACTTCTACTGTGTAAACATATACGCCCATATCTGCAAGCTTACCATTTATATAACCATCCCAACCATAATTCGGGTCGTTGGGTGGAAAATTATTTTTTTCAAATACAATTCTTCCCCATCGGTTAAATACCCTGAAAGATTTTACAGAAGCAATGCCCGATGCCCTTACCATAAATTTTGAATTGGCAGATAGGCCTCTTGGAGTAAATGCGTTCGGTACAAATACCTGCGAGTTAGTACAGAACGTAGATATGCAGAGTGTATCACTTCCACTGCATCCATAAATATTAGTAGCTTTTACTGTATAGCAAATATCTTTTTTTACCGTGATGGTTGGTAAAGAACATGGTGCATCATTACATTGTATATTTTCTGCAGGTGCCCATTCATATTTTGAGATGGGTAAAATATTTTTATCAGAAGCATTGATAATTGCAGGCGACAATTTCATGATATAACCTGTTGGCAGGTTAAATGAATCTTTGCTGAATTGAACAACCGGATAACCCCCTACAGAAATTAACGTATCTACAGTTGCGCTGCACCCGGTTTCCGGTGAAGTCACTGTGATTGAATACACTCCGCCATCTTCAATTTTTACCGGAGAGATACCAGCATAAGCGCTGTTGACCGGGAAACCTGTGCCCGGTCCATTCCATACATAATTCAGAGTGTTATTTCCTATGATGGAACTGGTGGCAGTGAGTGTAAGGTTATCACCAATGCATAAAGGTGTTTTAGTTGTGATAACAGGTTTGGTTGGAGATTGTTTTATTTCAACTGTAAAACTTGTTGCAGTAGAAATACAGTTGTTCTGGATTGCATACACAATATACAAACCATTATAAGATGTTTTTGCTGAAGGAAATGAAACAACTGTATTTTGAGAAGTATCCGGTTCATTACCAAATGCCGGGCCAACCCAGACATAATTGATAACACCTGTCTGTGAACTGGTAGGTGATGATGCAGATAAATTTAAAACGGATTCACTGCATAATGGTGCGTTATAACCTGCAACAGGAGCTTCTGGAGGTGTTGGATCTTTCAGTACAAAAACATCTGGTATTTTTTGTGAAAGACAGGTAAATGTTTCAACATAAAAGTCTGAATATGTTCCTGCAGTCAGCGGAATAAAAATTTTACCCGATACATCTGTACTTTCTTTTACAACATATTCCAACTGAAATTTTGTGTAATGCACTAATACATTCATGTTGGGCATTGGGTTACCATTCAGGTCAACAATGTTTAGAGTTACGGAACCCGATGGTATCCCGCATGATGTTGGGTTAAGATATGAAGAGCTGATAATTTTTGCAACCGGATGAACTATTGCAACAAATTTTGAAGACGGGCTTTCACAACCAAAAACATTGGTTTGTGTTGCATAATAAATAAACTGCGCCGGGTTTTGTGTATTGATAACTGGTGCAGCATTTAATAATTTATTGTTTTCATCATACCAATTCACTGTATTACCTGCATCTGCATCTACACTTAAAGCCATTTCAGGTGCATGCATACAAAATTCAGTTGTATCGGGTTTTAATTTTAATGGGATGGGGTTAACAGTAACGCTGAGTTCATAAGGTGCGCCTGCACATTCGCTGCCTGACGGGTTTACCGGAGTTACTTCCACTTTGATAGTCTCACTTGTTGTACCGCTATTGGTAAATAATAAACTGATTGCTGCGCCTTCACCTGAAATGGAACCAGATGTTGCACCTGAAATGTTGGGTGGCAATGTCCCTTTTACAGACCAGTTATATACTGTTGTTGCTACCGTTGAAGTTGGTTTGAAAACAGCAGGTGTGGCTGAGCAGACAGATTGTGAAGACACATCAAATGATATTGATGGGCTTTCAATTATTATGATGTTGGTTGTTGTTGTAAAGCCAGGGCATGGCGCTGATGGTGCTATAGTATATGTTATTGTATAATTGCCTGGCTTACTCAATGATGGATTGATGCCGCCTGTATTGGCATCCAGCGACAAGCCTGCAGATGAACTAAATATGCCACCGATTGTTCCTTTTATCGTAACGTCCTGGATGGTGTTTGTACCGGTGCAAAATGGGGTGTTGTAATTTATTGTTGCATCAGGTGTTTTATCAATAACTATTGTTGTGCTGGTTGAATATTCAGCACATCCACCACTTGCTTTCACGGTGTAGGTGATAGTATAATTACCTGGCGCCGCACCTGATGGTGTTATCGTACCTGTGTTTGTATTAATTGGTAATCCTGTTGAAGGGCTGATACTATAAGTGCCGCCTTTGGTTCCGGAAAATACTACTGCAACATCAGGGTTTGAATTATCAGTATTTGTGACATTACATAAATTGGTTTTGCCATAACTGATGCTTGCATTTGGTGCGGCTGTTATAACAACAGAAGTGTTTACTGAGAATCCCGGGCAGGGCGATGATGGGGCAATGGTATATGTTACAATATATGTTCCTGTTTTACTGTTTGATGGAGTGATGACACCTGTCGTTTCATTAATATCAAGTCCTGCAGTTGATTTGAAAATTCCTCCCTGTGTCCCACTAAGGACTACATTAACAGGAGCATCAGATGAACAGATGGGAGGATATTGAATGGAAGCAGAAGGTGAACTACTTACCGAAACTGTTGTTGATGTGGTATAAATGCTGCAACCTCCCGATGCAGCAATTGTATATGTAATAACATAGTTTCCTGCATTGGCACCTGAAGGATGAAGCGTTCCATCATTGTCCATCTCTAATCCTGTATTGGGTGAAATGCTGAAAGTGCCGCCGGGTGTGCCTTTGAGGTGAATTTTAACAGGTGGGTTAGGCGTTGTATCACTGTTCTCAACATTGCAAAGATTTGTTATGTCATAACTGATAGTTGCAGTTGGAGCTTTTGTAATAGTAATATTTGTAGTAGTTATAAAACCCGGGCACGGTGATGATGCTGCAATTGTATATGTTACTACATAATTTCCAGGTGTACTGGATAAAGGAGAAATTGTTCCGCTTGTTGCATCAATGCTTAATCCTGATGTTGATGTAAATGTCCCGCCTTGAGTGCCGGTAAGATTTACAAATGCTTTATCATCTGTACTGCAGATTGCACCATAACTGATTTTTGCAGATGGAGTGTTGGTTACAGTAATATTGGTTGTAGTTGTAAAATCTGAACAACCGCCATTACTTTTTATGTAATATTTTATTGTATAGTTACCTGCTTCTGCTCCTGATGGAGATATAGTACCGGTTGAAGGGTCAATCGGTAAACCTGATGGGCTTATTGAAAACGTACCACCTTTGCTCCCTGTGATTGTTACATTTAAAGGCGGGTTTGGATCAGGCGAACCATCAATTGAATTACATAAAATATTTTTACTGTAACCAATCGTTGCGGAAGGTCCTGCCAATACATCTACTTCAATTTTTGCCCTGCCACTTTCACCACAATAGTTGGAAGCACTCACATAATAATAAGTAGTGCCGGGTGTGGAAGTAACAGGTGTTGGTGCTACTGTTGAACCTGTGCCACCTGTTGCTGAATTATACCACAACAATCCGTTGCCACTGGCAGTTAAGGGATATGCCTGTTGATTCTGGCAATATGTTACAGGTGTTGTTACAGTAGGAATTGCAGGAATGTCACTGACATCCACTTCAATTGTTGCTCTCGGCCCTTCGCAACCATTTGTTGTCTGGCTCACATAATAAAATACAGTACCTACATTATTCGTATTGGGTGTTGGTGCAGTTGACGAACCTGTTCCTCCGGAAGCTGTTGTGTACCATAATAAATTAATGCCTGTTGCAGTTAATGGCCCTGCAGTTTTTCCTTTACAAAGAAGCACAGGTGTCGTTACACCGGGCGCTGATGGTAATGCATATACTGTAACTGTAATGGCTGCTCTCTGGCTTTCACATTGCCCGTCTATAGTCTGACTTACATAATAGGTAGTTGTACCAGGGGATAACGTACTGGGTATTGGCGCAGTCGTAGAGCCTGTTCCGCCGGAAGCCGTAGTGTACCATAGCAGGTGGCTGCCTTTTGCAGTCAGTGGTACAGGCGTTTCACCTACGCAATAATTTACGGGATCAACTTCAGGCTTTTCTGAAGTAGGATGTACAACAACTTTTTTAGTCACCTGGTCGCTACCGCATGAATTATTGGAAGCAGTTAATTTAACTGTATAGGTTCCCGGTTTCGAATATTGATGGCAACCCGGATCCTGGTCTGTTGATGAAGATCCATCACCAAAGTCCCATACATAATTTGCTATTGTGCTACATGATGTCCCGCTATATCCGTCCGTTGTTTTATTGGTAAAACAAACAGGTTCAGTTACACAACCTGTATCGGGTAGCCAAGAAAAATCTGCTTTTGGTTTTTGCCTGATCAGTATCTGGTCAAGAGTATAGGTTGTTATAAAACATGCATTGATAGCTTTTAAAGTTGCAGTAAAATCAACCTGGTCAGGGCATGAAGACTTTGTATAGGTATGCGATACGATTTCATCTGTATCAGCATTATTTAAAGGGTGTTTTAAAATCACTACCGGGCTTCCATCACCAAAGTCAACCTGGTATGTTGTGCCTGGCGAATTATTAAACCAGTTCCCTATTTTAAAATTAACTGTGGCAGGGGTACATAAAAAGGTTGTTGATGATGTTGTTGTAAAACTTGCCAATGGATTAACGCCATTATAAAAACTGATTATCTTCTTTTTGGAACAGCCTTTTGATGTAGTGATTGTAAAAATTATTTTAAAATATCCCTGGCTGTTATATGTGTGCATTGTGGTTGCATTGGCAGCCCAGTCATTTTGTGTAAAATGAGGCGAGCCATCACCCCAATCTATTTCATAAGTACAATTGGATTGCTGGTTGGTTGTTGAATTTTTTACTTTCAACTGGTATGATGTATTACCATCACAATTCGTAAAAGGAAGATCAACATTTGCGCTTACATCTGTTAAATCAGGATCAGGCGTCTCATTGATAGTGATGCTGATTTTATTACTTGTACCTTTAGGTGTAGTTACAGTTACATCTCCGGTTTGAGCATCGTTGTCAGTAAGGGCTATTATTGTTTTATCATCTTTAATAGAGTACCCAACAGCAGCTTTAGAACCTAATGTAACCCCTGTTGCACCGGTAAATCCTGTTCCTGTAATTGTTACTGAATCACCCTGGCATACAGTTGTTGGGTTTATACTTGTGATGTTTGGTTGAGCAAATGATTTAATGCCTGCAAAGAAATTGCAGATAATAAAGAAGCCAATAAAATAAAGCCGGTCTTTGTGGGTTTGGCTCATTGCTGTAACAGGTCAGTTTGGTGATGTAAGAGCAACAAATGTAAGCATCTGCCGGTAATTAATGGTGTCATCTGTTTTGTGTTGCATTTATCTGATTAACGTTTCCTGGTACTGAATTATTTTAATAAACATTTAATCTCTTTTTTTCTTCTCCGAGGCAACGCTATTTTCTGATAGCAGGTTTTGTTTTATACAAATAATGTTTCAAAAAAATATTAGTTGATGCAAAGAAGTAAAAAGATAATATTAATCATCATTTCACTCATTGTAGCATCAGGATTGGGGTATGCTTATTTAAAATGGAACAAACCTCATAGAGATGTTGCTGATGAAAAAGGTTTGTCAATATCAGCAACAGCGCTTTTTGATTCATTTAGCATAAATGAAAAATCAGCCAATGAAAAATATTTAAACAAAGCGATACAGGTTACAGGTATCGTGACAAATATTAAAAAAAACCAGGCAGGTGAAAAAGTGGTCTATCTCAAATCTTCTGATGCAGTCTTTGGAGTCAACTGCACATTCAAAAATGATCCCGGGTTAATAGGGAAAAGCGATAGTATCACATTTAAAGGTATTTGTACCGGGTTTCTCAGCGATGTGATTTTGAATGAAGGAATACTTATCAAAAAATAAAATCAGTAAAAATTAAACAACAGTTTATGAAAAGAAAAATTGTGTCAGGTGCAATTACCTGCATTGTCCTTGCTATTGTCTTTGGAGGATGTGTTTATCATAAAAACGACCAGGTGAATCCTGGGCCGCCTGATAATGGTTGTGATACAAGCAATGTGAAATATAGTGTGGATATAAAGGCAATCCTGGATGCTAATTGTAAATCATGCCACAACGGCGCCAATTCGCCAAGCGGTATTGATTTATATAATCATACAGTTATATCTGGCCTTGCATTGGATGGCAACTTTACTTATGGCACATTGTTGTCTGCAGTCAAGCATGAAGGCGGTGCACCTCAAATGCCCAAGGGTGGTTCTATGTTACCGGATTGTGATATCAATACAATAGCAGCATGGGTACATGCTGGCGCCCCGGATAATTAATTTAATAAAGATGAAGGCAAAAATTCTGATTTCGCTTTTTGTTCTTGCATTTGCTGTGAATGCTTTTTCACAGGAATACATTACACGCAATGGCAATATTTCAATTTATTCCCATACACCATTGGAAGAAGTAAAAGCACAGAATAATGAAGTAGTGAGTGTATTGAATGTTGCTACCGGTAGCTTTCAATTTAAAGCTGCTATTAAAAGTTTTCATTTTCAGAAAACTGCTATGGAAGAACATTTTAATAGCGATGATTATATGTCTTCCGATAAATATCCTAAAGCAGGTTTTGATGGAAAGATCATCAATATCTCTTCTATAGATTTTACAAAAGATGGTGTTTATCCTGTTAATGTATCAGGCAACTTAACTATCCGTGATGTTACGAAATCAATTACTGTCAAAGGAGAAATCTCAGTGCATGGTGGAAAGGTGAGTGCGCATTCAGTCTTTACTGTAAAAAGAAAGGAATACAATGTTATTGGTGAATCATTTGTACAAAAGAAAATTGCTGAAGACATCCAGCTTACTGTCAACTGTCAATATGATAAATTATGAAAAGCAAAAAAGTACTACTACTGTTAATCATATTAATAATTTATTCTGCAAAAAGTATGTGCCAGGAAGTGAATCTTGATTCCTTACTTAATACAAGTGATCAACAAAAAAAATCTGCAACTCAATATACAGAAGCAACATTTTTATCCAGCCGTTTGATTGATGGACATACAACAGAAACAACACAGGGAGGTGTGTTAGATTTGAAAATCTCTCACAGGTTTGGCAAGTTGAATGATGGTTTTTACAACATGTTTGGATTAGATGTTGCTTCCATTCGAATTGGAATGGATTATGGTTTAACCAACAGGTTGACAATTGGAGGTGGCAGAAGTTCTTTTGAAAAACAATACGACCTGTTTTTGAAATATGGCTTGTTACGTCAATCTCAAGGTAAAAAAAATATGCCGGTATCACTAACATTATTGGCTTCCTCAATGTTGCAAACTGATACTATAGCTTTTAAATCGCAAAAGAAAATTACAGCTACTCCAAAATTTTCAGACAAACTTTCTTATGCTTACCAGTTGTTGATTGCGAGAAAATTCAATAAGAATTTCTCATTGCAGTTGGCACCAACTTTTATTCATGAAAACCTGGTGGATAGTAGTTTTAATTCAAATGATATTTTTGCCTTAGGTGCAGGTGCACGCATCAGGATATCGCCACACTCCAGCATTAATCTTGAATATTATTATGTGTTTCCCGGAACAAAATTGCCGGGTACTGTCAACACTTTTTCTATCGGGTATGAAGTTGAAACAGCAGGGCATGTCTTCCAGATACATTTAAGTAATTCAACTGGTATGACAGAAAGAACTTTTATTGCAGAGAACACCGGTAAGTGGAATAAAGGTGATATTCATATCGGGTTCAATATTTCAAGGAAGTTTACTATCATAAAACCAAAACCTGTTGTCAATTAAAAACCTGCCTGCCGGCAGGCAGGTTACGAATTACGAATTACAATAGAGACACAATTAAAAATTACGAATTACGAATTACAGGGAGAGGATAAATTAAAAATTACGAATTACGGGGAGATGAATTAAAAATTACGAATTACGAGCTTCCGTTATTCGTAATTAATAATTCGTAATTGAAAACCCGTAATTTTTAATTCGTAATTCGTAATTGATAATTCGTAATTGCCAATTCGTAATTCATAATTATTTTTACCGCAGACAATACTTGTTCCATACATGCCTGCGGTTTTTACAGCGAATGATTTCCATAAAATTTGTTTAAGGCTTTCGAAGAAAGATAAAGATCTGAAAAAGGTTATTGACACTTATGGCTTACCTCCAATGTGGACAAGGCCTGCTGTTTTTCAAACTTTGATATTGACAATCCTGGAACAACAGGTTTCCCTGGCATCTGCTTATGCTGCATATAAAAAACTTAAATCAAAAACAGGTTTTGTTACTGCAAAGAAGATTGCTGCATTAAGCGATGATGAATTAAAAGCCTGTTATTTCAGCAGGCAGAAAATTATGTACGCAAGGGCTTTGGCCAACGCAGTTATTTCAAAACAAATCAACCTGAAAAAATTATCAGCATCAACTGATGATGAAATAAGAATTACTTTAAAACAGATAAAAGGTATCGGCGACTGGACTGTGGATGTTTACCTGATGCATGCATTGCAACGTAGTGACCTTTTTCCTTTGGGTGATATTGCATTGGTGAATAGTTTGAAAGATGTAAAAAATTTACATCCTGCTGTTACAAAAGAAGAGATGTTATCAATCGCTGAACACTGGCGGCCTTACAGAACTATTGCATCTATGATTTTATGGCATGCATATATCTGTAAGCGGGGTATTAAAGTATATGAATAAATTTGAAAACTAAAATTACTGTCGTATGAAATATTATTTACTGTTTTGCATCCTGTTTTTGCAGTTAAGGTTACAAGCTCAAAAAACCATCCAGGAAAGATTAGGATATTCAAAGGATACAAAACTTTTAATCCTTCATGCAGATGACCTTGGATTATCACATTCGGAGGACTCAGCAAGTATCAGTTTATTAGAAAAAGGAGCAGTGAGTTCAGGGAGCATACAAGTGACCTGTCCCTGGTTTTCAGAAATGGCACATTATGCATCTGTGCATCCTGATGCAGACCTGGGTATCCATCTTACTTTGACAAGTGAATGGAAATATTATAAATGGGGTGCTATATCAACTAAAGAAAGTTCATCCGGCTTGATAGGTAGTAACGGATTTTTTTATAATGATGTGGATAGCCTTGGAATGATGGCAAAACCTTCTGCAGTAAAAGCAGAATTGAAAGCACAGATTGAAAAAGCAATTCATGCAGGCATCAGGCCTACACATTTAGATGCACACATGGGTTGCTGTTTTATCAATAAAGATTTTTTTAAGGCCTATCTTGAACTGGCACATGAATACAAACTTCCCTGCCTTTTAAATGTAGATGCATTTAAGCTGATGTTTCATCTTGATATCAGTGATTTGATTTCTGATAAAGATGTTGTAACAGATAAAGCCTTTATGGCTTTGCCACCTGCTCCAATACAAGACAGGGCTGCTTATTATACACAGATTTTAAATTCTTTGCAGCCGGGATTGAATTGTATTTTATTGCATGCGGCTTATGATGAAAGTGAAATGAAGGCAATCACTGTTGACCATCCTGATTATGGCGCTGCATGGCGGCAGGCTGATTATGATTTCTTTGCAAGTGATGCCTGTAAAGAAACCCTGGCAAAAAATCATATCCGGTTAATTACCTGGAAAGAAATTAAAGAGAAGCTGATGCAGTAATGCATGGATGAAAATCGCAATTAGTATTTTTATATGAAGAAGTAAATTGAAAGACATAAATTAGTAAGCAATGAATGTTTATTAAAAAATTTAAACTGGCAATTATACACAAAAATTATTTTTTCCTATATGCTTATTTTAAGAAGTGATGAAAAGAACACTACCAGGTAATTCTTTTTCATTTATATTGTTCAGGTAAGAAAATTCGAAAATGAAAAACAAAAAAAACAAGTTAGATATTATGCTGTATTGCTGCATTACTTCCTGTCAGGAAATATATTAATTTTACTTTAAAGAAATGCAATGACATATACAGACAAACATATAGTTGAAACATATTCTGTGCTTTTTGAAGGACTAAGTTCTAAGAGTAAAAAGGAACTGATTGAAAATCTTTCCAGGTCTTTAAAATCTGATAAAATTAAAAAAGATAAAAAATTTTATAAGTCTTTTGGAGCATTTGCTTCCGGCAAAACTGCTGAAGAAATAATCTCTGAAATTAAATCAAGCAGAAAATTTAGAAAAAAAGAAATAAAATTCTGATGCAATATTTGCTCGACACAAATATTTGTGTTTTTTTCTTGCGAGGTAAACTCAACCTGGACCAATTGATAAAAGAAAGAGGTAGGGAAAATTGTTTTATATCAGAAATAACTGTTATTGAACTAAGATATGGTGCTGAAAATAGCGACAATCCTGTAAAATCACATAAAGCAGTTGACTCTTTTGTTAATGGACTTTCAATTGTTCCAATTTATGGTTCAATCAGGCTTTACGCTAAGGAGAAAGTCCGTCTGAGGAAAATTGGCAAACCTATGCATGATGAATTTGACCTCCTGATTGGTGTAACTGCAATTGTAAATAAACTTACTTTAGTGACTGATAATGTTAAAGATTTTGTGCGATTGAATGGAATTAAAATTGAGAACTGGTTTAATCATAAATAATTCTTTGTTTTTATAGATTCAAACATTGAGTAAAAAACCTATCTCAATATACCCTGGCAATTTTGTAAGAATGCAAACAATCTGGTAATTATTAAAATACCAAAATCAAGTGAGCAACATCGAAAAAAAACGATTCTGTGAATATCAAGCGGATATCAGACAATAATATTTAGTAAATTATTATGCAGCTAATTACTTCTCTTATTCCAACCTTTATTTTTTTACTGATAGTTTTATTCGGAATCATCCTTGCAAAAACAAAAATCAATCTTGATTATTTTCTGCTTATCGTTATTGCTGTCTTGTATTCATTATTATTAAATTTGCCACGAGACTATCCTTCACTTCAGTTTATTAATTCGAAATGGAATTGGAGTGGGAAAATATTTGCCTTATTATTTTCTTTTGTTTGTATTGCTTGCCTGAAAAGGAAATTACCCAAAGAAGAAGTTGGATTAATAACAGGTTTTAAAACCGGTTCATTTAGACCTGCACTTGTATTTACAATCTGCTATTTGTTTATTATTAGTTTGGGTTCATTTTTCTTTCAGAGAAGACTTCCTCATTCAATGGACATGCAGGATATCCTCTGGAACACTACCATCTTGCCTGACTTTTCAGAAGAACTTATGGAGAGAGGAATTTTGCTTGTATTATTAAACAATATTTTTGGAAGAAAGTGGACTTTTTTTGGGGCAAAAATTGGACCTGGATTAATTTTTATCTGTTTGCTTTTCGGATTGGAGCATGGATTATTTGTAAATTATTCCTTCACGGTTACATTTATTCCATTTGACTTTTTCAGGACAGTCTTCATTTCAGCATTAGCATTTACATGGCTAAAAGAAAGAACTGGCAATTTAATTTTCCCAACAATTGCACATTTTGGTAGTGAATTGATGCTGACAATAATGATTACTTCATTCTTTTAGTCATCCATAGTTGTAATTAACAGAAGTCTCTACAATTTTCTATGTCAGTACACTTATAAAAATTTTCACAGGTATTATATTCCTGACATTATTATTTATTGGTTATAAAAAAAGTAGGAGACATCCTGGTAAATATTAAAACAACCCACTCTTTATCACAGCATCATATTCTCGCCTGCAATTTTGATAAACAAACCCCGAACTTTGGTTTTTCCGGTATAAAAATGCAGATTAACCACGCTTTATTTTTTACTTAATATTTACTTGCCGATATTCGCACAATAGAATAAAGCTAAGTATGCGCCTCACTTTCAATGATACAGAAACAGCATTCGCCTATAAAACCAACGGAGAATTAAAATCAGCCCGTTTCCTGTTTGGCACTATGAATTATTCCTGGTTTGCCGCCTTAGGTGTAAGGATTACACCATTTCTGATGAAAACCGGGCTGCCCATTCACGGCATTATCAGGGCAACAATTTTTAAACAGTTTGTTGGTGGTGAGTCGCTTGAACAAACAGCGGCAGTAGCCAAAAAATTAGGCGAATATGGTGTGCAGGTAATCCTGGATTATGGTGTGGAAGCAAAAGAAGGTGAAGAAAATTTTGACCACGCAAGGGACGTATTTATCCAGGTGATTGAATATGCTGCCACCCAGCCCAATATACCTTTCATCAGTGTGAAGATTACAGGTATCGCAAGGTTTGGTTTGCTGGAAACTTTAAACTCTGCGCCGCGTTTGCGCAGTGGCATTCACGACAATGAAGTGGAAGCAGCAGAGTGGAAAAAAGTCTGGGGCCGTATGTATGATATTTGTGAAAAGGCAGCAGAAAAAAATATCGGCGTTTTAATTGATGCAGAAGAAAGCTGGATACAAGACCCTATTGACCGGCTCTCTGTTGAAATGATGGAAATATTCAACCGTGGTGATAAATGTGTTGTGTATAATACCATACAACTTTACCGGCACGACAGGCTGAGCTTTTTAAGGATGTACCACAACATTGCACAACAGCGTGGCTTTATTCTTGGAATAAAAATCGTGCGTGGTGCATACATGGAAAAAGAAAGAGAGCGTGCTGCATTGATGGGTTATCCTTCACCTATTCAACAGGATAAATCTTTTACCGATGGCGACTTTAATACTGCTGTTGAATTTTGTATTGACAATATCAAAGACATCGCTACTATTATTGCTTCTCATAATGAATACAGCAATTTAAAAGCTGCTGAATTATTGAATGAAAAAGGCATTCCGCATAATCACCCGCATATTCATTTCTCACAATTATATGGCATGAGTGATAACATCACTTTCAGCCTGGCGAAAAACGGTTATTCAGTGAGTAAATATTTGCCTTTCGGCCCTATCAGGGATGTGATTCCTTATCTCATGCGCAGGGCACAGGAAAATACAAGTATCAACGGGCAAACAAGCCGCGAAGTATTGCTTATAAAAAGCGAATTGAAACGCAGGGCTAAAGCTGCTAAAGCAAAAAAATAATTTTATTTCCCCGGGAAACTTGATTAAGGGTAAATGTTCTTATTCCTTCAATTACTTTAATAATTCACAAGGTTTTAAACCGGTATGCTTTTTAAATGCTGCTGAGAAATGAGATATTGATGAATAACCAAGCATATCACTCACATCAGTAACGCTGAAACTTTTTTCGTATAAAAGGTATTTGGCATGTTCCATTCTTTGCTGTTGATAGAAATCAAATATAGTAGTGCCATACATTTGTTTGAAACCTTTTTTCAAATAACATTCGTTCATTGCTACTTTACGGCTGAGTTCTTTTATCGTGATGGGGTTGCCGATATTTTCGAGTAAAATCTCACGTGCCCTGGTGATACTATCACGACCATTTTCGTTTTCAAGAAATTTGCAGGCAATGGTTTCTTCTTTTTCTCCAATCAGGCATTCCACGGTATATAACAACAACTCATGCACTTTTGCATTCATATAAACATTTTCCATAGCGCCTGTGAAATTGTTATTCAGCAAAGCATCCAATACCATCCGTTTGCGGTTGCAGAGTGGAAAAAGTTTATTGAAAGAAACCGGGTAAGTAAAAGCCATCACTTCATCTTTCCGGTTTGAGAGTTTTACATTATGAACAAACTGGTGGAGAAAACTTGCAGAGAAATGAAAAGAAAAAACATCAACAGTATTATGGCTTTTGCAGTCAGGTTGGATTTCTTCATCTTTACAAGCACAACAATCAATGCCTGAACAATATTTATTACCATTAATACAAAAACGCATTTCGAAGAAATTTTCTTCAGGCTGGTTTTTACTGTAATGATATACCAACATGCCCTTGTCTTCCATATTGAGTGATACAGGTGCATTGTACCTGCGGATAACATAATGAACTGACCCGGGTATATCCTGTTCTTTCATTTCGAGCAAATCCATTCTTGAATCTATCGTATCGCGGTGTGCTGCCTGTAATATATCCAGCGTTTGAATCATAACGGCTGCAAATGTACTAAATAATGCCTGTAATAGAATGAGAGACTGGCAGTGGGAGAGATGGATTTTTACAATTAGCTGACATTAATTTTATCCTTTCAAATGCCTTTGTTTAAGCACTGTTTCAATGTCATTCAATCGCATACCCTTTGCCTGTAACAAAACAAGGAAATGAAACAACAGGTCTGCTGCTTCATTTTTAAAAAGTTCATCATTATTATCTTTTGCTTCTATCACAAGTTCCACTGCTTCTTCACCTACTTTTTGTGCAATCTTGTTGATGCCTTTTTCAAACAGGCTTTTTACATAAGAGCCTTCTCTTTTTTCTTCTCTTCTTGATTGAATAATGCTTTCAAGTAAAAGTAAAAAGTTGCCTTCATTGATTTCATTAAAACAGGTATCAGCGCCTGTGTGGCAAACTGGCCCTGCAGGTTCTGCTTTTATAAGCAAACAATCATTATCACAATCATTGTATATTTTTTTTACAAAAAGAAAATTACCGCTTGTTTCACCTTTTGTCCAAAGCCTTTGTTTACTGCGACTGAAAAATGTTACTTTTTTTTCAGCAATGGTTTTTTCAAATGCAGCTTCATTCATGTAACCTAACATTAAAACTTTATTGGTTAACTCATCCTGCACAATTACCGGCACCAGTAAGTCAGGAAATTTTTCAAAGGCAGGTTTCAGATTTTCAATTCCTGCTAATGGGTTATTATCTTCTTGTGTATTCATTGTAAAAAAAATTTGTTGATAGAAATATTGTTACAACCTGACCTGTACACCTTTGCTTTTTAAAAATAATTTTAAATCAGGGATATTGATTTCTTTGTAGTGAAACAAACTTGCAGCAAGTGCCGCATCTGCGCCTGCGTTAAATACATCTGCAAAATGTTGCATGTTTCCAGCTCCGCCACTTGCAATCACAGGAACAGTTGAAAATGATTCCACCTGTTGTATCAACTCATTTGCAAATCCCTGTTTTGTTCCATCATGGTTGATGGATGTTAATAAAATTTCACCTGCGCCAAGGTCAATTGCTTGTCTTATCCATTCAAATGTATCAAGCGAAGTTGCAACCCTGCCACCATTTGCAAATACTTTCCAGTTATCATTTTCAAATTTTGCATCCACTGCCAGTACGGTACATTGTGTCCCAAAAACTTTTGCAATATCTGAAATGAGTCCCGGGTTTTTTATTGCTGCAGTGTTGATTGAAATTTTATCAGCGCCTGCATTTAATAAATCCCGCACGTCATCTACAGAAGAAATCCCACCACCCACAGTAAAAGGTATATTGATGACTGCTGCCACTTTTGTTACCAATTGTAATAAAGTTTTGCGTCTTTCATTTGTTGCTGTAATATCTAAAAACACCAACTCATCAGCGCCTTGCTCCGCATAAACAGAAGCCAGTTCCACAGCATCACCTGCATCCCTGATTTGTTCAAAGTTGATACCTTTTACGGTACGACCGTTCTTTACATCAAGGCAAGGTATTATCCTTTTTGTCAATGGCATTTTATAAATATTTTTTTAGTTGTGGCAAACTGATTTTTCCTTCATACAAAGCTTTGCCGATGATAACACCTGAACAGCCGATATCATTCAATGCTTCAATATCACTGATATCTGCTACACCGCCACTTGCAATTAAATTGAGCGCAGGAAACATTGATAGAATTTTTTTATACAATACTGTTGAAGCGCCCTGCAACAAACCATCTTTTAAAATATCAGTACAGAAAATATTTTCAATCCCTTTAATTATATAAGCGCTTATATAATCAAAAATCCTGATGTTTGATTTTTCCTGCCATCCCTGTATCATGATGTGTTCATCTTTTACATCTGCACCTAATAATATTTTTGATGCACCAAATCTTTTTATCCATCCTGCCACTGTCTCCGGTTCTTTGACTGCAATGCTGCCGATATTAAAATATGCAGCCCCTGCATTTAAAACTGATTCCACATCTTTTGATGTTTTGATACCACCACCAAAATCAATTTCCAGTTTTGTTGCAGTTGCAATGTTTTCAAGTGTTTCGAGGTTTACTGTTTTACCCTGGCGTGCACCATCTAAATCTACAATGTGTAAACGTTGTATGCCTGCATCTTCAAACTCTTTTGCTGTTTCAACAGGCGATGCACTATAGATTTTTTTTGTAGTAAAATCACCCTGTGAAAGTCTGACACATTTTCCATCAATGATATCTATTGCAGGAATAATCTTTATCATAATTCAACAAAGTTTTTTAAAATTTTTTCACCTGTCTTACCTGATTTCTCCGGGTGAAATTGCACTGCATAAAAATTATCTTTCTGCAATGCAGCGCTGTATTCAAGGCCATAGTTGGCAGTGGCAATAGTGTGCTCAGATTTTTCAACATAATAACTATGCACGAAATACACATATTCTTCTTCCTCCACATTTTTGAAAAGCGGGATTTGCAGGTTGTAGATATTGTTCCACCCCATTTGCGGGACTTTTAAATTGCCTGGAAATTTTTTTACCTGCTCATTAAATATGCCGAGACATGTTGTATTGTTTTCTGAAGAAGATTCACACAATAACTGCATGCCAAGACAGATGCCGAGAAATGGTTGCCTGCATTGTGAAATCACTTTATCTAATTTTTTTTCTTTTAAATATTCCATTGCTACACCTGCTGCACCAACACCGGGGAAAATGATTTTATCTGCTGAAATAATTTCTTCGGGGTCATTGGTAATGATAGCGCTTGCTCCCAAACGTTTCAATCCTGATTCTACAGAACTGATATTGCCTGCATTGTATTGTATGATTACAAGTTTCATAATTTAATCTTTTAGCAATAAGAAAACATTTTTTACAACACGCCTTTTGTTGATGGAAGTGTATCATTGTTTTCATTAACTGCTACAGCCATTTTTATTGATTTTGCAAATGCTTTAAAAATTGATTCTATTTTATGATGTTCATTATTACCTGTTACCCGGATGTTGAGGTTGCATTTTGCTGCATCACTGAATGATTTGAAAAAATGATAAAACATTTCTGTGGGCATATCACCTACATATTCACGCTGAAAATCTGCATCCCATACCAGCCATGGCCTACCGCCAAAATCAATAGCCACCTGTGCCAGGCAATCATCCATCGGTAAAGTAAAACCATATCTTTCCATGCCACGTTTGTTGCCTAAAGATTGAATCAATGTTTCACCCAAAGCAATTGCTGTATCTTCTATGGTGTGATGTTCATCAATATGTAAATCGCCATAAACTTTTATTTTCAAATCAATCAAACTATGTTTTGACAATTGTTCTAACATGTGGTTGAAAAAATTTAAACCAGTATTAATATGATATATTCCATTTCCATCAGGGTTCAGTTCAATTTCAATCTTTGTTTCATGGGTATTTCTTATGTGTTTGATTTTTCTTGAATTGTTTTTGATATAATCTGTCAGCAGGCTCCAGCATTCAAATTCATTTTGTTTTTCATTGTTGCTGAGTATAAATGAACCATTGTTTTTTTGCACCCTGTAAACATATCCTTCAATATTATTTTTTGATTGAATGATTTCAAACTGCAATTCACCTTTTAAAACATCAATTGCTTTTTGCTCCTGTGGCAATTGCAACTTATCATCATCATTTATCAAAACAAGATTATAACCTGCTTTCTGCAACCGGTATAAATTGATGATGACTGATTTTTCAAAAACAAAATCGTTTGTGTTTGTTAATTGAAAAATGGCATTGGTGTTAACGCAGATTTTTTTCATTCGAATATTTTTTTAATGCTGTTATTAAATCATCATTTTCTCCAGGTGTTCCAATTGTGATTCGTAAACAGTTTTTACATAAAGGCTGGCTGCTGCGGTTTCTTACCACGATTGCTTTTGAGAGCAAGTAATTGTATAATGCTGACGCATCATTTACCTTCATTAAAATAAAATTTGCATCAGATGGATAAATAGTTTGAATAAAATCAAACTGTTTGAAATCCTTCATCAACCTTTCTTTTTGCTGCACCAGGATATTGGTCTTTTCTTTGGCCAGTGTTTCATTTTGTAATGCCTGGTCAGCCAGTTGTCGTACTGCTTCGCTGATATTATAAGGTGGTTTTATTTTGTTGAATACCTGGATTATTTCATTTGATGCAAAAGCAAAACCGATGCGAAGCCCAGCTAAGCCCCAGGCTTTTGATAGTGTTTGTAACACTACAAGATTTGGAAATTCATTCAACCTTTGAGACCAGGAAACAATGTTTGTAAAATCAATATAAGCTTCATCAATAACAACAATGCCATTGAAATTTTTCAACAACCATACAATACTATCATTGTTGATTAGATTGCCTGTAGGGTTGTTGGGTGAGCAAACAAAAATGATTTTAGTAGCATCATCAATCGCTTCATAAATTGCCTCAATATCTAATTGAAAATTTGTTGTCAGCAAAACTTTTTTTACTGTTACATCATTGATGCCTGCGCTTACTTCATACATGCCATAAGTGGGAGGGCAGGTGATGATGTTATCAACACCCGGATTGCAAAATGCCCTCACTAATAAATCAATGGCTTCATCACTGCCATTGCCAATGAAAATATTTTCAACTGCAACATGCTTAACAGCGCTGATTTTTTGTTTCAACTTTTTTTGCAATGGGTCAGGATAACGGTGAAAATTATTATTCAATGCAGAGCCTAAGCTATTTTCATTTGCATCAAGAAAGATTTGTGCATTGCCTTCAAATTCTGACCTTGCAGAAGAATAGGGGACAAGCTTTTTGATATTATTTCTAATGATATTTTCTAATATAAATTCTGCCATAATATTTTTTTAATGCCTGAAATATTTTTGCTTTTTATTTCATTGTATCCTGATTGTAACAGCCTGTGCATGTGCCTGCAGGCCTTCTGCTTCAGCTAATGTTGTAACTGCATGGCCGATATTTTTCAAACCTTCTTTTGATAATTGTTGAAATGTTATCTTCTTATAAAAACTATCCAATGAAACGCCACTGTAAGCTTTTGCAAAACCATGAGTAGGCAAAGTATGATTGGTGCCTGATGCGTAGTCGCCAACACTTTCAGGTGAGTACTTACCCAGGAAAACAGAACCTACATTGGTAATTTTATCAGCAATGGTTTCAGGGTTATCACAATGGATAATTAAATGTTCAGGTGCATACTCGTTCAACCATTCTATCCCTTCTTTCAAATCATTTACAACAATTGTCTTACTGTTTTCCAAAGCTGCTGTTGCAATATCTTTTCTTGGTAAATTAATGAGCTGCTGTTTTATTGTTTCTAAAGTTTTTGAAACAATAGTTTCACTATCGGAGATTAATACAACCTGCGAATCTTTTCCATGTTCTGCCTGTGATAATAAATCTGCAGCAATAAAATCTGAATTGGCAGAATTATCTGCAAGCACTGCTACTTCACTTGGCCCTGCAGGCATATCAATTGCAATGCCTTCTGCATTCACCAGCATTTTTGCATAAGTGATATATTTATTGCCAGGCCCGAAAATTTTATTCACTTTAGAGATACTGTTTGTGCCATAAGCCATAGCAGCTATTGCCTGTGCCCCACCAACTTTAAATATTTTGCTGATACCGATTTGCTTTGCTGTATATAAAACAGCAGGATGTATTAACCCGTTTTTTTGTGGCGGAGTGCAAACTATTATTTCCTTGCATCCTGCAAGCATTGCTGGTACACCCAACATGATTAGTGTTGAAAATAAAGGTGCAGTGCCTCCGGGAATGTAAAGGCCGACTTTATCAATAGCTACTGGTTTTCTCCAGCAAACAACGCCGGGCATTGTTTCAATTTTTGAAACTGGTTGTTTTTGTGCTGCATGAAATGTGCTGACATTTTTGATGGCGAGTTGTATTGCTTTTTTTACATCATCATCAATTGTTGAAGCAGTCTGCCATTCTTCATCAGTTACTGCAAAATCATTGAGGTCAATATTATCAAAGCGTTTTGTATATTCTTTTAATGCAGCATCACCACGTTGTTGCACATCATTCAAGATTTTTTGAACAGTTTCTTTTACTGTTGAAAAATCCTGTGTTGGCCTTTTCAATATTTTGGCCATGTCTTTTTGTTGGGGATAAAATATCAACTGCATCATAAAACCAGTTTTTCAATAGGTGTAACCAATATGCCTTCAGCGCCATTGTCTTTCAGGCTTTCAATAATATTCCAGAAATCATCTTCCTGCACCACTGAATGTAATGAACTCCATCCGGGAATGCCTAATGGTAAAATAGTAGGGCTTTTCATACCTGGGATTAGGCTGCAGATTATATCAAGCTTGTCATCCGGTGCATTCAATAAAATGTATTTACTCTTCTTTGCTTTTTTTACAGCCTGTATGCGGAACAATAATTTTTTCAGCAATAATTTCTTTTCATCTCCCAGGGCTTTATTACAGATGAGCGTTGCTTCGGAATTCAACACTACTTCAGTTTCTTTCAACCCGTTTGAAAACAAAGTGCTACCACTGCTTACTAAGTCGCAGATAGCATTAGCCAAACCAAGCCCGGGTGTAATTTCAACAGAGCCGCTGATGATATGTATTTCAGCTTTTATTTGATTTTTGTCAAGAAACTGTTGCAACAAAAAAGGATAGGTAGTTGCAATGCGTTTACCATCGAGGTAATGAGCGCTTGTATAATTTTCATTGCGGGGTACGGCAATAGATAAACGGCATTTACCAAATCCAAGTTTTTCTACCAGCTCCACATTTTTGTTGGTTTCATACACAATGTTTTCACCAACGATACCAATGTCGGCAATATTATCTTCGACATATTGTGGAATATCATCATCGCGTAAAAACAATACCTGCATCGGGAAGTTGACTGCTTCATTCAGCAGTTTGTTCATACCGTTTTGAAATTCGATACCGCACTCTTTTAAAATTTTTACAGAATCTTCATAAAGCCTGCCTGATTTCTGTAATGCGATTTTCAGTTTTGTTTCCATTTGCCTGCAATAAAAAAGGCTTACATTATATGTAAGCCTTTGTTTAGAATGTTGTATAATTACATACCATCACAACCGCTTACCCGGTGGGATAAAATGATGATGATGTGTATGTGTGTTGCGAATCATAATTGTGGCGCAAATGTAAGGATGAAATTTGTTTTGCAATGATTTGTTTGAAAAAATTTTTAGAACAGAAAATTCAGTACGAAAGCTGTTCAGATTTCAATGGTATAGAATTGCTATGTATTTGCTTGATACTAAATATTATCTTTCTTGCATTTAATTGTAATAACCAAGGTAAAACCGTCACCATAAAATTACATATCACGGAAAACTTGTTTGTGGTTGTATAGTTAAAATCACCATAAACGAAATAACGCTTTCATAAATTCAGAATATGATTAATTTTATATAACCTGTTTTGAAACAATCAAACCAATACTGATGAAATATTTCTTCTTAATTATTTGCTGCTTTTTTCTAATGCAGTGTTTTGCACAGCATGATGATCATGAAATGAAAATGGGCATGAATGGAAATAAATATTTGCCTGATATCATCAAGCATGCAATTATAAAAAGCTGGGGTGCATCCAATCTTTTTAAAACGGAATTGGATACTTCAACATTGGTTTATTTAACGGGAGAAAAAGAACATTCAATTACTATAAAAGCATTTCAGCAGAAATTTTATGATAACCCTAATGTATTAAAACCCGTTTGGGTATTGGGTTATGTAGCAGATGAAAGTAATTTGCCACCATCATTGCCAGGTCCAGTAATTGTCAGTGAATATGATCATCCTACAAAAATTTTCTGGGTTAATAAAATATATGAGACACTGCAAAACCAGGCTGGTTACAAATTATATCCAACTTATGACAGCATAAAGAATAATCCATACATCCCGATCATTTATAACATGAATGACCCTATGCATGTGCCGATGATTGCTGAATCATTGTATCCTGATTTTAAAATGTTTCCGAATGGTGTTGATCCCATGCATGAAAAAGTAATGGACATGGCAACGTATTATAGCGCCACTGTGCATCTGCATGGAGGCAATGTAACATGGCAGAATGATGGTTACCCCACCTCAAAATATTATCCTGTACCAGGTGGACCACCGGTAAAAATAACCTGGGGTTTATTTGGAAAATTTGAAGAAAATAAAACCGGCCAGCATTATGTTTATCCTAATGTTTTTCCGGAAGCAGAATTCAGTAAGGTGAAAAGCATAACAGGAAACACGCCTTTTGTTTTGAATGATGATACAAAATATGAAGGCCATCATAGCGCAACGTTGTGGTATCATGATCATGGCATGATGCGTACAGCTACTGATGTTTATACAGGACAAGCAGGTCCTTTTATTGTGAAAGGTGTGGAAGAAAAAGTGTTTTCATCTTTTGTAAAATATAAGCATGATATACCATTGCTCCTGGAAGATAAATCTTTTACAGAATCAGGTTATCTATATTACAATACAACTACGACTCTTGTTGGGCCAAAATTGAATGCAGGAGAAGAATCCGGTCAGCCTGAATTTTTTGGCAACACTATTACTGTCAACGGAAAGATATGGCCATATATGAAAGTGGAGAGAGGGTTGTACAGGTTCAGGTTAATCAATGCTTCTAATTCCCGTTTTTACCGTTTTGCCATTGCCAAATGGAAAAACGGAAAGATTGATACTGCTAATAATGCGAAACTGAGTAACACTTTCATCCAGGTGGGTACAGGCGGAGGTTTTTTTCCTGATGGGAAATTCCCGCATATTGGTAATGATAATTCTGCATTGACACTGGCGCCGGGTGAACGCGCTGATGTATTGATAAATTTTTCTGCTTATGATCCGGGTACTTCATTGGTTTTGTTGAACTATGCACCCGATGGGCCTTTTGGCGATGATGAACTGACACCGATGAATGCTGACGGAACATTTGATGACCTTACCAATTATGTAATGTTGTTCCGCATTAATGACGACAATAATATTTCATCTGCAATAAATAATACTGATCTGAAACAGGCTTTAAAAAATTTTGCTGCATCACCTGTTTATATAAAAGCAACTGCATCACAATACTTGTATAGTTACTATAAAAATAATAACAGGTTTAAAACTGATTTGAAAAAAGCATTGGCTACAGTTTTCAATAAAAACAATGAAACAAAGCAGGATGCCTACCCTGGTGCACTGACATCCATTTTTCCAAAAGAATCAAGGTTGTTTGATAATGCTGTTCCATTCAGTCTTACAATAAGCGAGGCAGCTAACTATACCGAATTGCCGAAGGTGTATAAAGATTTTGTTGAAAAGAACCCTATGCTGAAAACATATCTTTCTTTCCCGATGGCATTCCTGAATGAAACAGAATGGAATGTTGAAGCACATACATCTATGCCGGGCAATCAGTACGAAAAAACTGTAAATAATTATGACACTGAGATATGGGCTATCTGGAACCAGACCGGAGATGCGCACCCCATTCATATACATTTGAACAGGTTTAGAATTTTAGGAAGGCAAGCGGTTGATGATTCCGGGAAACCTTTACCGGGATTAAATAATTTTCTTTTGCCTGAACCTAATGAAATGGGATGGAAAGATGTGGTCAGGGCAAAACCTGGTTATATCAATTATATCCTTGTGCAGTTTGTTTTAAATGACCCGGCAAAGGAAGGCCAGTTTGTATATCACTGTCATATCCTGGAACATGAAGATATGAGTATGATGAGAAGGCTTGTAATTGAACCTTCTGGAACAGGGCCTAAGTTTGCATTATCTTCTCAATGAATTTTTCTCATGATGCATTGCATAAAAAATGATAAGAATTAAAAATCAAATTTGTGTACTTAATCATCAGAAGAGATTTATATGTAAAACATTTGAAGGCTTATGAAAAAATATTTTTACTACATTTTGATATTATCTATCACCTTAAGTTTTTCTTGCAGAAAAGATGCAACGGTTTCGACATTTTCAACAGTTGAAACAGATCATGCTTTGGCAAAACATTATATAGGCGAACATTTTGGCGGTGGGATAATTTTTTATCTTAATCAATCAGGTAACCATGGATTAATTGCCGCACCTGCAGATCTTGAGGAACCAGCTTCATGGTCTCGGAAAGACACTTTGAACAAGGCAAAAAATACTGCTATTGGCGCTGGCGCTGGCAATTCATACAGGATTGTAAAAACACAAGGCTATCCTGTTTATGAAGAAGATACTTATGCTGCTTTGGAGTGTATGGAGTTTATGCTGAATGGCTACCAGGACTGGTACCTGCCTTCAAAAGATGAATTGAATGAATTGTATAAACAGCAAAATATTATAGGTGGCTTCAGGCCTTATTCTTATTGGAGTTCTTCTGAGAAAGATGTATCTACTGCATGGTTTCAGAATTTTAGTAACGGTCAGCAACTGCTCGAAATAAAAACTGCAGGATATGCTTTGAGGCCGGTTAGAAGATTTTGAAATCAAAATGAAATCTATATTTGACATTTACAAATTACTTCAACATTTTTTGCTAATAACGCCTTTTGGTTAAGCATGATAAAATGGCTTCAACAGATTTTTAAAAAAACGGTACTTCGACTGGCAGAAAAATTTTCATCCCGGCCTGATCAGCAAAGGGTGTTTGATTCACTGACTGCATTGCATACAAAAATTAAAAATGGCGATAAGAAGAAAGGATTGGTAATTCCTTATGATGCAACTACGCAAAAAATTATTATTTTTTCCGACCAGCATAAAGGCGCAAAAAATAAAGCTGATGATTTTGCAATCTGCGAAAAAAATTATGTCGCAGCGCTTGACTATTATTTCAATCAGGGTTTTCAATTTATCAACCTTGGTGATGGTGAAGAACTCTGGGAGAATAATATTTTCCAGGTCAGGAAATATAATAAGCCTTCATTTGAGAAAGAAAAATTGTTTGTTCAGCAAAAGCGGTTTATTAAAATTTTTGGCAACCACGATTTGTATTGGGCTAATGATCCTTTGGCCTGGTTGCAACTGCAAATCATTTATGGTGAAAAAATACCTGTTTATGAAGGTTGCATATTAAACACCAGGTTTAATAACCGTTCATTCCAAATTTATCTCACGCATGGACACCAGGGCGACCTGCAAAGCGATGGTAATGCTTTCAGCAAATTTTTTGTAGCCAATATATGGGGGCCATTACAGGGATGGCTTGACATCAACCCAAACACACCTGCTTTTAATAATCAATTAAAAACTTTGCATAACAGCATCATGTATGAATGGAGCAGTATTGAGAAAAATATGTTGCTGGTTACAGGCCATACACATCAACCTGTATTTTTATCGCTGACACACTTGGAACGATTGTATGTGAAACTGGCAAATGCGAAAAAAAATAATGATGTTGAAAAAGTAAGGAGTGTTGAAGCTGAAATAGCAAAAGCAGAACCGGTAAACCCGACACCACCCGATCTTTCCAAAACAATCCCTTCTTATTTCAACACCGGTTGTTGTTGTTTTAATGATGGTGATATCACCGGTATTGAAATTGCAGAAGGTTGTATCAGGTTAATAAAATGGCATTCAAAAATTGATATACCACAAAGAGAAGTGCTGGAAGAAATTAAACTTGCAGAACTGGAAGATTTGTTACCTTGAGTGCTTCAACTGATCATACTGCATTCTTTAAACTATTAATATGAAATTAATATCCCGATACGCATTTGTCTTATGCTTTTTACTGGTCTTTCTGTTTGGCTGCAAAGCACAAACCAATTCCTGGGTTACATTATTTGATGGTAAAACACTTAATGGATGGAAAGTTGGCGATAATGCTTCTACATTTAGTGTTGACAGCGGTATGATAAAAGTAAATGGCAACACAGCACATTTGTTTTATGATGGGCCTGTGCATGATCATGATTTTAAAAATTTTGAATTCAAAGCAGATGTGATGACAAAGCCTCATTCAAATTCAGGGATATATTTTCATACACAATACCAGCAAAACGGCTGGCCTGAAAAAGGATATGAAGTGCAGGTAAATAATTCACATACTGACTGGCGAAGGACCGGAAGTTTGTATGGAATAGAAGATGTAAAAAAAGTGTATGTGCCGGATAATGTATGGTTCACTGAATATATTAAAGTAGAAGGCAAGCATGTCATCATAAAAATAAATGATACGGTTGTTGTTGATTATACTGAGCCGGAAAATGTGCAAAGGCCGGAAGATATGAAAGACCGTATTATTTCTCACGGCACTTTTGCATTGCAGGGACATGACCCCGGCAGCACTGTTTATTTTAAAAATATTATGGTCAAACCATTGCCATAAAAAATAAATTATCATCATTGGTGAAATGAAAAAGCAGAACGGATGTTGCCACTTACCTGTACATTAATCCAAACAAATTTACACTGGGAAAATGCTGTTGCCAACAGGCAGATGCTGGAAGAAAAAATTAATTCAATTCAGAATAAAACTGAAGTTGTCATTTTACCTGAAATGTTTTCAACAGGGTTTAGTATGCGTCCTGAAAATTGTGCAGAAACAATGAATGGCGCATCAGTTGCATGGATGAAACACATTGCATCATCGAAAAAAATAATCCTTACCGGCAGCATGATGATAGAAGAGGATGGGAGATATTTTAATCGTTTAATCTGGATGCTGCCTAATGGGAAATATGGTTATTACGATAAGCGGCATTTGTTTGCTTATGGCGATGAACACAATCATTATACAGGAGGTGGAAAAAGGTTTATTGCATCTGTGAATGGTTGGAAGCTCAATCTGCAGGTTTGTTATGACCTGCGTTTCCCGGTGTGGGCAAGGCAACAATTCAGCAACAATAGTTTTGAGTATGATGTTTTGATATATGTGGCCAACTGGCCGGAACGGAGATCACTTGCATGGAAATCTTTGTTGCAGGCAAGGGCTATCGAAAATCAATGTTATGTAATTGGTGTAAACAGGGTGGGTAATGATGGTAATAATATTTATCATGCTGGAGATAGTATGGTGATTGACCCGCAGGGCGAAATTTTATATCATAAAAAAGATGAAGAAGATATTTTTACAATCACCTTTACAAAAGATCATCTTGAAGAAATAAGGAATCGTTTCCCATTCTGGAAAGATGCAGATAGGTTTATTATTACAAATGAATAAACTTAATGTGATCGTTAGTTGTTGAAAAAAATATTGATGAGAAAAATGATAACAGAGCAAATTAATTTTAAAACAAATGGGCAATTCAAAAACATTAATAGCAGATAGAATTTTTACAGGAAAAGAAATGCTGCATCATCACGCCATTGAAATGGAGGATGGAATGATAACAGGAATAAAACCTGTTGAAAAAATAAAGCCGGATGAAAATATTGTAAAATATCAAGATGCGCTTATTGCACCTGCATTTATAGACATACAATTATATGGCGCTGATAAAAGATTGCTTTCAGTTTATCCTGATACAATAACAGTAAAAGCCATTTATGAATATAGTAAAGCAGGTGGCGCTTCTCATTGCATGCCAACTGTTGCAACCAACACTTACGAAGTGATTTTTAAATGTATTGATGCAGTTAAAAATTACCAGGATGCAGGCGGGGTGGGCGTTTTAGGCTTGCACGTGGAAGGCCCCTGGATCAGTGTTGCTAAGCGTGGCGCACATAATCCAGACTGGATTTTTTCTCCTTCTGTTGAACAGGCAAAAGAAATATTGGAATACGGAAAGGGTGTAATAAAAATGATAACAGTTGCACCTGAAACTGTCAGCAAAGAAATTGTTGAATTGATCCAGTCATACAACATCATTGTTTCTGCAGGCCATTCGAATGCAAATTATAAACAGGCAATTGCTTCATTTGATTATATCACCACTGCCACACATTTGTATAATGCCATGAGTGCATTACAACACAGGGAGCCTGGAATGGTGGGAGCAATATTTAATCATTCATCTGTTTTCAGCAGCATTGTTCCGGATGGTTACCATGTAAGTTTTCCTGCAATCCGTATTGCAAAGAAAATTATGGGTGAAAGATTGTTTGCTATCACAGATGCTGTTACTGAAACGGATGCGGGTTATTACCAGCATATCAAGGATGGTGATAAATATATTTCTAACGGGATCCTCAGTGGCTCTGCATTGACGATGGTAAAATGTTTGAGAAATTTTACTGAATATTGTGATATAGATATTGATGAAGCCCTGCGCATGTGCAGTTTATATCCTGCCCGGGTAATGAAGATAGATAACCGGCTTGGTTTGATTGAAGAAGGGAGAAAAGCAAACCTGGTAATATTGAATGAACAACTCGATGTAGTTGATACTATAGTTTCGTAATTTTCAAATTTGAAAAGCTAATAATCATGAGAAAAATTTTTGTAATCACATTGACATTTTTATGTGCTTCTGTTTTTGGGCAAACCATAGATTCAACATGGTTTATGAATAATTATGTGAAGAAGGAAGTACGCATTCCAATGCGGGATGGTGTAAAACTTTTTACCAGTATTTATATGCCCAGGGATACGGTGAACAAACATCCTATTATTTTAACCCGTACACCATATTCCTGTATGCCTTATGGCGAAGATCAATATTCGAAATTATGGAGGAGCCAGTTGACAGCAAGATATTTAAAGGAAGGATACATTATCGTAACACAGGATGTGCGTGGCCGGTGGATGAGTGAAGGAGATTTTGCAAACGTGCGGCCTTTCATTGCCAACAAAAAAGGGAAAGAAATTGATGAAGCAAGTGATACCTATGATGCGATTGACTGGATGGTGAAAAATATCCCCGGCAACAATGATAATGTAGGAGTGAAAGGAATTTCATATCCTGGCTTTTATTCGACAGAAGCTGCATTGAGCGGCCATCCTGCATTAAAAGCTGTAAGCCCTCAGGCTCCTGTAACGGATTGGTTTGCCGGTGATGATTTCCATCATAACGGTGCGATGTTTGCGATGGATGCGTATGAGTTTTATGTTGGTTTTGGTTTTGGCAGGCCAAGACCGGAACCAACTACAGCATGGCCAAGAAGAGCTAATCCATTTACACCCAACAAATATGATTTTTATTATAAAATGGGTGCATTACCTAACCTTACGGCAATTGCGAACAGGGACAGTGTCTGGTTTTGGGATACAGTGATGAATCATCCGAATTATGATGCATTCTGGAAGGCACGTAATGCAAGGGTTGGTATCTATAATGTGAAACCTGCTATGTTGGTTGTGGGTGGATTGTTTGATGCAGAAGATTGTTTTGGCGCATGGAATGTATTTAAGTCATTGGAAAAACAAAGCCCGCAAACAAATTCAAGAATTGTGGAAGGCCCCTGGTATCATGGCCAATGGGCAAGTCACGATGGTTCATACCTTGGTAATGTACAGTTTGGCAGCAACACTGCTGAGTGGTACCAGGAAAATGTGGAACTGCCATTCTTTAATTATTACCTGAAAGGTGAAGGTTCAATTGACAGTCTCACTAAGGCAACTATATTTTTCACCGGGGAAAATGAATGGCACCGCTTCAATACATGGCCACCTGCAGGTGTGAAGATGACTGATTTATTTTTAAATGATAAAAACAGTTTGTCATTTAATAAACCATCTTCTTCAAAGCCTGCTTTTTCAGAATACATCAGCGACCCTGCTCATCCTGTTCCTTATGCTGAAGGTGAACTGAGCCACAGGACAAGAGAATATATGGACGATGACCAGCGTTTTGCCGGAAGAAGAACGGATGTGTTGAGTTTTGAAACCGATGTGTTGACAGAAGATGTTCGCCTTGCAGGGCCGGTCATAGCAGATTTACAGGTGGCATTGTCAACAACTGATGCTGATTTTGTGGTAAAACTGATTGATGTTTTCCCTGATGATTTTTCTTATGATAATGATGAAAAATATTTAATGAATGGTTACCAGATGCTGGTGCGTGGGGAAATTATGCGGGGTAAATTCAGGAACAGCCTGGAAAAGCCTGAGCCTTTTGTACCTGGAAAAATTACGGAAGTGAAATATACTATGCCTGATATAGCGCATGTGTTTAAGAAAGGCCACCGCATCATGGTGCAGGTGCAAAGCAGTTGGTTCCCGTTAGTGGACAGGAACCCGCAACAATTCATGGATATTTATAAAGCCAAAGACAGCGATTTTATTAAAAGTGATATCAAAGTATATCACGATGCAGTGAATGCTTCAAAGATTATTTTACCGGTGATGAAATAGTTTGGTTAGAGTGTAAGGATTTTTTTTGCCACTATTCCGGTTTTTCATATTGTCACATAATTTTAGTTGCATCACTAAAAGTATTTGATGTTTCATTGGCTTTATTATTCAATAGGGTAGTGTAATAATTGATTCGTTTAATAGATTGTAAAATAATTACCGGAAATTGAAATAATTATTAGTAGTGAAGTTCCAGACAAAAACACAGACTACTGCCAATGCTTTTGAAACATAAAAATTTTGCTTTAACCTGTCGTGGAAAAGGTACACAAACATATTATTCAGACCCAATCCCACGACAGAGATAATAATGAATTTGATAAAAAAAATATTGGTATTGCTACCTCCGGTATGAAATGTCCATTTCAGGTTCAGGAAAAAATTATTGATAACTGCACAGGTGAAGCCAAGGCTGTTGGCAATGTATTTATTGATTTTAATTTTCTCTTTTAAGAGCCAGGTTATGAAAAAGTCAATGAGCATGCCGATGAAGCCGACAATGCCGAATTTTACCATCTTTAAAATCAAATCCATGGCGCAAAATAAAGTGGCGAAATGATTATGCTAAAATGTTAATGGCGTAAGGTTGGATTTTTTTCGTGAAATTTGCAGTTTGAGCAGGAGATTCAATATGATATTATACAAAACAGACGCTGAGGTAGAACTAATGAAGGAAAGTGCAAGATTGGTAAGTAAGACGCTTACTGAAGTTGCCAAAATGTTGAAACCTGGCGTCACCACATTCCAGGTTGATAAGCTTTGTGGCGAGTTTATCCGCGATCATAAAGCCATTCCTTCATTTTTAAATTACATGGGTTACCCCTACAATATTTGCGCATCGGTAAATGACGTGGTGGTTCATGGTTTCCCCAACAATGTAGCATTGAAAGATGGTGATGTGGTGTCAATAGATTTTGGTGTGATATTAAACGGTTGGCATGGTGATCATGCATATACATTTCTTTTGGGTGAAGCAAGTGAAGATGTTTTGCAGTTGTTGCGTGTTACCAAAGAGTCTTTGTATAAAGGGATTGAAAAAGCTGTTGTAGGTAACAGGGTAGGAGATATTTCATTTGCTATCCAGGAACACACTGAACGTAAATATGGTTATGGTGTTGTGCGTGAACTGGTAGGCCATGGATTGGGCAGGAGTTTGCATGAGGATCCGCAGGTACCTAATTATGGCAAACGCGGTAATGGACCCAGGTTAAAAGAAAATGTAACACTGGCAATTGAACCCATGATCAACATGGGCACAAAAGATGTTTATACGGCTGATGATGGGTGGACTGTACATACAAGGGATGGTAAACCCTCGGCTCATTTTGAACATGATGTATGTGTTAAGAAAAATAAGGCACTGATATTATCTGATTTCAGTATTATTGAAGAAGCGGAACAAAAAAATATCAACCTGAATGCATCTTATTATACTACCAAGCTTGCCGGTGTGGTGTAAATGAATTTTATTCAGGGTTCATGTTAATTCTGGTTTTATCAGTAATTGTATTTTTCTATTTTCAGAAATTTATTTGATAGAGAACAAGGTTGTTTTTGAATACCATATTATGAAAATTAATTGGTGAAATACTTTCAGTAACAAAGTTCTTATAAGGCTTGTAAAAAAAATCCCGCTGCATCAGCAACGGGATTTTCTTTCTCATAGACAGCATTATTATTTATCAACGGCTACTTTGGCGCCTGCAATAATATTACCTTTTGAATCTGAAATTTTAAGATAGTATAATCCATTTGCCATCTGGTTTACCATCACCTGTTTGCCATTGAGCGCATCTGCATTCATTGAACCTAATGACCATACTGATTTTCCATTAACATCGAATAATGATGCATTCATTTTGTCTTTAACCTGTGAATTAAAATGAATGATAAAGTAGCTTGAGGCTGGATTGGGTGATATGTTTAATATTCCCTTATTATTCCCTGCAATAGCATCATCAGGTATTGCATTTTCATCAGCAAATAAAATGCTACCACCTTTTGTAGTAAAGTTCCTTGTTGCTGAAAGTGCACTTGAAATTTCGATATTATTTTCTTTATCTTTTGCTGATATCTGCCATTGATAAGTAGTTCCAGGCATTAAATTAGTTAATACATAACTTGAAACATTTCCATCTGTTTTAACATACTTCCATTGGCCTGAATTTTTAACCTGGTACCTGATTTTGAAATAATCAGCACAGGGTATTGAATCCCATGTAAGTGTTACATTAGTTTGTTTGATGAATTTGGCTAATGTATGTGTTGGTGTCGGCATAATTGTTATAGTATCGCTGATGCCTTTGGCACTGCCTGTAGCGCCATCGCCATAAACTGTTGCATAATATATCCCATCTGGTAAGTTACTGAAAGTATAATTTATCTTATTTGTAATTTTCGCATTACCATATTTTTCCTGGAACCTGTAAAGTTGTACAGTATATGGAGAATTGCTTCCTTGAAGTTTGTATGTAATCCAGTTTGAATCACAGCTTGAAGTGGTATCATAAGACACCGTTGATATTCTTGCTTTAGTCTGACTAAAATGTGGTTCTATAGAATAGGATGTAAACTCGGAATTATAATACATGAAAACTTTTACATAGTAATATCCTTTTGTTAAACTTGTGAGATTGATTGACTGGTCTGAACTAAAATTGTTGTTATAAATAGGAGAGGCAGCAGTATCATTATATACCTGTAACCAGATATTATGCATGCTTCCGTTTAAAAGCCAGGGTTCAATATCTACATTCAGGGTCAGATTACCATTGTTGGCAGTATAATTAATTTTATACCAATCAACAGTGTCCCTGGCATTGTTGTAATAAAACCCTGAATGACCACCATTTGATTTATTGGCTAATAAAGTTTTCGCCTGTGCTGCATATTTATTGGGTTCCTCATCTGAGCTATATGTGTAAGTAATTAAACTATCAGTTAAAGTATAAGGTTCAAAATTATCTCCTGTATAATTATTATTTCCGTAATCATAATAACTATTGATGCGCACATAGTATGTCCCGGCTGCTAAACCATCTGTATTGATATATATAGTGCCGTTAGTATTGTTGGCATTTAGTTGTGTGGTTCCATCATTATCAAATAAATAAGCCCAAACGTATTTACCATCTCCAGAGGTAAGTTTTAGTTGTAACATACCATCTTCAGGAATTGTTATCTTATACCAATCATTGGCATCACGGCTATGGTTATAGTAATAATTGACATGACCGGTTGTGGTGGAATTAACTGCTAATGTATTTGCATTTGTAACATCATCATTGGGCTCATCATCATTTGCTTCGGCTGGTTTATACAGGCTATCAGTTAAAGTATAAGGTTCAAAATTATCTCCTGTATAATTATTATTTCCGTAATCATAATAACTATTGATGCGCACATAGTATGTCCCGGCAGCTAAACCATCAGTGTTGATATATTTTGTGCTATTTGTATTGTCAGCATTTAATTGGGTTGTACCATCATGATCGAATAAATAAGCCCAAATCCATTTGCCATTGCCTGAGGTAAGTTTTAGAGTTAATTTTCCATCTTGCGGAATCGTAATCTTGTACCAGTCATTATCATCCCTATTATGGTTATAGTAGTAATTTACGTGCCCTGTGGTAGTGGAGTTTACTGCTAATGTATTGGCAATTGGTACTGAATCATTTGGTTCATCATCATTTGCCTGGTTTGGGGTATATAGACTGTCCATTAAGGTATAAGTTTCAAAATTATCACCTGTATAATTATTATTCGGATAATCATAATAACTGTTAATGCGTACGTAATATGTTCCAGCTGCTAAGCCGTCTGAATTGATATACACGATGCCATTTGTATTGTTGGCATTTAATTGGGTTGTTCCGTCATTATCAAATAAATAAGCCCAAATCCATTTGCCATTGCCTGAGGTAAGTTTTAAAGTCAATTTTCCATCTTGCGGAATTGTCACTTTGTACCAATCTACTGAATCGCGTTTTAGGTTGTAGTAGTAATTTACATGGCCGGTTTTAGAACCATTTAATGGTAACACTTTTGCCTGTGCTTTTGTATTATTTGGCTCTACATCATTGGCAGGTGTTGCTACAGTTAGTGAACTACTGATTGTATAACTGCCGGTATCAGTTGAATAGTACGCAACAATTTGAACATAGTAAGTTCCAGCAGTTAAACCATCAGGTGAAACTGTAAACTGCGAGTTGCCATTATTTTGGGTTAATAAAGTAGTTCCATTATTGTCATAAATATTTATCCATAAGTATTTACCTGATAAAGGAGTAAGCGTAATGTTTAGCTTACCATCAGCATTGGTAGTAACCTTCCACCAATCCTGGTCTCCTGCCGGGTCTATCTTGCCCGAGTTGCTACCATTTAATGCGAGGGTATTTGCCTGGGCCCTTGTATCATTAGGCTCGCTTTCATTTGCTTTGGCATTGCCATAAAAAAGAAAAGAAGACAGCAGGCATAGTAGTAAAACTTTTTGTTTCATTTTGTTCGGATTTATTTTATAAAAAGATTAAAGTGTTACATAAGCTGATAAATCAATAATAACAGTATCTAAATTTTTTGTATTGGTGTATTTAGTTGCAAAAATTAATGCATCAAATTTATGCTGGCCATAAGAATGAGTCAATACCTACAGTTGGGTATATTTTACAAATACTCTTGATTAGAAAATATGTTACCCGTACCTTAAATAAATATTTTGATAATGGGATTTGTTGCGTAGCCATTAGTAAAAAATGAAGAACAACCCATTCAAATTTCCAGCTTTGTTTTTTCTATTTTGAACTTAAACAAAAATGATTTTGGGAAGAGAAATGATTTTTGATAAAAGAGCTCAGGCAGATTTTAAGAGAAATGTTTTTTGATAAGCACTCTTTTTCATATCGGTTGGTAATTGTTTTAAACCATTATTGTTATTATCGGGATTATTTTTTTGTAGGCTGATAATTCTGATAAAATCGATCAATGGAAAATTGTAATTATACTTTATGATGTTGTTGTGAAAAAAACCCGTTGCAATTGCAACGGGTTTTTTTCTTTCTCATAGACAGCAATATTATCTGTTGATGGCAACTTTTGTGCCTGCAATAAACCCTCCTTTCGAATCAGAAATTTTCAGATAATACAAACCAATACCCATATTGCTAACTATTACCTGTTTACCATTCAATGCATCTGCATTTATTGAACCGGATGACCAGACTGCTTTCCCATTTACATCAAATAATGAAGCATTCAGTTTGTCTTTAACTGTTGAATTAAAATGAATAGTAAAGAAGCTTGAAACAGGATTGGGTGAAATATTTAATGTTCCCTTATTGTTCCCTGCAATAGCGTTTTCCTCTGCAACATTTTCATCAGCAAATAAAAGGCTACCTGGTTTTGTAGTAAAGTTTCTTGTTGCAGAAAGAGCACTGGATATTTCAATATCATTATCCTCATCTTTCGCAGACACCTGCCATTGATAAGTAGTTCCCGGAGTTAAATTCTTTAACTCGTAACTTGAAACATTCCCATCTGTTTTAACGTATATCCATTGCCCTGAATTTTTAACCTGGTACCTGATTTTGAAATAATCAGCACAGGGTAGAGTATCCCATGCAAGGGTTACTTTAGTTTGTTTAATAAACTTAGCTTTTGTATTAGTTGGCATCGGCATAATTGTTATAGTATCGCTGAATCCTTTAGCATTACCTGTAGCGCCATCTCCATAAACTGTTGCATAATAAATACCATCAGGTAAATTGCTGAAAGTGTAATTTATTTTGCTGGTCTTTTTTGCATTGCCATATTTCTCCTGGAACCTGTAAAGTTGTATTGTATAAGGTGCACTTCTGCCTTCAAGTTTATATGTTATCCAGTTTGTTTCACAGCTTGCTATACTACTATATTCTTTTGTTGAAATCCTTGCTTTAGTCTGACTGAATTTTGGTTTGAGTGAATAAGAGACAAACTGATTGTTATAATACATGAATACTTTCACATAATAATATCCTTTTGCTAAGCTTGAAAGATTGATAGTCCTTGCTGTATTAAAATTGGCATTATAAATAGGGGAGGCGGCTGTATCATTATAAACCTGTACATAAATGTATTTCATGTCACCATCAATAAGCCAGGGTTCTATATCTACATCCAGGGTTAAGTTACCATTGTTGGCGGTATAATTAATTTTATACCAATCAACAGTGTCCCTGGCATTATTGTAATAAAACCCAACATGGCCACCGTTTGTTTTATTGGCTAATAAGGTTTTCGCCTGTGATGCATATTTATTTGGTTCTTCATCTGAGCTATTAACATAAGTTATTAAACTATCGGTTAAGGTATAAGGCTCAAAATGATAACCTGTATAATTGTTATTCTCATAATCATAATAACTGTTTATTCGCACATAATATGTCCCTGCAGCTAAACCATCAGTATTAATATATTTTGTGCTATTTGTATTTGCAGCATTTAATTGGGTTGTTCCATCATTATCAAATAAATAAGCCCAAACATATTCACCATTTCCAGAGGTAAGTTTTAGTTGTAACATACCATCTTCAGGTAAGGTTATCTTATACCAATCATTGGCATCACGGATATGGTTATAGTAATAATTGACATGCCCTGTTGTGGTGCTGTTTACAGCTAATGTTTTTGCGTTAGTATAATTGTCATTTGGTTCATCATCATTATCCTCGTCGGGGATATATAGACTATCTGAAATTGTATAAGGCTCAAAATGATATCCGGTATAACTATTATTCAAATAATCATAATAACTATTGATGCGTATATAATAAGTTCCCGCTGCCAAACCATCCGAATTAATATATTTTGTAGAGTTGGTATTGCCTGCATTTAATTGCGTGGTTCCATCATTATCAAACAAATAAGCCCAAACATATTCACCATTGCCAGAGGTGAGTTTTAAAGACAACATTCCATCTTCTGGTATTGTTACCTTGTACCAGTCAGCAGAATCACGTAGATTGTTGTAATAATAATTAACATGACCGGTTTTAGATCCATTTAATGGTAACACTTTTGCCTGTGCTTTAGTATTGTTTGGCTCAGTGTCATTGGCTATAGCAGGTTTCGTTAAAGTGTTGGATATGGTATAGCTTGGCATTTGACCGTCATAATATGGTCTCAGTTTCAGGTAATATGTGCCGGTTGCCAGGCCATCATTGTCAAGAACCATATTTGTACCATTAGTATTACCACTGCCTAATAATGTTGTGCCGTTATTGTCATATAATTCACAAACAAGATAAAGACCGTTGGAAATATTTAATGTTATAGATATTCTGCCATCGCCATTTGTGGTTAATTTATACCAGTCAACATCTGTGTTTGTACCAATAGCGCCTGTTTGATTTCCATTCAAAGGCAATGTGTTTGCCTGTGCTTTAGTGTCGTTAGGTTCGCTTTCATTTGCTTTTGCCTTTCCCAATAATAGTAAAGTGGAAATAAAGCAAAGAAGTAAAATTTTCTGTTTCATTTTGTTCGGATTTAATTTTTTGTGGATATGTTAGACAGGATTTAATATCCTGCTAATGAAAGTAATTATATAATCATTTTGCGGATTTTATATTATGTAAGCAGGTTGGTATTCTTGGCAAGGGGTGAGTTTTGCTTGATAAAAAGATTTATACTATTGCTTATTTATGGAGTTGATAAATTTAAGGTGTAAGTTGAGCAATGATTGTAAAAATATATTCGGGGGAAAAATTAGTATTCTAAAACAAAAATTCCATTAGAAATTGCAGCCACTTTTTAATGGGTTCCTTATGTAGTAGCTAATAATGTAAGTGTTATATAGAATAAAACTATTAACTTAAAATGTTATGTTCATTTACAAACTGAATTAAAGAAGCTTCTCCTTTCGTTTTTGTTTTGCGGTAGATATTTTTACGGTGTGTTTCCACGGTACGCTCACTGATAAAAAGCTCATCTGCAATTTGTTTATTGCTGTAATGTTTAATAAGGCATTTTATTATTTCCAGTTCACGGGGAGTTAAGTTCAGTTCTTCGTTTTCGTTTTTAATGGCCTGGTATATTTCATATTGCTGCATCACTTCTGCTGAAAAAAATTTCCTGCCTTCTGCAACTTCTTTTATTGCAGTCAATAATTCCATTTGTCCTGCAGATTTAGGAATATACCCGTTTACTTTGGCTATATCTATCATACGTGATATCATTCCACCCTCTTCACTCATTGATAATGCCAGTATTTTTACCTCTGGTTTTTCCTGTTTTATTTTCAGGGAAAATTCAAAACCATTCATGCCATGCGGCATTGCAATGTCTGTAAGGATAACATCGGCGTTTTTTGTTTTCAGCAGTTGCAGCATTTCTTCAGCTGAGTTGGCTTCTGCAATTATATCCAGTTCAGGGTTTGTATGAAGTAATAATTTAAGCCCGTCAATCACTATCTGGTGATCGTCTAAAATTGCAAGATGTATGACTGGATTTTTCAATAGTGGAAATTAAAAAATTAACCGGGTCATAAAGGTACAAAAATCGCAATGACAGTCCCTTTTTCGGGAACGCTGTTTATTTCCAATTTACCGTTCAAAAATTCTACCCTCGATTGAATATTTTTCAAACCATTTCCGCTATTGTTTTCATTTATATTAAACCCTTTCCCGTTATCTTCAATAATAATATCAGCTTCATTATTGGCACACATCATTGATATATCCAGCTTTGTTGCTGCAGAATGTTTTAAAGCATTCTGTATGCACTCCTGCATAATTCTGTAAATTAAAAAAGCTTTATTATCTTTTAGTTGTTTAAAATCTCCCTCGGCATTAAAATTAATTTTCAGGTCTTTTTTATGAATTTTATTCAGGAAATCTTTTATTGAATTAGTCAGACCATAACGTTCAAAAGCATGGGGCATCATACTGTGGCTTAAACTGCGCACTTCTTCAGTTGACTCTTTCAGAAGTGAGCTGATATTTTCAAATATTGTTTTTTTCTGGTCAACCATGTCCAGGTTTATAGCCAACGCTTCAAGGTTTAATTTTGCAACTACCATCTTTTGTGCTACACTGTCATGAAGGTCTGCTGCAATCCGTTTCCGTTCTTCTTCTTCAGCTTTCATCACTGCATGAGTTAGTTCCCGCTTTTGCTCCATTTCAATCGCCTGCAATTTTAAGCGTTGATTTTTTTTCCTGTTTTGAAAAATGAAAAAACCAATGAGTAATGTTATGCATAACAGGCCACCGATGGCATAAATAAAAAAATTTTTTTTAGCAATGTCATATTGTTGGTGTATGATGGTGTTTTCTTTTTTCTGTACTTCATATTTTGCCTGCATTTCCGCCAAAGCATCTGCAGAATTTTTTTTATACAAGGAATCTTTCAATTGGATTAATGTGTCGAGTGTTTGTGCATATTCTTTATAATTACCTGCAATTTGATAATTCCTTGCCAGTGCCGAGTAGAGAATTGGTAATTTTTCAAATAGCCTGTTTTGATATGCCATTGCAATGCCTTCATGCAATATTGCAATACCTTTTGAAGGTTGTTTATTATCTGCATAGAACAAACCCATTTGATAAATGTCAGAAACAATATAAAATGGATCTCCTATCAGTTCCCTAAATCTTAAACCTTTTTCAAGCAGGTTTACAGCTTTATTTTTTTGACCCATATCTGCACTTATACCTCCATATATAAAATAGGTGTTGGCCAGGTATGAGAGATCGTTTTTTTGCAAAGCCTCTTCCAAAGATTTTTTTATATAATACAATGCTGAATCATTTTTTTTCAACTCATTATATAATGCAGCCATATCGGAATGCAGGAAAGGTTGCCATAGATTCTGAGGTAATGTATTTTGAAGTTTTTCTGCTGCAAAAAGCCAGTCCAGCGCTTTCCTGTTCTGGCTTAGTTCCATGTATGCCCAACCTATTAAAATTTTTGCTCTCATCTGCACATATACGTCATTTGTAGCCTCTGCAGAACGTAACAGTTGCAGGCTGTTGTTCATAGATTCTTTTTGCTTATCTGACCTGATGAGTAAATTTGATTTCAGCATCATGAAACGGTTTTGGAGTTTTGTATTATCCTTTTGTTTCAGTGTAATGATGCAGGAATCAACTATTGCTATTGCTGTATCTAATCTTCCTTTTCTTGATAAATACATTGCAGTATAAAAACGCGACTGTATGATGCTTTCAGTATCCTTTTCTTTAACAGCAAGCATATCTGCCATATTGCAATAATGGGCAAGTGTATCGGGATTTAATGAGTTAGCTTCATCACATAAACTAAAAACAGCAGCTAATTTTTGTTCATTGTTTTTTGCAAATGCAACTGACTTTCTTAGGCTGTCTAAATGCCTCGTTTGTGTAAAACTTAACTGTGGTTGTAATACCATTAAGCCTGCTATAAAATAAATAAACAGATAACGGATGATAGAATGACCTTTATCAGATTTCAATATTTCATTTTCAAGTATAATACGGTTGTCAGCCAATTTTAGTTTTAGTTTTCGTTATGCAATTTACCTTGTTTAATTATAAAAACCCTGAATTACATGGTGAAGAGTGATCAAGGTTTTACTTTCAATATATCATTCTTATAATATTCTTTGCAAATGGTGTATTTTCCTTGACGAAGTGAATTTTATTTACAAAAACTTACCTGTAAATTGCCGGTATAAAAATTTTGAATGGCTTTTTCTTTTGACTATAAAAAATGGTTGTATAAATATAAACTGCTGCATATCCCTTTCTGGTTCTTGCTGTGGCTTAGTACATTTTATGTTTATTATGTAAAGACAGATCCGCTTTTCCCCCAGGTGTGCAATGCAGGTATGGTAATAGTGATGTGTTTATTTCCTTTTTATTTTACAGCTCATATCTTGATACCTTATTTACTGTACAAAAAAAAATATGTTGTTTTTATTTTATCTCTTGTCCTGACAGTTGTGTGTGGCGGGCTTTTAATGATGGTTGCTGTTCGGTCTGTTGACTATTATTTTAAGCTTAAAAAGGAAATTATTGCTTCTGATCCTGCCTTATTAAAATTTAATATCAACCTGTTTACCTGGACTGCAATTATCGCCGCTTTTCTTGGTGGTGGATTAAAAATAATGATTGACAGTTTCCGGTTGAGAAAGCGTTTGTATGAAGTGGAAAAAGAAAAAATAAGTGCAGAGCTGAACTTTCTCCGCTCACAGATCAATCCGCATTTTTTATTTAATGTTATCAATACTATTTATTTCCAGATTGATAATAGAAATCATGAAGCACGTGCATCAGTAGAAAAATTGTCAGAAATGTTGCGCTACCAGTTGTATGAATGCACTACAGATAAAATAGAAATCAAAAAAGAAATAGACTACATCAGGAGTTATGTGGCAGTGCAAACATTGCGCATGGAAAAAGGTTCTGATATTGAGTTAAAGATTGATGCAAAAATGGACAATTTTAAAATTGCACCACTACTCATACTACCGATTATTGAGAATGCATTTAAACATGTTTCGCATTTTAAAGATCCTTCCACCAATAAGATACATATCCGGCTGAACCGTCCGGATGCTCATAGTTTTTTTCTGGAGACTTCAAATACTTATGATAAAAATAATGGCGCAAATTTTTTGGTTAATTCAGGTGGACTTGGAATTCAAAACCTAAAACGAAGGCTAGAATTAATTTACCCCGATCATTATGAACTGAAAGTGGACAAGAGCGAAAATCTATATACAACAACTTTAAAAATTTTCCAGGATGATTAATTGTTTGATTGTTGATGACGAACCTATTGCCCGTGCAGGGATGAAAGAACATATTAGGCAGATTGATTTTTTGAACTGCGTTGCTGAATGCAGGAGTGCATTAGAAGCAAATCAATGGATGCAGGCAAAACAAATTGACCTGATATTCCTTGATATACAGATGCCGAAACTGACAGGTATTGATTTTGTAAAAAATATTCAAAACCCGCCACTGATAATTTTTACTACTGCTTATCCTGAATATGCTGTTGAGGGATTCGAACTGGACATTCTTGATTACCTGTTAAAGCCTATCAGTTTTGCACGCTTCTATAAAGCATCAGTGAAAGCGTATGATTACCTGAACCTGAAAAACAAATATAACTTGTCTGGCCAGGAAGATTATTTCTTTATCAAATGCAATCAGAAAATAGAAAAAATAAAAGTCTCTGATGTGTTATACATCGAAGGCCTGAGCAATTATATACTTGTGCATACCAGCAAGAAAAAATATATAACCTATCTCACCTTCAAAGGTGTTGAAGAACAACTACCGCCACATCTTTTTATCCGCATACATAAATCTTTTCTTATTTCAATCAATGCTATTAAAACGATTGATGGTAATGAAGTGATACTCGAAAATATTTCACTTCCCATCAGCAGGTCATATAAAGATGAAGTGCTGGCGAGGATTTCAGATAAAATGCTCAAACGCAATTAAACAAAAAGGCCGGCAGAATGCCGGCCTTGAATAACGTATAATTTTTATTATGCTATTTTAATTTCCTTTCATCGGAAACAGTAAGTTTCTTTCTGCCTTTTGCACGACGGCTTGCTAAAACTTTGCGGCCATTAGCAGTTTCCATGCGTTTGCGAAAACCATGAACGCTTTTACGGCGGCGGTTGTGTGGCTGGAATGTCCTTTTCATCTGAATAATTTTAAAATAATCTCAAATAATTTTTAATAAAACGGGTTACAGTCACCATACTGTACCTTGTGAAAGGACGGCAAAGGTAAAGGTTTCCAATCATTTTTCTGCAATGAAAGTTTAAAGTTTTAATTTGCCCATTACAACTGTATGACTAACAAAACCAAAGGTATAGTTTTAAAGACCATCCATTACGGGGAAACCAGTATCATCACTTCGGTTTATACTGAATTGTTTGGCCTGCAAAGCTATATTGTAAAAGGTGTGCGGCAGGCTTCCAGGAAATCATCTTCAAAGCAGATATTTTTTCAGCCGGGGGCCATTTTAGAAATGGAAGTTTATCATAACCATTTAAAAAATCTCCAGTTTATAAAAGAATATCTATGGGGCTATTTATATGAAAAAATATTTTTTGATGTTGCCCGTACTGCCATTGCACATTTTATTGTTGAACTTTTTTTATATGCTGTGAAACAACCTGAAGCAAACCCGGATTTGTTTTACCTCGTTGAAGAAAGCCTGCACCAGGCAGATAGAAATATTGATGCAGTAGCGGCCAACATTCCTGAATATTTCATTTTGCAACTGTCTTCAAATTTAGGTTTTCAATTGCAGGGAAATTTTTCAAAAGCCACACCTGTACTTGATTTGCATGAAGGTGTTTTTGTGCAACAGGAACCTGTGAATTCCAATTTTGTTGCAGGTATTATTGCTGCAACAATTTCTGATTTCCAGAATGCTCGTTTGTATGATGAGCTTGAGAAGATAAAATTAAACAGGCAGACACGCAATGAAGTATTGAATGCATTGTTGCAATATTTCTCTTATCATATCACTGATTTCAAAGAAATGAAAAGTCTGCCTGTATTGAAAGAAATTTTGGCTTGACTGATGTTCCGGTTGGTGAGACACCAGACGGTAGGGTAATTACAAGAGCCTTTGTATCCCTGATTTGTCAGATAGTTTATTGTCGTGTATGTTGTCAATTAATACAATCCCGGGTTGTTTACCCTTTTCAAAACTTCCGAACCTGTTGTTGATGCCTAAAGCATTAGCGCCATTCAAAGTTGACCATTGCAACAGGTACTGTAGTAAGACTGATGGAAAATTATTTTGAATAGTTTTTAGTTCATCCAGGATATTTAACTGCCAATTGCTGGAATAACTGTCGGTGCCGATTACAAGTTCACAGTTTTTTTGTTGAAACATTTGTATTGCCGGCAATTTTTTTTCAATATATAAATTAGCATTTGGGCATAAACACCAATACAACTCCTGTGATGTATCCTGTGCCTGTCGCATTGCAAAATCAATATCTGATTGATGGGTAAAAGTATTATGGATAAGCAGGACTTTTTTGACTTTGTTTAATAATGGTAAATATGATTGCAGGCTGCTTTTATGTGTTGGCTTAAAAAAATCTGTGTTGATATGAAGCTGTTGATATAGTTTGTGAAAGTCCCCGGTATTTGTTTGATATAATTCATCTTCTTCCTTTGACTCCTGGTTGTGTATTGAAATAATTTTTCCTTCAGAAAAATTGTTGATGAATGTAAACATTGCAGCACTGACTGAATAGGGTGCATGCGGCACTATTGATGTGTTTTTTTCAAAACCTGCATCACTAAAACTGTTGTAAACATTTTTAAAATTTTCAAATATTTCACTTGCTCTTTCCTGTGAGAAACCGATAGCTTCGATAAAATTGTGGTAGTAAATTTTACTCTGCAGTTTTCTTTTTATTGAGTCTGAAGTGTTGCAGATATCACCAACTGCGACAATGCCGTTACGATACATTTCTTCATCTGCTGCTTGCATGGCAGCCTCAATTTCTTCAACCGGGTAATTGCGTTTACCGGTTACTTCCAGTATAAACTCTACTAACCCGGTACCTGTTTGCACAACATTTTTTAAATGGCTTAATTCAAGATGGCAATGACAGTTAATAAACCCGGGTGAAATCAATCCTTCAAAAAATTGTATTTCATCACCGGCATCTTTTTCATCAATGATTGTTTCTATAACACCTGATTCATTGGTGATTAAAACAGCATTACCTGTGAGTAGATTTTTCCCATCAAATATTTTATCCGCCTTAAATTTTTTGTAACTCAATTTTCGTTTATTAAAAACAAAAATAAAGAATGCATAAGAGCATTAAAAAGAGTTGGTTAAACTTCAAAGGTGATTTTACCATTAACCGCCTGAAAACATATAAATTTGCACCCTCAAAAACTGGCAGGTTTTGAATTGTATGCTGTTATGCAGTTCCAGGCCGGGTGATATTGAAACTTTTAATATGCTGGATCAATTAGATGCAATAAAGGCAAAGTTTGAACAGGTTGGCATTGCCTTAACCAACCCGGAAATAATCAATAAACAATCGGAATTTCAAAAGCTCAGTAAGGAATATAAACAATTGGAAAAAATTGTCAAGCCTTATGAGGAATACAAAAAAGTGCTGACAGATTATGAATTTGCCAAAGAAGGATTGAATAGTAGTGATGAAGAAATGCGGGAGTTGGCAAAAATGGAATTGCCTGAACTGGAAGAGAAAAAAGAAAAATTTGAAAAAGAACTCACTCAGTTACTGATTCCAAAAGATCCGCAGGATGATAAAAATGCTGTGCTGGAAATACGTGCCGGTACTGGTGGTGATGAAGCCAGTTTGTTTGCAGGCGATTTATTGGATATGTATTTGCGTTATGCTTCTAAAAAAGGATGGAAGACAGCAGTTGTCAGCGAAAGTGAAGGCACTGTGGGTGGTTACAAAGAAGTGATGGTGGAAGTAACTGGTGAAGATGTGTATGGTACATTAAAATTTGAAAGTGGCGTGCATCGTGTGCAGCGTGTGCCTGATACAGAAACACAGGGGCGAGTGCATACATCTGCTGCCACAGTTGCAGTAATGCCTGAAGCGGAAGAAGTGGATTTTGAACTCAACCCTGCAGATGTAAAAATGGAAACTGCACGCAGTGGTGGCGCCGGTGGACAGAACGTAAATAAAGTTGAAACAAAAGTTATCCTCACTCATATCCCAACAGGTACAGTAGTGATGTGCCAGACAGAAAGAACACAGTTGGGCAACCGCGAAAAAGCAATGACCATGATGCGCACAAAACTTTATGAAGAAGAAGTGCGCAAGCATGAAGAACAGATTGCGAAACAAAGAAAAACCTTAGTCAGCACAGGTGACCGTAGCGCAAAAATCAGGACATATAATTATCCGCAGGGGCGTGTAACTGATCATCGCATTGGCCTGACTTCTTACAACCTTGATGCAGTGATGAATGGAGAAATTGAACAGTTTATTGAAGCATTACAGGTTGCAGAAAATGCAGAAAAGATTTCAAAACAGAATTAAAGTTTTTGCAGGTTGCATCTATTCGCTCAATAAAAAAATAGCAATTGCTGCAAGTATCAACCCGATTAATAAAATTGTTCCGGGAATTACTGCATATATAATTAATGAGATGATAATTGTTATCACCGGTGATAAACCTGAGAGTGGTACAACAATGATTGCTTTCCCATGTCTTAATGCATAGACTAATGTGAGAGCGCCGATTGAATTTAAAATCTGAATCATGAATGCGAGGTAAGGGCCTTTGAATCCCCAATTGATTGGTTGAGAAAAATCAGTCATCCATAAAGCAAAAGGAGAGAGCATCAAAGCGCCGATTGTCATGTACATAAAAATGCTTTCTGCTTTCATGGTGTTGTTGCTGAACTTCATCACATAAGCCTGTAGCCCCCACATTATAAAAACAATCACCGAAAATAATAGCCAGGAATTTCCTGTTGTTTCGTTGCCTGATAATTTTGGATTTGCTAGAAATACAGCAGCAATGATAGCAAGTGTAATACCAATCCAATGCTTTTTATTGGTGTGTTCTTTTAAAAATGTTACTGATAAAATAATGGTGAGTACAGGAAACAATGATATTAATGGAAAGACAATATAGGCCGGCCCTTCACGTAATGCTTCAAATAAAATTAATTGTCCGCCTGCTCCTAATATACCAACAGTTAATCCAAGAAATACTGAACGTTTGTCTGTCTCAGGTTTCCATTTTATAATCTTTAAAGCAACCAATGCACAGGGCACCATGGTTAAACTCCAGACCACATAACCCAATGTTGCAGGGAACCCTGCCTTCTCAGGTATCTCAATAAATGCGCCCCATATTCCCCAGAAAACAGTTGTGATGATCGCATAAAACAGCCATAGTTTGGAAGATTTAATCATTGTTGTGCAATTTTTTCTACCCGATAAAAATAACTATAAAAAAGTTTCAAAAAATTTTATTTTGTTATTATTTCTTTCGTTATCTTTGGTTTCCAGTTTTTTTAATTTATTTAAAATTTCGAAGACAGCGTTTATTGAGATCTTGGTATATGAATTCAATTGCCTGGTGTTTATCACAATATTTTGGAGAATTTCTTATGAGTTTATTGTATTGTTTTAAGGCATACAACAATTAACGATTTACATGGGGCAAATAAAAAAATAATACAGTTTTAGATGAAAAAAATTTTGCTATTGCCTTTATTAATGATGGCAGTGTTTGCAACTGCACAAACAAGATGGCTGGAAGGTAGGGTCGTTTCATCAAACGGTCACTATGCTGTCAGCAAAGCTTCTGTGGTTATTAAAAATGGTAAATCGGTCATTGCAGATGACAGTGGTTACTTCAGGATAGAAGCGCCTGCAGGAAATTTTTCATTGACTGCGGGATCAATTGGTTTTGCATTAGCTGAAGTTTCTGTTGCTGCATCAGACAATAATATTATTATACCGCTCATTGAAACTGATAAAGATTTAAACGAAGTGATTGTTGTTGGTTATAGTGATAAGAAGAGAGGTGAACTTACAAGTGCTGTTAGTGTTGTTGATGCAAAAAAACTGAAAGATGTTACTACCAATGATGTGGGTAGCATGTTGCAGGGAAAAGTTTCAGGTCTGCAGGTGGTAAACAGTTCCGGCGAACCTGGCGCATCAGCAGAAATAAGATTGCGTGGTGTTTCTTCCATCAATGCTTCACAGACACCTTTGTATGTTGTTGATGGAATTATTGGTGGCAACTTTGATCCGAATGATGTGGAAAGCATCACAGTATTGAAAGATGCTGCTGCAACAGCGATGTATGGTTCACAGGCAAACGCGGGTGTAATAGTTGTTACAACTAAAAAAGCAAAAACCAATAAGACTGCATTTGAATTTAAAGCAGTGACTGGTTTCCGTTCTCCAGATTTTGGTAACCTTGATTTGATGAATGGAAAACAATTGTATGAATACCAGAAACAATTTTACCGTGATTATATTCCAACCGATACAGGCAATTCTTATAAAATTGATTTATTAAAATTTTATGCTGAAAGGCCAAGGAGCCTTGAGAAACAAAATTACAACTGGCCCAGGACTATTTTCAACACTGCATTTATGCAGAACTATTATTTTTCCATATCCGGTAAAACAGAGAAAAATGATTATTACATAGGTGCATCTTATTATAATGAAGATGGAACTTTTATGAACACCAATTATCAGCGTGTAAACCTGAGAGCCTCATCTACACTGCATTTCAGCCCGAGGGTTTCATTGACCAATACTATTAATGTCAGTGGTGTAACAGGCAAGAGTTATGATTACAATGATATTTATTATGCCTTCTTAAATCTGCCCTGGGATAATCCTTATGATAAAAAAGGTAATCCTGTTTATGTTGATGGTAATTCAACTTTTAAGTGGTGGAGCAGGGACAAAGTTAACCCGGTTCATACCATTGAAAATTCAAATCATCCATACAAAGGTTTTGATGTAAATTATGATCTTAATTTAAATTACGAAATCACCAACTGGTTGACATTTTCAAGCACCAACAGGATATCAGCTTCGTATAGTAAAAGCACCAATTATTTTTCAGGTGATGTAGCTGGACAATATCATGGCACAGGTTACCTGGATGAAAGCAGCATTTTAGATTACGGCGGCATTTCAAATGATCTTTTAAAATTTAATTTCAAATTAGGTGATCACCAGATTACCGGTCTTGCGGGTATTGCTATTGAAGGCGGCAAAACAGAAACATTGGGTGGCACTGGTAGGGGATTGCCATTTGGGTTGCATGTTTTAAATGTTGTTTCCAACAATATTGCAGTAAATGGTTATTATGATAAATCTACTTTGGTTTCTTACTTATCACAAGTGAATTATAGTTACAAGGATAAATATTTTTTAACCGGTTCTTACCGTATTGATGGTTCTACTGCTTTCCAGAAAAATAAAAGGTATGGTTCATTCCCTGCTGTATCTGCAGGTTGGTTGATGAGTAATGAAAACTTTTTGAAAAATAGTAAGGTGATTGATCTTTTAAAAATAAGAGGTGGTTATGGAGTTACAGGTACTCAGGATATTGGTGCATCTCGTTACCTGGGATTATATTCATTAACGAGCCAATACAACAGTCAATCAGCAGCTACACCTTCACAGTTGCCAAGCCCTGATTTGACCTGGGAAAGTAAATATCAAACCAACATTGGACTTGATATTAGTTTCTTCCATCGCATTGCATTAACTGTTGACCTGTATAAAAACCTGACTAAAAATTTATTACTGCAGGTATCACAACCTTTATCTGTAGGCTTTGAAACCAAATGGGAAAATGCAGGTGAGATAGAAAATAAAGGAATTGAAATTTCTTTGTCCACTACAAATATCCGTAGCAAAAATTTTACGTGGACAACTGATTTCAACATCAGCTTTAATACAAACACTTTAAAAAATCTTCCTGCAGAATTTGTCAAGACCGGTTCATGGGCAATATCACAGGTATATCGCAATGGCGGTAATTTATATGAGTTTTATATGCCTGTCTGGAAAGGTGTTGATCCGCAAACAGGTGCACCTTTGTGGGAAACTGTTACTAAAGATGCCAATGGAAATATTACTGCAAGGGGCACAACATCCAGTTATGCTGATGCATCATTGCAGGAAGTAGGTTCTGCATTACCGAAATACCAGGGTGGCTTCACCAATACTTTTACGTATAAAGCATTTTATTTAAGCGCGAATATTTATTACCTGTATGGCAACAAAGTTTACAGCAATGATCTCAGGTTTGTAATGAATGATGGCAATGAACCTTATTATAACCAGATTGTATTACCATCAGGTTATAGCATCTGGACAAAACCGGGTGATATTGCAACTAACCCAAGTCCGCAGAATGCTGCAAATTCAACTGAAGTTTCAACAAGATATTTACAAAACGGAAGTTATCTCTCTATCCGTAATATTACTTTGGGTTATACGCTGCCGCAGAGTTTTGTTTCAAGATTAGGTTTGCAGAATATTGCAGTATCAATATCCGGTGATAATATTTATACTTTCACCAAGTTCCTCGGGCAGGACCCGCAGACAACAATTCAATCTGATATTTATACAACACCAGGTGTGAGTGATTTTAAATATCCCAACAACCATCAATATCTTTTAAACATCAACATAAAATTCTAAGCAATGAAAGTGAACACAAAAACTATGAGGAAGATTTTTATGTTACCAGTAAATAATGTCTTTTATAAAATGATAAAAATTCAGAAGATTTATCCTGGTGTTATTGCTGTTGGAATCATTATGTTCAGCAGTTGCATCAAAGATGTATCACCGAGTGATTCTATCACTACCGAAACATTAACATCAACAACTACCGGTTTAACCACTGCGGTCAATGGCGCTTATGCATTGTTTAAAGACCACGTGGAATTTAACGGTACTGCAGATGATAACAACATGTACCTGCGCCAGTATTTTCAGCTATCTGATTTTGCCAGCGATGATATTGTTTGCGCCCAGGTGACTGAAGACCCATTGTTTTACAGTTTTAGTTTAGCTCATTCACCCACTCAAACCAATACCCGTTATTTCTGGTATATCTCTTATAAGATCATCAGTGATTGTAATACTGTAATTGAAGCTGTAGAAAAAGAGCCCACTGACGATCCGGATAGAAAACAATTATTGGGTGAATGTTATTTCCTTAGGGCATTTGCGCATTTTAACCTTGTGCGTTTATTCGCTATGCCTTATTCTGAAGATAAATCAGCACCGGGAATTATTTTAAGAACATCCACAAGCGATCCTTCAGCTAAGGCAAGATCAACAGTGGAAGAAGTTTATCAACAGGTCATTGCTGATGCTTTGAAAGCAGAAGACTTAATGAATAAACCAAGAGGAGTTGAGTATGCAAGCAAAGAAGCTGCGGAAGCGCTCCTGTCACGCGTGTATTTGTATATGGAAGATAATAAAGATGCTGCTGCTTACGCTACAAAAGTGATCAACTCAGGTAAATTTTCTTTGACCAATACAAATACCTTTCCCAACATGTTTGCCAATGCAATGGGTAGCAGTGAAACTATTTTCTGCATTGCATTTACAGCCAATGAAGATTATGGAAAATTCGGATCAATTGCTTCAATGGTTTACAGCGATGGCAACAGTGGTTGGGGTGAAGAGTTTGCAACTTCTTCAATCCGTGGATTAATGAGTGCACATCCTGAAGATATCAGGTGGAAATATATTATTCCTTTAAAAGATGATAATGGAGATATTGAAACTAAAAATGGTATCCCGATTTATTATATCAGTAAATTTTCATTCCAGGATGGCAGCCCCACATTGAGTTCACCAATCATGTTCAGGCTGGCAGAAATGTATTTGAACCGTGCAGAAGCTGAAGCAAAAATGGGTGATGTGCAATCAGCACTGAATGATGTGGATGCTATCAGGAAAAAAAGAGGATTGGAAAACAGTTTGTATAATGGTGTGGTACCTAACGGATCAACAGCTCTGGAAGTAGTATTGAATGAAAGGCGCATAGAGCTTGCATTTGAGGGTCATAGAACTTTTGATGTGTACAGGAATAAAATGGAAATGAACAGGACATATTGGGGTTATCATTTACCAGGATTGAAAGAGACAGATATTGATCTTTCAAAAACCCCGACAGGTTATGCAAATATGATCATTCAGCCGACAGACAGCAGGATTATTTATTATATCCCGATTGATGAAATACAAAGTAATGACCTGTGTACACAGAATCCATAAAGTGTTATATCTTTTAAAAACAATTGTTCATTAAGATAGTAATCAATACACAGCGATATTTTGATAGACAGTTTTTAATAATTAGATAATAAAGATTTTTCAATATCTGAAATGTGGTGTTTAAAATATTTATAAACGAGGTTAATAAATCATGACAATGAAAAAAGTAAACCTTATTTTTTTGATAGCTGTTATAGTTGTTGCAGGTGGTCTTACATCCTGCAAAAAAGAAAATATCGGGCCTGAGCCATTTGTTTTTTACAGTATCAGCGTTGATGGTGCAACTGTGAAATTTAAAAATCAATCGGAAGGAGCGGTTAGTTATAAATGGGACTTTGGCGATGGTACAACTTCTGAAGAGAAAAGCCCTACACATACTTATCCTGGAAAAGGTAAATATGTGCCCACTTTATATGCGACTTCATCTGCAGGGAAAACAGGTGAAGCTTCCACTGTGATCCAGATAGCAAAAGTTTCATCAATAAAACTGGATGATAAAACATTATCAGACTGGGATACGGTAACGCACAATGTAGTTTTGGCAGGTCCTGATGCAGGTAATTTTATTAAAGCCAAATATGATTATGATGGCAATAATATTTATGTATATTTTGAACAAAACACTAAAACTTCAGACGGTAATATTTATGATCTCTATATTGATGCAGATAACAATATCACGACAGGTCTTTTGACAGGTGAAATACCTAATGGAGCTTATGAAGTTTTACTGGAAGGAACTATTATAGGTGATTGGTTGGATCCATATTATTTCATAGGTTCAGACCAACAGGATTTTGGAAATTATACATACCAGAACATTAATGAATTTTTTAAGGTGGGTACGATACAACAAAGCGGCGATGTTCAGAAATTTGAATTCTCCATCAGCAGGAGCAAGATAAAAGGGTTAACAGGAAAGAGTTTAAAAATAGGTGTGCAGGTTGCTGCCAACGACTGGAGCGCTATCATCGGATATTCTCCCGACATAGAAACAGATCCATTCTTTCTCGATATGAGTGAATAGTTTAAATTGACGTTCGCAATATCGGTTACGTTATATTATCATAATTTATCTCGGAGATTGAAATTGTAAAGAATTAAACTGTTTTTTATTGAATGAAAAAAGCTTTGACCGGGTTAATAATTTGTATATCAATTATCACATTGACGCAATGCAGCAAGATTGGAAACCCTATCACTTACACACCACCAGCAACTGATACAGTGGTATATTCAATGAGCAATGAAGATTTTCCAAATCCTGAACGGGGTTTTTATCATGTTGCAGAAACTTATGTGAGCAATTATGAAGCATTGGATGTGGATCAGATGAAGCAGTGGCGAACACAGGAGAAATCTGGTGGTGGCAATTATAAATTTTACAGCACACTGGTTTTCAGAAATATTATTTTAGATGGGTTTACATCAAAAGAATTATCGCAGGAAGTGCTGGATGATATCAGCAATGATTTTATAGCTGCACGAGATGCAGGAGTAAAACTCATCATTCGTTTTTGTTATACCATTACTGCAAAAAGTGGCGCCTGCCCTGAAGGATTTATCTGCCCGAAATATGGCGATGCACCAAAGAGTATTGTATTAGAGCATATAGCACAATTAAAACCTTTGCTACAGGAAAATGCAGATGTTATAGCCTGCATGCAGATGGGATTTATTGGTACCTGGGGAGAAAATTATTACAGTGATTATTTTGGTGATCCTTCATCAAATGGCAAAGGAAAACTGACTGATCAGAACTGGAGTGATAAAAATGAAGTGTTGAAAGCTTTACTGGATGCATTGCCTCAAAGCCGGATGATACTGGTACGTACACCTCAAATGAAGCAACGTTATGTTTATGGTGTTGATGCGCCTACGTCTTCACCAGCATTAACTGATGCCAATTCATTTGATGGCAGTGATGCAGCACGCATCGGTTTTCACAACGATTGTTTTCTTTCATCACCTAATGATTATGGTACGTATGATGATTATGGCAATTCATCTTCGCCCCGTACAGATGCTTATACATTATTGCATGCTTATGCTGCAGCAGATGGAAAATATACTGTAGTAGGTGGTGAAACATGTGATGATACGTATAGTCCTGAAAATAATTGTGAAGCAAGTGGCAAGGCACAAACAGAAATGGCAAATCTGCATTATAGTTTTCTAAACAGTGAATATAATAATGATGTAAACAATGACTGGCAGGATGAAGGTTGCATGGATGCTATCAAGAAAAATCTTGGTTACAGGTTTGTTTTGAGAGATGGAGTTTTCCCAAAAACACCTGTGAAAGCCGGCACCCAGTTGTCATTTACTCTTGATATAGAAAATGTTGGTTATGCATCACCTTATAATGCAAGGCCAGTTCAATTGATTCTGAGAAATACATCAACTCAAAAAGAATTTGTTTACAATATTGATACAGATATCAGGAAATGGTTCAGCGGTTTGTTTACCCTGAGTGTAAAAGTGGTTATGGATAATGATATGCCTGCGGGTAGCTATGCATTATTTCTAAATATGCCTGATGCAGCAGATGATCTTTCTCAACGTCCTGAATATTCAATACGTCTTGCTAATGAAAATGTTTGGGAAGATGCAACCGGGTATAATTCATTAAACAAAACTATAAGCATTCATTAAGTTGAAACAGATGTATGATCTGAATTTTCATACAACCGTTTCAATTGATTTTTCTTAAATACTTTCTGAAAAAATTACTTGAAATGTTTTTGGTTTGATAGAAAATTATAAACCCTTATCAGATATCAATCTTTGCATATTTAGCATGTGTTTCAATAAACTCCCTGCGTGGAGCTACTTCATCACCCATTAACATGCTGAATACTTCATCTGCATTGGCGAGGCTTTCAATAGAAACTTTTTTCAGTGTCCTTCTTGCAGGGTCCATTGTGGTTTCCCACAACTGTTCTGCATTCATTTCTCCCAAACCTTTATAACGTTGAACATGCACACTGTCTTCTTTACCATTGCCCAGCCTTTCGATCCAGTATTTGCGCTGGTCTTCATTAAAAGCATATTCCTGATCTTTACCTTTCTTAACCAGGTATAAAGGTGGTTGTGCAAGAAAAACATAACCTTGTTCCACCAATTCTTTCATATACCTGAAAATAAAAGTAAGGATCAATGTTGCAATATGTGAACCATCCACATCAGCATCGGTCATGATGATGAGTTTGTGGTAACGGAGTTTGGTAGTATTCAATGCCTTCGGGTCTTCAGGTGTGCCTATAGTAACACCCATTGCTGTAAATATATTCCTGATTTCTTCGTTTTCATAAATCTTATGTTCCATTGCTTTTTCCACATTCAGGATCTTACCACGCAGTGGAAGAATAGCCTGGAATGTCCTGTCGCGGCCTTGTTTGGCTGTGCCGCCGGCACTATCACCTTCCACTAAAAAAAGCTCACATTTTTCAGGGTTACGTTCACTGCAATCGGCAAGTTTGCCAGGCAAACCACTTCCGCTTAATACACTTTTACGTTGTACCAACTCTCTTGCTTTTCTTGCTGCCACTCGTGCCTGTGCTGCCAGCACAACTTTGCTGACAATATTTTTTGCTTCCCTTGGATTTTCTTCGAGGTAAGCTTCCAAAACTCTTGCTACTGTTGTTTGAACAATACCACTTACTTCACTATTGCCCAGTTTTGTTTTTGTTTGTCCTTCAAATTGTGGCTCCGGTACTTTTACAGAAACAATAGCGCTAAGCCCTTCACGGAAGTCATCACTTTCCACTTCCACTTTTGCTTTTTCAAACAAACCGTTTTTATCACCATAAGTTTTGAATACCCTGGTGATAGCTGTGCGGAACCCTGAAACATGCGTGCCACCTTCAATAGTATTAATGTTATTGACGTAAGAGAAAATGTGCTCTTTGAAATCATCATTATAGGTGAGCGCTACTTCAACAGCTACATTACTTGTTTCATCAAAGCCTTCAACATACAATGTGTTTGGAAGTAAAGAATTGCGTTTGCCGTTTTTATCCAGCATTTCCACAAATTCAACAATACCGCCTTCGCTATAAAAAAGTTTTGTATAGGTATTGCCTGATTCGTCTTTTTCACGCAGGTCATTTAAAGTTATCCTGATTCGTTTGTTCAGGTAACTCAATTCCCTTAAACGTACTTCCAAAATATCACGGCTGTATATTGTTGTCTGGAAAATCGTTCCATCAGGCCAGAAGTGGATGTTGGTACCGGTAGCATCAGAAAGCCCTATCTCTCTGACAGCATATTGCGGGATACCAGTATGGTACTCCTGTTCATAAATTTTGCCATTACGTTCTACAGTAACATGCAGTTTTGTACTAAGTGCATTCACGCAACTCACACCAACACCATGCAAACCGCCTGATACTTTATATGTGTCTTTGTTGAATTTACCTCCGGCATGTAATACAGTCATCACCACTTCGAGGGCACTGCGTTTTTCTTTAGCCATGATACCGGTAGGGATACCACGTCCATCATCTTTTACGCTGATACTGTTGTCTTCATGAATAGTGACTGTGATATTTTTACAATAACCTGCGAGTGCTTCATCAATTGAGTTGTCCACCACTTCATATACCAGGTGGTGCAACCCTTTAGTGCTTACATCACCAATATACATAGCAGGCCGCTTACGCACTGCTTCTAAACCTTCTAAAACCTGGATACTCTCTGCCCCGTAGTTAGTCTTTAAATTAGGATCCTGCTGTTGTTCGTTCATAAAAAGTGAAGAAAATTGCCTTTATAACTATATAAAAAATATGAGGGTGCGAAAGTATGAAAAATAAAGGGTTTTATAGCTATCAAAAGGTTATAAACATGGATATGTGGATAGATTTCCGGGAGGGCAAACTATAACTTTGTAATGGAATAATGATTGCTTAAATTATATTCATTTGGTGAAGGAATTATGGGAATGCTGTTCTATTTATAAAAGAATTTCTTTACGGGCAGGAAACTGTTTTATGTATTTCCCAGTATTCATGTAATTTTTATGATGGGAAGTATAACAATTTTGCATAAAAATTTACTTATCTCACATAAATTATTTATTGCTTATAATTAAAAAGTTATCTTAGTTTTTAAATAAAAACACTGCTCTATGAAAAAGGTATTACTTGCTTTAATGCTATTCCTATTTGTTTTTTTCCAACTTAATGCACAAAATGGTAGCCAATTGAATAATCGTAACCGTGGTGAAAATGTGTATTATTATTACAAAAACCAAAAAGTTTATTACAACGTTACTTATAAGCAAATGGTTATTGGTTTTGCTGAAGGACGATCATTCCAGGAAATCAGGAGCCTGGTTGCTTCTGTGGCACAACTGCCGGTTGATTCCATCAAACCAACTGCTTTAAAAAACCAGGTACGGGTTAGGTTAAATGAACTCACTGCTACTGAAAAAGGTAAAGCCATTATTGAAGATTTGAAAAATAATAAACTGATTTTATATACAAGGCCATGTATAAATGGTTTATATGGAAAATTAGCCAGCTATGGGAATGATTTTATTGTAAAATTAAAACCTGCTGTAACCATGATGCAGTTAAACGCATTGATTAATCAGCATGATTGTAAAATGGTGCGGTCTTACATGTTTGATAATAAGACTTTCATAATCGGGGCCGGGAGTAAAAATGGATATGATGGATTAAAGATGGCAAATGTTTTTTATGAATCAGGATTATTTGAATATGCTGAGCCTGATCTTGAAAACTATAATATGAAAGATGATCCAAATGATCCTTTGTATTACCTGCAATGGGATCATAAGAATACAGGTTCGGCAGATCAATATAATGGTGTACCTGGTGCTGACATGAATGTTGATAGCGCCTGGGGAATAACCAAAGGAAAAGGCTCCATTGTTGTAGCTGTTATAGATGAAGGTGTAGATACCGGCCATGTAGAGTTAAAAGCCAACTTAGTACAAGGTTTTGATGCAACAACACTCACATCCAATATTGGAGATGGAAGGCCTTTAAGCAGTAATAATGCACATGGCACTAATTGTGCCGGTATCATTGGCGCTAAAGACAATAATGGAGTCGGCATAGCAGGTATTGCACCTAAGTGTAAAATTATGCCCGTAAACCTTGCTGATGCAAATGGATATTTTACTGCCAACAGTAATATAGCTGCAGGTATTGATTATGCATGGACTAATGGCGCCGATGTTTTAAGTAATTCCTGGGGTGGAGGATCTGTAAGCAGTGCTATTGATGATGCCATTCATCGAGCTGTAACGCAGGGCAGGAATGGTAAAGGCAGCATTGTTGTTTTTGCTGCAGGTAATAATAATGCAGGGATGTCTTATCCTGCACTCAATAGTGAAGTGATTGCGGTTGGAGGTATAAATATGTGTAACCAGCGCAAAGACCCCAACAGTTGTGATGGTGAATACTGGTGGGGCGCCAGTTATGGTGAAGGTCTCTCAGTGGCTGCTCCCTGTGTTAAGATACCTTCAACTGATATCAGTGGTGCAGGTGGTTATAGCACTAATGATTATTATACAACTTTTAATGGCACTTCTGCAGCCACACCTCATGTTGCGGCAGTAGCTGCATTGGTATTGTCTGTGAATAGTTCATATACCAAAGACCAGGTCAGGACTATTATTGAAAATACAACTGATAAGATACCTGGTTATAATTTTAAGTTAACCCCTGGATATAACAATGGTACATGGAATAATGAATTGGGGTATGGAAGGGTTGATGCTTATCATGCAGTACTGGCTGCGCAAAATGGTAAATTCTGTAATGTGCAAATTGCAGCAGGCAGTGCAACGAGATTTTGCGATGGGGATAGCGTAAAATTGAGTATTGTAAATCCTGACGGGGGTGTTAATTATAAGTGGTATAAAAATGGTGTTGCTACAAACAATTCCAAAACAACAATTACAATAAAAGAAAGCTGTGAATATTATGTTGCTGCTACATACAGTAACGGATGTGTTGCTTATTCATCACCAATTACTGTAACTGACGTGAAGAGTGCAGGCACATTGATTGCAGATGCCGGTAAAGATATTTCATTATGTACCGGGGTTTCAGGCGTCCGCATTGGAAGTATGGAACCTGCAAAAGGTGGTATGCCATATCTGAATGAAAAACGTGCTTATGCTATGGATTGGTACACCAATAATTTTTACAGGTTTAGTTTATCAAACCCTTCATCTATTGATACAATTTCAAAAAATGTTGTGAATAGCTCTGATAAAAATAATGGTTACTTCTTTAGTGGGGGTGATTTTACTCCTTATGGTTATTATGCAATTACGAGGATAACGAATAAACTTTTCCGGGTTGATACTTTGAATGGTTCGCAGCAACTAATAAATACTATAACGCCTACATCAGGTGAATGGGTGGGTTTGGCATGGGATCCCCAGGGGCAACAGCTATATGCTGCTTCATCTTTCGGTACGCAAACTCAGATTTATACTGTTGACATTATCACCGGCAATTTACAGTTTGTAGCTACTGTGCCAGTTTATTATGTAATATGGATTGCATTTAACAATGAAGGAGAGATGTATGCTTTATCAAATAATGACAGGAGAATTTATAAAATAAATAAAACAACTGGTGTGGCAGCAGGGTTGCCTTCAATTGCAGATAGTCACCTGGGATATGCGCAGGATGCGGATTTTGATCCGATATCGGATAGTCTGTATTTAACTGCAATGACTGCTGGCCAAAACTATGTTGGTGATTTGCGTCTTGCCAATACCCAAACAGGTACTGCAACCAGTCTCGGGGTTATTGGTAATACAAATTATAATGAAATGGATGCAACTGCCATTGCAGGTAATACTTATAAATATACCTGGAAACCGGCAGCAGGTTTGTCCGATGTTCATGATCCTAACCCCTGGGCAAGCCCATCAAAAAATACTACATATACTTTGACAGTTAAAGATATGTGTGGCAACCAGGCAACTTCCAAGATAAAAGTTACTATAAATGCAAATAAACCATTCGTGAAAATTACAGCACCCAAAGACACAATATGCAGCGGACAGAAAATACGATTATCTGCTACAGCAAAAGATAATTATTATTATCAATGGTACCTCAACGGAAATCCTATTGCTAATGCAACTGATAGCTTTTATGTTGCAAAAAGAGCTGGCACATATAAAGTTCATGTATATGCCGGGTTAGGTGGTTGTGATAAAATGTCAGCGCCTTTTAAGTTGAATAAATGTGCGGGTAGTATAGCTAACTATTCAAGCGATGAAGCCATTCTTAATGCAGAGAATAAAATATATTCTTTATTCCCCAATCCTGCTAATAATGTGGTTACAATCACATTGCCTGTTAGTAACAGGTCATCTGTTATAACAGTGTATGATATGAATGGTAAAATTGTTTTGCGTAAGGAAATGATAAGCAATAATGCTGCTGTACAAATCAATATCAGCAAGCTTGCTGCCGGCGCTTACAGGGTAACCTGGCATCAGGATGATCAGCAATATTCCTGGAAATTAATTAAGCAATAAAACGTTGACGATTATTTTAAAGGCTGTTACAAATAATGTAGCAGCCTTTTTGTTTTGTACATTTTCGTTGTTGTCCAAATATGCATTCAAAATCCCTTTGTTTAAATTAATTTAATGATGTAACATTGATACATCTGAAATTTTAAACTTTCAATATGGAACTCCACGTTTGTAAAGACTATAATGAATTAAGCGAACATATCGCCAACTGGATGGTAGAACAAATTTGTAAGACACTATCAGTCAAAGAAAGGTTTTCAATTGCACTGACAGGCGGCAACACACCAAAGGGATTATATTCTCTGTTGGCAAGCGAAGAATATAAAAATAAAATTGACTGGAGCCGTGCCAATATTTTTATAGGTGATGAACGTTTTGTTCCTTTTGAAGACAAACGCAGCAATGCGAAAATGATAATGGAAACTTTCTTAAACCAGGTTGCGGTCAACAATGCTCATGTTCATTTTATGCAGACCGAAAACATCCAACCTGAGATGTCTGCTGCTGATTATGAAAAAATATTGTTGCAATATTTTAATAAAGATACCGGCGGCAATACTTTTGATATTGTATTGCTTGGTATGGGTGATGATGCACATACACTATCATTATTCCCGGGGCAAAAAGAAGCAATTGAAGAACAAAAAAAATGGTGTACTTATTTATGGTTACAACAACAGGATATGTATCGTATCACTATGACTGCACCTGTTGTAAATGCAGCAAGAAATATTGCATTTCTTGTAAGTGGTGAAAATAAAACTACTGCTCTTTCCAATGTTTTGCATAAGCCATACAACCCGCTAACATATCCTTCACAAATTATAAAACCTATTAATGGTGAACTGAATTGGTTTGTGGATGAAGCAGCTATGAATAGTTAAAAATCAACAGCTTTCCTGATTTCGTAAACTGCATTTCTTAAATCGTAAAATAAGGCAACGGCATGGGAATATTTTTGCGGCGATGAAACAATTGATTACTACTTCATGTCTGTTTTTATTATTTTTTTCTATAAATACTTCAGCGCAATTTAAGACTTCTGCACAAAGCCTTGTTCTTACCAATGAAGATTCGTTGCATGCTGGCAGCAATAAATCGAAAACTGTTATTTCAGGTTATGGCGATGCATTTTATCAAAGGGATTTTTATTTAAAACAATCCAAAGTTTCACTGGAAAGGATTGTATTGTTTGTAGGCCATCGCTTCAATGAAAAGATTTCTCTCTTTACTGAAATGGAGTTGGAAAATGCAGTTGTTGCAAGTGGCAACAGTGATGAAAGCAGCAGCTCATTTGGTGGTGACATTTCAATGGAGCAGGCATTTTTAAAATTTAATTTTAATCCGGGGAATTACTTAGTAGCTGGTTTATTCATACCAAGGATTGGTATTTTAAATGAAAATCATTTGCCTGTTAATTTTAATGGTGTTGAAAGGCCATTGGTAGAACAGCTCATCATTCCTGCCACCTGGCGTGAAATAGGCGTTGCATATTATGGCACGCTCAACAATATCCCGCTTACTTATGATGTAGGTATCATGAATGGATTGAACAGTGCTAAATTTCAGCATGGTTCAGGTTTCAGGGATGGCCGTGGTTTAGGCAGCCAGGCATTCGCCAACAACCTTGCTGTAACAGCAGCAGTTCAATATAATATTTCTGATTTTAAATTCCAGGTTTCAGGTTATGTAGGTGGCACTGTTGGTTTAAATCAACACAGCGCTGATAGTTTAGGTTTGGATAATGGTGCATTCGGTACACCGCTTTACCTGGGTGAGGCGGATGTGCAATATGCAAAAAATGGTTTTACTGCAAAAGCATTGGGTGTTTATGTTGCTTATCCTGATGCTGCAAAAGTGAATACGGCTTATGCCAAAAATATCAGTAGTGGAATGTATGGCGCTTATGCTGAAATAGGTTATGACTGGTTATATCATAAACAAAAAACAGCACAATTAATATCATTTGTAAGAGGTGAAGTGTTTGACCTGAATTCAAGTTTGCCGCCATCACCAAAAGGTATTTATGATGGCACAGAAAAGCAAACACAGATTATAGCAGGGTTCAGTTATTTGCCAATTCCAAATGTAGTTGTAAAAGCAGATGTTCGCCTGCAACACACAGGCCCGCAGAATCCTGCTTTAATAATTAATCCTCCGCCAAATGCATTGCCTTATAGCCAAAGCAACCAGTTTTTAAATATTGGTATCGGCTATTCATTTTAAAAAATGCTTGAACAAGGATTTGATAAATCTTACCATCCTGTTCAAACAATAATGTTTAAGAAAATGCAACGAAGAAATTTTTTATCATCCTCCTGTAAAATTTGCCTGTTAGGCGCAGCAGGTTTTTCATTGATACAAATGGGAAGTTGTTCTCCTGCTGCTGCAGTTTATAAAACTGCAATAACAAATGGCGAACTGAATGTGCCTTTAAGTTTTTTTGAAAAAAGCAGTTTGCAGATTGTACGGCCTAATGGTTGGTTTTATGATGTGGCTGTTCAGAAAAACCAGGATAATTCTTATACAGCATTATTGCTTCAATGCACACACCAGGACAACCAATTGACGCCAACGAGCAGCGGGTATCATTGCAGTTTACACGGGAGCGATTTTGATAAACAGGGTAATGTGAGAAAAGGCCCTGCTGAATTACCCTTACATCATTTCAAAACAAGTATTAATGGAAATATGTTGAATGTGCACATTAATAATTTCCAACCATAATTTTTTTAATAAATCAATTTTCATTTTTAAAAAATAAAAACTTATTCAAATGATACAAAACCAATTAAAGAACAGGTTCGCCAAAATAATAATTGTCGCGATAATTTTTGCAGGATGTCATAAGGCAAATACAAGTACTCCGGATACTTTTCCTGCCACTGAGCAAACTGTGTTGAATGATTTTGCAGATAATATTGCTGTACCTCAATATGCCGACCTCCAGGCTGCAGCGCTTGATTTGAATACAAAAATTACAGCGCTTAATACTGATGCAACTGATGCCAATATTGAAGCTGCAAGAACTTCATGGAAATCTTTACGTACTGTGTGGGAACAATGTGAGGGATTTTTGTTTGGCCCTGTTGAAGACAACGAATACGACCCACAGATGGATACCTGGCCAACAGATGCCAACCAGTTTGATTCATTATTAAACAGCAGTAATAATCTTGACTTATCAGATATTGAAAACCTGCCTTATAGTTTAAGGGGTTTTCATCCTATTGAATATTTAATCTTTGGAGTAAATGGTAATAAAACTGCTGCAGAATTAACTGACCGCCAGAAAAAATATATGGTGAGCGCAACTGCTGATGTGGTGAATATTTGTAATTCATTGTATGCGAGTTGGACTGAAGGCTCAACTGCATTTAGCCAACAGTTGAAAACTGCAGGCAATGGTAGCACAGTCTATGAATCAAGGCAGGAAGCATTTAATGCGATTGTCGGTGCATTACAGGGCATTTGCGAAGAAGTAGGTGATGGCAAAATGAAAGACCCTTATGTTGCACAAGACCCAAATATTGTTGAATCACCATACAGCAACAATTCAACAACAGATTTTAAAAACAATATCATCGGTTTGCAAACTGTATATCTTGGAAGAAACGGAAGTGCTGGTATCAGCAACCTGGTGAGTGAAAGAAATAAATCTCTTGATACAAAAATCAGGTCACAGATAGCTGCAGCAATCAGTTCATTTGATAACATCACTATTCCGTTTGAAGAAGCAATCATCAATCAACGGACACAGGTGCAACAAACAATGACAGCACTCAATACTTTGGAAGAAACGATAGAAGAAGAGTTGATGCCATTCATTATTCAGTATGTACAGGATTAATTGTGAAGAAGTAAATTAAAATCTGTTGCAGAGAAATTTTTATGAAGAAGGTAGGTATAATATTATTGATAGCTGGCAGCATTGCAATGCTGACGCGTTGCAATAAAGCTGATGTATTTCCGGATGATGGTTATGATACCCGTTTAAGTGGCGGGGCTGCAACAGTTTTTGATGCTACATCAAAGGCCTTTACACACCCTATAACCGGGATGAGTGCAAGGGACCTTCAGTTTCATGAATTAGGTGATGCACAATTTGAACAAACTTTTGTGTCTGCACCTGCACCGGTGAATAGTGGCCTTGGTCCTGTGTTTAATAATGTGAGTTGTATTTCCTGTCACCACAATGATGGAAAAGGCACACCAACTGCGGGCTTTAATAATTCATCATTGTTGATAAGGTTGAGTCTGCCTGGAAAAGATGCTAACAATGGGCCTCTTCCTATACCAGGATTTGGTAATCAATTACAGGACAAAAGTGTCTTTAGTTCATTTCCTGAAGCACAGGTAAATATTACCTATACTGATGTACCTGTCACTTATCCTGACGGTACAATTGTGACATTAAGAAAGCCAACTTATCAATTAACGAATCCATATATACCATTACCTGCAACCTATGAAATATCACCACGTATGGCACCTCCGGTGTTTGGTGTTGGATTGTTACAGGCAATACCGGAGAGCACTATACTTTCCTTTGCAGACCCGGACGATTTGAATGGTGATGGTATCAGTGGCAAACCCAATTATGTGTATGATGGTTTGACTAAGACTACAGAGTTAGGCAGGTTTGGTTTGAAAGCAAATGTGAATAGTCTGACACACCAGGTGGCATCTGCTTTTCAACAGGATATGGGAGTTACCAGTTATATCGAATCTCTTGAAAGCACAGAAGGACAATTACAGTATGATAAATTAAATGATGACCCTGAACTGCCCGACAGCATTATTAATTCAGTAATATTTTATGTAAAATCTTTAGCAGTACCTGCGAGGAGAAACGTTACTGACCCTGATGTAAAAGCAGGCGAACAATTATTTGCACAAATCAGTTGTGCCAAATGTCATATACCCACTATTCAAACAGGTGTTGACCTTTCATTGCCACAGATTTCCAATCAGCGAATCCATCCATACACTGACCTTTTACTGCATGATATGGGTGAAGGTTTAGCCGATGGCCGCCCTGATTTTTTAGCAACAGGCACCGAATGGAGAACAATGCCTTTGTGGGGAATCGGGTTATTTCCTAAAACAAATGGCACTCCGTTTTATCTGCATGATGGCCGTGCCCGCACAATTGAAGAAGCAATTTTATGGCATGGGGGAGAAGCAGAAAATGCAAAGCAACAATATATGAACCTGAATAAAACGGACAGGGATAAAATACTCAAGTTTTTAAATAGTTTATAAACTGCTTCAGTATTTATTGAAAGCGGCTGCTGACTACAAGTTCCTTGCTGCCTGGTGTATAAACATAAAATCCTTCACCGGTTTTTACACCTAATTTTCCTGCAGTAACCATGTTAGCCAGTAATGGGCATGGTGCATATTTAGGGTTGCCAAAACCTTCATATAAAACATTTAAGATAGAATAGCAAACATCAAGTCCGATAAAATCTGCCAGTTGTAATGGCCCCATCGGATGAGCCATTCCCAGTTTCATGATAGTATCAATTGCTTCTACCCCGGCTATGCCTTCATACAAACTATACACTGCTTCATTAATCATCGGCATCAGAATTTTGTTTGCAATAAAACCAGGATAATCATTAACAACACAAGGCACTTTACCTAACTGTTTGCTCAATTCAACAATTGTTGTTGTAACATTTGCATCAGTAGAAAACCCATTGATGATTTCAACTAATTTCATCACAGGCACAGGGTTCATAAAATGCATGCCTATAACTTTTCCCGGGCGTTTTGTTACAGATGCAATTTTAGTAATTGAAATAGAAGAAGTGTTGGATGCAAGTATTGCGGATGCAGGTGCATTTTCATCTACTTCTTTAAAAATTTTTAATTTCAGTTCAATGTTTTCAGTTGCAGCTTCTACCACAATATCCGCATGTTGAACGCCATCTTTTATTGAAGTAAAAGTGGTGATATGTGCAAGCGCATTCTTTTTTACATCTTCAGAAATTGTTCCTTTTGATACCTGCCTGTCAAAATTTTTTGAGATGGTTTGTAAAGCTTTTTCAAGCTGGCCGGCATTTACATCAATAAGGTTTACATCAAAATTATTTTGAGCGAATACATGTGCAATGCCATTCCCCATAGTGCCTGCGCCGATAACTGAAACGTTTTTTATCATAGATGATTTTTGAAATGATAAATCAATTTACTGCAAACAAAAAGAAAAATATTGAATTCCGTTTTCATCTTTCAAATAAATCAATATGTGTATGGTTGCAAATGTTATTAAAATTTTTATACTGATTTTTTAAGCAACGCAATCAATTTAAATATCACAAGCAGTAATAAACCTGTTACAGCATATTTCTTATTGTCATAATTTTTGAATATCCGGAATACTATCATAATGTTGTTACTAAAATTTAGTTGCATAAACAACTTTTCCTATTTTTGGTTCTCTAAAATTTTTTTATGCAGGAAGCTTATATAGTGGCTGGTTTCAGAACAGCAGTAACAAAAAGTAAAAAAGGTAGTTTCCGTTTTTACAGGCCTGATGATTTAGCAATTGATGTAATCAAAGGACTGATGGCATCAGTGCCACAACTTGAAGCCAAAAGAGTGGATGATGTGTTTGTAGGAAATGCAGTGCCGGAAGCAGAACAGGGATTGCAGGTTGGGCGTATCATTGCTGCGAGGGCTTTAGGTTTTGATACTCCGGGAGCAACAGTAAACCGGTATTGTGCCAGCGGTCTAGAAACGATTGCAATAGCAACTGCAAAAATAAGAATGGGCATGGCAGATTGCATTATTGCAGGTGGCACAGAAAGTATGAGCCTTGTGCCCACTGCAGGATGGAAAACTGTTCCTGCATATTCAATAGCCAAAGATGAACCGGATTATTATTTAAGCATGGGATTAACTGCAGAGGCTGTAGCAAAAGAATATAATGTAAGCCGTGAAGACCAGGATGAATTTGCATTTCATTCTCATCAGAAAGCAAAGAAAGCAATTGATGAAGGGTATTTTAAATCCGGTATTTTACCTATAAAAATTGAACAGGTTTATCTTAATGAAAAAAATAAGCGCAGCACCAGGACGATTGTAGTTGATACAGATGAAGGGGTGCGTGCCGATACAACACCTGAAGCCCTTGCAAAATTGAAACCTGTATTTGCACAAAACGGAACTGTTACAGCAGGTAATTCATCACAAACAAGTGATGGCGCTGCATTTGTTATTGTGATGAGTGAATCAATGGTGAATGAACTGGGGTTGAAACCAATAGGCCGTTTGGTAAATTGTGTTGCTGCGGGAGTACATCCTCGTATAATGGGTATTGGTCCGATAGCAGCCGTACCTAAGCTTTTAAAGAGAGCAAATATGAACCTTGCAGATATAGACCTGATAGAATTGAATGAGGCATTTGCTTCGCAATCTTTAGCTGTAATCAGGACACTTGGATTAAACCCTGAAATTGTAAATATCAATGGCGGCGCTATTGCACTTGGGCATCCATTAGGTTGTACAGGATGTAAACTCACTGTACAGATATTAAATGACATGAAACGCCTTAATAAGAAATATGGCCTGGTAACTGCCTGTGTTGGGGGAGGCCAGGGTATTGCAGGTCTCATTGAAAACCTCTGATTACACCGTTTTTCTGAAAGTTTCTGATTTTTTCATCATTTTATTTTGCCGCTCATCATACAAAAAGATGAGCGGTTTTTTTATATTGTCTTGATAATCAATAAATATATTTCTTAAATACTACTATCCATTTGCCACTACTATTAAAAGGTATGTATTATGTTTTGCATAGTACTGTCTTTTGTCATATCTTTGACTTGTCAAATTGATAAAACAAAAACAATTAAAAAATAAAAATTATGAGAACAGAATTTGTAAGCCTCTTCGCTGAAATAAATGCAAAGCATTTCGAAGAATTAACCAAAGAAGTAAAAGAGACCATTGCCCATGATGTTGAAGTTAAAACAGTGAAAC
>CAYNTP010000002.1:100467-301051 GCA_964400415.1 uncultured Parafilimonas sp.
CTGTTTTTACTGCTGCCAATTTGTGGAGCATCCATAACAGGAAAAGGTCAAGCGCCGGCAGAAGAAATTATATTTCTTAATTCCCTAAAAAATAGAAGTCATGAGAACAGAATTTGTAAGCCTCTTCGCTGAAATAAATGCAAAGCATCTCGAAGAATTAACCAAAGAAGTAAAGGAAACCATTGCACACGATGTTGACGTTAAAACAGTGAAACCTGTTTTTACTGCTGCCAATTTGTGGAGCATCCATAACAGGAAAAGGTCAAGCGCTGGCAGAAGAAATTATATTTCTTAATTCTATCTTTTGTTAAATAGAATTCAAGGATTGATGAAACAAATTCATCAATCCTTTTTTTTGAGTGAATATTAAAAGTATTTTTATAGATAATAAAATATAAAAAGAGCAACGTTGAATAGAATCTGTGGTAACCTGGAAAACTGATGTTTTATTTTCATTGAAAATAATTTTCAACCGTCTATTTTCTGTTTGAATTTTCTTTTAATGCATCAATGTTCTGAAAATACTTTTATTTCCTGCGATAGTCTGCCGGTTTTAATTCCCCGGTTTCGGTGCGGATATATGTTTCAGCGCCTGGTACGATATCGGTATTTTGTGCAGAAACACAATGCCAGAAACCATCTTTTTTTCGCACCACAAAAGTGAAAATATTATGTCTTGTACCTGCAGTTCCTTTTAATGCTGTTTGCCCTGATAGTAACATTCTTACTAATACAACAGCTACATCATCCGTCAGCATTTTTATTTTTATTTTCCCAGCCTTTAGTGTTGAATCAGGAAAGATTACTTTCAATCCATAATCATGTGCTTTAAAAATATCCTGTTGCTTTTCCCACCAAAGGCCAACTACATTAATAAAATCTGCATCTTCTTCAAAGAGGCCTGCCAGTAAATCAGCCCTTCGGTTATTCCAATGTTCTATAAAAAGTTTTGGAATATCTCCAGGTTGTATTGCTTCATTCATATTGTGATTTTTTCCATCTTTTTATCAAAATGTTTTTTCACGATAGGAACTACTTTGGTTCCAAAAAGCTCAATCGTTCTCATTAATTCTTTATGAGATGGGCCACCTACATCAATATGTGCGATATACCTGGTGAGCCCAAACATTTCAATTGTATGAATCAGTTTCTCTGCCACTTCATCAGGGCTACCCATATATAAAGCTCCATGCATGCTCATTCCAGCTTCAAATTGTTTTTGACTAAATGAGTTGCTCCAACCTCTTTCTTTACCTATCCTGTTCATCTGGTATGAATAAACAGGATAATAATCCTTCAGAACAGTTTGTTTGGAATCAGCAATGTAAGTATGAGAATGTACACCTATTTCCATTTTATCAATGTCATGACCTGACAGAGCATATTGCTCTTTATAATATTCTACAAGCGGTAAAAACTGGCTTGGGCTGCCACCGATAATAGCAAACATAATTGGCAGTCCTAACTTTGCTGCACGTACCACTGAAGCAGGTGTACCGCCAACTGCAATCCATACAGGTATTTTTCTCTTTGGCCTTGGATAAATAGTTTGATTGATAATTGGTGGACGGAATTGTCCTTTCCAATTAATGATTTCTTCATTATTCAATTGGAGCAATAACTTTAATTTTTCTGCAAACAGTTCGTTGTAATCCTGCAGGTCATACCCAAACAATGGGAATGATTCAATAAAACTTCCTCTTCCCGCCATTATCTCAGCCCGTTGCCCTGAAAGCAAATCAATCATTGCATAATCCTGGTATAGTTTTACAGGGTCGGCTGAACTGATTACATTAACACCACTACTGAGTATAATATTTTTTGTCACTGTTGATAAAGCTGCCAGCATTGTTTCAGGTGAAGGCACCACATAATCTTCGCGATGATGTTCACCCATTGCGAAAATGTCAATCCCCACTTCATCAGCCAACTTTACTTCTTCAACGATTTCCTTTAATCTTACTTCCGGGTCCCGGAATTGATTTTTTTGGTGATCATATCCCGAATCACCAAACATACCTATGCCAAACTTCATAAAATAATTTTTGCAAATTTACTTTGATCGGATTTGCTGGAAATTGATGTATGTCAATATATCAACAGTCAATAGAAACAAAAATTTTAAATTTGAAACATAACGATAAGTGCCAATTTTTAAAGTGTGATTATAATAGAAAAAAGGGTAATTTGGTTAGGTAGTATTAAAAATAGTTTTTAAAAATTTTTATTAGTAAAACAGGATTTTCGTTGGTATTTTTTATAGAACGGTAACTAAAAAGCTTGTCAAGAATATTTAAATTAATCAATATGAACTATACAGAAAATTTTCAAGGGATTAAGTTGGATGTTCAGGCGGTAAATTTTTCTCCTGAACAAATAGTTGAAGAAAGAATCAGAAAAATGCTTTCCTATTTAAAACGCTTTTCTGATGAAATAGTGTATGCCAGCATTTATCTTGAAAACAAACAAGGAAAATCAACAGAACAAAAATCTGTAAAAGTTATTCTTGGTGTACCTGGCCCTGATATCATTGCTTCAGACAGAGGGGATAATTTTATGGCACTACTTGCAAATGTTGAAAATAAATTAGCAAGACAATTGAAAAAATAACTGATCTTTCAATAGATATAAACATGCCTGAAATAATTATTCAAGCAAGAGAAGCCGCTATCAGTAAGCATTTAAGTGTAAGGAGAATTTTACCATTCCGGATGAAACGCATGGTAGGACCTTTTATCTTCATGGATCATGCCGGTCCTGTCAGTAGCTTTCCTTCAGAAATTTCTTCCATGGATGTTTTACCACATCCGCATATTGGGTTGTCAACTGTTACTTACCTGTTCAGTGGAAATGTAACACACAGGGATAGTTTAGGAGTAGAACAAATTATCTTGCCAGGAGAAGTAAACTGGATGACTGCAGGAAAAGGTATTGCTCATTCGGAAAGGTTTGAAGATCCGGAATTGCTTCAAAAAAGTTCTTTGGAAATGTTGCAGACCTGGGTGGCATTGCCAAAAGAGTTTGAGGAATCCAATCCTTCATTTAAAAATTATAAACCCGCGCAATTGCCAACATATACAGATAAAGGAATCTGGATGCGATTAATTGCAGGTAATGCTTATGGATTAAAAAGCGAAGTGAATACCCTTTCACCCATGTTTTACCTGCATGTGAAGTTAGCCTCTACAGCAATTATTAATTTACCAACTGGGCATCCTGAACGTGCTTTTTACATAGCCAAAGGTCGAGTAGAAGTTGAAGGACATTTCTATTCATTGGGACAAATGGTTGTGTTTTCAAAAACTGATAACCCGGTTATTAAAGCAGTTGAAGATACAGAACTGCTTCTTTTAGGAGGAGAGCCTCTTGGAGAGCGATTTATCTGGTGGAATTTTGTTTCGTCAAGTAAGGAACGCATAGAACAAGCAAAAAATGACTGGAAAACAGGGAAAATTATTTTACCTCCGAATGATAATAAAGAGTTTGTCCCATTGCCTGAAACAAATTCAAAGCCTGCAAGCAGTGAAACGCCACCACCTGAACCGCTTTCCTAAAAAATAAAGAACAGATTATTCTGAATTAATTTTAATGATTGTTCATGTCTTACAAAAGCATTAAAGAAATATTTGCCCACAATGAGGAATGGATAGATAAGCAACTGAAAACCGATAGCGACTATTTTGTGAAATTATCCAGGAGGCAAACGCCCCATTATTTATTTATTGGATGTTCTGACAGCCGCATTTCCACTGAGGCAATTATGTATGCTAAACCAGGTGATGTCTTTATCCACCGAAATATTGCTAATGTTATCCCGGTGAATGATTTGAATGTATTATCAGTTATAAACTATGCGGTTAGTCATATTAAAGTAAAGCATATAGTGGTTTGTGGTCATTACGGATGTGGTGGAATAAAGACTGCGCTAAAAGCAAATGACATGGGAGTTCTGAATCCCTGGCTGGGTTATATCCGTGATGTTTATCGCCTGCATAAAAAAGAATTAAATGCAATAAAATCTCCGGGAAAAAAGTTTGACAGACTTGTTGAATTAAATGTACTTGAACAATGTATCAATCTGGTAAAAATAAATGATGTGCAAAAGGCTCTTTTGTCAAACAATATTCAAATTCATGCATGGGTATTTGATATGAAGACTGGCAAATTAAAAGATCTGGAATTTAATTCTGAAAAAGTGGCAAAAGAGATTATAGATATATATAACATAACATTATTGTCTGGCAAAAGTCAGTTGTAAGTACCCGATAAATTATTTCTGTTAAGTGGTGCAATTAAAAATTCACTTGTCACTATAACCTACAAGAATATGTGGTGTATTTTATAACAGGATACTGGTGGAGTTCAATTAATAAATTTTAAGCAATGGTGTCACTTGCAATTTATCTTTCTTCATAATTTTAATTAACAGATATTCTAAACAACATGCGTGCAGCAATCATAAGAAGTGGAGAAGAAACTCCGAAATATGTAACAGATTTTAAAGAGCCTTTGATTCAAAATGAAAATGAATTGTTGATAACAATGAAAGCTGCGGCAATAAAAAATTTTGATAAACTCCTGGTTAAAAGCAATCATTATGATGCAGGCAACATACGGGAATCAGCAAAAGTTGTAGGTGTTGATGGTGTTGGACTTTTGGCTGATGGAACACGGGTGTATGCAATGGGTAAAACCGGTATGCTGGCAGAAAAAGCAGTTATTGAAAAAAATAAGATGGTAAACCTGCCTGCGGAAATTGATAATGCTTCTGCAGCAGCACTTCCTAATGCAGTATTGGGTTCTCTTGTACCACTGCTATTCAGAGCCAAATTTCAAAGAGGCGAAACAGTTCTTATTAACGGAGCAACCGGAGTAACAGGAAGAATTGCAGTGCAGCTTTCAAAATATTATGGAGCAGGTAAAGTAATCGTAACCGGACGAAATTTGAATTCATTACAGGAAGCCATATCATTAGGCGCTGATGAGATCATTCCTTTCAACCAGGATAAAGAAATTACTGTGACACAAATCCAGGCTTTTCACAAAAAATTTCAGGTTGATGTGGTAATAGATTATTTGTGGGGGCACAGCGCTGAAATGATTATAGCTGCATTAAAGAATGATAACAATCAATTTCATCCAATTCGATTTGTGACTGCAGGAAGTACAATAAGTGATACGATAACAATTTCTTCATCCTTCTTGCGTAATAATAATATTCAAATTTCAGGCTCTGGATTACCTACAACTTCACCAGACGAAAAAAAGAGTTTTTTTAATGAATTACTTCCAGAATGTTTTCAACTTGCAGCAAAGGTTAAATTGAAAATTGATACGGTAAATGTATCATTGCAGGATATTGAACAGGCATGGAACATGAATATTGGAAGTTCTAAGCGGTTGGTGGTATCTATCTAAAGTTTATCACCTTGCATTATAGAAAAAACCACACAAGAAAATCAGGAACTGATTTTTACACTAATCTTCGCTGATTCTTTTTTTGATGTAAATCTATCTGCCAATTGCAGACAAACAACAGATAGAATACTCAATACTGCCATCACAGCAAACATAGTAAAAGATGAATCTGCAGCTAATACCCCGATGACTGCTGTTACCAAAGCACTCAGTCCCATCATTAAAGAACCCATTAATGCAGAAGCAGAACCTGAGAGTTTTGTAAACGGTGCCAATGAAGCTGTTACTGCATTGGGATAAACAACACCCATACAAAATAATACTAAGAATAACCCTGCAACCACCCATTCAAAGGAAATAGCAGGTGCCATGAAAACAATGGTAGCAAAAAGTAAAGCTGTTACGACCAGAATAACAGAAGATATTTTTAAAAGTTTCAGATAATGAATCTTTTTTACCAGCAATCCATTGATATAATTTCCCAGCATCACACCTGATGCGCTGATACCATAAAGTAGAGCAAAAGTGGTGGGCTCAATCTTATAATAACCCATAAAAACAAATGGAGACGATGCAACAAATGCAAAGATTACTGAGTTGGAAATACTTCCGCCAAGTGCGTAAAAAAGAAATGTCTTTGTCTTTAGTACACTTAGATAATCATTGAATGCTTTTTTCACTTTTAGTCTTTCGGGATACATATACTTGCCTGTTTCAGGTATGAAAATGTAGAAAGCTATTGCAACAAAAGTTCCGAAGCCTGCCAGGAAATAAAATATTGCTCCCCAATGAAAATATTTTACAAAAAAGCTACCTAAACTCGGGGATATAATCGGTGCAACTCCTAAAATCAACATGATGAGAGAAAAAGCTTTAGCGCGTGAATCAGGTTCATAAACATCAGAGATAATTGCCATGGATGAAACCATAGCTGCGCTACCTCCCAATGCCTGTAGGAATCGTAATACCACCATCATGTCAAGTGATAAGGAAATAGCACAACCAATTGATGTAATCACAAACAAAAGCAGTGAGTACATCAAAGGTTTTTTGCGTCCATATTTATCTATGATTGGTCCGTAAGCCAATTGCCCAATGGTAATACCGATAAAATAAGAGGTCATAGTAAATGCCACCTGGTTATTGGCAACTTTGAATTCCTTTGCAATAGCTGCAAATCCTGGAATATACATGGCAATCGCAAGTGGCCCCATAGCTGCAAGAAGTCCTAACAAAATAATCAGTATCGTCTTATTAATTTTTTTTTCCGGCATTGCATGAAAATTTAAGATCCAATAAACAATGATGTTTATTCAATTTTTAATCTGTAATATTTTTCTGAAAAACTATTCTCTTTAATAGCATCAACTTGTAAAGTGATTTTTGTATTCACGTACGAAATCAGTAAAACTTCGGGGTGCTTTACCTGTAATTTGTTCTACAGCGTTTGTTGTTTTTGCAGTGGTACCACCATCACGCCAGTAATTATATAGTGCCAACTGCCCTGCAATGAGCCATGTAGGTTTTCCGGTATCGTAAATTCGTTTCCATGTTTCTTCATCATTTTCACGAATATGTTCAACTCTGTTTCCAAGTTCATTTGAAAGAATTTCAGCAACCTCATCAAATGAAATAGCATCAGGCCCCGTGAGTACTATTTTTTTCTCATTCCATCCTCCATTTATCAATATTTCAGCAGCAACTGCAGCAATGTCACGTGTATCAATAAACGGAACCTTACCATCTGCAGCAGCAGAGTATAGTTTACCTTCACGGATAGAATCAACCTGCTCTAAAAAATTTTGCATAAATGCATGTGGTCGAAGAATAGTCCACTCCAAACCTGACTCTATTAGTGCTCGTTCAACATTGAAATGCCATAATCCGATGACTGATTTAGAATGTTCAGATGCGCCAAGTGCAGAAAGTTTTACAATCCGTTTTACGCCTGCATCTACTGCGGCTTTAATTGCATTTTGTTGCACATATACCATATTCTCTACATTTCCTGTGAGTAAAAAAATGGTATCAACGCCATCAAAATTTTTAGTAAGATTTTCCCTGTCAGCCAAGTCCCCCGCAATCCACTCTATACCTGGCAATTTTTTTACTTTTTCAGGATGTCTTGACAATGCCTTTACTGTTGCATTGCAAGATGAAAGCAAATGCAAGAGTTCGCTGCCTATTGTGCCTGTAGCACCGGTAACAGCAATTACCTGTTTCTCCTTTTTTAAAGAATTTTCTTCAATATTTGTCATCATTCAAATTTCTAATTTGTGAGAAATTGATCATCTCATTCTTTAATCAAATGAAAAGAAATCCTTACCCTAATTTTTTTTAGAGCACTGCTAAGTTTTGTTTTCTTTATCAATTACTTCTTCCAGAAATTATTTGCTTTTGCTACCGTTTGAAAATGGATAGCCACTACTTGTGAAGCATTAATAAGAAACCCGGCATTTTCTGCATAGTCTTTTCTTCCAGCTTGTAAAATTTCCATATTTGGCTGGGTATATTTTACACCCATTCGTGCAAGTTTAATAGCCAGTTCAAAACCTTGTTGTGGTGTGTCTGTCTGTAAGCTGTTCAACCAATTGTCCATTTTGTTTAAATTTTTTTGAGTGAAGAATTATGAATCCTTAACAAATTAAAGATTTATGCAAATGCATAACCGTGCATCATGCGAAAATTTCATTTTGAAAAAGAGGCGATCCTTTGAGATCAGCCTCTTTATTTTGTTGTATATCTATTTCCGATCAGAATCAAAAGCTTCATTATTCCTGACAACATCCTGTGCTTTTTGATATGATTCATACAGTAATGGATACTTAGGGTAGATATGAGCAGTTGCCATTCCCCATTCCTGCACATCATCCCTGTTTAATGTTGCTTCTAATTCAGCAACTACACCACCTGTATCAACCGGAACAACACCTGCCTGTACGAGGCGGGCAAGAGTAATTTCATAAGCCATTCTTGAGCTTGCGCCGGATGCATCTAAAACTGCAAACACCTGGTAGCCATCTGCAACTGCTTCTATGGCAGGAAATGCAAGACATACATTTGTCAAAGTTCCTGCAATGATGAGTTGTTTTTTTCCGGTTGCTTTCACAGCTTCCCTGAATTCATTATTCTTCCATGCACTCAATTCACCCTTGCGCGGGATGTACTTCGCATGTGGTGCATATTTGTGCACTTCCGGAATCAATGGTCCATTGGGACCTTGCGGTACAGATGCACTTGTAATAACAGGTATCTTAGCTAATGATGCAGCTTTTGCAAGCGCTGTAACATTTTCTCTTAGCACTCTTGCTGGCATGTCTTCCACTAATTGAAAGAGGCTGCTTTGATGATCAATTAGTAACATGGCGACATTACTGGGGTCAACCATTGGAACTTTTCCATTAAAATTTGCTGGTGTACTCATAATTGATTTTTTTTATTGTGAATAATATTTTTTGCACTTGAATTGTTTAAACCTTTTCATTTAAAATAATAATGTTCCTATAAACAAACCGAATTCATTATTATGAAATTTTTGGGGGCCATAAGTAGAAAAATTAGCACCTATTCCAAAGCGATATGTTTTATAAGATGTTCCCAATCGTGCTCTCATGTAACTGAAAGCATGAACACCATGCTCCAAATCACGGTTGTACAATCCCTGAAACCTTGAATACAATTTCCAGTCATTTTTTATAAGAGGTGTGTATTCTATAAAACCCATTAGTTCACCGTTATGTGTTTGAGTTAAATCAATTCTCGGAGCAGCAAGAAAAAAGAAGTCGCCTTTTTTAAGACGGTATTGAATCCCGGCTGTTGGCCTGAATCCATCTACCTGGTCAAGAATAACACCTGAACTAACAGTGAGATTTCTCAAAAATTCATAAGTTATATGAGCTTGCCCCATATATTGATTTTGCACAAATTGTTTTTCCTTTTTATAAACTCCATAAAATTCAGTAATCACGAAAACCCCAAACCGGCTCTTTGGAATTATTGGCTTTGAAAAATTTAATGCTACAAGTGTACCCTTTGTTCCTATAAAAGGTTCTAATATAACAGGGCTGACACTATGTTGTTTTATAAAAATATTAGAATCCTTTTGTTGAGCCAATGAATGGACAGATATACCAATACCAAAGAATAGAATAACAACCGCGACAACAGCACATTTTTGTAGGTTCATCAATGTCTTACCAATAATTATTTTGTTGCTAATAATTTTTGAAAATATTTTTTTCATTATACTCATCAGTTTAGAAGACTACCTATTCTATACAATTTTGACATTCTTCATTAAGGTTGCATCAATACTTGCCTTACCTCCACCCATAATTAACGTTGCGATGATTAATCCAAAAAGCAGAACAAAATATTCTAAACCTTCACCCTGCCCTGCAACTGCACTCCAGTTCATAAAAAAGCTGTTTCCAATAATATCATGGAATAATACGCCGGTAAAATTTACTGCTATAGCAAAAACAGCAATACGTGTATAAAGACCCAATGCGAGCATTATCGAGCCAAAAAACTCAATTATAATGACCATAAAAACAACAATCCAGGGCAGCCCCATTACTGTTGTCATATAATTCATAGTGCCGGAAAATCCACCACCGCCAAACCATCCTAAGAGTTTTTGGGCACCGTGTGGAAAGATGGCAATTGCAATTGCTAAACGCACTATTAATGCTGCATAATTCCCATTGTTTGTTTTGATAAGTCTTTTCATAAATAATTTTTTATGAGGGCAAAATTAGATACCGTCAATACGGTGGCCGTTGACTTATATCACAAAATGGAAAGGCGGTATTCAGGACTTTTTTTGTGCAGCAAGCTGACTGCGGACTCGGCTTAAAGTTTCGCGGCTCATACCAAGATAAGAAGCAATCATGTATTGAGGAACCCGTGTGAAAATATCAGGAAAGGTTTTAATCAGGTTTTGGTATTTAATTTTTGCATCAACTGAGAAAGATTCAATGAGCCTGTTTTGGGTAACAAACAAACCTTTTTCAAGTAGCTTTCGATGGTAATCCACGTATTGCGGGATTTTTTCCAGCAGGATTTCCCAGGAGCTTTTTGAAATCCAAAGTATTTCAGAATCTTCCAATGCTTCAACATTAAACTTAGATGGTTCATTTGTGATAAAACTTGCCAGGTCGCCTGCCCACCATCCACGCATTGAAAACTGTAAAATATGTTCATTACCATGTTCATCAATTATGAAAGTGCGAAACAACCCTTCCAGCACAAAAAAAGCATTTCTGCAGATTTCTCCTTCCCTTAGCAAATAGGAACCCTTTAATATTTTTTTAGATTGAAAAAATGTATTGAGTAAGTCAATATCTTTTTCTTTCAAATCAATATGTTCACTAATCTGTTTGTAAAAAAAATCAGACATAACTTTTCTTAATGCTATTTAAGTTTCATCAAATTTATTATTCTACTATTGATTGGGAATATTAATTTGTCAAAAAAGTCTTGCCCAATAAAATGAACTCATGCATTCACTCAAGAATGAAGTTAGCAAAAAAGGTTTTAGAATTTTGAACAGCATTGAAAAGAAAATATTTTTTCACAATCAGGAATGAACTATAATTTTTTGTTTAATGAATCATTTCTAAAAATCCATCGGTATGATGCAATAAACTTTATAAGAATTCTTACCTGTTGGAAAATCAACAAGGCAATTCCCTTTTTGAAACCTAATTCATTTTTAAAGGTGCAATCAAATCGAAAGGAGGGATGTTGACTTCAAATTCTGTTTTTGTTTTCAGGTTTTCCATTTCATAAGTGCCGAACATGCGGCCCATCTCACTGCGCAGGTTACAACCACTCACATATTGAAATTGTTTCCCGGATTGTAATACTGGTTGAACACCTACTACGCCTTCGCCTTCCACATCGCGGTATTCGCCACTGCTGTCAAAAATTTTCCAGCGACGGCGCAACAATTTTACACTGTAAGTATTGTGATTTTCTATTGTAATCCTGTAAGCAAACATAAATTCATTATTGGCAGGATTGCTGTAATCTGCCTGGTAAAAACATTCCACGCTTATTTCTACACCTTCTGAAATTTTTGAATTCATGCTTTGTAGTTTGCAAGATTAAAGATAGGATATTGATTATGAATTTTTGTCTGGAGTTTGATAAATGGATGGCTAATAAAAACATTTTATCGTGAAGGCATGAATTGTTGATGTAATTACCTGGTTTTTTCCTGTGAAGATTTTTTATTGCTTTAAAAATTCAGGGTATTTCTATTTAAAATGCGGAAAAGTATTAACCATAATTTTTTTCATTATTTAATAGAAATGATTATTACCTTAGCCCTGTTGCTGACGGTAAACTATGATTATTCACTCAAGAGGCCGTCGTCTAAGCGGCCTCTTGGAAAATAAATACATTATAAAAGACGGTTTACTTTATTCCCATTGCATAACCCACCCGCACTGTGCCTGCACCAATATGGTTTTTACCATTCTCAGTTCCCTTCTGGATATTGAGGAAACCATAATTGCCACCACCTTCAATAAAAATTTTTGAACGGTTGAAATTGTATGCAAATCCAATATCTCCTTCGATACCAAAATTGCCTTTGTGCAACTGGTCTTTTATATCCTGTTTATTATTGAAAGATTGTTCACCCATTTGTGTGATTGCAGTTATGTTTTCCTGTTTTGTATTATCAGCATAAATATCACTTTTGCCACTTGTAACCTGGTGAGCCGAAACAAGTAAACCAACAAACGGCCCTGCTTCTGCATAAAATGCCCAGGTTGATTTTTTCCCGATGGGGAGATTATATTTTGCAAGCTCGCTTAATACCAGGTAATTCATTTGTGCTTTGCTGTTGAATGTTGCATAAACTACATCAGGGACAGGCCTGCTTTGCATAGTGAAATAAGGAGCTAAATTTTCAGGTGTAGGTAACGCCTGGAAACCATTTTTTTTACCGCCCTGTGCGCTGAATTCCAATTGTGAGGTTATTGAAAAATGTTTTGAAAATACCATTTCAGAGAAAATAGCAAAGTCGGGTCCTAAACTTGAACTATATCCTGAATTAAGCTCGTTTTCAACAGAACCTCCCGCAGAAATATTAGGAATGCTGATGCCCGCTTTAACACCAAAATAGTGCCTGATGGAATCCTGTGCAGATAGTTTGTTTACAGTTAAAACAAACATTAAGGTTATAGTATAAAACAATGATTGTTTCATAAATTTTGTTTTAGATATAAAGTTATAAACTGTAAATTGTATAAACGAATTAATATTCACCAAAAACTTTTCTCAATGCATCTGCAACTTCACCAAGTGTGCATGAGTTTTCAACAGCATCAATAACTGAAGGCATGATATTTTGATTGGTTACTGCTTTATCATTCAATACATCGAGGCAGGTTTTTACTTTATCGTTATCACGGGTAGATTTCAGTTGTTGCAATTTTTCAACCTGCACTTTCCTGATGCTGTCATCAATTTTGAAAACGGGTATCTGTGCAGTATCATCAGATTGAAATTTATTTACACCAACAATAATTTTTTCACCTGCTTCCACTTTGCGCTGATATTCGTAAGCGCTGCGGGCAATTTCATTTTGCATAAAACCATTTTCTATTGCTGCAATGCTGCCACCCATTTCATCAATATCTTCCATTAATTTCCATGCTGCTTTTTCCACTTCATTGGTTAATGTTTCAACAAAAAAACTTCCTGCAAGCGGGTCAACAGTTTCTACGATGCCGCTTTCATAAGCCGCAATTTGCTGTGTGCGTAATGCTATTCGTGCAGCTTCTTCAGTGGGTAAACTCAATGCTTCATCATAACCGTTGGTATGTAAACTTTGTGTGCCGCCTAACACAGCAGCAAGTGTTTGAATAGTAACTCTTGTAATATTATTTAACGGTTGTTGTGCCGTTAATGTACTGCCACCTGTTTGTGTATGAAACCGCAACATCAATGCTCTTGGGTCTGTTGCTCCAAGTGATTGCATAATCTTTGCCCACATCCGCCTGGCAGCGCGGAACTTGGCCACTTCTTCAAACAAATTATTATGAGCATTAAAAAAGAAAGAAAGCCTTTTGCCGAATACATTTATATCAAGCCCTTTTTCCAAAGCTGCTTTCACATAAGCTTTTCCATTGCTTAATGTAAAAGCTATTTCCTGAACAGCAGTACTTCCCGCTTCACGGATGTGATATCCTGAAATTGAAATTGTATTCCACTTCGGCAACTCTTTACTGCACCATTCAAAAATATCTGTGATGATGCGCATGGACGGTTTGGGGGGATAAATATATGTGCCCCGGGCTGCATATTCTTTTAAAATATCATTCTGTATTGTACCTGAAATTTTTTTGAGGTCGGCGCCTTGTTGTTTTGCCAATGCAACATAAAAACTCAACAAAATAAAACCGGTTGCATTGATGGTCATTGATGTTGTGATGTCCTGCAATTGTATGCCATCAAACAAAATTTTCATGTCATCCAAACTGTCAATTGCAACACCAACTTTTCCCACTTCACCTTCAGCAAGTTCATGGTCGCTGTCGTAACCAATTTGTGTGGGCAGGTCAAATGCAACACTCAAACCATTCACACCCTGCGACAATAAATAATGATAACGTTTGTTGCTTTCTTCTGCGGTGGAAAATCCTGCATACTGCCGCATGGTCCAGAGTTTACCACGATACATGTTAGGCTGGATGCCGCGTGTAAAAAAAATCTCCCCAGGCATTTCAAGCGGCGGTGAGTTTTGCCAATCATCAGCAGTGTAAACTGTTTTTATTTCGATGCCGCTGTCAGTAAAACGTTTTTCATCTGGCATAATATAATTTTTGATAAAATGGAATTGTTTTATTCCATTAATTTTTTTGCTTCGTAACTCAATACTTCACTCACTACTTCGTGCAACGAACCCTTTTTGTCATTCATTAAAAATTCAAGCAGGAGTTTGTTGAGGTCCATGCCTGTTGCATTAGGAGGCAACACATTGGCAAATTGATTTATGATTAAGAGGTTTTGTTCTTTCAGGTTGCAAACTGCATTCCAGGCTTCTGCAGAAACATAGATTTGCTGGGTGATGTTGTATTCAAATTCTGAACGGATACTTTGTGTGAGCAGCAGTTGCATTTCCCGCGCTGGTATCCCCGGTTGATTTACCCTTGTAATCACATTAGTCAAAGCAATCCTGTCAACTAATATGAGCAACCTCTCATAAGCCTGTAACTGGATAGTAATATTGGCTGAATTGTTTCTTGTAACATCATCTTCATTCAACACTTTAACACGGTTTGTTATAATATAAACAACAGTGGCAGTAACCATAGCAGTTATAGCAATAATAAAAATGATGGAGTTAGTATCCAAAGGAATTTGTTTTATGCAAAGTAAATAATCTGTTGTAATATGTAATGATTATTCAATGGGATTTTAATTAAGACCATTCCTTTTTACATTTGCAAAATATTATGAGCAGTAGCAGCAGTGAAAAAAAACATTTTGATATCTCGGTGCTCAAGCGTGTCCTTACATTTGTGAGGCCATATCGTTGGCGTTTTATTACCAGTATTGTACTGGCTGTTACACTTTCATTTTTTACACCCGTCCGGCCTTTCCTGATTCAACTGACTGTTGACAAAGCAACAGGTAAGAATGTACATACACCCTGGGTTTTGGATTTTTTATTTCCGCATGCTGATTTTAGCAGTGCATGGCAGTTTGTAATCAACGTAACTATTTTCCAGGTTGTATTTATTTTTATTGAAACTGCAGTTCGTTTTTACTTCAGTTTCCTCACTGCATGGCTGGGACAGGCTGTAGTGCGTGATATGCGTACGGCGGTTTATAAAAAAATACTCGGCCTTAACCTGAAACAATTTGATACAACTCCAATTGGCACGCTCACTACAAGAACTATCAATGATATTGAAAGCATCAATGATATTTTTTCAGATGGGTTAATCCCGATTCTCGCAGATATGCTGTCCATAGTCATTGTACTCGTGACCATGTTTGTTACAGATTGGAGACTAACGTTGATAGCATTGGTGCCGTTTCCATTTATGTTGCTGGCAACCTATTATTTTAAAGAAAGCGTCAATAAAAGTTTTATCCAGGTGCGCAATGCTGTTGCAGCATTAAATGCATTTGTGCAGGAAAGGATTACCGGTATCCAGATAGTGCAGGCGTTTGTAGCAGAAGACCGCGAGTTTGAAAAATTTAAAAAAATTAACAGGCACTATCGCAATGCCAACATCAGGTCCATTTTTGCATATTCAATTTTTTTCCCGATTGTAGAAATTGTGTTGGCGGTTTCTACAGGTCTGCTTGTATGGTACCTTGCAGGTAAGGCTGCTTCCAATCCGATAAAAAATGAAAACCTTGCAGGTGTGCTGGTTGCTTTCATACTTTACCTGAACCAGATTTTCAGGCCACTGCGCGTAATTGCTGATAAATTTAATGTGATACAAATGGGTGTGATTGCTGCCGGGCGTGTGTTTAAAGTAATGGATAACCCCGATGCTTTACCACCTTCGCCACCAGGCGCTTTGTCGCCTGCAGAAAGGCTTGAAGGCAAAGTGGAATTTGAAAAGGTATGGTTTGCTTATAATGAAGAGAATTATGTTTTAAAAAATATTTCTTTCAAAGTAGAGCCTGGAGAAACAGTTGCAATTGTTGGGCATACTGGCAGTGGTAAAACTTCCATCATCAGTTTGCTGAACCGTTTGTATCAGATAAAAAAAGGTGAAATAAAACTGGATGATGTAAATATTGAGCAATATAACCTTGATGTTTTGAGAGGCAATATTGCTGTTGTATTGCAGGATGTGTTTTTGTTTTCAGGTTCTGTAATGGATAATATAACATTACATAATAGTGATATTAAAAGGGAAGATGTTATTGAAGCTGCAAAGCTGATAGGTGTGCATGATTTTATTATGCAATTGCCGGGGAATTATGATTACAATGTGATGGAAAGGGGAAACACATTAAGCCTCGGACAGAGACAATTGATTTCATTTATAAGGGCTATACTTTCCAATCCCGCAGTTCTGATACTTGATGAAGCCACATCTTCTATTGATTCAGAAAGTGAACAGTTGATTCAAAAAGCAATTGATACTTTAATCACAGGGCGTACAGCAATAGTGATTGCACATCGTTTATCCACCATCCGCAAAGCAGATAAAATTATTGTATTGGATAAAGGTGAAATAAAAGAGACAGGGACGCATGATGAGTTGCTTGCATTAAATGGTTATTATGCCAAACTGCATAATATGCAATTTGAAAAAATCAGCGCTGTCGTTGATTAAAGATTTTAGATTGAGCAGTAACTTTTTTAACCAATTCAAGTTCCAAGATAGATTTCCAGCAACCCATCCGGCAATACAACATGTACTTCTTTTTTCTTTCTATCAATATTTTTTAAGGTTGATTCATTGACTGGAATTAAAACTTCTTTGTTGCTGATGGTTAATTGTAATAATATTTGTTGAGGTTGTTCAATCACTGCTTCTATGGCTCCTAATTTTTCATCATGATTAAAAACAATAAAACCGGTAAGATTTACCGGAGCATTTTTACTAACCAATTTTTCAAAATCCTGTTTAGTAATCCAGACTTTTTTCTGTAATAACCTGGATGCTGTTTCTTTGGTGTCAACACCTTCAAGTTTGATGATAGATTCTTCGTTATTTTTTACAATTGTGTTTTCATGAAAATAGGGGAGTTGTTCATCCTTTTTCACTTCAATAAAAATTGCAGATGCGGTTTTGAAATCTGTTTTTTTACCCAATGAATGTTTTATTACAAGCCCACCATTGATACCATGTGTAGCAACTATTTTTCCGATATGAATATATGAGTCCAAAATTGTTTTTATTTTTTTGAAGAATTGTTTTCAGTAATAAAAATTACAGCTCTTCATCAAACAATATTGATATTGTAAAATACATGTGATAAATATTTCACAAGCTGTTTATTTACTAAAAAAATTTATGCCGGTGGCAAAATACATACTTATGTAAATTTTACATTTAAAATGTTTTATGGCATGAAAATTATTATTATTCATAAAATTTATTTTCTCAAGTGTAAAAAGAAAATACATTTGTCGCCCGTTATATTAATTTTAAAATACAATTTATTATGAACAAAGGAGAATTAGTAGCTAAAATCGCTGACGATGCCGGCCTGAGCAAAGCACAGGCAAACAGTGCCCTTGATGCATTTATCGGGGCTGTAACAAAATCATTAAAATCAGGGGATAAAGTGACATTAGTAGGGTTTGGTACTTTTTCTGTTTCTAAGCGTAGCGCCCGCACAGGCCGCAACCCGCAAACTGGTGCAGCCATAAAAATCAAAGCAAAAAAAGTTGCACGTTTTAAGGCAGGTAAAGAACTGTCTGCAAAATTATAATTATCAAAAAATAGTTTTGGCTGTTTATTGTTTTTATAAGCAGCCATATTTTTATAACTTACATAAAAATTTTATTGACATTAGTTATGGGAAGAGGAGATAAAAAAACAAAGAAGGGAAAAATATCAAAAGGCTCTTTTGGTAAAAGCAGGCCAGCAAGACCGGCAAAAAAGAAAGCAGATAAAGCAACTGAACCAAAAGCCTGATAAAATATTGGCGTAATTATTTATGGCGCCAATCTTTCGGCCTTCCAACTCCCTTGTAGTGTTTTGGTATATTGGATGCGATCGTGTAAACGGTTAGAGCGACCTTGCCAGAATTCTATTTTTTGAGGCATAACCCGGTATCCGCCCCAATGCGGAGGCCGGGGAATGCTGTTTTGAAATTCTTTTTCAAAATGCCTTACATTATTTTCCAGCACATCCCTGTTTCCAATTACAGAACTCTGTGGTGATGACCATGCACCGATGCGGCTGCCCACAGGCCTTGAATTAAAATATTCATCACTTTCATCATCAGAAACTTTTTCTACATCACCTTCAATCCTTACCTGCCTTTCAATTTCTTTCCAGAAAAAAACTAAAGCAGCATGTGGGTTTTCATCCAGTTCCCTGCCTTTGTGGCTATGATAATTGGTAAAAAATACAAAGCCCCTTTCATCATAATCTTTTAATAAAACAATTCTTGCAGATGGTATGCCATCATGTGTTGCAGTTGCCAGTGTCATTGCATTCACTTCCATCACTTCACTGTGTAATGCATGTTGCCACCATCTGGTAAACTGTTCAATCGGGTCCGGCGCAATATCATGTTCATCTAATTGACTTAAACAATAATCTTTCCTGATGTCTGCAATGCTCTTGTTCACTTGTTGATATTTGAATTAAGATGATGAAAAAACTGTTGAATAAAACTTTAACCTCTTCTCATTATTTAACTAATGTGCCCACTTTTTTTCCTGATATCACTTTTGAAAGGTTACCGGGTTTATTCATATCAAATACGATGATGGGCAAATGATTTTCCATGCAGAGTGTGAATGCAGTCATGTCCATAACTTTCAGTTTTTTTGAAATACATTCCTGGTAAGAAATGGTATCATATTTTACTGCGTTCGGATTTTTTTCGGGGTCAGCAGAATATATACCATCAACACGTGTGCCTTTTAAAATCACATCTGCTTTAATTTCCAAAGCCCTTAAAGAACCCGCGGTATCAGTGGTAAAATAAGGGTTGCCTGTACCAGCAGCAAAGATGACAACACGGCCTTTTTCAAGGTGCCTGATTGCCCGCCTGCGGATGTAAGGTTCTGCAACCTGTTCCATTTTGATGGCGCTCAATAAACGTGTGTCAACACCTATTCTTTCGAGCATTGCCTGCATCGCCATACCATTGATACTTGTTGCGAGCATACCCATATAATCACCGTGTGCACGCTCAATACCGGTTTCAGTTTCGCTGGCTCCGCGGTAAATATTACCACCACCTATCACTAATGCTAACTGGACTCCTGAATCTGTAATTTTTTTTATGTCTTTTGCATATTGCTCAATGATGTTGGGATTAAATGGTTCGAAACCATCAACGCTTTTACCCATCAATGACTCACCGGAAAGTTTTAATACAACCCGCTTAAATTTTTGTGGCATGAATAAATGATTTTTCTTGAATGAATGACCGGCTGCAAATTAAAAGAAAAGTCAAACGATAAAATGAAAATTCAAAAACAGTTTTGCTTTTTTTACTTTTGGCCGCCTAAAAATTTATTATGGAAACATCAATGTATTATAACGATTACCTGCAACTCAATAAAATTCTTGATTGCCAGAACCCGGAAAGTTTTAAAGAAGGTAACCAGCCTGCACATGATGAAATGTTATTTATCATTATTCACCAGGCTTATGAGTTGTGGTTTAAACAGGTATTGTTTGAGCTTGATTATGTTTTAAAAATTTTCAGTAAAGATGTTATCAATGATAATTCAGAAGATTTAAACCTTGTGTTACACAGGTTACGCAGGGTAATCAAAATTTTTGAGTTGCTAAACCAACAAGTGGAAATTTTAAATACCATGACACCACTTGATTTTTTAGAGTTCAGGAATCTGCTGATCCCATCATCAGGATTTCAAAGTGTGCAATTCCGTTTGATTGAAGCAACACTTGGTTTGCAAATGGAAAAACGCCATAATAAAGATTATTATAAAAGAACAGGAGAAGGCGGTTTTACACAAAATGATTATGAAAAGATCGACCGGTTGGAAGCAAAACAAAACCTTGCACAACTTGTCAATAACTGGTTGGAGAGGATGCCATTTTTTGAAAGCGGGTTTTGGAAAAATTATCAACCGCAAATAGCATCAAATGATGAACATTCATTCTGGGCTGACTATCGTGAAATTTATAAAAATGGCCTGGCTGCAAGAGAAGCCAATAAGATTGTTGACTTTGATTATGTTTTTTTAAATAAAATTCCTGGCAATGCAACACCTGATAATTTTGAGTACCTGCGCAGTAATTTTTCTGCTGGTGCATTGAAGGCAGCTTTGTTTATCATGTTGTACAGGGACTTTCCGGTATTTCAGACATCATACCAGGTATTGGATGCATTGATTGAAATTGATCATGCTATGAGCAACTGGCGCCATAAACATTTAGTGATGGTGCGCAGGATGATTGGTCTGCGTATCGGTACTGGTAATACATCAGGTGCAGGATACCTGGAAGGTGCTTTGAATAAACATTATGTGTATCGCGATATTTCAGGTTTATCAACTTATCTTATTGAAAGGAGAAACTTGCCAAAACTCCCTGATGAATTGATAAAGCATTTGAGTTTTAATTATTGAAATCTGTTATGATTTTTTAATTAAAAAATAAAAATTACGAATTATGAATTACGAATTATGAATTGCTTTTTATCAGTGAAGGAATTATTTTTTGATATAAAAAATTGTAGTTGATTTTTTAAAGAAGACAGTGATAAAAATATTTGCGGGTTGAATAAAAGACCATTAAAAAAATTGGGGCTGACGAAGAATCGACGCCCCTTTTTTCAACCCTAAACCCTTAAAGCACGAATATACTATAAAAGTTTATTCGTCAAAATTTCTTTCGGAAATTTTTTAAAATCTTTCTAATTGTGAAAAGAAAAAATTGCCTTCAATAATTGCATTTTCATCACTATCGCTGCCATGTACAGCATTCTCGCCAACTGATGCAGCAAAATCTTTCCTGATTGTACCTTCATCTGCCTGGGCAGGATTTGTAGCGCCGATTAATTTCCTGAAATCTGCTACAGCATTTTCTTTTTCAAGAATTGCAGCAACGATTGGTCCACTGCTCATGAAATCTACTAACTCACCATAAAAAGGTCTTTCCTTATGTACTGCATAGAAAGCGCCGGCTTGTTCTTTGGTTAGCCTGGTCCATTTCATTGCTTTTATGGCAAACCCAGCTTTTACCATTCTGTCGAGAATAGCACCGGTATAACCTTTACTGGTAGCATCGGGCTTAATCATTGTGAATGTTGTATTACTCATAATTTTAAAATTGGCGGCAAAACTAAGGTTTAAGCCTTGCTTTAAAACTATTAAATTGTTATAGATAATAATAAAAATAAAATTCATTTGACTGTATGCTGGTAAAGCCGCAATTTTGCGGGCTTTCTATGCAAGCTGTATCGCATACATATCCATTATTAGAATCAAAAAGAAATATTGTTATCACCATGCATCAAAAGCCTGATGGTGATGCTATGGGGGCATCATTAGGGCTTTATCATTTTCTGAAAAGCCTGGGTAATGAAGTGACAGTAATTTCGCCCACCAATTGGGCAAAATTTCTAAGCTGGATGCCAGGTTGCAAGGATGTTTTGGATTTTGAAATACAGCAGCAAAAAAGCAAAGAAATTTTGGATAAAGCTGATATGCTTTTTTGCCTTGATTTCAACAGCATGTATCGCACCAAAAAAATGGAAAATTTTTTATTGGGTGCTAAATGTGTGAAAGTTTTGATAGACCATCATGAGCAGCCTGCTGAAGAACATTTTGATTATGGTGTAAGCAATATCAAGAAAAGCTCCACCTGCGAAATGGTATATGATTATATTGTTGAGTCGCCTTATGCGGATAAACTCAATCTTGATATGGCTACCTGTATTTATACAGGTATCATGACAGATACTGGCTCATTCAGGTTTTCGGTCACTTCAGCACAAACACATAAAGCTGTTGCACATCTCAAAGAACTTGGCCTGGAGCACAGTGTTATTCACGAAAAGATATATGACAACTTTTTAGAAAACAGGCTGAGATTTATCGGTAATGCATTATTAAACAGACTTGAAGTTTTTTATGAATATAATACTGCATTAATGGTGATACCAAAATGGGATATCACCCGGTATGAAATTCAAACTGGTGATACAGAAGGGTTAGTTAATTATATGCTGACCATTGAAGGCATCAAATTAGGCGCTTTACTGATTGACAGGATAGAAGAACGTAAATGGAGTTTCAGGAGCAAAGGTGATTTTGATGTAAATGAGATGGCGCGAACTTTTTTTGAAGGTGGTGGTCATAAAAATGCTGCAGGAGGCAGGAGTAGTGCAAGCCTTGATGAAAATGTGGCTAAGTTTAAAGAAGTGATGAAATTTTACGAAAATCAATTATCATAAACTTTTTATTGCTATGCAATAATTATTAAAACAAAACAAAACAATGAAAAAATCTATCGCAGTGTTACTTGTTATGGGACTTTTTGCATGTAACATGAATTATGAAAAAACCCCAAGTGGGTTAATGTATAAAATTTTTGAAGGAAAAGGTGGAGAGAAACCTAAAGCTGGTGAATTTGTAAAATTCAATCTCGAATACCTGTTGAAAGACAGAGATTCGGTATTACAAAGCACATTCAATTCTTTGCCTGCATATACTCCGGTTGATACAGGCCGCATGTCTAAATATTCTTTTATGGAAATAATGCCTTTACTCAGTGTTGGTGATAGTGCAGAAATTAGTATTAGCATTGATTCATTAAAAAGTAAAGGCATGATCCAGGACTATACACCGCTTCTTGTAAAAGGGCAGATACTGATAACAAAGATTAAATTGTTGCAGATATTTAAAGATGAGAAGTCAATGCTTGCTGATTATGACAGCACTATTGCCAAAATAAGAAACCAGGAAACAAAAGCTATTGAAGATTATATGGCTAAAAATAACCTGAAAGGCATTAAAACAAAGAATGGTGCCTATGTTGTTATTGAAAACCCTGGTGATACTGCCTTGAAAGCAGACTCAGGTAAAATAGCATCTTTAATGTATCGGGGATATCTTCTGTCAAATGGATATGTGTTTGATACAAATATGGATACTACAAAACATCATACAGATCCTATTTCTGTTCCTGTTGGTTCAAGAGGTGCTATTGAAGGATTTAGTGAATGTCTTCCATATCTCGGGAAAGGTGCTAAAGGTAAATTCCTGATCCCGGCAATGTTGGGTTATGGCCAGCAAGCACAGGGCAATGAAATACCTGCTTTCTCCAATCTTGGTTTTGATATTGAAGTGCTGGATGTAAAAGATGCTCCCAAAAGGCCTGAAATGCCAATGCTGAGGCCAAAGCAAATGACTGATTCAGCAAAAAATAGAAAATAAGCTCATTTGTAAAATTTATTAAAAAGGGCTGTTACATAAAATTGTAACAGCCTTTTTCAATCTGAAAAAATTGTAATGATGCTGATTAATTTTCAAGATGTCATGTAAAACAAATCAGCCTTTACAATTGTAAAGGCTGAAAAAAAATGAACAAAATAATTATTTAAAAAGAAATAACACCTTTCAGTTCTTCAAAGAAAACATCTTTTTTACGTGCAGAAATTGGAATAGATGCGCCGTCGGTCATAATAATGGAAGCGCCAACACCTTTTACAATTTTTATCATGTGCCTGATATTAATCAGATAAGATTTATGCACCCGGTAGAAACCTTTTTCTGTCAGTAACTCTTCGAAGTCTTTCAAAGATCGGGATGCTACATAAGTTTGGTTGCCGGTCAATTTTATTTTGGAATAACTATCCAGTGCTTCAATGTACATGATCTTGTTGATGTCAACAATATCATAACCATCGGCAACATGTACTACTATTTTTGAAAAGTTTTCAGGTGAACTGGTAAAATAATTTTTAACGAGGCCGGTAATTTCACCGTATTTGCTTTGCTTGTTTCTCACTTTTTCAATTGCAGCATGGATATCTGAAGCTTTAAATGGTTTCAGGATATAATCCATTGCAGCCATTTTTAAAGCACGAACAGCATATTCCTGGTATGCAGTTACAAAAACAATTTCAAAATTAATGTTGGAAAGTTTTGGCAGCAGTTCAAATGAAGTATAAGGCGGCAATTGAATATCCATAAACACTACATCAAGCTTTTCACCTTTTTCAATTTTTTCCTGAGCGTCATCAAGGTTATCTGCAGTCCAAACGACTTCAACATTTTCAGAATCGAGAAGTATCCTCTTCAGGATTTCAATGTTAGATATCTCGTCATCGAGGATTGCGGCTTTAACAGTTTTCATAATATTAGATATTTCTACAAATTTCAATTAATTATTTTGAATTGGCAATGCCAAAATCACTGTTACACCTTCGCTACCGGATTTTCTTTTGTCCTTAATGGTTAAATACCCCGCTTTTTCACTGTTATGATTGATGAGTTGTATCCGTTCATTGATGATTCCCAATGCAGTTGATTTTTGATTGGGAATATTCTGAAGGTCTTTTTTCAGGCCTATCCCATTGTCATCAATTTTACAAATAAGCACCTCATCTTCTACTTGAAAAATAATTTTTAATTCACCTCCAGTCTTTTTAGGAGCAAGTCCATGTCTTATTGCATTTTCAACAATCGGCTGTATCATCATTGTAGGTACGTAATAAGTTCTTGAAGAGTCTAATTTATTCGTATCAATTTCACATGTGAAACCATAATTAAATCTTAACCTCTCCAGGTCAATATACCTGTTGACAAAACTAATTTCTTCAGTTAAGGTAATATATGATTTCCTAGCATTTTCAAACATCTGTCTCAACAATAATGAAAAATCCGACAAATAATTAAATGCCTTTTTGTTTTCATTAATCATGATCAGATACTGCGCAGCACTTAATGAATTATAGACAAAGTGAGGGTTCATTTGGCTGCTGAAAGCTTTATTTTTTAGTTCTATCTGGTTCTTTTCGTTGGTAAGCTGGTTATTTTTTTCAATAAACGCTGTACGCATACGGTTATAATAATATATACCAAAAGCAATGATAGCTAATAGAAAATAGTATGCAAAGACGGCAAGACTCATATTGTCAAGGATTTGTAAATATTATTAAAAGCAAACATATTGGAATTTTATTCCAAAATAAACAGATGTCATTCATATTTTAGCTATAATGATATTATATAACCATTAGTTGGTTATTGATATACCCTTTATTCAATATTAGCTTTTAAGACTATTAACTTCTAATCAAAATATTGCCTGCAATTTTGTAGGATGCATTTATAAATAAAATTCTAATATTTCTTTATCATATTTTTTTAAGCAGGTTGCAGGAACACTTCGGCTATCATACATCTGGCGCTGCCTCCACCATTTGTTTCAATAGATGTCAGATCAGCATGCAATATCTTATTATATTTTTCCAACTCATCCACCTGTTCTTTTCTTAGTGATGAATATGCCTGCGTTGACATCACTACTATTTTTTCACCTTTATCGTTTTGCAGTTGCAACATATTGCCAGCAAAATGATTCATCTGTTCTGTTGTAATGTCAATGATTTTTTTATGAGTTGACTGAATGGTATCCAATACCAGTTTACGTTCTGCTTCGTTTTTTATGCAGCCGGTGCAAATGACCACATACTGATCAGCCATGCACATCATAACATTGGTGTGATAAATTTCACCACCTGCATCATCTGTTGCAGAAAATGTACAAGCTGTGTATTGCATCTCATTGCAGAATTCTTCCAACACTTTTTTGTCTGTTCTTGGCGAAATGCAGGCATAAGCAATTTTATTTTCCCTGTCTAAAACCATACTGCCTGTTCCTTCGAGAAACAAATTATTGTTTTCATAACCACTCAGGTCAATCCTGCTGGTAACAGAAAATTTATTATTGATAACATCCAACACCTGTTGTTTTCTTTCAGCCCTCCTGTTGACGGCATACATGGGATATAAAATAATGGTGCCGTTACTGTGAAATGAAATCCAGTTATTGGGGAAAATAGAATCAGGTGTATGTGGCTCAGGCGTATCATTTACAACAGTAACATCAATACCTTCCTGCCTGAGTTTTTCAACAAAGCCATCAAATTCCAGTAATGCATTTTTCTGTGCATCTTCAGCAAAGCCTGCCACCTGGAAACTATTATTGACAGCCGTTTCTGCATTAAAAGTAAATTGAACAGGCCTGATCATTAAAACATGAGATGTGTTTTGCATAAAATGAAATTTAATAATTTTTCATTGTATCAGAAGTTTGCAATTCTATTTTTTTGAACACAAACTTTTAAATCAATTTATCTCTCAGCAAAGGCATGCTCATGCAATGTGAACCGCCACGTGCCCTTGATAATTCTGCTGATGGTAACAGGATTAAAGTGTCTTTTAAGCTTTGCGGGTCTAATCCTTTTTCAAATTTTTCAAACAAAGCTGATGTAGTAATAACATCAAATCCTTCTTTCCTGAAACTGTTGGCTGTAAAATCATTCCTGTCATAACCTATCACCACACCTTCTTTTAATGCCACTACATTGCAACTGTCTGTCCATTGTTCGCGGTCATCATGGGGGAATTCATTACCGCCACTGTAAATGATTTTTACATCTTTTGCTGCGCAATTATAATTTTCGATACTCACCTGTTTTAAAAGTTCTTCTATGCCCGCAAGTTTTTTATAACTATAATCTTTATCAGGTTGATAATTTTCATCTGCAGGTTTATAAAATTGCAACACTTCAGGTTCTTCAATTGCAATCAAATCCGGTTGATGCATTAATTGCCTTAAATATGTTTGCTTCACTTTATTTTCTGCAGCAATTATATTTTCCGAATATCTTCCATACAAAACCCAGACATTTCTTTTGACCTGTGTGAAGATGGTGTCAATATGCATTTGTGCACGGTTTTTTGCAATCTTCACCACTGATATTTTTTCAATATCAAGATCTTTAATTGAAAAAATAGTATGTATAATTTCATTGATAGCATTGGATGATGTCCTTTCACTGCAACCTACGATCAGGTGTGTGGGATGCACCATCATGATATCACCGCCTTCAATACTGATGATCCTTGCTTTACGTTCCACTTCTTCATATAAAAAGAAATCACTGTCTTCAATGATCTCAATCACTTTACCTGCATCTTCTTTAAACAGGAAATACAAAGCAAGAAATTTTGTGATGAGAGATTCACGCTTTCTTGCATTGGTAGCCATTCTGCTTAAAAGAATATAGTCTTTGATCATGATTCCGATGTCCCTTGTGAAAATAAAATTCGGTATGGGCGGGAAAATGTATTGGTCTTCATTTAGGCCACTCGCAGTTTTTGGTAAAATGCCACTAATCAGGATTTTTGCGAGTAAGGCAGCATCAGTTATAGCTTCTAATTGCAACTGTGTTTTATGGCTTGATTCTTCATAAGAGCAAATGGCAGATATCAAACGCAGTTTTACTTTTTCATCTTTTAAAACCTGCTCCAGGATATGTTGCACTTCCAGTACTTTATCCGAATTGAAATATTCTTTTTTACCCGGGATGAAACAATAGGGTTTTGATTTTTCATCTGCTGTTGCCTGGTATTGCTGAATATATTTTATTTTTCCAGGGTCGAGAAAATAGAGTAACAATTTTACATAATGGTTGTACTCTTTCTGCATACTTTTCAGGTAAACAATATCATCGTATAAGTTATCAGAAAAAGTGCTTGGGATTATTTTCCCGATGCCGCCATCGGGGCTATGGATAATTAATTTTCGTAAAGTTCCAATTTCAGATTCTACATAATACTTTTTATCATGCATAAAAAATGTTTTGATTAAGAAAATAGTTAGCTGATTAATGCACACCTGCAAATGATGCGGCATTAGATAAGATTCAGAAAGATGGCAAGTAATTGTCCGTTTAAATTATGTTTAATCATGTGAAGGCTGCAAGTTAAGCATTTTCGATTCAACTGCCTTTTTAATGACTTTTTTCCAGCTGCTCCCTGTTGATTTATAAACAGCAATTTCATTATTGAATATTATTGATATCCTGAACAATGCTATTGTTAAAAGACCAAAGATGCCCAACCATTTTGGATAACAGGCAAAGATGATTGTGCAAAATATTTCATCTTCCACCTTCATAAAAAATTACAAAGCATAAAGCTATAGCCAGGATTACAGCCAGTACCACTTTGTATTTATCCCAGCGTTCAGATTTTATTTGTTGTTGCTCCAGTTTTTCAATTGCATTTTGAAACCATTCATTTGTTGAATACAATGGTTTAAGCCTTTCAGAGAGTTTTTTTGTTTGAAAAGAATTTAAGGGTTGTGCTCCATGTAAAACAGCCTCAAGAAAAATTTTCAGTTTATCTGTTTTTGTACCGGCGAGCAGTTCAATATCTTCAGGGAATACCTCGATGATTGAATAAAATAAATTGTCTTTACTAAAATGGGCTTCGTTTACATATCGCAAATATTTATTTACCTCGTTCATTCTGTTAATTAGTGTTTCAATCTGCTCCACCGGCCGTTTATATTCTTCAGGCGCTGTTAAATGCCTGCTGAAATTGTATTGCTTCCTGCTTTCCTCATCTGAAAGGATTTTATAGGCTTCGGCAATATCTGCAAATTCTGCTGCAGCCAGGCTATCATCGGGGTTGCGGTCAGGATGATATTTCATAGCAAGCTTGCGGTAAGCATTTTTTATTTCCTCACCCGTTGCTGAAGGCCTGATATGAAGTATGCGATAGTAATCTTTTGTTTGCGCCATTGCAGCGAAAGTAAGTGCTAATTATCTTTTAAAATATATGGGAATGATGAACAGCAGGCTGTATTTATTAAAAATAAATTAAGTTTACAATGCAGTCAGGGTAACTATGTTCAATAATTGTACATCAAATTTTAATGTTAGTTTTCTGGGCTTTGATAATATGCATTTGGTGCAATTTGAAAGCCTTTTAAAACAACATGCCGCTTATCTCAATGATGTAGAAATCAATAGGGATAAGAGTTTGAATGAAACTGTTCATGTTATTTTTATCAATGATTGTGAAAAAGAGAAAATTGAATTGCCTGCAGTCAATGATGGCCGGATTATTTGCGCAGGAAAGTTTAATGATTTTGGACAAATCTTAAAAATGGTGCACCAGGGTTATTATGGCTGCATTTCCTGCACTGCTATTTATTCTGAAATCATACCCGCATTAGTATCAGCATTGCAAAAAAAAGTGTATGTTAGTTCAGGCTTCAATTCAATAATTCATAGCTATTTTCAAAACAATACTGCGAATACAGGGCGTCATTGCTTGTTTACAGAGCAGGAACACATACTTGTTCAGCATCTTACTGCCGGAGCTTTATATAAAGAGATTGCATCTGAACTGAAAATAAGTGAAAACACAGTTCGTTCCCATGTGCGGAATATCTACAGTAAACTTAAAGTGCATTCCAAAACAGAGCTTGCCCAAAAGATTTTAAAAGGAAACCTGATGGCAACTTTTACTTATTTTCTCCCTGATTTTATAGCATGTTTATGCTATTGACAAAAGCCTCCCTTTAAACTAATTTGCCTTCGAAAGTTTTTTGTTTTTATGTATTTATTGGTTGTAAGAAAATCCACTGAAGTATATAATGCTTCTTAGCGGAAATCAGAAAACATTTCAATGTTTGGTTGTTTTTAATAATAAGCAGATCCTGCTGCTATTAATGGTTTAATCCTGTTGCTTACAGCCTGGCTATGCCGGGCTGTATTTTTTTCTTACATTGGCATTTATTTTTATTTCTCAAATTTTTTTCAATGCGTTTTATAAAAATATTTCTTCGCGTTTTTATCGTTTGTTTTATTGTAAATAATGTAGTGATTGCTCAGCCCAAATTGTTGGTGTTTTATAAAACAACTTTTTATTATCATGAATCAATTCCAGATGGCATTGCTGCCATTCAAAAACTAGGCAGGCAAAAACATTTTGATGTTGATACAACTAATGATGCAACAGCTTTTACTGATGAGAGCCTGGAAAAATATGCGGCTGTGGTTTTTTTAAATACCACCGATACTGCAGGCATTTTATTGGATGATGCACAACAAAATGCATTGATGCATTTCATTGAATCAGGAAAAGGATATGTGGGCATTCATGCAGCTTCTGATGCTGAATTTCAATGGCCCTGGTATAATAAACTGGTAGGAGCCTATTTTAAAAATCATCCGAAACCACAGGAAGCAATATTAAATGTAACAGATAAAAATTTTATGTCAGATTGTTCGCTTCCAAATAAATGGAAACATTTTGATGAATGGTATAATTATAAACAAACTCATTGGGATGATGTGCATGTGTTGTTGACAGTAGATGAGAAAAGTTATACTGGTGGTGAGAATGACGGATACCATCCTGTTTGCTGGTATCATAATTATGATGGTGGTCGTTCATTCTATATTGGCCTTGGTCATACCAAAGAATCATATTCTGACCCATTATTTCTGAATATCATTAACTGGGGGATTCAATATGCAATTGGTAAAAAATAATTGCCATCAACTCTTTTCGCCTACAAACTGGTCGCCCTGGTGTTTGAATAAAACATTGAATGTGGTAAGGCTACCATAAATTCTTGTGATGTATTGCTGCAAATCAACTTTATCTTCATCACTCAATAATTTATGTGCATTGATGCGTTGTTCCATTACCCTCAGCCTGTCGCGCAGCATAACAATCTTGTGAAAAAAAGTTTCAATCGGTATTTCCTTTTCTTTTAATGATGGGTCGCCAGGTTTTAAAATCATTGTGCCTTTATTCCATTTGTCACCCATAGAAATAATTTCAGTAACATCGCTCCATTCACGTAATATTTTAATCAATGCATCTTCTGCTTCGCTGAAACTCACATTGTATTCAGGTTCTATCCGTTCTATAACTTCTACAGAAAAATCTTTTGCAACAGGTTTTATTCCGCTTTCAATAAAACACACATCATAAATTCTTTTGTGCAACCTGATGACAACACCAATACCATAAGTAGGATGTTTTATCCTTGAGCCAATGCCTAAAATTTCCATTTGATTTTTTTTGTAAAAATAATTGTTGAAAAGAATTTATTGATGAAGCCTGCTTTTGTATTTCAAAAAAGCATGACAAAATTTTTTTTATTTAAACAAACTGAAAATCCAGTCAACCAGTATGATGATGATGATGGCACCGACAATGATAATGCCGAATACATAAGGCATTAATCTTTTTCTATCGTTATCATCTGGTGTCATTATTATTTTAATTAAGATGAAATTTTGAAAAATAAAAATTACAAATGCATCAGGTCAGTTCCCTGTAAAATTTCTGACAGTGCAGTATAAAGTACATCAAGGTCAGGCTGTGAATTGAAAGCATTTATAGAATACCGAATATATATTTTATCGTTCTGCCACATTACAGGAATTTCAATTTTATATTTTTCAAATAAAAATTTCTGTAACTGCTCCGGTGAATTTGTTTGAACAGGTATGCTGCACATCTGGCCTAAAAATTCATCAGTAATAGGTGCCAATGGTTTTGCTTCCACCAGGTCGCAAAATCGTTTATAGTTTGAATGTGCAATATGCCTGCAATTGGCTGCAACATTTACCCAATTATTTTCATGCAAAAAATCAATTGCTTTTGGAACTGTCAGAAACGCTGAAAAATCCCTCGTGCCCTGCATTTGATGATAATCTATAAATTGGGATTTTTCAAATTTTGTATTGCCATAGCCCCAACTTACGACAAGCGGGTCGAAGAGGTGTTGCAGTTCTTTTCTTACATAAAAAAATGAACAGCCTTTTGGTGTGCACATCCATTTGTGACAGGCGCCTGTATAAACATCAGCATCAAGCGCTTTTAAATCCAGTGCAATGTGGCCTGGTGCATGTGCGCCATCCACAATAGTTAGCAGCCCTTTTGATTTGGCAATATCAACAATTTCTTTAACAGGAAGAACCAATGCAGTAGCGCTTGTGATATGGCTGATAAAAACAGCTTTTGTATTTACTGTTAATCCATTAAAAAAATCTTCAACAAATTTTTCCTTCGTTGTTAATGGTAGAGTGATAGGTTGCCGCACATATTTCGCACCGGCTTTATTACAATAATAATTCCAGGTGCGGTCAAGTGCACCATATTCAATGTTTGTACTTAAAATTTCATCACCTGGATTCAGCCGGAGATTTTTTGCAACAATATTTATTGCATAAGAAGGGTTGGTTACATAAACAATGTCATCTGCATCGCAATTCAAATATGCTGCCAGTACTTTCCTTGAATATTCAAGATTATGTGGGCCTTCCACCGCAATAAATTGAACAGGCTCTGTTTCCAAAGCCAGTTGAATCTTCTGGTATTCTTCAAATACCGGTATTGGACATGCTCCAAATGAGCCAAAATTTAAAAATGTAATATTGGGGTCAATTAAAAACTGTTCCCTGAGTGATGCAGTCTGCATTTTTCAAAAATAAAAGATTTTAAATCTTTCTATTTCTAAAATTTTTATTGAGCAGGAAAAGAAATAAAATTTGATGATGATTTTATCTTCGCCCGATGCAAAATCAGTTTGATGTAATTGTAATTGGTGGTGGGGCAGCCGGTTTTTTTACAGCCATCAACCTGGCAGAGAAAAATAATTCCTTAAAAATAGCCATTCTTGAAAGGGGTAAGGAAGTACTTTCAAAAGTGCTTATCTCGGGTGGAGGCAGGTGCAATGTTACGCATGCTTGCTTTGATGCAAATGAATTGACAGGTTATTATCCACGTGGCAATAAAGAATTGCGTGGCCCATTTCATGAGTTTGGTGCTGCTGATACTGTAAAATGGTTTCAACAACATGGTGTGGTTTTAAAGACTGAAGCGGATGGCCGTATGTTTCCCCAGGCAAATGATTCGCGGGCTATCATTGATTGTTTTATGCAATTGCAAAAAATCAATGGTATAAGGTTATTTACAGGTGAACATGTGATGAATATGCAATTGGTGGACAACAACTGGCGATTGCAAACACAACAGTCAATATTTATTGCAAAAAAAATCTGCATTGCAACAGGTAGCAGTCCAGCAATGTGGAAATTGTTACAACAGTTGGGGCACACTATTGTGCCACCTGTACCTTCATTATTTACATTTAATTGTAAAGATGAACGCATACGAAATTTGCCCGGTGTTGCAACGAATGTTTCAGTTCATATAAAGGATTCAAAACTTCAATCATCCGGCCCTTTGCTGATTACACATTGGGGAATGAGCGGGCCTGCTATTTTAAAATTGTCAGCATGGGGTGCAAGGGAATTGCATGAAAGAAAATATTCATTTATGATTGTTGTTAACTGGCTCGAAAATGAAACTGTTGATTCAATCCTGTCAAAACTTAAAACAATAAAATCACAACAGTCGCAAAAAATTGTGATTGTAAAATCGCCATTTGATATACCTAATCGTTTATGGGAAAACCTGGCGCATGCGGCAGCAATCAATCGCAATGAAAGATGGGCTGATATTTCAAAAACACAAATGCTTCAACTGGCAAATCAACTTTGCAGGTGCCAGTTTGAAATCAGGGGCAAGAGTACATTTAAAGAAGAATTTGTAACTGCGGGTGGTGTTGAACTGAAAGAAGTGGATTTTAAAACTATGCGCAGTAAAATTTTGAACAATGTTTTCTTTGGTGGTGAAGTGTTGAATATTGATGCAATAACAGGCGGGTTTAATTTTCAAAACGCATGGACTTGTGGCCATATTGCTGCTGAAGCTTTGGCTGCATCATGATGCAAAAAAAATTGTAGATGCTTCAGCCTGGAATTAATCCCGCCTGTTGATTATAATTTTATTTTACCAGTTCAAAAGTTACGTTGATGTTCATTGCAATTTTTATTTTCTTGAACTCAACATTCATGGGAGGTGCAGCTTCATCTGCAAGCATTGCAGTAGCAGCTTTATACATTGGCCTTGGATAATCACTGCTTTCATTGAAATCGTTGATGGTTAAAGCATCACCTGCATGGTCGCCATAAACAGATGATAAATATTCCGCTTCCTGTTTTGCATTTTTTAATGCCTGTAGTTTCAACTCTTTTTTGATGTTATCAATATTGCTGTGGGAAGTGCGGCTGATATAAAAATTCTGTGTAGCCTGGTCATCTAATTTATCAACCAGCTTATCCATTTCATCAACTGATTTTACTTTTACTTCATAAGTAACACCAGCTTTCATATCAGGGTTTTTCTTTTTATTTTTTGCATACCACCAATAATTCCCATCCCAACCTGAATAACCCTGGACAACAACATCGGTGTCTGCAATATTCAAACTTTTTGCTGCTGCTAAAAACTGGTTGGAGATAGTTTGAATGTCAACTTTCTCACCATTTTTTTTGTTGTATTCACGCAGTTCAATCTGTACATAAATTTCATCAGGTGTTATCTCTGTTTCTGCATGGCCAGTTACATTGATGGTGCGTTGTTTTACAGGGTTGTTTATGTTTTGTGCTTTAGCAATGAATAAACATAAACTTGCAGAGAGTGCTAATAGTATTTTCTTCATGTGTTTAATTTTATTTACAGAAAGATGGAGCGATTTTTCTTTTTACATAAACACATCGTTCTATTAACAATCGTTTATGAAAATAGGAGGAGTACAAAATTGATTATTATGCCAAAATGCAATTACTGTTTTAAACAACAGGATATTTTCTACTGCTGCCTGATGAAAAAAATAATTGCAGTTATACCTGTGCACTATTTAAAAATGCTTTTAACTCGCTGGCATCACCAGGTTTCATTTTTCCACCAAGGATGAGGCGCACCTGTCTTCTTCTTAAAGCGCCATCATATAAAGCTTTTTCTTCTTCACTTTCGGGGATAACTGCAGGTACAGGCCTTGGTTTATTATTGGGGTCTAAAGCAACAAACGTAAAAAAAGCTTCATTGCTTTCATACCTGTATTGATGCAAATTATCTTCACCCCATACTTTCAAGTGTATTTCCATAGAAGTATTAAAAGCCCTGGTTATCCTGGCTTCTATGCGCACTACATTCCCAAGTTTGATAGGATTTTTAAAACTAAGGTTATCCACGCTAGCTGTCATGCATGGCGCATTGCAATGTTTCACCGCAGTAATGCCGGCTGCAATATCCATCCAATACATCAGCCTGCCACCCATTAGATTGCCAAACACATTTGTATCGTTGGGCAAAACCAACTCATTCATAATAGTTGCACTTTCAGCTGCTTTTTTACTTTCCATTTATTATTAAACATTTTGCGCAAATATAAATTCGTTTATGGTGATAGAAATTTTTGAATGATGTTGGATTTAAAAAAAGCATGTTCAGGATTATACATCACTGATGTTTTTATTAGGATTAAAATCAAATACAGGAGAAAAAAATGTAGAAAACTTAGTTTAAATAATATTGGCTTCTTAAAGCCAACCTTTATTTTTGCCGCAACAATAAAAAAAATTCTGATGGTTGATGTAATTCTTGGCCTGCAATGGGGCGACGAAGGGAAAGGCAAAATAGTAGATTATTTCGCGCCCAATTATGATATTATTGCGAGGTTCCAGGGAGGCCCGAATGCTGGGCATACTTTGTATGTTGGTGATAAGAAAATTGTTTTACACCAGATACCTTCCGGTATTTTTCATCAGAATACAATCAATATTATCGGGAATGGTGTAGTGTTAGACCCGGTTACTTTAAAAAGGGAATGTGAAACTGTATCATCATTTGGTATTGATGTAAAAAAGAATTTATTTATTTCTCAACGTACCAACCTGATTGTCCCGACACACAGGGCTTTGGATAAAGCATCTGAAACTGCAAAAGGTGAAAGTAAGATAGGTTCCACATTAAAAGGTATCGGGCCTTCTTACATGGACAAAACAGGTCGCAATGCTTTGCGGGTTGGTGATATTATGAATAAGTCATTTATTACACAATACATCAAGCTCCGTTTGAAGCATCAAAAACTTTTGGATAATTTTAATTTTGCAGAAGACATTACACAATGGGAAGAAGAGTTTTTTGAAGCAATAGATTTTTTACGCACGTTGAATATTGTGAATGGTGAATATTTTGTCAACGACCATATCAGCAAAGGCAAAAAAGTTTTAGCAGAAGGGGCACAGGGTTCAATGCTTGATATTGATTTTGGAACGTTTCCATTTGTAACTTCTTCCAATACCATTTCTGCTGGAGTATGCACAGGATTAGGTGTAGCGCCGCAAAAAATAAATGAAGTATTGGGTGTAACCAAGGCATATTGTACGAGGGTTGGCAGCGGGCCTTTCCCGACTGAACTGGAAAATGAAACTGGCGAAGAACTCAGGAAGATAGGTAATGAATTTGGTGCAACCACAGGAAGGCCTCGTCGTTGTGGATGGATTGATTTAGTGGCTTTGAAATATACCTGCATGCTGAATGGTGTTACAAAAGTTGTTATGACAAAAGCAGATGTGCTCGATAGTTTTAAGGAATTAAATGTTTGTGTAAATTACACTATAAATGGGAAGGAAACAGAACAGGTTCCATTTCAATTAATGCAATCAGATATTAAACCTTCTTATAAAACATTTGAAGGGTGGAATTGTGACAGTACGGTATTAAAAACAGGTAATAAATTGCCAGATGCTATGCAGCGTTATATCAATTTTATTAATCAATATATTGGCGCCCCTGTAGCATTTGTTTCAAATGGCCCCCAGAGGGAACAAATCATAAAAACAGGGTCTTAAAAAATTTTTTTTGCTGATTAAAAAACTCGTTGAAATTTTACACTTGCTAATTTTAATTGTATATGGCATCAAAATCAGATAAAGAAAAAAAATCCGGTCAGAAGCCCGTTACTGGTAAAGGCGGCTCAAACAAAGAATCTTCAAAATCTAAAAAACAAAGAGAAGAAGAAAATGATGATTTTGAAGATGATGAAGAATTTGACGAAGATGTAAAACCTTCTTCAAAAAAGTCTGCTCCAAAATCAAAGAAGTCAAAAGAGGAAGATGATGATGACGATGATGATTATGATGAAGAAGATGTAGTGGATGAATGGGATAAGCCTGAAGAAGAGGATAACTGGGATCCTGACTTCGATGAGTTTGATATTCCGAAATCAAAAGGGAAGAAATCATCCGGTGGTAAAAAAGGTGATGATGATGATGATGATTTTAAGCTTGATGATGATATGAAAGAATTTGGACTCTACAACGATACAGATGATTTCGATGATGAAGATGATGATTTCTAAAATGAAATATTCCAGGTGCAAAATAATCCTGCAACTTTCTATGTAAAGAATATTCCGGAATTGAAAACACAAATGCTAAACTGGGCAAACCGGTTTAGCATTTGTTGTTTTATGGATAGCAATGACTATAAAGATACTTATCATCAATATGATTGTATTGTTGCAGCAGGCGCATCAAAAGTGTTGGATGTCTCAGGTGATATTTTTACTTCAATAAATAATTTTTACTCTGAAAATAATGATTGGATTTTTGGTCATCTTGGTTATGACCTGAAAAATAAAATTGAAGAACTTGAATCAAACCATGAAAATAAAATTGGTTTCCCTGATACATTTTTCTTCATACCGGAGATAGTTTTGATTTTAAAAGAAGATGAACTGATAATATATTCAAAACAAAACAATCACACAATTATTCTATCAGAAATACAAAGTGAAGCTTGTCAACAAAAAAATGAAACCCAAAAAAATAAGATTCAGTTATTGCCTGCAATCAGTAAAAAAGAATATTTATCTATTGTTGAGCAACTGCAACAACATATCACGAGAGGCGATTGTTATGAGATTAATTTCTGCCAGGAATTTTATGCTGAAAATATTTCTATAGATGTGATGGATACATTCAATCGTTTACTTGATGTGTCTCCCACACCATTTTCCTGTTATTATAAACTGGATGATAAGCATCTTCTTTGTGCAAGTCCGGAGAGGTTTTTATCAAAACGAAACAACACTATTTTTTCACAACCAATCAAAGGAACTGCACCGAGAAACATTGATGCAAAACTGGATGAAGATGAAAAAAACAGACTGTTTAAAAATGAAAAGGAGAGGAGTGAAAATGTAATGATAGTTGACCTTGTTCGCAATGACCTAAGTAAAATCTGTGTCCAGGGTTCAGTAAAAACAACAGAATTGTTTGGTATATATTCATTCCCACAGGTGCATCAAATGATATCAACAATAAAAGGGGAACTAATTCCTGGAATATCTTTTTCTGAAATTATCAGGTCCGCTTTTCCTATGGGCTCAATGACAGGTGCACCGAAGATTCGTGCCATGCAGTTGATTGAACAATATGAAACAGTAAAGCGTGGCCTGTATTCCGGGAGTGTTGGATATATAACACCACAAAAAGATTTTGATTTTAATGTTGTAATAAGGAGTATTTTTTATAATGACACAAACAGGTACCTTGATTACCTTGTGGGTGGCGCCATCACTTTTTATGCAGATGCAGAGAAAGAATATGAAGAATGTTTGCTGAAGGCAAAAGCCATCAATACGGTGCTTCAATAATTATTTGCCCGCAGTTGCATTATTGGCATTGTTAAGCAACAATTCAACACTTTGCCTTAGTATGTCTGCTCTTTTGGATTGAAAGAGGTCAACTTTTTCAGCAGGTATGCGCATTGGGTAAATGTCACCTTTGCTGATTGATTTATCAAAATCGGGATTCAATTGGTTGAATGTATTTATATCCATCATAAGATTATTGGCTATTACAACAGAATTGTATTTGCCATAAAGGTTGATGGTAGTACTGTTGGCAGCCAGTTGTAAATATGCATTATTTGCAATTGAATTATCGCCGGCGTTTGATGCAGTAGCAGTACCAGGCATGCCATCCATGTTATTATTACCTTCAAAGAAATAATGAGTAGCTATAAATTTCTTTACGTGGTTTCTTGTTTCGAGAGGTAGATAATATTGAATATCCCAGAAGTTTTTACTGTGTGCTTTTGCAATTGCCCTATCAACGGGTACTGAACCGCAGTTATAAGCTGCTATAACTAAAAGCCAATCACCATAATCACTGTAAAGCCCTTTTAATATTTTGCAGGCGGCATTGGTGCTTTTTATATAATCCTGTCTTTCGTCGTTATAATAACTTGTATTTAGACCATGTTCCTGCGCAGTTTCAGGCATTATTTGCCAGGGGCCAACAGCGCCAGCCCAGGATACAGATGTAGAACTTAAACTGCTTTCAATAACAGAGAGATATTTAAGTTGAACAGGCAAACCATAAGAGCTTAAAATTTTATCATAAAGGTCAAAATAGGGCTTGCCCCACACCTTCATTTTGTTATAATAATCCTGGTTCTTTTTAATGTAGTTATCAATGAAATATTTTGCGTCAGCATTCATTGAATAGTTGAGGTTGCCAGCAGGTTTGTCAGATAAAAGGCTGCCAAAGACTTTCGAGCTATCAATAACGGGAGCAGGAATAGGTTGCCCCAATGTATCTAAAACACAGGGATTTGTTAGTAGGAAAGATGAAGTTGATTTGTCAGTAAAAGAAGATAATGCAATAAAAAATAAAAGGCAGGTAGTAGCCAGGCACATTTTATTAAACCCCTTCTGTAGAAAAAAATATTTCATATACACATTTTTACAGGCAATTAGTTTCTTACCTGTTTTTGATGAGCATGAGTTTTTTTGACAGGGAGAGCAAAGTTAACTCATTTGCATGAGAAGCCATTAACTGAATGCCAAAAGGCATGCCATTCGAATGTTTGAACAGCGGAATAGCAATAGCCGGGATGCCGGTAAGGTTGGCAAAGACAGTATAAATATCAGCGAGGAACATTTCAATAGGATCATTGGTTTTTTCACCGATTCTAAATGCTGTTGTTGGAGAAACAGGTAAAAGAAGTGCATCAACCTGCTGAAAAATATCTTTAATTTTATTTAATAGAATTTGTCTTACTTTTTGTGCATGAGTTACATACGCATCATAATACCCTTCACTCAAAACAAAAGTACCCAGCATAATCCTGCGTTGCACTTCTTTGCCAAAAAATCTGCTACGGGTAAGTTTTACCTGTTCTTCAAGTTCGGGTGAATAGGCTGATGAACCATATTTAAGACCATCGTACCTGGACAAATTGCTGGATGCTTCAGCAGTTGTTAAAATATAATATGCCGGTACAATGTATTCTAATAAATCAAAATCAATAGGCATTGTTTCTATGCCATTTTCTTTGATGGTGTTTATAAATTCCTTTTGTGTGTTTGCAATTTCCTTATCAAGGCCAGGATGCTCAAACATCACAGGAAAATATCCTATTTTATTTGGGGTTGTCTTTGTTTCGACATTTGATTGAAAAACATCATCAATGGTAGTGCTATCAAAACTATCTTTTCCTGAAATTACTTCCAATACAAGACTTACATCATCGATGTTTCTTGCAAAGATTCCAACCTGGTCAAAAGAAGATCCATAAGCAATCAATCCAAAACGGGAGACCCTGCCATAGGATGGTTTCAATCCGATCACTCCACAAAAGTCTGCTGGCTGACGAACCGAGCCACCTGTATCACTACCAAGGCTTATCATACATAAGTCAGATTGCACTGCAACAGCAGAGCCACCTGATGAACCACCCGGTACCCTGGTATTATCAATCGCATTCAGAACATTTCCAAAAGCAGAATTTTCATTGCTGCTACCCATTGCAAACTCATCACAGTTCTGCCTGCCAATAATGATTGCACCTTCCTGTAAAAGCTTTTCTACTACTGTTGAGTTATAAACTGATTGAAAATTTTCCAGTAACCTGGAACCTGCTGATGCGATGTGGTCTTTATGACAAATGACATCTTTGATGCCTGTAACAACACCGTGTAGTTTACCTGAAATTTCACCAGATTTTCTTAGTCTATCAAGGGTAATTGCACGTTCCATCGCTTCCTGTTCATACACTTCGAGGAAAGCGTTTAAGTGCCAATTTTTTTTTATCTGACTTATGTAATGCTTTACAGCATCAGCACAAGTTGATTCACCTTGTACTAAGGAAGACTGATAGTCTTTGATGGACTTAAAATTCAACAAAGGCTATACAATTAAAAGAATTATTGTTGTGTAGTAGTTGATTGTGGCTGTTTGTTGTTGGTAGATTGACGTGGAGGTTCATTCATTCCATCTTCCAACTCTCTTTTTACATTATTCTTTGCATCATTAAATTCACGGATACCTTTTCCAAGGCCCCTCATGAATTCTGGAATTTTTCTTCCACCAAATAAGATTAACACAGCGAGGATAATTAGAACCCATTCGGATATGCCAGGACTACTCATAAAATTTTTTTAGAAAACAAAGGTATAAGAAAAACTAATGCTTAAATAAAATAATCCAACAGTGAAAATATTTTGCAAACTGTTTACATTCTCTTTTCCTTGATCCTTGCGCTCTTACCGCTACGTGAACGTAAGTAGTAAAGTTTTGAACGGCGTACTTTACCTACTTTGTTCAATACTACAGATTCAACATTAGGAGAGAAAAATGGGAATGCCCTTTCTACACCAACACCATCAGATATTTTGCGAACAGTAAAAGTAGCAGTGGCTCCTGTACCTTGTATTTTTAATACATCACCACGAAAACCCTGTACGCGTTCCTTGCCACCTTCTATAATTTTGTAGTTAACAGTAACATTATCGCCTGCTTTAAATTTCGGGTATTGTTTCTTTGCAGTTAACTGTTCATGCACATATTGTGTTGCTGCGTTCATAGCCATTATTTTTAAAGGACGGCAAAGGTAATTGGATGAACAGGAAATTCCAAATAAATGTAATTATTTGAACCTGTTGGTAATTGCTTTAACTTTTTTTGAATGAATTGATTTTAACGGGCAACATTAATAGCCCTCTTTTCCCTGATCACAGTAATCTTAATCTGTCCGGGATATGTCATTTCATTCTGTATTTTTTGTGCAATTTCAAAACTGAGTTTGTCACTGTCGCCGTCATTGATTTTTTCTGCTTCAACAATTACACGTAATTCCCTCCCGGCTTGTATGGCATAAGCTTTTTCAACACCGGTATATCCCATAGCGAGTGATTCAAGGTCTTTTATTCTCTGAAGGTATTGTTGCATTATTTCCCTTCTTGCTCCTGGTCTTGCACCGCTGATAGCATCACAACTCTGAACAATAGGTGAAATAATATATTGCATTTCTATTTCATCATGATGGGCACCCACTGCATTTACTACGGCAGCATTCTCACCATATTTTTCAACCAGTTTTGCTCCCAGTAAAGCATGGCTTAATTCAGTTTCTTCATCAGGTACTTTTCCTATATCATGCAATAACCCTGCACGTTTTGCCAATTTGGGGTTTAAGCCTAACTCAGCACACATAGTTGCACATAAATTAGCTACTTCCCGGCTGTGCATTAATAAATTCTGACCATAAGAAGAACGGAACCTCATTTTACCAACGATCCTTACCAATTCTTTGTGCAAACCATGTATGCCCAGTTCGATTACTGTTCTTTCACCTATTTCCATTACCTGTTCTTCCAGTTGCTTCCTTGTCTTTTCAACTACTTCTTCAATGCGTGCAGGGTGAATCCTGCCATCGGCAACCAATCTTTGCAGACTAAGGCGGGCAATCTCCCTGCGTAAAGGATCAAAAGAGGATAATACAATTGCTTCAGGTGTATCGTCAACAATTAAATCAACGCCTGTAGCAGCTTCAATTGTACGGATATTTCTTCCTTCCCTTCCAATTATCTGGCCTTTAATTTCATCACTCTCGAGGTTAAAAATTGTAACCGTATTTTCAATGGTTTGCTCTGCTGCAGTTCTTTGAATAGATTGAATGATGATTTTGCGGGCCTCTTTATTTGCTTTTTGCTTAGCTTCTTCAATCACTTCCTGTTGTATCTGTAGGGCTTGCGTCTGTGCTTCCTGTTTCAGGCTTTCAATAAGTTGGGATTTGGCTTCTTCAGCAGTTAAACCTGCAATTTTTTCCAATTTTTTAATATGCTCTTCCTGGTGTTTTTCCAGTTGATTTCTTTTCATCGCCACTACTTCCAATTGGCGATTGAGGTTTTCTTTGATAGCTTCATTTTCTTTGATTTGCCTTTCTAATGAAGCCTCCTTCTGATTGATTGAAATTTCTTTTTGCTTTATCCTGTTTTCTCCATCGCTGATTTTCCTGTTTCTTTCCAGTACTTCTTTATCGAATTCAGCTTTTAGTTGTACAGATTTTTCTTTTGCCTCTAAAATTTTTTCTTTTTTAATGGTCTCGGCTCTTAACTGAGCCTCTGCAATTATTTGTTGAGATTGGTTTTCAGCTTCTTCGATTTTTTTTCGGTTACTTTTTGAAAATAGGATTTTTCCAAGCAAAATACCAACAATAAGAGCGATAAGTCCTGCTATAACGATTATAGAATATTCCATGCAATGTTATTGGTGTTTAAAATTTTTATTAATTAATTGAGCTTGCGAAGTTAATTATCAAACACCAGATTTCTTAAACTTCATTAGAGTTTCAATATGGGATAAATTTATTTCATTTTGGGAAAAAATAAGTAATTGGCATTAATTATTTTTTCTATATGTTATTGACTTATAGTTAGTTATAATTTTATGATGTTGTTGGCATTTGTTTTGGCATATAGCTAATACCCGTTTTTAATTCCCGTCTCGAAGAAAACTTTAAACAATTAAAAAAATGAAAAAGTTTTTATTAGTCATTGCAACGGGTGTATGCTTGGTTTCTTGTTCAAAAAATGTTTCAAAACCAGGGGCCGCAAACCAAAACGTTTTTTTTCAGGATGCCAATGTATCAGTTGAAAACATGATTGCCGAATCGTCTGCATCAAGCACAGTAACCATTAACTTCTCTACAGCTTTTGAGAAAAATCTTAGCAGTATAGAATTAATGAGCGGTACAACATCGAATAACTTTTGTACTGCAAAATCTGTTGATCTTTCAGGTAATTCTTCCACAAGGAAGGATTACGCCTTCAGCGATTCAAATGTAAAAAGCAGCACGATGTATTACCTGCTGCGATTTAAAGACAACAATGGTAATTGGACTTACTCAAATTATTTGACCGTTAAGGTTGATTGATTTTCGGGGGCTTTTTCAGAATACGCCCTGTTCATTTTTGAACGGGGCATTTTTTTGGATTATTCTGAAATAAGATAATCTATTCACCATTTCTTATTTCCAATTGCAAGTATATCACCAATTAATTTTCCTGTTCTCACCAGGTTTTTTTCTGTATTGTCCATTGCTGTTTTCAATTCTGTAGCTTCATTATTTATCGGTATAAGTAAATCAAAGAATTCTTGCAGTGATTGATTAGCAATTAAAGGAACATCTCCGGCTATTCCGATAACTGGTAAATTTTTTCTCCTTGCCATTGCAGCTATACCAAAAGGTGCCTTACCTTCCAATGTTTGTTCATCAATTTTGCCTTCACCTGTTATCACTAAGTCTGCTTTTTCCAAAACCTTTTCAAATCCTATAAGGTCTAAGAAATAATTTATTCCATTTTCAAGTTGTGCATTACAAAAAGCTGATAAGCCTGCTGCTACACCTCCTGCTGCGCCACCATGTTTTATGAATGTGATGTCAACCCCTTTTTGTTGTAAAACGATATCTCTGAATTTTGTGAGAGCTGCTTCAAGATGAATAACCTCTTTTTCACCAGCGCCTTTCTGGGGGCCGAAAATTTTTGCTGCCCCATTTTCACCTAACAAAACATTTTCAACATCACAAAGAATAATCAATTCAATATTCAAAATCCTTTTATCAAAACCTGAATCATCAATTGATGTAAGATGAATTAGATCTTCCGGGATATTTTTTATTTCATCGCCTTTATCATTTAAGAATTTTATACCAAGCGATTTTAAAATTCCTGTGCCACCATCCACCGTAGCGCTACCACCTATGCATACTATAATTTTTTTTACATGATTATCCAATGCATGTTTTATTAATTCACCTGTGCCCATTGTATTTGCCTGCATCGGGTTGAGTTCATGATGTTTTAATAATTTTATTCCCGAAGCATTGGACAATTCAATAACCGCAGTCTGGTTACCATCTATTAGTTCATAAAATGAAATTATTTTCCTGCCTAATGGATTTTTTGTTTCAACATTTACTTTAATTCCATTTTTATATTTTGAAATTAATTCGCCTGTACCATCGCCTCCATCACCAACAGGAAAGTAACTGATGCTACAGTTTAACCTGCTTTGTTGTAATCCTTTGCCTATTGCCAATGCAACTGTATTAGCATCAAGGCTGTTTTTAAAAGCGTTGGGGGCAATTAATATTTGCATGCGTTACATTATAAAAGATAAAAGATATACCATTAACAGTGTTATCAAACCCATCCATATTGTTGAAACAGAATAAACCTTCAACATCGTTTTCATATTGAGACCGGCGAACTTTGTGATTACCCAAAAATAAGCATCGTTGGCATGTGATATCATAATTGAACCTGCACCCATTGAAAGCAAACAAAGTAATTTCCCTGTATCAGTATCCAAACCAAGTGGAATTAATAAAGGTTGAATGATTGATGCAGCAGTTATAATAGCAACAGTAGATGAGCCTTGCGCTGTTTTTAAAATAAATGTTACCAGGAATGGAAATAAAATACCGAGTGAATTTAATGGAAGTAAGTTGCTGAATTGTTCACCGATATTTGTTGCAGCCAGTATTGCACCAAATGCACCACCAGCACCTATAATTACTAATATGCTACCTGCTTTTTCAACACCTTCCTGTAATTGTTTGCTGATGTTTTCTTTTTTCCAATTGCTACCACAATTGAAAGCAAGAAAAACACCAATCGCTAATGCAATTTCAGGGTTGCCGGTAACCGAAATTATTTTCATCCATCCGTGGTTGATTTTTCTAATGATAAAAATGATTTCAGTGCAATTAACAGGATGGGAACAACGACAGGTAAAAAAGATTTGATTACTGATGGTGGATGATGAACAGATGCTTCAGTAATTTCTTCATCAACTATGATTTTTTCAATATTCTTTGAAGCTCTTTTAGCCCACCAGTTGCTGATAAATATTGCAGGTAGTGCAGTGATGATACCCGTTAATATCAATTTACCAAAGTCAACATTAATCATGCTTGCAGCAGATGAAGCACCGGGATGTGGTGGTATCAGGCAATGAATCGCTAACAAACTTGCAGCAAGTGAAGTGGTCGTTACTGCAAGTGAAATGTTTGCTCTTTTAGCAACTGATTTATTAATGCCATTTAAAACTATAAAAGCTGAATCGCAGAAAATAGGCATACCAACAATAAAGCCAGTTATACTCATTGCTATTGCTGCATTTCTTTCTCCCACTATTTTTAAAATATAACCTGCCATCACTTTTGTACTGCCCGTATGTTCCAGCAAAACACCCAACGTAGTCCCCAACACAATAATAAAACCCAATGATTTCATGATGTTGCCAAAGCCATCTTTCATAGTGATGATTATTTCAGCAAATGGCATTTGTACACCAATGCCTACAATAAAGCAAGCAATCATCAATGCAAAAAAAGCATGTAGTTTAAATCTTACTGTCAGCAATACTATTGCAGTAATTCCTGCCAGCAGGCAAATGATAAGCTGTGTAAAATTTGTTGCCATCATCTTGTAAAAAGGATACAAGATAATTTTTAATGTTGATGAATCTGAAATTTAGGAATTGAAATCGAAGTGGTCTTTAATTCATCATTTCTTCCTGCTCCATTTCAATGCAAGCATTTTTATAAAATAACCACCCACCACACTACGGGCCTGGAAACCAACTTGAGTCCCGTCTGTTGTTTCATACCAATCACTTAATGGCACACGGGTTGGCGTTTCTGTTGCATATTTATAAACAGGGTAAATCAATGATTCAAAATCATTTTGATCTGTTGTTAAAGTAGCAGTCCACAAAATCCAGTCACTTTTTGTATAAGTTTTGCGACTGTCCAATGGCAACCCATATTTATTCTGATGTTGCAGGTAAAAACGGATTTCAGTATCATAAACAGATTGTGGAAATAAATTTAATGACAGCAATTTATCCCACACCAGGTTATATTTCTGGCTCCATGTATTTCTTGCACCAAATGCAAGGTCATAATGATCTCCATCTGCATCTAAAGCCATCCATTGTTCAGCATAACTGTGTGCTATGGAATCATAATAATGATAAGTGTTTTTATCACCAAGCATATTGGCCATCATTGCAAAAGCGCCGATACCAACAATAGCTTTGATAGAAAGGTTGGCATTGCGTGCAAGGTGCCCTGCAAAATCATCAGTGCATAATTGATTCGCCGGGTCTAATCCATCCTTTACCAAAAAATCAACCCAACGTGTTAAAGTATTCCAGTGTTGTTTTGCATAAGATGCATTGCCTTCTGCCTTTGCAATGTTAGCTGTAGAAATAATCATATTGCCTGCTTCTTCCACAGGCATATCTTCTGGATAAGTCTGGCCATTGGCAAGAGGATAAGTGCCGAGATCATGTGCAGGAAAAGGTTTTGTCCATTTGCCGGTTTCACTGTAATCAAAAATTCCATTCAACATACCTTTTAAAAGATTGGGGTTATACACCAGAGATAATGGTGATGATGGATATGTTACATCAACAGTCCAGATAGAACCATTGCTGAAGTTTTCTTTTTGTGGAAATAATATTTCATCGTTTTTTCCACGCACCAATTTATGCGCAGCCAGTGATTGACGATAAGCCATCACACAAAGTTTTGCATAATCTTCACCGCCGGCTTTTGTTGCATCATCATATAATTGCCTGTCAAATGCATCACATGTTTGTTGTGTGGTTGCATATTGTTGCATTGATGTTTCAAGCAATTCATCCATAGATTTAAAATTCTTTTTCCACCATGCCTGCATGTTTTCATGAAAATACTGAATGGAATAAAGATCATCATATCCAAGCATAATTGCTGTGCTGCTGTTTTTTCCATTTGATCCTGTAAACAATGAAAAACTTGTAGCCAGTAAAATATTTTTATCTAAAACAGAATTACCAGGATAAGGTGTTGAAAGCATTCCATTACTTAAATAGTCTTTTATTATATTTTGTATAGAAGTTAGTTTTACATCAAACCCTTTTTGTGGTGTTGCCAGGTACAAATAACCCCAATCAATTCTCACATCATCCCCTTTTTTTTGAAGGATAGGTTGTGCATCTGTTCCGCATTTCAGCACATTAAGGTTTTGAGTTTGGTATGATGTTGCTTTCATCAGTTCATTACCGGTGTTGCCGGCAATTGCAGCATTTGCAGAAAATAATATATCAGCCTGGTGTATGCTGCTGTCTTTTGCAGTTACTGCAAAACGGATGAATGAAACAGGGCGGGAGAGGAGGTCAAGGTTGTTTGCAATGAGCGGTGATAAAAAATCCACTTCAAGATTGACCTGGCCGCAACTGAATAAATATTTTGTTTGTGTTGCAGTTACAACCACAGCATCCTGGTGTGCAGGTAAAATATTTTTTATAGGTTCCTGTGTTGCAAGACCTGCATCAATCCAGGCATCACCGCCGGTATTGGTGCAATGGATGGCGAGTATGTTAGTGCCACGGTGCAATTTGCTGATGATTGTTTTTGGCAATTCAGCAATTGTATAATCACCATGATAGCCTGTAGTATAAACTTTTTCTCCATTGATATACACTTCAGCATCATCATCGTTTTTTATGGATAATAATAATTGTTTTATTGATGTATCATACACATCAAATTTTCTTCTTGTCCATATTTCTTTTGTATTCCATATTGTGGCTGTAGCCGCATTTTTATTACCATAAGGAAATGTAGCTGCAATCCATTTGCTGTCATCAAAATTTTCATCCATCCAGTTATCAGCAGGTTTATCAGTTACGTATTTTGAAGCATGTGGCTGGTCTTGACTGGTTTGGGCAATCCATTGCAATGGATGTGCTGGTGCACCTAAAAAATTATATGTAATGCCATCCACTCTTATCAACCCAAGCAAATCCTGTTCTTTACCTGTCCAGTGTTTTGTGTTGGATGCATTCAATTGATCAGTTGTTGACCAGATACTGAAATAGGGATCATGTGTTATTAAAGGATAAGCAGGCATCTTTGTAACCTGCGCAGAATTATTATTAGTGAAAACGAATAGTATTATTAAAACTAAAAACAGCCGTGTGGCTTTTTGTAGAGGCATTGAATATTTTTTGTGCAAAATAAGAAATAGATGAAAGATGTGTAGAGAGAAAGTTTTGATGGGATTAAAGTGTAGCCAAATTCTATCGTCAGGTATTTATCACAATTAAGTTTTCAAGATTAAAATAAAATTTAAAAGTTTAATAAAATATTTTATCCTGAACTGTCTATGATATTCGGACCACGTTAATGAGCTTGATTGCCAGCCAGGCGACATATTGGAATATATCAACACTAAAAACAAAAAGAATAGAGGTTGATTGTGGATATGAACATCATACTATTCGCAAATGCCCTGAAGTTTAGGATTATTTCAGCAAAATCATTTGACTGGATTTGGTACAAACCATTGTAATCATTTGATTTCACTTTGTTTTCATCAATCAGCCAATTCAATCTTATTTTTTTTTCTAAACTGGTTGTAGTCTAAAAAGTAAATAAAGCGGACACTGAATTCATTGCCATGTGGCAGGCTGAACTGCTGTGAAAGGTTATATAAATATGAGTTGTTTTTAGTAGTCGGGATAGATACCAACTCATCATCTCCCAACCAGTTTTTATAAGCAAAAATGATACGACTGCCTAAGCGAAAATCCCAGGTGAGGAATACATCGGTATTAAAAAAATTCACGTTCTGGTCCTGGTTGCTGATGAATGGCCTGTCAATTAATTTTCCATTATTATCCACATCAAAAAATTCTTTATAATTCACTTTATTCCAGTAATGGCGTGCCCTCAATGTAATATTTAACCTGGGTGTAAAATTATAAATGCCTGATAGTACAGAAGAAAAATCAATATTGTTTCTGAATGCAACAATTGGGTCACCATTATCTTCCCTTACAAATGCATAACCCAACTGATTTATTTCTTTCTCTGAGGTAGTTTGTAATTCAAGATTAAACCTGTTGCCAAAACGATAACGTACACCTAAATCTATGCCATATAATTTATAATCATACCTGGGCGAAGTGGATATGCTAAATCCATAATTAAAAAAGAACTTCTTCTGGCTATTGGAGCTTCCACCCAATTTCACCTGTATATTCTGAGGGTATGCAAGGTATCTTCCTGGTGTTCTTAATTCAAAATAATCATGGTTCCACAATGGTTCTACTGATGCATTCAATTCTACATCCCAGAAATTATGAAACACCCACATGCAAAAGCTTTCTATTTCTAAATTACTGTATGCATAAGGTTTGTAGAGATATTCCAGGTCGCCGGATAATGAATAATGGTATGTGAGGAAATTTTTTGTTGGAGTGTTCTGATCATAACTGATGCTTCCTTTATATGCTACGTTATTGGGGGCAAATAAAATACCCAGATCATTTGGATCATAATTTTCTGAAATAATACTTTGTTCCAGTTCATACTGCCATTTACCACTCACTTTTGCAAATTGTAAATTAGTATTGAATCCATCATAAGGATTTACCCCCCATATCTTACTATACCTAGCCGTAGCGCTGAATTCATGAATATTGTTTTTATCAAACAAGGCTAAATCAAGCGCTGAAACATTGGCATCCCTGTTGTTGCCGCTCCTTAATACATTGGTATTAGTAAAAGTGATGTAAGACCTGCCTTTCAATGCCTGGTCAAGTACAAGGATATTATAATTGGCCAAAGGCTCTGTTTCAACACTTGAGTCTTTACCTGTTGAAATATTTTTTAACGTAGCATGCATTGGCACAGTTACAGCATTAAAAAATCCGATGCCTAATTTATTTTCAGTTCTACCTGAAATTTTAATTGCGTTATAAAGTTGTGTAAGCGAAGGGTTTTTTATTAATTGCAAATTGGGATGTGTATCTGCAGAATCCTGCACATCATAATAGCCTCCTGGGGTTGCGCCAATCCTACGTGAATAGAACAAGCCTGCTTTATTAAACAACTCAGTGCCTTCTGTAAAAAAAGGCCTGTTTTCCTGGAACTTGATTTCATAAGGGGTGAGGTTATTTACAACATTATCTGATACTACCTGCCCGAAGTCGGGTATCAGGGTAGCATCAAGTGTGAAGCTTTCATTGATACCATATTTTAAATCCATACCACCACTATACAGCCATTGATTGATGTATCTATCATTTTCTGGTGTGCTGTTATAACCTGCAGATAAATAAGGTGAAAAACTTAAACGCAATGGGGGTTCAATATTTTTTAATCCCTCTAAAACGCCAAACTGATTAACAAATCCATCCAGGTTTGGATCAATCGGACTCCACGAATAAGTCTTGTTTAAACGTCGTACAGATCTTATAAATTGTACCCCCCAATCCTGTACATCTTTTTTTGAAAAGCGTAATGAAAAATATGGGATTTTCATTTCCACTACCCAACCATCTGGATGCATTCCTACTTTGCTTTCCCACACTGCATCCCAGGTTTTATCACCATATTCTCCAAAATCAGATTCCAGGTTGGGACCAAGCTTTGCATCGCTTTGTACATTGGATGATGTTACCAGGAACTGGAAACCATTTTGTTGATCGTGATAGGTATCAAAAAAAACAGAAAAATAATCTGCATCATTTTGCTGTTCTTCATCTCTTGCTGTGATTTGCTTATGGATTAGTTTGGGATCATCATACAGGTATGCGCCAATATAAATTGCATTATTGTCATATACTATTTTGACGTCTGTTTTCTCTGATGCTTTATTCCCAAATGAAGGAAAACTTTCAATAAAGTCAGTTGCTACAGGTACATTGTTCCATGCTGCATCATCAAGGTTCCCATCTATTTTTGGCGCTACCGAAACTTTCACTGCCTGTAATGTCTTAACCTGGGAAAATAATGGAGAACATAACAGGAGTAGGGATAAACAACAAACAGTTTTAAATCTCATGCACAAATTTGTGGAAAGACAAAAGTAATTCTGAAAGTAGGATTTATAAAAGTTGCTGAAACTATTGTGATGAAGGGATTATTTTCGTGAGATACGGTTTATTTTATTGCTTTTAGTTTTTAAAATGGTAAAGAGATTGGATAATTATTTTCATGATTTATTCATTTTGAATTGAAGGAAAGAACTTAATATGTTATTTTAATTTGTTGTAAATTTCTTTTTTTATTAGTGGGAATTACATGGCATCAACACTGATTTTTCCATCAGAAAACTTAATATGTAGTTTCACATAAACACAAACGATATATCCATTTTGATTAGCTGGCTTACATTAATATGATAACTGAAGTATAGAGATGCCTGTAAAATTTTTTTGAAAGAATTATTTAATGACTTTGAGAACTATTTAATATAAAAATTTCATCCTGTTCATATTTTTTGCAGGATATATTTTTTGTTTGAATGCAGATGCAAAATCAATTCACCAAACATGGTATTAGCCCAGGCAAACCACTTGCGGGTAAAATTTTTGGGATCATCTTTATTAAAACTCTCATGCATAAAACCTGTACCGGCATGTGTTGCAATTAAAGTTTTAACAGCATTGATAATTTCATCATCATCATCGCTGGTAAGTGCACGCATGGTAATACCCATATGCCAGATCATATCCATGCCTGTATGCGGGCTACCAACACCTTCTGCATATTTCCCTTTAAAGAAAAAAGGGTCTTCTGATGAAAGCACTAATTTCCTGGTGTTTTGATAAATCGGATTATCTGAAGCAATTGCATCAAGATAAGGCAATGACAACAGGCTGGGAGTATTGGCATCATCCATTAAATTAAAACTACCAAAACCATTCACTTCATATGCAAACACATTTCCATAAATAGCATGAGTCGTAGTTGCATATTTGTTTAATGCATCTTCCACTTCTTTTGACAAGCTTAAGCAGGCATTTGCCAGTGATGCATCTTTATGTATAGCACTGACCATAGCTGCTGCTTGTTTTAATGAAACCACTGCGAAAAAATTATCAGGGATATGAAAAGGAAAAATGGTTGCATCATCACTTGCCCTGAACATAGAACAGATAAGCCCTACAGGTTTTGTAGGATAACCATAACCGGATAATGGCACACCATCTGTTGCCCATGATGTTGTACGTTGAAATGTATAAGGCCCATGCCCGTGTTTTCTTTGTTGTTCTGTAAATGTTTGCACGGTTAATCTGATTGCTTCTTTCCAGTCTGCATTGAATGGTTTTGTGTCGCCTGTTATTTCCCAATATTTATGCGCCAGCCTGATTGGATAACAAAGTGAATCAATTTCCCACTTTCTTTCATGGATACCCGGCTTCATATCAGTGAGGTCATTTTTCCATTCACTGATTTCATTTTCATCTTTATAAAATGCATTAGCATAAGGATCTTTTAAAATACATTTTACCTGCCTGTTTATCACACCTGCCATTAATTGTTTCAAATGAGGATCACTTTTTACCAACGGGAGATAGGGCCATACTTGTGCTGAACTATCACGCAACCACATGGCATTGATGTCGCCTGTTATAACATAAGTATCAGGTATACCATTATGCTCTTCAAAAAATACTGTGGTATCAAGTGTATTAGGAAAACAGTTTTCAAACATCCATGCCAACTCAGCATTAGGTATGGCGCTTTTAATTTCCTTGATGGTTGCTTCCACTGCATCGCTGGTAAATTTTCTTTCAGCAAGAGGTGGTCTCCTGCTGGTGAAATCATTGGTTGTGCCTGCAAATATTTTACTATTATAAAACATAGCTCCTGCTGCAGCCATACCGGAATTCTTTAAAAATTTTCTTCTTGTATTCATATAATTTTTTTGAAATAAATATTATGTCGGATTATTTTTTAAATCATGATATAACAAATATAAAGATAAACAGACCCCATCAACACCACTGTGTACTGTAAAAAATATGGCTGCTTTATGATGATGAAAACATATTGGTGAATAAATAACTTTAAAACCCTGTGCAGCATACAGGGCAGATACTTAATTTTGCAGCAAATTTTAAACTACATGCAAAGAGATAATGCCATTTTCTCATTAATTCAAAAAGAACTTGAACGCCAACGCCGCGGAATAGAATTAATAGCCAGTGAAAATTTTACAAGCCTTCAGACTATGCAGGCAATGGGTAATGTGATGACAAATAAATATGCTGAAGGTTACCCGGGTCGCAGGTATTATGGTGGTTGTGAAATAGTGGACGAAAGTGAGCAATTGGCAATAGATCGTCTCAAGAAAATCTTTGATGTAGATTATGTCAATGTGCAACCACATAGCGGCGCACAGGCGAATGCTGCAGTAATGCTTGCATTGATAAAACCCGGAGATGCAATACTCGGTCTTGATTTGAGTATGGGTGGACATTTAACCCACGGCTCACCAGTTAACTTTAGTGGTAAATTATATGTGCCGCATTTTTATGGTGTACACAGGGATATAGGTAGAGTGGATTATGAAATGCTTGAAGCAAGAGCAAGAGAGATAAAACCTAAACTGATTATTTGCGGTGCAAGCGCTTACAGCCGTGATTGGGATTATGAAAGAATTAGAAAAGTGGCAGATGAAATCGGCGCATTTGTGATGGCTGATATTGCACATCCGGCAGGCCTCATTGCAAAAAAATTATTGAATGATCCATTCGATCATTGCCATATTGTAACTTCTACAACGCATAAAACATTGCGTGGCCCTCGTGGTGGTATCATCATGATGCGGAAAGATTCTGAAAATCCTTTTGGATTGAAAGATGTAAAAGGCAACCTGCGCATGATGAGTAATTTAATTGATATGGCTGTTTTCCCCGGCACACAAGGCGGGCCTTTGGAACATATCATTGCTGCCAAAGCCGTTGCTTTTGGTGAAATACTTTCTGATGAATTTACTGTGTATGCCAAACAAATCATTTCTAATGCACAGGCAATGGCAAATGCATTGAATGCAAAAGGTTATAAAAGCATCAGTGATGGAACGGATAATCATTTGTTGTTACTTGACCTGAGAAATAAAAATATTTCAGGAAAAAAAGCTGAACAGGTTTTGGGCAAGGCAGATATCACCGTGAATAAAAATATGGTGCCGTTTGATGATAAGAGTGCATTTGTTACATCAGGTATCCGCGTAGGTGTGCCTGCAGTTACAACGCGTGGAATGAAAGAAACCCACATGCAGTTTATTGTTGATTGTATTGATGATTGTTTGATGCATGCAGATGATGAAGCTTATCTATCCGGCATAAAATCAAAAGTGAATGAGTTTATGCAACAATTCCCTCTATATCCTGAATTGGGTTAATAAGTTGCTGCTGTAAATAGCAATCAGCTATTGTTCAGAAGCTTTTTCTCCAATTAGTGAAACAAAGAATTATTTTTCTAAACATGATAGGATAAACATTCATCTACCATGTTCCTGCTTCCTGCCATAAATGGCGTGCGTTGATGTAATTGTGTTGGTTGAATATCCACAATTCTTTGCTTACCATCACTTGCCTTTCCCTCAGCAACTTCAAGGATAAATGCGAATGGGTTACATTCATACATTAATCTCAATTTACCTCCGGGTTTATTTACTGTTGAAGGATACATGAATATCCCGCCTTTGATTAATGTACGATGCACATCAGCTACCATGCTACCGATATAACGGTTGGTATATGGACCGCCATCTTTTTCAGTTTTTTTCTGGCAACAAGTAATATACTGTTGCATTGATTTTTCATATTTGAAAAAGTTGCCGTGATTAACTGAATAAATTTTTCCATCAGCCGGGCATTTAATATCAGGATGGCTGAGACAGAATTCACCAATAGCAGGGTCTAAAGTAAAACCATTAACACCTCTTCTTGTAGCATATACTAACATGGTGGATGAACCATACACCACATAACCTGCTGCAACCTGTGCTACACCTGGTTGCAGGAAATCATTGATATCACAAGGTGAACCTTTCTGTGTTTTTCTTTTGTAAATACCAAAGATGGTTCCTATTGAAACATTAGTATCAATATTTGAACTTCCATCAAGCGGGTCAAACATCACAACATATTTACTCTGGTTGCTCATCTCATCGTTGAACACAACGATATCGTCCATTTCTTCACTACCGATGCCTGCACAACTCACACCATGTTTTAAAACACCTATCAGTTGGTTATTGGCATACACATCCATTTTTTTTACTTCTTCACCTTGTACATTCACACTGCCGGTATCGCCCAACATATCAACAAGGCCTATCTTCTGTACTTCTACGTTGATGCGTTTTGCTGCAAGGCCTATGTCACGTAATAAAGCACTTAGTTCACCGGTAGCATTTGGTATTTTTCTGAAAGCCTGGATGGTAAATTCATCCAAAGTAAGCACCCTTCTGTTTACAGCCATAATGATGGTTTGTTGCAAATGTAAAGTCGAATTTTTGAAATGAACGGATGTTAGTTTTTAATTTTTTCTATAACCATTTTCTGATGTTGTAATTCTATCTGGATATAGATTTTTTAATCACTCATTTCACCTGTTATCTTTGCGCCGTTTAATTATTGAATATGAAGGTTTTTAAATTTGGAGGTGCCAGTATCAATTCAATTGACAGGATACATGGTGTAAAAAATATTTTATCCCTTTACCGTGATGAAAAACTGGTAGTGATTATTTCTGCAATGGGTAAAACAACCAACGCCCTGGAAAAAGTAGCAGAAGCTTTTTATGCGGGGAAAAAAGATGATGCATTGCAATTGTTTGGTGCTATAAAAAAACAGCATATAACTACTGCCAAATATTTACTTGTAACACACTACAATCCTTGTGAAGCACAATTAAATAATTTTTTTACTGAAGTGGAATGGCTCTTGCATGATAAACCTTCTCATGATTTCGATTACTATTATGATCAGGTTGTTTGTGTTGGTGAATTATTAAGCACCACCATAATGAGCGCTTATCTGAATGAAGCAGGCGTGGCTAATCAATGGATGGATGTAAGGGACATCATCCGTACTGATGATAATTTCCGTGAAGCAAACATTGACTGGGATTATACCACAAATAAAATTGAAGAATTAAAAAAGAACTTTTTTGGTAGCGCTGGAAATCAAACTCCAAACATCGTGCTCACGCAGGGTTTTATTGGCAGCACAGATGAAAATGAAAGCACTACCCTCGGAAGAGAAGGCAGTGATTTTACCGCTGCCGTATTTGCGAATATCTTAAATGCAGAACTACAGGCAATCTGGAAAGATGTGGAAGGTGTGATGAGCGCTGATCCAAAACAATTTCCTGATGCACAGTTAATGCCTGAACTCAGTTTTGATGAAGTAATCGAGATGGCATATTATGGCGCCCAGGTGATTCACCCGAAAACTATCAAGCCTTTGCAGAACAAAGGCATCCCATTGCATGTAAAATGTTTTTTAGATGCTTCATTACCAGGAACAGTAATTTCAAAAAAGCAGGTAAAAGGATTACCGCCAATTATTATTTTAAAAGAAAAACAGGTGTTGATGCATTTGCATAGCCAGGATTTTTCTTTTGTGGGAGAGAAGCCATTGAGTGAGTTGTATAAGATTTTAGGTGAATTAAAAATTAAACCTAACCTGATGCAAACCGGTGCAATCAGTCTGCAGTTATGCTTAGATGACAGGGTTGAAAAAATTCAACAACTTGCTGCTAAAGCAAGCGCAATTTTTGATGTGCAGGTAGAAAAAGAACTTACCTTATTAACCATCCGTCATTATAATGATGATTTAATGGATGCAATGACAGCAAATAAACATGTCATATTAAAACAACAAACACCTGAAACAATCCAGGTGTTGTACAAATAATTTTTTGATTTTGTAAAAGACTAAACAGCCATCATTTCTTTTTCCTTGGCTGCAAGGTGTTTATCAACGAGTGCAATGTACCTGTCTGTAGTTTGCTGGATTGTTGATTCACCATCACTGGCAACATCTTTGCTTAATCCATCCTTTTGAAGCTTCTTGATTTCTTCAATTGCATCTCTTCGGATATTCCTGATGGCAATCTTTGAATGTTCTCCTTCCTGGCTGGCCTTCTTAAATAATTCCTTCCTGCGTTCTTCAGTTAATGGTGGCAGGAATAAACGGATCTGGTTCCCGTCATTCTGTGGAGTGATACCAATGTTTGCCTGTAAGATTGATCTCTCAATCGGCTGCAACATGTTTTTCTCCCAGGGCTGGATACTAATTGTACGGGCATCAAGTATGGTGACATTAGCTACCTGTGAAATGGGAGTTGGAGTTCCATAATATTCAACATTGATTCCATCAATCATTGTGGGTGATGCTTTACCTGCCCTGATTTTTGTTAATTCTACTTCGAGATGGCTGATGGCTTTTTTCATTGATGATTCAGCATCATCTACAACCAATTCCAATTCTTCAGACATAAAAAAAATTTGCTGCAAATCTAAGTGATTCACGATGTATTACCTGCTGTTAGTCTTCATTTGCTGAAACTTTTTCTTTCTTGGAAAAGATAGGATACACTTTCAGGTCAGGTATTGAAACGTCAATTGATTTATTTCGTATAACATGAAGTTTCCTGCGTGATGGTATGTATTCTTTAAGAGCATATACACTTGCAAAGTATAAAGTGAATTGCAATGCAATGATTAAATTAATATTGAGATCTTGAGCCAGTAATGTAAGACCGGCAAATAATAATTGAGCAGATACTAAAGTTATCGTAACCTGGGTATGGGTGAGCCCCTTGTTTTGCAATAAATGGTGAAAATGGTTTCTGTCTGGTACTAGTGGTGATTGCCTTTTGTAAATGCGTATTGCAAATACCCTGAGCACATCGAGCAATGGTATCATTAAGAATCCAAAAGCTATTGCTGGTACAACATTATGCGCGAATATTGATTGTATTGGTGTGCTTTCAACAAATTTTATTGCAAGAATTGAAGCAATCAATCCAATCAAAGTGGAACCTGAATCACCCATAAAAATTTTTGCCGGAGAAAAATTATATCTCAGGAATGCAAGTAATGCGCCACAAACACAAAATGATAATACAGCATAATGAATAAGGTTGTTCATTAAAAAGAATGTTCCAAATAATAAACAGGAAACAAAACCTATTGAACCAGCCAAGCCATCAACTCCATCTATTAAGTTAAACGAATTGATGAGTAATGTAATAGTGAAGAAACTTACATAAAGGCTTTCTGTGTATGAGAGAGCATAGATACCAAGGAAACCATGAAGATTCGTTATCAGTAAATTTGCCTTAACTGTTAATATCAAGGTAATTAAGGTCTGTCCAAGGATTTTTTTCCATGCTTTCAAAACGAATATATCATCAATAATGCCAATAAGAAAAATAATAAAGAAACAGGCAATAAAATATTGTAGTTCTGCGCTGTAGTTACTAAAATCTGCAACAAGCAATAAACTTAAAATAATTCCGGAAAAGATACCAATGCCACCTAAAGACGAAACTTCATTTACATGTGTCTTTCGTTCATCGGGTATATCATATAATTTATTGTCATCAGCAATCCTGATAACCAAGGGTAGCAAAAAGAATGTAACAAGGTATGCTATAATAATTCCGGCGACTACTTGAATCATGAATAAGAATTTATTCGGGTGCTTAATTCGTTTTTATACGACTTAATACGAGCTGCAAAATTAAAAGGCAGCATTTATAATAATTTTTTTTTAACATTTAACTATGAACACTCTAATAGCAATATCTGTTCCATAATCAAAATATTAAACTAAAAAATCTATCGCAACTTTGCCAGGACAGCATCATTTACTTTTACCGGGTATTGCTTTTTTAAACTTTCCAGCCATTCATTTTCCAGTTTTTGCTGGTAATCATTAATGACTATCCCCTTTGCATCATCAAAGCTCCTGGGCTCAGTTTGTGGATAAACATTTAAGACATGTATAAAGACATAGGAATCGCCTGATTCGTTGGATTCGGGTGAAGATTGATAATTTTTTTCAAATTGTACGGGTTGCTTTACTGGTAATTGTCCATACTCAAACCTGCTGCTGTCTGCATAAACTGTATTATTATAAGGTGCAACAATCTTCCTCCAGTCACCAGGATTATTTTTTATTTTGATAGCTATGGTATCAGCGACTATTTTATCAGGAGCAGAAATTACAAGAGCTGTCAGGCTTTTATTCCAGGTATAATTTTCTTTGTGTTCATCATAATATTTTTTTAATCCGGAACTATCGTTTGCGGCCTTGCTCCACACATGCTTATCCATTACATAAAACAACATGTTGGCTTCATTAAACTCTTTTATCTGTCCACTGGCAGCACTATCGAAGTCTTCAATATTTTCTCTGTAATAATCATTGCAGGCAGACCTGACAAAATCATGCATTTGTTTTGTATAACCTTCGTCTGAAGCGGTATTTATATTCCCTGATTTTAAATAATCAATCCAATCTTTTACAGTTATATCTTTTTTTGTAAAATGAAATAGAACTGTACCAGGTTTTATGTCTTTATATGATGCAGGCAGTTCATCTCCGGCTTCAATGGTGCTGTCTGTATATGTCCAGAGATTAGTATGGTTGTAATTATTTTCTTTATAGCCGGTTAGTTGTAGCCAGCCTTCTACTAGGTTAGATTTAGCAATCTCCAGCCTTCCATCATTTTGTACCTGCGATTGCAGGTAACCCATAAAGTTGACATCATTTTCATCGTTTGCAACCGGGGTTATTGCATCCAGTTTTATGATGTTATATCCATAAGCTGTCTTAAATGGTTTTGAAATATCTCCAGGAGCTTTGATTGAAAAAACCGCATTTTCAAAATCATTGCTGTAATCACCAACACCTACTTCAATTGCATCAGCACTTTGCAGGTCATAATTATAATGGCCATAGATTGCTGCAAGATTATTATAAGGTGTGCCTGATTGCAACAGGTTGTACACCGAATCAGCAAGATGTTTTACTGAATCAACCTGGGCAGTATTTAAAAAATCAGGTGTGTTAAATAATAATTGCTCAATCTTCCTCCTGCCCAATGCATTTCTTTCACTAACATTTTTAAAAATGAAATAACCGATTTTGCTTTTGTAAATTGTTGAATAACTGCCGGGTGCCAGGTGGTATATCAATGACTCAACAGGATAAGGTAATGTAAAAACAGTGATGTATCCCATGTTCCCTTTTGCAGCCTGCACTGATGGGTCATTGGAATAAAGAGATGCAACATCTTCAAAATTCTTTCCTGATTTCAACGCCTCATAAGCTTTTGTAATTTGTGAATATGCAGCAGCCGTATCATTGCCTGAAAATTTTACAAAGACCTGCTCCACTAAAATATCTTTCTGGCTCCTTTGAAATGCTTCATGCAATAATTGAGTGATATTGGCCTGGTGATTAATATAATTTTCTGCAAGCTGGTTTTTAAAGTTCTCACCTTCTGATTTCAACTCTGCATTCTGATTGGCTTTTTCATCATAAGCTGCCTGGAGTTTCAGCCTGAAATTAATATACAGGTCAAGGTATTGTTTTAGTTTTTCTGCTTTGTTCCCAGTGGTATCGGGGTTTTTATTATAGGCATCTAAAAATTCTTTTACTGATACATTATGTGAGCCATAGCTAAACAGTGTTTGAGAATTTGCAGCAGTATTGAAGGTTAAAATTGCAGCTAACAGGAAATAAATAGTCTTCATGCAGGAGTTTTTATACCATTTGGTTAGTTTGTTTATCACCCTAAAAATAATCAATACAATTCAATAAGCAGCAGTTTACAGATTTATTGTGTGTGTCCCTTGAGTTTTGCATCAATCAATGCATCATATTGTTCCAGGCTAAGCCCTTTTGCAAGAATATTTTTATTGGCATCTAACAAATAAAAAGTTGGTGTTTGAGTAATATCATACAACTGCCTGTAGTCTGCCTCGTTATTCTGTTCAAGTTGCAACCTTTTTTCTTTTGTTTCATAACCATGATACCATCCATTGAGCTTATGCTCTGCAATAAATTTTTTCCAGTCGTCAATCACATAATCATTCACACAGACTGCAAGTATTTTTACGTTTTCATTTTTCCATTTTGCCTCATAAAAAGAATCAAGCCGTGGTATCTGGATTTTGCAATGGCTGCAGTGCGGGTCCCAGAATGCAATGAAAGTAAGCGGCGCTTTAATGTCGTACAATGAAACAGTTTTCTTACCCGAAGTATCAGTTAATTCAAGAGGTGAAGCCTTTTCATTAATCTGGTTAGCCATCAGGCTATAAGCCCTGTCGAAAATATATTTGCGTTGTTTTTCATTCAACCATGAAGTGTCTCCTTTTGAATAAAAATTTTCAAACAAAAACAAAAACACTTTATCCTGTCCCATGTATTCCGGGTTGATATATTTATCAGTAAATTTTCCAAGCATATAATTATGCAGATCAGGCGCTTCTCTTGAAGCCAGCAACATATAATTCACTTCGCTGATGATGGAATCAGGATTAGGTGAAACATAATATTTAAAATAATCGTCCAGCTTGGAATCAAAAAATGGTGTATGCAATATGACATCACTTGTAAAATCAACACCATCCCAGTAATGATTTTTTACATAATAAAAAGGATATAAAGAATCCGGTTTACCATTCACAATTGGAATCGCAGGCCTTTCAGGAATTTTTGCAACCTGCAGCAACGTTGCCAGCATTGACTTAGGTTGTTTTGTTATCACATCATTCCTGTAGTTGGTTAACCTGGCCGCAGTCTTTACTAGTTCTTGTGTTGCAGCAAGAGAATCAGCAGGTGATTTTGCATTTTTAACCTCTTGCTGAAGCGCTGTCAGTTGAGGTGAAATTTTTGTAAGAAAATCTGAGTACGCAGCAAATAAATCATTGTCAGGCGAGCCGGTAAATTTTAATTCGCCAGGCTTTGTAGAATCATAATCAACAGTAAAATGCTGAGCATAATCCATCAGGATTTCAAACATGATAACCCGATGTGGTGAAACAATAAAATAAATGCCTTCACCTAATTTTTTATCTCCTTTAAAAATTGCCAGGCCATTACCATCCGACATGGCAGAATCTGCAAGCAGTTTGCGTTTGCCATAATAATCACCGAGATAAAGCTTTGAATTTTTATAATTTGTAGTAACCTTTATTTCATAACCTGGTGGGGGTTGCTGTGCCGGTAAGGATGTGGATATAATTAATAAGAGCAGCGCAACTAATAGTATTCTCATGCTTTAAAAATTGCGTAAATATATTTCAATATCTACTTGCTTTTGTTAATCGTTTGTAAAACAGTAACGGAATGATGCAGCCTGTCATTTTTAAATCATAAAAAATATTTTGTGCAATTACATTTGCAGCAGTGAAGAAAAAGCAAAAAATAGTCCTCCGTGATTTGTTGATAGAAAATTATGCTGCCGAAGGAAAATCGCTGGCAAGATTGGATGGTAAAGTTGTTTTTGTTGAAAATACTGTGCCCGGTGATGTAGCAGATGTCCAGTTATATAAAAACAAAAAGGACTGGGCTGAAGGTTTTCCATTGGAAATAAAAAAGTTTTCTGCGGACAGGATAAAACCTTTTTGCCAACATTTTGGCGTATGTGGTGGATGCCAGTGGCAAATGCTGCCTTATGAAAAACAATTGATGTATAAACAACAACAGGTTTTTGATGTTCTCACCAGGATTGGTAAAGTGGCGTTGCCTGTTATGTTGTCAATTGTTGGCGCTGATGAAACAAGGTTTTACCGCAATAAAATGGAATATGCATTTTCAGCTAAACAATTTATTGCTGAAGATAATTTCAGGGAAATGGTTCAGGCCGGCTCCGATATCCAGGCTGCTGCACAAAAAGATGTTGCGGGTTTTTATGCCAAAGGTGTTTTTGATAAAGTAGTGGAGATAGAACAATGCCATTTACAGGCCGAACCAACTAATAGTTTACGTAATGCTGTAGCATCATTTGCACGCAACAATAATTTTCCTTTTTATGATTTCAGGCAACACACAGGCTGGATCAGGAATATGATGGTGCGTATTGCAACAACAGGTGAAATTATGGTGAACATTGTGATTGCAAAAAGGGATGAAGAAAAAATGCAACTGTTGTTTGATTTTATTCAAAAGAAATTTCCTTCAATAACCACTTTGCTTTGCACCATCAACGGAAAACGCAACGACAGCATCTATGACCTGGTGCCTGAAATTATTTATGGCAAAGGTTTTATCACTGAACAACTGGAAGGTTTCAGTTATAAGATAAGCCCGAAATCATTTTTTCAGACCAATACCCGGCAGGCTGAAAAACTTTATGGTATTGCCCGCAACTTTGCAGAATTATCAGGAAACGAAATTGTGTATGATTTATATTGCGGCACTGGAAGCATTGGAATTTTCTTAAGCAAATCGGCTAAAAAAGTGATAGGTGTTGAATTGATTGATGATGCCATCACTGATGCTAAAGAAAATGCCGCATTAAATAAAATTGAAAATGCTTCGTTTTATACAGGGGATGTGATAAAGATTTGTGATGATAGTTTTTTTGAAATACACGGTAAGCCGGATGTAGTGATTGTTGACCCGCCACGTGCGGGGATGCATGCAAAGCTTTGCGAAAAATTATTGCAGGTGCAGGCGCCTGTAATAGTTTATGTAAGTTGCAACCCTGCCACACAGGCAAGGGATATCAATTTGCTGGGTGAAAAATATATTGTAGAAAAAGTGCAACCGGTAGATATGTTTCCACATACCTTGCATATTGAAAATGTGGCAAAGTTGAAATTGAAAAAATAAACAGAAAAACCGAAATACCAGGATGAGAGAATTCAGGCAAACAAGATTTGAAATATTACCACCGGTTATCAAAAACCTCGTAATCATCAATGCACTCATTTATCTTGCGCAGACTGTTTTAGGTGCTGATGTACAGACAAAAATATTTGACATTTTTGCTTTGCACACCTGGCAAAGCCCTTTGTTTAAACCCTGGCAGTTTTTTACTTACATGTTTTTACATGGCAGTTTCTGGCATATTTTTTTCAACATGTATGCATTGTGGTTATTTGGTTCTGTACTTGAAAATTTATGGGGCCCGAAACGCTTCCTGATTTTTTATTTTGTATGTGGACTTGGTGCAGCTTTATGCCACATGTTAGTTCTTTATCATGATATGCAGCCGGTAGCAGAATTGTTTAAGAGCCTGCCGTTTGAACAACAGCAGCAGTTGTTAAACAATCCCAATTTCAAATTGTATGAACCTACCTTGGGCGCTTCGGGTGCAGTGTTTGGTTGCCTTGCAGCATTCGGTTACCTGTTTCCCAATGCATTGATGTATATTATTTTTATACCTGTGCCTATTAAAGCCAAATGGATTGTAATCGGATATATTGCAATTGAAATATTTTTAGCTTTGAAAAACAGTGCCGGTGACGATGTTGCACATGTGGCCCATATTGGCGGTGCATTTTTTGGATTGGCGCTTGTATATTTCTGGAATAAAACCAACAAAAGAAAATTTTATTAACTGATGTGATTTAATTTTATAACTATGATAGTGCGGGCTCAAAACAAGAGGAGAAAAATTTTGATGGGTGAAGATAATAATGCCCTCACCTGGCTTATCATTTTAAATGCACTTGTTTACGTATCCATCCTTTTTATAAAAGTTATTTATGGTTTATCACAAGGGCAGCCTGCTGTCACAGATCAAAGTATTGATAGCTGGATGGCTATGCCTGCTGATGCTTATCAATTCATAGCACGCCCCTGGACTGTAATTACTTACATGTTTTCACATAACAGCATGTGGTATTTAATAAGCAGTATTTTATGGTTGTGGTGTTTTGGTTATATACTGCAGGACCTTGCAGGCAATGACAGGTTGTTCCCTGTTTATTTATATGGTGGTTTTTTTGGCGGCTTGTTTTATTTACTGGCTGCGAATCTCATCCCTTCCATACATGAACATACTACTTCATTTTCTATGATGGGTGCAGGCGCTGCTGTCATGTCAATTGTTGTGGCAACAACAAGTTTTGCGCCTAAATACAGGATATTACCCATGTTGAATGGAGGCATCCCCATCTGGGTGCTGGCATTAATTTTTGCAGCGCTTGATTTAGGTACATTAGGTTTCAGCAATGGCGCTGTGGCTGTAGCCCATATTGCCGGTGGTTTGTCTGGTTTATTTTTTGTTTACCAGCTAAAACGTGGTAACGATATGGGAAGGTGGATTAACAGTCTTGCAAAGTGGGTGAATGATTTATTTAATCCTGAAAAGAAAATGAAGCAACAGGAACATTTTTATAAAGCCAACCGAAAGCCATTTGAAAAAACACATCATTTCTCACAGGAAAAATTAGATGATATCCTTGATAAAATAAATGAAGAAGGTTATCACCACTTAACAGAAGAAGAAAAAGAATTTCTGAAAAACGCAAGCAAAGAAAATTTATAAGCTGTTTATAAATCCATCATCCATTTATGAAAAAACTGATAAAGCCTGCATGGATTTTCTTTTGTTTATTTCTTTTGGTTGTTTTTATCATATCCTGTTTCAGCACTTTTATTGCACCAAAAGTTTTTTCATATATCACTTTATTTGCCATTGCTTTCCCATATCTTTTTTTGTTGATGATAATGGCTATTGTAATTAATCTTTTTGTTTCAAAAAAATTAGCTCTGGTCATGTTTATCTGCCTGCCTCCGGGTTTAGTTAATTTCACGCACACATTTGCTTTGAATATCCCCAAAAAATTTAATGATAATAAAGATACAAACACATTAAGGGTGATGACATGGAATGTACAGGATTTTGTAAACCTCTCACCACAGAATGAAGTGCGTTCAGGAATGCTCAACCTTATCCGTGAAAAAAATCCTGATATTTTATGTGTTCAGGAAATGACTGATGTGGAAGGAGGTAAGTGGAGGATTTCAGTTCGCAGGGAACTGGATTCACTCGGTTTCAGATATCATTTTTTCTCAAATGATAAAGTAAACAGCAATAAAATGGATGCATTGGTGATAAGAGGTGTTGCCATTTTCTCAAAGCTTCCTTTAACTGACAGTGGCAGGATTAATATCCATAAAAGTGATGTGTATAGTGAAAACCTGGTGTATGCTAATGTTGAATTTAAGGACAGGCTGGTAAGAATTTATACTGCACATCTTGCATCCTTTCAATTGTACCTTGATACGCAAAGTGTCAAAAAAGATGTTTATCAAATCACGTACGACAGGAAGAGGGTTATTCAATATAAATTGCGTGAAGTGGAAAGATTGCACCAGGATGAAGCAGAAATTATACATGACCAGTTAACAAAAGCAGCCTACCCTGCAATTTATTGCGGTGATATGAATGCAGTTCCCTGCTCTTATAACTACAGGTTAATCAAAGGAAATTTTAATGATGCTTTTATTGAAACAGGTTTTGGTATCGGCGCAACTTTTTATAAAATACTCCCTACATTAAGAATAGATTATTGTTTTGCTGATAAAAGACTAAAGGTTGTTAATTGCACTGTTATCAAAAAGAAATTATCAGATCATTATCCTGTAATTACCGATTTACAATGGAAATAAAATAATTTGCAATTCGTTATTTTTAATGATGGCAAATATTATCCGGGACACGATTAAAAAAGTGTTGCTTGTATTTACAGTAATATTCTGTGTGATTTATTTGCTCACGCTTGCAGTGCCATTTCTCAATCCGCAGCGATGGTGGCCGATAGGTTTTCTTGGCCTCACATTCCCATATCTTTTTTTCATCCTCATTTTTGTTTTTTTCTTTTGGCTGATAGTAAAGCCAAAGCTGTCTTGGGTCCCGCTTATAGCTTTACTGATCAGTGCAAAACAAATCAGCGTAACATTTGCCGCACATTTTTCCGGCAGCGATAATTCAGTGAAACCACAAAACAGCTTCCGCATCGTTAGCTGGAACGTCGCAAATATGTATGGGTTAAGTAATAAAGCAGATATCAAACAACATAACCGGAAAGAGTTGGCACAGTCTGTACTTGACCTTCAGCCTGATTTTATTTGTTTACAGGAGTTCAATCATTCTTATACACAAGGTGAGAACGCGGATAATATAGGTTTGTTCAGCAGGCAGTTCCCTTATTATTTTTATTCAAAAGACTTTAATAAGGAAAACGGTTATTATACTTCAGGTTCAATTTTATTTTCAAAATATCCAATCATTGATTCAGGCAAAATAGATTACCCGGGCAAATACACAGGGAGCCTGATCTATATTGATGTGAAAATAGAAAATGATACTGTTCGCATTTTCACAACACACCTTCAATCTTTTGGTTTTAATAATGCAGACTATGCAGACTTCAATAAAATCAAACAAAGCAATGAAGAATCAATTGATGCTTCGAAAAATATTTTTGAGAAGATGAAAGCTGCATTTACCAACCGTGGTGTACAGACAGATATTGTGCGTTCACAAACCGATTCAGTAAAACATCCTTCTATTGTTTGTGGTGATTTTAATGATGTGCCCACATCATATACTTATTTCAACATACGCGGCAAATACAGGCAGGATGTTTTTCTTAAAAAAGGTTTAGGTGTTGGTAAAACATACAATGCATTAGCGCCAATGCTGCGTATTGATTATATCCTTCCTGATACTTCATTCGTGATAAAACAATTTGACATGGTGGATGAAAACCTCAGCGACCACGTGATGCTGGTGAGTGATATGCAATTAAAAAAATGAGAAGTGGAATTGCGCTATTATAAAATCTTTGAATAAAAGGGTTACTTGCCCTGAAGTATAGCAAAAAAATAGGTTACTATTTTAAATAGAGAAGAATGTGGTAAAATGCAAGTTTCATTTATTCAGTTTCCTCCTTTTTCTGTCGCCACTTAAACAGTTCATCTGTAGTGATAAAGTTTGTAAAGCCTTTTTTTGATAGACCTTTCATAAGCATTTTGTCACCACTCCAAATTTTGCAACGGAAATGTTTGGAATATGCTACATAATGTGTGTCTTTGGGGTCAATATCAGCAACCAATTTTTCAGATTCAATCCAGGTTGATAACCTGATTTGTTCTTCAGAAATAAAAGTAATGTCTTTGCAAATTTGAAATTCTGATTCTATAACCTGTTCTAAATCCATACCCGAAATCTTGCATAGGCGCGGATAATTTTTGAAAATTTCTTTATGCAAAAAATCTGGTGCAATAAACTCAATGTATTTCCCGGAATTGATTAGCAGGTCGCCGATTTTTCCTTTAGAGTTAAGGATAGCGCTAAATATAATGTTAGCATCAACAATTATCTTCACTTAATAAAGCGTTTACGGTTTTCCTTCCACCAGGAGGCATTTATTTCATCAGCAAGTTTATTAATGTCAGATTGTTTCGCCTTACTTTTTGCAGTTGCTTCAAGATACTTAATATAGTCAATGAGCCTTTGTAACCCGAAACTATCAACCGATGAAGAAACAGTAATTCTTATCTGATTATCATTTGTTCTTTCAATGACCATATCTTCAATTTGTTTTGAATACTAAAGGTAGAAAAATAATTTGTCTTTAATATTATCTCTATCGGTTGGTGTCTTGACCAAACGAAATACAATTCATGAGTTTTTATCTATCGGTTGGTGTCTTCACCAAACGAAATACAAGACATGAGTTTTTTATCTATCGGTTGGTGTCTTCACCAAACGAAATACAAGTCATGAGTCTTAATAAATAAGTTTTCACTTTTAATAAATAATCTTGCTTACATTTCTGAATGAAAGATAAAGCATGTTGTTTTTGAAAAATATAGTTTGATTAATTAAAACTGAACCCTCACCTAACCTTTAAACCAAAAGCGATGGATGCTAATAAGCGGAAATAATTGATGAATATTCTTTTTTGAATTTGTTGTTTTGTTTGAAAAGCTCACTGTAAAAAATCATTCAGGTATTTTAGTAAAGTTTCTGTCTGCATCATCAAGCTCACATGCCCCTGTGAAGGAACAATAGCCAAATGCGATTTCGGCATTGGTTGTATGTCAGCAGAAACGTCACCACCCAGCAACTTATATGTTTTCATCAATTCTATTTTATCCACGCCATCATTGTCGCCGGAAATAATTAATACAGGTGCTTTAATTTTTGCAATATTGGAATCGCCAACATTGAATGGCACTTTTGCAAATTCAAACATCTGTTGTAAAAAATTTCTCCACTTGGTTTTGTCAGGAGCCACTGCATCATAAGCATTTTGTAAAGGTGTGTTATCAAAAAATTCAGGTTTGAAATCATTAAACGCATTATTTACAATTGGCAGCCAGCCTTCAGTTTTATAAGTTGAAGAAATGATAACTAATTTCCTTAACCGCTCAGGGCTTTGTACAGCAAACTGGTAAGCAACAGAGCCGCCCATGCTATATCCTGCAACATCAGCGCTGTCTATACCCAGGTAATCCATTACTTTCTCCACATCACTTGCTAATGTTGTTATTGATAATTTTCTATCTGAATACGGAGTATGTCCATGACCCTGCATTTCAATGGCAATTACTTTTCTTGATTTTGATAATTCCGGAATCAATTGGCCCCAGTTCAGGTCAATGGTATAAAAAGCGCCATGCAGTAAGATGAGTGGCTTGCCTTCACCATAAATTTCGTAATATACTTTGATGCCATTAGCAGGGGCATAGCCACTTTTTGCAGGTTTAAGCTGCTGCCCTTGCGATTGAAATGTTATAAGAAGAAGCGTAACGGATGTTAGTATAAGTTTGATAGCATTCACTCTTTTTGATATGATTTTCATAAAACCTTGTTTTGGTTTATTAAATAATTATTGCACAACAAAAATAGAAGACATCCAACAGGTTTTTACTGTGTAAAAGCGACAAGTTAAGGTGGGATTTCCGCCACTTAAAGACAGAATCATCATGCTGAAACAAAAGCTGATAATGATATGTATCCGGTAGTAACTATGTTAGTCAGGTTTAGCATTGTATAAGTTTTCCATAGGCAGTCTTTCAGCAAAATCTGCAAGTGTCTGTTCTGCCTTTAGTGAATTGAATTTGTCTTTTATTTTAGCGGCATTGCCCGGATGAATTATTTTGCAGCCGGGAAATTCAAATTCGTCAAAGTATGAATTAAAATTGTTAAAGATAGTTTGTCTTGAAATCAAAATGTTGTCTTTGACTGTTCTAAAAAATTTTTTGTATTTTCTTGACAATAGGAAATAGTCAGCAGGTGGGATTACATTTGGAATATGTTCAGTCCAACTCGTCACTGTAACAACTTCGTTAGTTTGTTTTGTCTTAAAGAAAAATATTTTAGGAACGAAATATTGGCCTCCTAATTCATTCTGTAAATGTCTTCTATTAAAATTATAATTCCATATTGCATTTGTTTTGTCAGCAGGAAGAAAACAAGATTGATGTTTTTCAAAATGACCTGCACTTGACCATAAATTTGTTTTGTTCCAACTTTCAAATAATTCCTCCTTCGTAGGTAAATATGGATTTTCAGAACCAGATTGTGGATTGAATACTAATAATTTTAAATCCCTCGTAAATTTCTCAACAAACTGAAATGCTTCTAACCCAAAAAAACAAGGTCGCATAAAGTTTATGTTGAATGAAAACTGTGTGTTGTCAAACTCTCTGAAGCTTTCATATAATTCTATGTTTTCAGGGTCATTCTCGGGTTCATTATGTTCAAATAAATAATAGACTTCAGTATCAGTATTCTCATAAAACCATTGGTTCGAGTCTTCATTTTTTTGAACTAAATTTTCTGACAAATAATTCCCAATTTGTACCTTGGAGAGATCCGCTCTTTTTGATTTGTAGAAAAATAAATCGTAACTCATAGTTATAGGAGGTGTTATAATTGCATGCAACATTTACATATCCGCTAAAATACGCTATGCCTTTTTTAAAACAATATTTTTAATAGCTTTAATATCAATCATATTTCAAAATAAACGCTGAAATATTATATAACACAAATACAACTCAAGATATTTCAGACTGTTTATATGCAAAAAAGCAGGATTGCTGTATATATATTCTGTGCATTCATTTTGTTTTACAAGTTGAATAATAAGGCGACTAACGGACTTGGCATTTGCGAAACTCCTTAGTTTTAGTAAAGGAAGTCATTCAATAAATTAAAGTTGAAGATTGCACAAAAATTAACGATGATAAAAACCTGGTTTCATGAAAGGCGTTTACCAAAAAATAAAAGCGCCATCTATTCCCAGCGTCCTGTAAAAACAATTAAAGTGAATTGAAAACTCATAAGTAAACCGTTTCATTCAATCCCGCAATACAGCGGGAGCTTAAATCGAACCTTAGCGCCGCAACAGATTTTTATTGCATGATACAAATGGCGCAAAGCTTCGTTTAAGCCTTATTTGTTGTACGTTCGCCTTGTTGTCAAACGAGTTGTAAATATTGCTTTTCAATTGTTACATTAAAGTGTATATCCGCTTTTAATGCTTTGAAAACTTTTAAAATTGTGTCAATTGTCGCACTGTTTGCACTGCTTTCCAACTTAGAGATTTGCGCTTTTTGTACGCCTACAAGAGCTCCTAATTGTTCCTGTGTCAATTTGCGTTCTTGTCGGGCAGTTTTTATCATTCGTCCTAGCACATCCATACGAAGTTCGTATTCATACTGGTCTCTGTCCTTAGTACCTTTCTTGCCGATATATTTATCTTTCATTTCGGCAAGTGAATATGATTTCATTGCTGCCTTTGCCATAATGTTATTTTTTAAGTTTGCTCTCAAAATATTTTCTCCGAATGTTAATGGCACTTTCAATTTCGTTTGAAGGAACTTTGTCAACTTTTTTAATGAAACCGTGAGTTGCAAATACCAAAGTTTCTGTTTCGTTGTCTTTGTCCCAAAATGCAAGAAGCCTGATTTGCATTCCGCCAAACTTTGTCCTGAATTCCCAAATGTCTTTTTGTAACTTTTTGAAAAGCTTTGGGTCATTACTTTGTTCCGCAAGGTCAATGTTATAGAATACTTTCATTGCAGCTTTTCGGTCAAGTCCTGCAAAGAATTTGTCTGCTTCTTCTAAAAATCTTGTCTGAAAGTATTGCTATTTTTATTGCTTTTGCAAAGATAAAAAAGGTTTCCATAATTAGAAACTATATTTTGGGCTGCTAATTAACGAGATGGTCGTGAAAGGTGACGTAAAACATTATCATTTCCGCTAAAATACAATATGCCTTTTTCTAAACAATATTTTTAATAGCCCTCACATCAATTACATTTCAAAAAAAAGTGCAGAAATATTTTATAGCGCAAATACAACTCAAGATATTTCAGACTGTTTTTAAGCAAAAAAGTAGAATTGTAATATGTATTCTGTGCATGCATTTTGTTTTGCAAGTTGAATAATAAGGCGACTAACGAACTTAGCACTTGCGAAGTAATTTAGTTTTAGTAAAGGAAGTCATTCAATGGGCAAAAGTTGAAGATTGTTCAAATATTAACGATGATAAAAAACCTGGTGCCATGAAAAACAATAGCACTGGAAAATAAAAGCGCCATCTATACCCAGCACTCTGTTAATACAATAAAAGTGTATTGAAAACTCATAAGTAAACCGCTTCATTCAATCCCGCAATACAGCGGGAGCTTAAATCAAACATTTGCGCTGCAACAGATTTTTATTTCATGATACAAATGGCGCAAAGCCTGGTTTAAGCCTTATATGTTATGTGTTCGTCCTTCATCATGGTGATTTGAATTGAAGGTAAGTGTCCATCGAAGTAGGGTGTATCCCGGAAGCGTGGGAGCAAAGCAAGCTCTTTTGCAAGGTTGGCTTTGTGTGCCTTGCAAATGTGCGTTACTTGGTCTGGTGGCCAATGTACAGGCGGCTGATTATTTTTCCATTAAAAGCATCTGACTGATAATAGATGTAGCTGCGTCAATATGATTGTCTTGCTTTTTGTCTGCTGGCTTCTTTTCAACCATTGCCAAATATGTCTTGGTCTGTCCCTCGTAAAAATAAACCCTGAAAGGAACCGGTTTGAAAATTCTTAATTCACAAACTCTAAAAGCTATGCCTTGTTCAGAAACGTCTTTTATTAAAGCATTGTCAGCAAAAAAAGGTGTCACACCATTACGAAGTTTTGCAGCTTCGAAATGTTCCAGTATTGATTTTTGAACATGTGAAGAAAGTCCGTCGAAACTCTTTTTAAAACGGGGTGAGTAAGAATTGTTACCAATGATTGCTAAAAGCTTTTCGAAATTTTCAAGTTTGTCTGTAAGCGATTGCTTTAATAGCTCCTTGATATATGTTGTGTTGACTGTATGTCCGAATAAATTATTTACGTCAACAGTTGTATTTGCATTTGAGCTAACTTTTAAAACATCCTTTCGCAAATCCTGATGTAAGCCTAATGTAAAAAGAACTCCATTATTTACGGAAACAATTACTGGATTAAAAGCGGTGTGGCTTGTTCCGTCAATGGATAAAGTGTAATCCTTCTGTAACAAATCTTCTTCATCAATTTCGGCGTAATATTTCTCTATCGGATGTTTTGTGAATATCCTATAAGCTATCGTTCTTAAATCTTTGTCTGGCATTCCTGAAACACAACTTGCTAAGCTGTAATTCAATTGTGCATTAAGAATGAAATCATTTATAGAAACTGAAGTTACAATACCATCCACTTCATCTGGGTATTCTTTCTTTACATCATTGTATTCTTTCAATGTCTCTACTAAACATTGTGTCAAAGAATGTTCACTGGCAGTATTGGGAATACAGTCGTTAAAGCAGAATTGATACATGAATTAAATGAGTTTAGAGGCGTTAATTTCAAATTGGTCAAATAGCCCTTTTGGCCATTCATCTAATCTGCCATCATTATTAAGAATCGGGGAATGAACTTCTGTGTTTTGCTGTTCGTCTAATTCAAACCAGTGTACTTGTACATTGGGTGCAAATTCTTTTGTCTCCTTAGCAGCAATTCTAATTCCATCGAAAAGGTGGTCGCTGTGTGTTTCAACTATAACCTGTGTACCGGTCATTGCACAAAGAGAAATAAGTCTGGCAATTTCTGTTTGCCCTTTAGGATGAAGGTGTGCTTCGGGATTTTCAATAATGACCATACTGTTAGGAATTTTCGTTCCAATCAGCAAAGCGGCTATTACTGATAAAGAATAACTTAACCCAAAGCCAACATTAGTAGCTCTATGTGCATTGAAAGTTGAGTAGGACGTGTCGCTATTCTTATCAATGCTGTATTTGAAATCAACGTTGGGAGAAATTACACTCAACCATCCTCTGATATTAAAAAGAACCGTTTCGCCCTCTGATTTTGGGTGAATTAATCTTTGGTCAATTGTTTCATCTGCGAAGGATTCTATGAACTGGAAAAGATTCTCACCGTTTGCACCAATCCTGTTTCTCTTATAGCTGTCATTGTAAATCGGAACTGATGTCTTTGGCCCGAAACGATTTGCCGATATATAAATAATTTCAGGAAAGTTGAATTCTTCCCTGTAAAGACAACTATAAGGCTCTGTCGGGTTATTTAAATAAATCTTTGTAAGGAAGGCTTTATCAAATTCATCCAAAATACTTAAAACAAGTTCTTGATTGAAGTAGATGTTTTTTATTTCATCAACAGAACCATGTCCGTCTAAAAGAATACTAGTTTCCCTCCGATGCGCTTTCTCCAACATCAGCAACGCCTGAATGATGGAGCTTTTACCGCTGCTGTTTAATCCTGTTAAAACTGTGAGCCGATTTAGTTTCAGTCTTCGGTGCAGGAATGATTTAAAGCCAATAAGTGTTATTTCGCTAATCATTGTATGAATTCATTTAGTAAGCCAGAAAGTTTTTCGTACCGGTCTTTTACAGACAATGCTTTCAAACTGTCTCTTGAAATGGCATAATTAAAATTGATGTCTTCCAAAAGAACAGAATGGCGTTCGATAAATTCTGATTTTCGTATTTTGAGATTATTAAATTCATCATTTGTCAAGTTACCCAGTAATGTTCCCCAAACTTCAAAAAGGGCTTTATTAATAGGTGTTCTTCGTTTGCCGGGATAGCTTTTGCGGAAGGCATGTTCATCAAATATCTCTCTGCCTCGTTCCATTGCCTTGATGAATCGTTCTTCTAAAACCGAAGTTTCATTTATTTGCACATGCTCTCTCTTCACGTCTTCTTTAAAAATTTTAGGACCTTCTTTCCCGTTAAGTGATGGCATGATATTGATAATTCTCATTGTGTCACTCAGAAAGGAATCCATGTCGTTATTTTTGGGATAATTACTATATGAACGAACATTGAAGGCGAGGCAGCGAAGAATCAATTCTCTATCCATCATTCGGTTTGACTTTACAGAATAGCTGGTAGCTTTCAAAAATTCTTCCCGTTGTGAAAGTCGAAGTAAAAGTTGCGTAGATGCTCCAATGTAAAGTGCATGACGAATTTCCTGTGCTGTTAAAGGTTCTCCACCTGTGTTGATACGTTTGAAGATGTTTCGTTTTACTTCTTCTGGTGTACCGGGGTTGATGATAGTAAAAGTGAAACCGGTTTCAAGAATACGGTTTTTTATATTTACTGGAAGGCCATTAAAATTTAAATCGTCATACGCCTCTCCCCAAAACTCTAATTCTTCCAGTTTAAAACCTTCGCCTTTGTATCTGGCTTCTTTAGTTGCTAAATACTTATCACCTAATACAAAACTGCGTATGGTGCTTAACCTCTGTAAACCATCCACTACATAGTAATGCCCTTTCTCGTCTGCTGAAACATAGAACATTGGCAATGGAATTTTCAGCATTAGTGATTCAATCAGCCGACACTTCTTATCCATTGTCCAAACCTCGTTTCGCTGAAAATCCGGATTGAGTATGATGGTGCCTTGTTCTAATCTACGTAGCAATGTTTCCATCATTACGGGCTTTGTATCAATAGAAATCTTTTCGGGGTCGAAGGGTTGAAACTCCTCAATTTCTTCTTCAACTCCCTGTGCTGAAGCTTCTATTTCCCTATTTTCTATTTCTTCTATTTCCTGAGGCATATTATTAATTACTGATTGCTAATGTAAGTTTTTGCTTTACAATTCTCCCTTAAATGCTTTATCTAAAAGGGATGGCATTAATTCAGATAATTCTTTTTCTGTTTGTGCATGACATTCTTTCATACTATTTACTTTGTGTAACAATTCAACAAACTCTTCTTGTAAATCAATATCAGGAACTGGAACATTTATTTTCATCAGTTTGTCCAATCCTAAAGTTTTATTTCTGCCTGCACCACCGGGGGAGCAGGCATTTATATCTTCCAAACCTTTGGGTGAAAGAAAATGAAAGCACAGAAATTCTGCTAATGCTTTTTCCTTATTTGCTACGCAGGAAATAAAGCGATGTGAGCCATATCGGTCATTATCATCTTCTTTGGCAACAGCTATTCCACCTTCCCATGCAAACACATTACTGAAAACTAAATCTCCTTCCTTAATCTGAAATATTTTTTTTGTCCCAACTTCCAAACCTGTCAAAGCCGGTTTGTGAAATGTTCCTTTTCCAAAACAACGGATGCCTAACTCAGGATATAATCCTTCATCTTTTAGGTTTACTTCTCGGCGAACAATTGGGGCTATTTCGTTCATTGGTAACCATTGGGCATCTTCAACCAACTCTGTGTATTTACTAAAGAGCAGGTTCTTAATGTCATTAGTTTGTAAAGCCCGTAATTCGCTTACCTGTTCTATTTTGATTTGTAGGCTTTCTATTTTTGAAATGATGCGTCTTTGCTCAGGTAAAGGTGGAATTGGTATTTCAATGGCGAGGAATTTTTCTGGCCTTATTCTATTCTTTCCGCTGGTTCCAAATGATTGGTTGTTGCAAGCATTCCAAAACCACTTTTGCTGAGTAACGAATAGCATCCACTTTGGTTCCAAAATATTCCTGTCAAGATGAAATACTGGATATTCTGTAGAAACATAATACCCATCAAATTCATCTGGAACTACAGATGTTGCTCCGTTTCTTGCCCAAATTTTATTTACAACTAAGTCTCCTGATTTGAGTTTATTAAAAAACTTATACCCGGTACTCCCACCATCAATACTTTCCCTTGCATATACACCGTTCCCCCATAATTGAATACCTACCTGCCGATAATTTTGAAATGGAATTGGGTTCTCCAATAACGAAGATTTAGTTAAAACTTTTTCTAATTTTATTTGCTCCCAATTACGCTTCATTAGTAACTGCTATTTGAATTTGGTTCCCAATTTCTTTAAGTAAGTTAATTACCTGTTTTTCTTTTTTCATTATAGAGCTTATCAACTCGGCAGGGTCAGAATATTCAAATTCATTTTTTCTGTTTGGGTTTTTAATATCAAGATTAACATTTAATAGTTTGCCATTATCGTCCAGCAAGACAATGTCCTTCAATTTTACTTTCCAGGCATTGTCATTCTCCTTCCGCTTGCTCCACCATTTTTTTATTTCTGTAAACTCTTCATGCTGGATAGGCTTGGTCTTACTATATTTCTTTTTATCAGCAGGAGGTAATATCTCGTAATACCATAAATCCTTGGTTGGTTCTCCATGTTGAAAAAATAAAAGGTTACAAGTAATATCTGTATATGGTGCAAATATCCCTTCGCCTAATCTAACAATTGTATGCAGGTTAAACTCATCTACCAATTGCTTTTTTACCCTTGCGGCAATACCATCTGCAAATAAAGTTCCGTTCGGTACAACAATAGCAGCCCTTCCTCCTTCATTAGCTGGTTTCTTCCGTTTCAATTTCCGCATAATCAGTTGCAGGAATAGTAGTGCTGTCTCAGCCGTCTTTTTATCGTCTGGGAAATTGTTAAGAATTCCTTTTTCTTCTTCGCCTCCAAATGGTGGATTTGTCAATACAATGTCAACCCTTTCTTTATCGCCAATATCCCGTATAGGAAAACGTAAGCTGTTGCCACTATCAATATTAGGATAGTTCAATCCATGCAGCAATAAATTCATTTGACAAAGCAAGTAAGGCAATGGTTTTGCCTCACCGCCAATAATTGATTTTTCCTGCAATATTTTTTTATGTTCAACAGTTTTTGCCTGTTTCTTTAAATGTTCAAATGCTTCGACTAAAAAGCCTCCAGTTCCGGCAGCAGGGTCTAAAATTGTTTCACCAATCTTAGGGTCAATCATATCCACCATAAATTTTACCACAGGTCTCGGAGTATAAAACTCTCCTGCATCACCACTGGCATCCCTCATTTCCTTTAAGATGCTTTCATATAAGTGGGAAAGAGTATTTACTTCTTCGTTGTTGGTAAAATGTATTTCATCAATTTTATTTACTACATCACGCAAAAGATACCCATTAATCATTCGGTTTGTAACTCCTTTGAATACTGTTGCTATTACATCTTTGCGTTCCGTTCCTGTTTCACTTTGTAAACTGCGTAAGTAGTAAAGCAATCCTGTACGTTCTTTCCCATCTGCAAGTTTTACTTTCTCATTACTTATAAAAGCTAATAAATCATCTCCTGTTAGGGTTTTATTTTTAGCCCAATCACGCCAACGATAAGGACTTGCAATAGCAGGCTTGTATTTTTTTCCTTCTAACTCTGCATTCATTTCCTGTAACTGCTCATTGTCGTCAAGAAATTTCAGAAACATTATCCATGTAAGCATAGGCAATCGGTCTCCATCACCGTTCATGCCCTTATCCTTACGCATAATATTCCGGCAACTTTTAATTATACCTGAAAGTCTTTGAGCAGGAGTTTCCTGTTTAACTATTTTTTCTTTTTTCTTCTTTGCCATCTTTTAATTATGCTGCTTCAGCGTAAAGTATTTTTTGTAATTCTTCAATTGCTTTCTTGTATTTGTCTATGCCTCCAAAGGCATTTACAATTTCAATAGTATTTCCTTCTTGTGTAAACGGTTCAACTGAAATAATGTCTGGCCGTATTTGATTTAGTCCATACTCGATATATTTATCCAGTATCATTTGCAAAACATGCTGTGCCTTTTCGCTGTAAAGACTAAAGAAGTCAGATTTGTTTTTCTTCAACAGTTCTGCTCTTTGTTTTCTTGTCTTTGGTTTTAAGTCGTAAGCAACAAAACACAAAAGGTCAAACGGGTCGGTTTCTTTTTGCTTGGTAATTTCCATCAGTTGCTCAATAGAAATTCCGTTGTTTTCTAACTGTTCAATTATTTGTTTTCTTTCTTCCAGATTATTCCAATGGTTGCGGAAATCACTTGCATTGCTGAACATGGTCGAAATCTTTTCTTTTGCATATTGCGAAAGTTGAACCGTAATCAATCTTCCAGTAACCGGGTCAATGATTTGAATGGTTTCTGCCGCAATTCCGATTTCACCTTCGGTAACATAATATTTTCTTCTGCCACCTGTATCGCCTCCAGCATCTTGGATATTCCCATTGAAATCTTCAAAGTCATCATCTTCTTCTTGTTGTGGTTCTGGAAACTCCTGATAAGTTCCTTCAACGGTTTGTCCATTATCATCAATCTCTTCTTGTGTGATTAATGGTGGGTCACCATCAAAATCTGGGTCTGCAAAATTTCTTGTGGCACTTCCGGTATAGTCAAGTATTGTAAAGAAAAGTTTTTGCTTGTCATCTCTAACTCTTGTCCCTCTGCCAATAATTTGCTTAAACTCTGTCATTGAATTTACCATACGGAACAAAACAATGTTCTTGCATGTTGGCACATCTACACCTGTACTCATAAGGCGTGAAGTAGTTACAACAACTGGTATAGGTTCATCAATGTCCATGAACCTACTTAAATGTCCTTTGCCAATATCGCCTTCTTCTGAAACTATACGAACTGCAAAGTCAGGATACTGACGAACAAGGTCAGCATTCAAATTACTTATCTCTCTGCGAAACTGGTCTGCATGTTCCTGGTCAACACAAAAAACAATTGTCTTATCAAACCTTCCGTTTTTAAGCATGAATTGATGCAAATGCCTTGCAACTGCTTTTGTTCTCGGCAAAAGTGAAAGTGAGTTTTCAAAATCAGGAGTTCCATAAACTCCATCAGGAATAACTTGTCCATGTGCATCAAGTTGTCCTTCATGTGGTCGCCATCCTGTTGCATCAGCATCAGTAACTACACGATGTACAATGTATGGAGCTAAAAAACCATCTTCAATTCCTTGGCGTAAACTGTAAGTATAAAGTGGATTACCAAAATAAGCATAAGTGTCTTTATTGTCGGCACGCAATGGAGTTGCTGTCAATCCTAATTGAACTGAGGTGTTGAAGTATTCTAATATTATTCTCCAGTTACTATCATCAGAAGAACTTCCCCGATGGCACTCGTCAATTACTATTAAGTCAAAGAAATCTCTCGGCAAATTTCTGAATGCTCCAACTTTACTTTTATCTTCTGCCAAAGATTGGTATGTAGAAAAATAAATCTCTCTGCTGCTTGGCAAACCTTCTTCAGGAACTAAGCATCTTGCATCGCCGAACATCGCAAAGTCTTTGGCATGTGGGTCAGTTACTAAAACACTTCTGTCAGCAAGGAATAAAACTTTTGGTCTGCGGTGTTCTCCTTTTGTATTCCAACGATTATTCCAAAGTTTATGAATGATTTGAAAAGCTACTGTTGTTTTACCTGTTCCTGTTGCAAGGGTGAGTAATCCTTTTCTATTCCCTTCAAGAATATGTTTAACCGCCCTGTTGATTGCAATTTGCTGATAGTATCGAATTTCTTTGCCCGGTGTAGCTGCAAAAGGTTTTAAAAGTGTTTCCTGAATTTCTGGCTTAACAGGCTCAACGTAGTTCAATCTGTTCCATAACTCTTGTGAGGTTGGGAACTTTTTAATTTTAGTTTCAAGACCTGTAATGAAATTGAATTCTAATATTTCTTTTCCATTTGTAGCATAGCAAAATTTCAGTCCTAAGATTTGGGCATAATCTTTTGCTTGTTGCATACCATCGGCTGCTGTCTTGTAATGTTTCTTTGCTTCAACAACTGCTATCAAATAGTTTTGTGAATATCGAAGTAAGTAGTCGGCCTTCTTTGCTTTCTTTCTACGTCCAACCCGACCTATTACTATTATTTTACCGTCAGTAAAAGGTCTTTGCTCCATTATCTGTTCATCTGTCCAACCGCTTTCATCTTTGAGTTTGGGCAATACAAATTTTCGGCAGGTGTCTGCTTCGCTGTCATGGTCGAGTATATGAATTATCGGTTCTGCCATTCGGTCAAATAAATGAGGGCTAAAAATACGAATATTAATGGGTTATGAACCTATTATTGGTTTTTGGTTTATAGTTGTCCGCCGAAGTGTAAGCTGTGTCTATATAAGGCGTCGTTGTAGCTTGATTTTGCAGAGTTTCGGTATTGGATGTTGATGGTTGTTCTTCTGCTCAGAATATATTGATTCGGTTGATAAGAATTCCTTCAGCCGGGGTGGGGGGTTGTGTGTTGGCATTTTTAGCTCTTAGCAAAGTTGGCTTTGTGTCAGGATTTTGTGTGCCATGCCATGAGCTAAAAATAGAGTGGAGTAGTATGGCAAAGTCATGGATGTTTAAATATGTGCAGGATGCCTCAATAGGGTGACACCTAACATTATCATTTTCGCTAAAATACGCTTTGCCTTTTTTAAAACAATATTTTAATAGCTTTAATAGCAATCATATTTCAAAAAAACGCGGAAATATTTTATAGCGCAAATACGACCCGGTTGATGATTCTTTTTATCTATCGTTTGTTATATTCACCAAATGAAATAATATTCATTCCTTACACAAAAAAAATTTCTTTTTTTGATGAATAATCATGCTGACATTACTGAATTAAAAAGTAGCAGTGTTGTTTAAAAAATTTATGAAGTGTTCTTAAAACCACACATCCCTTTTACCTGCATTCAGCGACCTGGATAGAGATAACCCGGCGAACATCAAAATAACTGAATGAATTTTACTGCCCATCCGCGTTTCAGCCCTTTTATACTAAGTTTATTTTTTTGGTATAAAATCAAAATGAATATTTGTATTTACAATTTTCAATACTTCAATTTTAGCTTATGAAGAAAATCATGACGCTTGTACTATCTGCATTGGTTGCCGGTACTGTATCAGCACAAAGCAATGCAGGCTTATTCCGTTACCCTGATGTTTCAGCAACACAAATCGTTTTTTCTTATGCCAATGATATATGGGTTGTATCGAAAGATGGTGGCAATGCAATAAAATTAAGTTCACCTCCTGGTGTTGAGAGCTATCCGAAATTTTCACCTGATGGAAAATCTATTGCTTTCACCGGCAATTATGATGGCAACAATGATGTGTATGTAATGCCTGTTGCAGGTGGCATCCCTTTGCGGTTAACATCTCATGGCTTAACCGATAGGGTTGTTGACTGGACGAATGATGGAAAAAATATTTTGTTTGCTTCTTCAAGGGAGAGTGGCAAAGAAAGGTTTAACCAGTTTTATACGATACCCGTATCCGGTGGCGCTGATACAAAACTTCCAATGGCTTATGCTGAGTTCGGTTCTTATTCTCCTGATGGTAACCAGATGGCATTGGTGTTTCGCACACAGGTTGGCCGCAACTGGAAACGTTATCGCGGAGGATGGAAAGCAGATATCTGTGTATATAATTTTCAAAATAATACTGCAGAATATATTTCTCAACAAACAGATGCAGGCTATGAATACCCGATGTGGCATGGCAACAATATTTATTTTTTATCAGACAGGGGGCCTGAAGAAAAAATGAACCTGTGGCGTTATGACATAGCTTCAAAATCATTTGAACAAATCACAAAGTTTACAGGTTATGATATTCATTATCCTTCGCTCGGGCCTGATGATATTGTGTTTGAAGCAGGAGGGAAGTTATACCTCTATTCATTATCATCAGGGCAGCAGAAAGAAGTTCATATCAATGCAGTGACTGATGATGTTATGATGAAACCTAAATTAGTAACGGTTGATAATTTAATCCAGCATTATGCAATCAGCCCTGATGGCAATCGTGTTGTGTTTGAAGCAAGGGGCGATGTTTTTTCAGTGCCTGCAAAAGATGGTTTTGTAAAAGATATTACGAGGACAACAGGTGTGGCAGAAAGATATCCTGCATGGTCGCCTGATGGAAAACAGGTTGCATACTGGAGTGATGCTTCTGGTGAATATGAATTGTATGTTGCTGACCCCACAAAAGAAAACAGTGCTAAGAAACTGACAACTTATGGAAAAGGATACAGGTATAATCTGTATTGGTCACCTGATAGCAGGAAGCTTGCTTTTATTGATAAAGCAATGCGCATAAAAATTTTTGACATTGCTACAAATCAGACAACAGATGTTGACCAGGCTTTGCGATATACTGATGGCGCTTTGGAAAATTTCCTGGTGAGTTGGTCGCCTGACAGCAGGTGGATAACTTATGCAAGGGATTTGGATAACCAGCACAATGCAGTTTTTATTTATGATTATAAAAATAAAAAAAGGGTGCAGGCATTGAGTGGTTATTATAATTGTTACAGCCCTGTGTTCAGTGAAGATGGTAAATATTTATATGTTGTCATCACTGATAATTTTCAACCATATTACAGTGATATGGACAACACATTTATTTATGCCAACTCCAGTAAAATCGGTGTTATCAGTTTGATGAAATCTACACCTTCGTTGCTTGCACCGAAGAATGATACTGTGGCAATAAAAAATGATGCAACGCCTGCAGAAAAAGATAAGAAGAATGATAAAAATGAAGTGGCAACCGGCAGTGACGATACTTCAAAAAATGTAGATATAGATTTTGATGGTTTGGAACAAAGGCTTGAATTGCTTTCAATGGAGCCTGGCAATTATGGGAAACTTGCTGCTGTGAAAGGAAAAATTATTTATTTAAAAATGCCTAATACAGGCGCACCCAATGATGAAAAATCATCATTGAAATATTATGATATTGATAAGCGCGAACAAAAAACTATACTCGATGATGTGGACAATTATTTGTTGTCTGCCAATGGTGAAAAAATGTTGGTGGCCAAAGGCAGCAGTTATGCAATTATAACTCCTGATGCAGATCAGAAATTTGATAACCCATTGCGTACTGCTGAAATGCAGATGGTGGTGGACCCGCGTCAGGAATGGAAACAAATTTTCACAGATGCATGGAGGATAGAGCGTGATTATTTTTATGATTCCACGATGCATGGAGTGGACTGGGATGCAGTAAAAACGAAATATGGTTCAATGTTGAATGATGCAAAAACAAGGGAAGATGTTGATTTTATTTTAGGTGAAATGATTGGTGAGTTAAGTGCATCGCATACATATCATGGTGGTGGTGACCTGGAAGAACCAAAGCATGAAAGTGTAGGATATCTTGGTGTTGATTGGGAAGCTGATGGTGGTTTTTACAAAATCAAAAAAATAATTCATGGCGCTCCATGGGATGCAGAAGTGCATTCATCTTTAGATGCGCCGGGGATCACTATAAAAGAAGGCGAATATATTTTAGCAGTGAATGGTGTGCCGCTTACTACAGCACAGGAGCCTTATTCAGTATTTCAAAACCTTGCAGGCAAAACAGTGGAGTTGACATATAATTCAACACCAACATTTGCAAATGCAAAGACAGCCATTGTGCAAACAATGGATAATGAATACAGGTTGCGCAACCTTGCCTGGATTGAAAATATGCGCAAACATGTTGACAGTGCAACCAATGGTGAAGCAGGTTATATTTATGTGCCCAGCACAGGTATTGACGGACAGGATGAACTCATCCGGCAGTTCAGCGCTCAATGGGATAAGAAGGCATTGATCATTGATGAACGTTTTAATAATGGCGGACAGATACCGGATCGTTTTATTGAAATGCTGAACAGGTCGCCATTAGCATATTGGGCAGTGCGTGATGGTAAATCATGGCCCTGGCCACCCAATGCCAACTTCGGCCCCAAGGTGATGTTGATAAATGGATGGAGCGGTTCAGGTGGCGATGCATTCCCTGATTATTTCAGGAAAAAAGGGCTTGGCCCATTGATAGGAGAAAGAACATGGGGCGGATTGATTGGTGTGAGCGGTGCACCCACTTTGATTGATGGAGGAACAATAACTGTTCCCACATTCAGGATGTATAACCTGGATGGAACATGGTTTAAAGAAGGACATGGAGTTGATCCTGATATTGAAGTACGCGAAGATTTGGGAGCGATGGCAAAAGGAATAGATCCGCAATTGGAACGTGGTATTTCTGAGATAAAAAATTTATTAAAGACGAAAGGCTTTACACCACCATCACAGCCTGCATATCAAAACAGGACGAAGAATTAGATGATTAAATGCTGAAATGATTTTTCAAAAAATAAAAACCTGTTGAGAATTAATCAACAGGTTTTTTATGATGTTTATTGCAACTCACCCTAAAAAAGATTACTCCTTCTATTAATAAGTTTGTAATTGTACTGTATGTGTACAAAGAAGCCTGCAAAATTTTGCAGGCTTCTTTGTTTATACTAAAATTTGTTATTCTGCAGCCTGGCAGGGTAAGCGTTTAAGAGGGAAACATCACATACCATTCTCCACAGAATAACAATCTCTTTATAAATGTATTTGTTTTTCCGTCATCATTTTCCTGAGGTTAATTAATCCATACCTCATCCTTCCAAGCGCAGTGTTAATGCTGCAGTTGGTAGTCTCTGCAATTTCTTTAAAACTCATATCGCCAAAATGCCTCAGCACAATTACTTCCCTTTGTTCTTCGGGTAGTTTATCGAGCATCTGGTGTACACGGTCATAGCTTTGTTCGCGGATGATGCGGTGTTCTGCATTATCATCAACAACAACATGGATGACATCAAAAATATCTTTCTTGTCCTGTGTAACAATTGTAGGTGTACGTTTTACTTTGCGGAAATGGTCAACACAAAGGTTATGCGCAATGCGCATAGCCCAGGGCAGGAATTTTCCTTCTTCATTATAACGACGACTGCGCAAAGTATCAATGATGCGCAGGAAAGTTTCCTGGAAAAGGTCTTCAGCAAGAAACTTATCTTTCACTAAAAACAGGATGCTGCTAAACAACTTGTCTTTATAGCGCATAATCAAAGTTTCCAATGCACTGCAATGACCTTCCTGGAAATGCAGGATTAACTGTGTGTCAGTTAATGATTGATGATGGAGTTTCATAAATCGTGCCTTTACTTGTGAAATACCATTAAGTGGTAAATTCTTTTTAATGTTAATGCCGGGTAAAGATTTTTATATAGGCGACGATTTTTTTTCGAAGATTCTTAAGTAATTTGTAAATATTGTTTGCAATATGTAAAAAAAAAGTGAATTACCCAAAACATATTTTCTGAATAATCATTTTCGGATATTAAACGGGCTTTTTGCATTTTTACAAAGATTTAGTGAGAATTAATATTATGGATGAAGTTAAGGCAGTTACAAAAGAGGAAATGGTTATTGAAGATAAAAGAAGAACCCAGGATATTTTTATCAAAGGTGCAAGGGTCCATAACCTGAAAAATGTCTCCGTTTCTATCCCAAGAAATAAATTTATTGTAGTTACAGGTGTTTCAGGCAGTGGCAAATCATCGCTGACGATGGACACATTATTTGCCGAAGGCCAGCGCAGGTATGCCGAAAGCCTGAGCGCTTATGTGCGGCAGTTTATGGCAAGGATGGTGAAGCCTGATGTTGATTTTATCCGTGGCTTATGCCCTGCAATTGCCATCGAACAAAAAGTAATTACGAGGACTCCCCGCAGCACTGTGGGCAGCATGACAGAAATTTATGATTACCTGCGTTTGCTTTATGGCAGGGCTGGTATCACTATATCACCGGTTAGTGGCAGGGAAGTGAAAAAAGATGATGTGGATGATGTTGTAAATGCTATAAAAAATTTACCGGAAAAAAGTAAGGTCTATATCATCGTTCCATTTAAACAACATTCAAAAAGAAATGTGAGGGAGGAGTTGAAAATTCTTTTGCAGAAAGGTTTTTCAAGGATGTATTTAAAAAATGAAAGCGCTAAAAATAAAAAGAAGGATGATAACATATCAAATGAAGTGATTGGGATTGAAGACATGCTTGAACTGGATGATAAAGAACTTTCTCTAAAAATTTCTAATCAGCAATCATCACTTTCAATATTCCTGCTTGTTGACAGGATTATTACAAAAGACTTTGATGAAGATGATATACACCGGCTCAGTGATTCAATCGGTATTGCATTTTTTGAAGGTGAAGGCGAGATGTATCTTGAAGTAGATGAATCAAAAAAAATCCATTTCAGTAATAAGTTTGAATTGGATGGAATAGTGTTTGAAGAACCTGTTCCCAATTTATTTTCATTCAATAATCCTTATGGTGCATGCCCTACCTGTGAAGGTTTCAGCCAGGTGTTGGGAATTGATGAAGACCTTGTCATCCCAGACAAAAGGTTAAGTGTGTATGATGGCGCTGTTGCACCTTGGAAAGGAGAGAAGTTGGGTTGGTGGAGGGAACAGTTTGTAAAAGGCGCCAGGTCAATTCATTTCCCTATACATAAACCCATTGCAGACCTTGATGATGAACAATATGATGTTTTGTGGAAAGGCCAGAACGGTGTGTATGGCATTGATGATTTTTTCAAAGAAGTAGAACAGAATTTATATAAGGTTCAGTACCGTGTTTTGTTGAGCCGTTATCGCGGCAGGACGAAATGCCCTGATTGTAAAGGTTACCGTTTGCGCAAAGAAGCTTTGTATGTAAAGATTGATGGTAAACATATCGGGCAACTTTGTGAGATGCAGGTAAATGATTTGAAAAAATGGTTTGATAATTTTCAACTCAGCAATTATCAACAACATGTTGCCAGCAGGATATTGGTAGAGATTCATCAGCGCCTGCAAACTTTATTGGATGTAGGTCTCGGATATCTCACATTGAACCGTTTGGCAAATTCATTAAGCGGTGGCGAAAGCCAGCGTATCCAGTTGACAAGGAGCCTCGGCAGCAACCTCACAAATTCATTGTACATACTCGATGAACCTTCCATTGGCTTGCATGCACGTGATACTGAGAGGTTGATTGGTGTATTAAAAAAATTGCGTGATGCCGGCAATACTGTTGTGGTGGTGGAGCATGATGAGATGATGATGCGACAGGCAGACCACATCATTGATATGGGGCCATTGGCTTCGCATCTTGGCGGTGAGGTGGTGGCAGAAGGTGATTATGATGCTATTATCAATAATAAGCAAAGTCTAACGGGGCAGTATTTGCGAAAAGAACTAACCATACAAATCCCGGCAAAAACAAGAACTTCAAAACATTCTATTAAAATCACAGGTGCCAGGCAAAATAATTTAAAGAACATTGATGTAACATTTCCGCTTGATGTGTTGTGCGTGGTAAGCGGTGTGAGTGGCAGTGGTAAAACCACCTTGGTAAAACAGATTTTATATCCTGCCTTGAGAAGATTGAAAGGTGAGTTTTCAGATAAAGCGGGTTATCATAAAAACCTCGAAGGCGATGTGGATTATATCAGCCAGGTAGAACTTGTTGACCAGAACCCTATCGGCAGGAGCAGCAGGAGTAACCCGGTAACTTATATCAAAGCGTATGATGAAATCCGGGACCTTTTTGCAAGGCAACCTTTGAGTAAGATGCGTGGCTTTCAGCCCAAACATTTTTCTTTTAATGTGGATGGTGGCCGTTGTGATACATGCAAAGGTGAAGGCGAACAAATAGTAGAAATGCAGTTCCTCGCTGATGTGCACCTGACTTGTGAAGTATGTAGTGGCAAGAGATTTAAAGAAGAAGTATTGGAGGTTACTTATAAAGGCAAGAATATTTTTGATGTGCTTGAATTAAGTGTGGATGATGCCATAGAATTTTTTTCTGCTGATAAGGAAAGCCAGAATATTGCCAATGCACTGCAACCCTTGCAGGAAGTTGGTTTGGGGTATATCAAACTTGGACAGAGCAGCGATACTCTTAGCGGTGGTGAAGCACAAAGGGTGAAGCTTGCATCTTTCCTTGGAAAAGGCAAAGGCCATGGCCACATACTTTTTATTTTTGATGAACCCACAACAGGCCTGCATTTTCATGATATACAAAAATTGTTATCAGCATTCAATGCATTGATTGCACAGGGCCATTCTGTTTTGGTTATCGAACATAACACTGATGTGTTGAGAGCAGCAGACTGGTTGATTGACCTTGGACCTGAAGCCGGTGATAAAGGCGGCAATGTTGTTTATGCAGGTGTTCCTTCCGGGATAAAAAAATGCGCAGATAGTGTAACAGCACGTTTTATTTAAAAAATTAATTTACTACAATCACAATCCAGCATCAGAAAATTATTATTGGTGTATCTATTCCTGTGATTTTATCAAGTCTATTAATGTGTCTGCTTCAGTGCCTTGTGGGTAAGTCTTTATCAGGTGATGTTCCTTATTATATACAGCCATGTAAGGTGTGTATTGAACTTTAAAATAGGAGGGGATGGTATAATTTTCATCTCTTCCAATCATGATATTATTAAATTGTTGTAACCTGAATTTTTTTGCGAACTCTTTTATTTCAGGTAAAGGATAATAGCTCACCCAGACAAAATAAATATTTCTCATATCCTTCATCCTCGTCCTGAATTCATCAGCTGTTATCTGGCAGTGGCCACATTCTGGGCTGAAGTAAATAATAACAACTGGTATGTTGTCCGGTATTTTTTTATCGTTGGAATAAGTGCTGTCTATTTGTAAGATTGTAAATTTTGGCAGGTGTGAAGAATCTTTCTGGTATTTGGGAATTGTGTCAAATTCCTGTGCTGAAACAAAATGAATATTGAATACAATGAATAAAAAAGTTACTATTTTTTTCATTTGTTTTTATTTATTTAAAGGACAACTGTTGTTTTTTTCTGAATGCATTTACAAAATATTTTGTTACCTGTTAATGAAAATGTTTCCAGGTTCTATAACCATTTCAGGATGCCAATGTAAATTCAAAATTCAAAACTAAAAAGCCAAAATATTACCTGTTGAGATTTCCAAGGAATTGCATTGTGTCAATACCATCAGCATAATCAGTCAGTGATGGTGATTGTGATTGCCCGAACCGGAGAAAATTTTTCCCGACAATACATTGTATATCTGAATTGTTTTGAAGGCTGTGTGCCAGTGTTTTTGTTTCATTATAAAAAGCATAATTCACCTGGCTCACCGGCGCAAATACCGCATCGTTCTCTGTTAGGATAATTGAATCATTCGTCATATAATATTTATGGTTCATGATAAGCAACGCAAGCTGGTAATCATAATTATTCTTGTATTTATGAAAATCTGCAAAGTGGTTATATTTTCTCAATGCATCCAGCAAGGCAACGAAATCATAACCTTCGGGCACATAAAGTTTTGTTACGTTCCTGCAACCCATACCAAAATACAGTTGGATATCATCTGCCAGTAAATTAAAATCGTCAGTTGTTTCATCACCGGTTAACACTGCTACTGAAGTCCTGTTCTTACGGATGATGCTGGGATATTTTCCAAAATAATATTCAAAATACCTGCTGCTGTTGTTGCTGCCAGTTGCGATAAAGGCATCACACTTTTTTAAAGTTTCAGCAAAACTGATATAATGTTTTACTTCATCATTCCATTCTATTAATTTTTCAACCACATGTTTTATCAGTACATCGTCTTTTGATGATGCTTTGATAACAGCTTTATGTCCGCTGATAAAAACACACAACAAATCATGAAACCCGACAAGAGGAATATTGCCTGCCATCACTATACCTGTTTTCTTTTGATGTGCAGGTGTATTTTCAATCGCGTATTGATTTGCCCATTGTTGCAATAAATTTTTTTTCAAAAAATTTTCGCTGATATTTTTTATTGCCAAATCAATAAACTCCCTGTGAAACCAGGCATTTTGTATTTCAGCTTTGTGTTTTATGTTTTGAAGCTTTTCATCATCCTGTACAAAATATTCACCCAGTTTTGCCATTAAATTGATACGTTCGCTAATATTCATTACTTGTTCTTAATTTTACAGGCAAAAGTATTTAACCAATTATAAAATATTAGTTATGGCAATTAAAATAACAGATGAATGTATAAACTGTGGGGCATGCGAACCCGAATGCCCTAATACAGCTATTTATGAAGGCGGTGTAGAATGGGCATTTGCAGATGGTACCACTGTGCGGGGACCGGTTACGATGATGAATGGTGAAGTGGTGGATGCAGAGCAACGCATGGCGCCGCTTTCTGTAGATACTTATTATATTTCTCCTAATAAATGTACAGAGTGCCAGGGCTTCCATGAAGAGCCACAATGTGCTGCTGTTTGCCCTGTTGATTGTTGTGTGCCCGATGAGATGTACCAGGAAACAATTGAGGAATTGTTAGCAAAGAAAGAAAAAATGCACATTTGACCTGATGTATAAAAAAGATGATTAACTTAGGGCATTGAATAATGGTTGTTGCTATATAGCAACATATTTCAGGCAGGTGATATTTCCTGTCGTTAAGAGGTGAGAGATAAAATCTTTCACCTTTTTTTCTGCACTACTATTTGCTCATCCTCATCATGATTGAAAACATTATTTAATCTTAATATTTTAATAAATTCTTTTTCTTTACTGGTAATGTCATTAAAGTGTGCCGGATTTAATGTAGGTTTTTTGGAAAGGTTTTAGGATAGGCTTTTCTTTGCGAAGATAATTTTTACAATGAAAAAGAAAATTGCTTTGCTTACCGGCGGTTACAGTGGTGAAGCTGAAATAAGTTACCAAAGCGTAATTACAGTTAATAACAATATTGACCGTAATAAGTTTGATGTGTATTTGATTGATATCAAACCTGAGGGCTGGTTGTATAAAGATGAAAATGGTGAAGATGTAAGTATTGATAAAAATGATTTTTCACTGACACTTAAAAATGAAAAAATAAATTTTGATGCAGTGTTGATGTGTATCCATGGCACTCCAGGTGAGGATGGAAAACTACAGGGCTATTTTGATTGCATCGGGTTACCTTATACCACCTGTGATGCTACTACGTCTGCATTAACTTTTAATAAAAGGTTTACTGTTGCTGTGGCAGCTTTTGCCGGTATAAATGTTGCTCGGTCCATGCATATTTTCCGCAATGATGTAATTGATGAAGAAGAAATCATCAGCAACCTCAGGTTCCCTGTTTTTGTGAAACCGAATAATGGTGGTTCGAGTATTGGTATGAGCAAAGTGGACAATCCTTCAGAAGAAATCGGGCTTGCTTTGCAGAAAGCATTTAATGAAGACGACCAGGTGTTGGTGGAAGAGTTTATCGAGGGTAGGGAATTTACTATCGGTGTTTTCAAATCAAAAGGTGAGATTATTACTTTGCCTGTAACAGAAGTGAAATCGAAGAAAAAGTTTTTTGATTTTGAAGCCAAGTATAAAGGGTTGAGTGAAGAAACAACACCTGCAATTGCAGATGAATCCATTCTTGATAAAGTGAGGGCTACTGCAAAAAAAATTTATGCAGTGTTTAATTGCAAAGGTGTCATCAGGATTGATTTTATTTACAATGAAGAAAAGGGTGAACCATATATGCTTGAAATAAATACAGTGCCAGGGCAAAGCGCTGCGAGCATCGTGCCACAGCAAATAAAAGCTATGGGCTGGACGTTAGAACAATTTTATACAGCATTGATTGAAGAATGCTGGAATTAATAAAGAAAAGAAATTGACAACAGCAGCCTTTGAATAAAAATAATATCAATGTTTAAATTCATAACGCATCGTTCATTTTTTGTAAACCTTTTGGTAGCATTGGCTTTGCTGCTGATTATTGTTTTTCTTTTCTTTCTGTCTTTGGGTGCCATCACCAAACATGGTGAAACAGTAACCGTGCCATCTGTTGTCGGGAAAAAAATTACTGATGCTGATAATATTCTCAAGCAAAAAGGTTTTGAAGTTGAGGTTACAGATTCTGTGTATATAGATTCTGTAGCGCCGTTAACTGTAATCAAACAAACACCGGAATCAGATGATGTTGTGAAAGCAAACAGAAAAATTTATTTAACAATAAACCGTGCAAACCCTCCGCTAATTGATATGCCTGATCTCAGGGGGTATTCATTCCGTAGTGCACAGATGTTTTTGCAAAGTATTGGATTAAAAGTAGGTGATACAACATATAAACCAGATATAGCCCGTAATGCTGTAAAAGAACAATTATTGAATGGTAAAACCATAGAACCAGGTACGAAAGTACCAATGAGTTCAGCTATTGATCTTGTATTAGGCAATGGCCTTGGCAATACACAAATTGCAGTGCCGGATTTAATAGGCTTAACTGTGGCGCAGGCAAAACAATATATTTCTGGTGATAATATTGGCATCGGTGTGATATTAACTGATGGTGAAGTTTCCGATACTGCGAATGCATTTATTGTGAGACAAAATCCTGAAGCAAAAACCACTTTGCCTACCGGGGAGATTGTTGATAACAGGATACGCCCAGGTCAGTTGATGGATATCTGGATCAGTACTACACCACCGCCTCCAAAAGATACAACACAACAGGCGCCACCACAAACAGGTAACCAATAATAATTTTAATATGCAAACTATAACTGTACAAGAATTAAAAAGACGCATTGATGCAGGTGAAAATATTCACCTGGTTGATGTGCGTGAACCCAACGAAAATGCAGCATTCAATATTGGTGGCACATTATTGCCACTCGGAGAAATCAGGAATATGCAAACTGATCCTATTGATGATTGGAAAGAAGATGAAGTGATTGTGTATTGCAGGAGTGGCAACCGCAGTGGCCAGGCAGCTATGATACTGGAGCAGATGGGTTTTAAAAATGTTATCAACCTCACCGGTGGCATGTTGGCTTGGCTGGAAAATTTCGGTGAAGAAAAATAAGGTGGATTGTAATAGCTGAAATATAGTAACGCATTGTTGATTGAATAGCGTTTTCTCCAGGCAACAATTATTTTATACCTGTGATGAAATTTTCAGAAGCCAGTGCATTTACAAAAAATTTAAAATCATATTGGTTGATTATTTGCTGAAAATTTTTTTCTTTCACATCAACTATACTAAGTGCAAAAAATATTTTTTAAAAGAATTACTATCTTCTCCTGTTTGGAAACCTTTGCAGGCTTAACATGATAACACAAAATTTCAAAGAACAATTACATCATTTAATTTCAGAAGCATTAGCTGAAGATGTGGGTGATGGAGACCATTCAACACTAAGTGTAATTCCGGCAACCCAGGAAGGCAAAGCTGTTCTAAAAATAAAACAGGATGGCATCTTGGCCGGAATGGATGTGGCTAAAGAAATATTTTCTTTTATTGAAAATGATTGCTTTTTTATTCCTTCAAAAAAAGATGGTGATGCGATGCATTACGGGGAAACTGCATTTGAAGTGGAAGCACATATACATACCATCTTAACCTGTGAACGGCTTGTGCTCAATTGCATGCAACGTATGAGTGGCATTGCAACACTCACGCATCAATATGTTGAAAAATTAAACGGATACAAAACAAAATTGCTGGATACAAGAAAAACAACTCCCAACTTCAGGTTGCTTGAAAAAGAGGCAGTGCGTATTGGTGGGGGTATCAATCACCGCTTTGGTTTGTATGATATGATTATGCTGAAAGATAACCATATTGATTATGCAGGTGGAATTGAAAAAGCAATTGATAAAGCATGGCAATATATCCAATCAACAAAACCAGGTTTGAAAATTGAAGTGGAAACAAGAAATATCAATGATGTTAAAAAAGTAGTGGATGTTGGTAAAGGAAAAGTGTTTCGTATCATGCTGGATAATTTTACACCACAACAAATTACAGATGCATTATCTGTCATCAATGGTGATTTTGAAACAGAAGCCAGCGGTGGAATTAATTTAGATAATATACGGTCGTATGCTGCAACTGGTGTGGATTATATCAGTGTTGGCGGATTGATACACCAGGCTAAGAGCCTCGATTTAAGTTTGAAAGCAGTAATGATTTAAAATTTATGAGCAAAAAAAATAAACCTGATGCAAGGGGATTTGTGTACAGCACAGACCCCAATTTTAATTTTCAACAGGAAGAAAATGAAGAAATGGAAACCCTTCCTGCATCGCAGCAAAAATTGCGCATACGTTTGGATACAAAACACCGTGCAGGAAAAGCCGTGAGCCTGGTACAGGGATTTATCGGAACAATAAATGACCTGGATGACCTTGGTAAAAAAATAAAAAATTTTTGCGGCACAGGTGGCAGTGTAAAAGATGGAGAGATTATTATCCAGGGCGACCAGCGCGATAAAATTTTACAATGGCTTTTAAAAAACGATTATAAGCAAACAAAAAAAATATAATCCATTTTTTTGAAGTTATTTAGCGCTCAACCAACTTTCAGGGTTCATATAACCACCGCTACTGCTTTCAACCATAAAAGTTATTTCACCATCACCATCCTGGCCCCTGTCTGCAGTGCCTAAAACAGTGCCTGCATTTACCTGAGTGCCTTTGCTGACTTTTACAGTAGCCAGGTTGCTGTATGCTGTAAAATATTTACCGTGCATGATAACAACAGCCTGTGTGCCACCCATGTCAAAAACACCTGATACCACACCATCAGCAACTGATTTTACTGAAGCGCCATAAGGTGTAGAAATGGTGATCCCTGAATTATTGCCTGATAATTTTGTTCCCGGTATTGTGTATGAACCAAAATGAATACTCACTATTCCGGAACTAACAGGCCAGGGTAAGTGGCCACGATTTTTTTCAAAATTGATTGAACTGGTTAAACCTTCTGATGTTGATTCCAAAACATTATATACCCTGTTGGATGCCGCAGGTAAATTAGAACTTGCAACATTTGAAGAATTCTTATTGACAGAAGCATCATTATTGGTTGTTGCATTATTAGGCGTTGTTGCATTATTATTTGTTTTGTTTGCTGCCGCTGCTGCTGCATCTTTTTTCTTCTGATCTTCTATTGCCTTTAAACGTGCTGCTTCTCTTTTCTTTGCTTCTGCAATTTCACGGTTGATGATTGCCTGTAATGCACCTTTTAATTTTTGCTGGTCGCGCTGGTTTTGTTGTATCTGTTTAGCAACATCTTTTTCTCTTCCTTTTAAATCTTTTAAAACATCATCCTGTTCTTTCCTGTCTTCCTGTAAAACATTCAGCTCTTTTCCCTGGTCGGCCAATGCATTTTTTTTATCAATTTTGTTGGAAGTCATTGCCGCTATTTTATCCTGGATCACCTGTTGCGTTTTTTGAATGGTGGCTACCTGTGTCTCGCGGTATTGTTTATAGCTTTTTAAATAAGCAATACGTTTGATAGCATCATTAAAACTGGTGGCCGAAAAAATAAAATTCAGGTAGTCATAACTGCTGCGATTTTTATAAGCAAAAACGAGGCTCTTGGCGTAATTAATTTTTAAAGTATCCAACTCCCGCCTCATAGCATTTATTTCAAGCTGGTTGGTATAAATTGTATTATCCAACCTGTGTAAATCATTATTGATGCTCCTGATTAATGCATTACGGGTAGCGATCTTTTTTTGCACCAAAGCCAGTTGGCTCAATGATTTCTTCTTGTTGGATTTAATCTGGTTCAGCGTCTGGTTTAACTGGGCAATCTCCTGCCTGAGCTCTTCCTGTTTTTTTTGTATGTCTTCTTTTGTGTCTTGCGCAAATACGCCAAAACCGATAAATAAACACACAATTGCTGTAAACAGTTTTTTCGTCATTAATATTCTTGTTTGAAATATGGATAGCCGCTAAGTTAACGACCCTGATTGCTTATTCGTATTTGATTGTATAATTTTTTGAAATTGTAAACACATAATCCAGTGGCTGGTTAAAACTATACTCTTTAAAATTAACTTCAATTGCAGCAGTATTGTCGCCACTGACAGCAATATCCCTGCTCGTAGAAAACCATTTATCATTGACTTTCTGATAATCATTGTAAAATATATTTGCTTCAGTTGCGTGCCCCGGAATTTGTGACTGGTAATTGCCCTGCCCTAACAGGAAATCTTTTTTTGTAAAAGCACACATGTATTTTAAAACATCGTCACCTGATAAAACAGTGATTGAATCTTTGCTGAACCTGAAAGAAACATTATTGTTGCTTAATACTGCTTTTCCTAAAATCACATCCTGGAAATCACTAAAGCTGAATGGTAGTTTTGTTATCTGTTGCAAATGTGTAATGCTGCTCAACTGTACTGTATGGTCGAGCCTGTTCATGATTTTAACGCTGTCAGGTGTGATGAGCACCCTTGCACCTTCAATATTCAAAGCGCCGGTAATTGAAATCCAGATAATACTGTCTTTTTTTATTTTGATATAAACTGTTGCATTACCTGATGCATCAGGTGCATCATAGCTTGCCTTTGCCCTTCCATAAAATGTAGTAAAATCAAGCGGCTCATTTATTTTTTCAGAAAGTTGTTGCTGAAATATTTCTGTTGAATCTATTGGCTTCAATGTAGCTGCGGGTGATGATGAAACTGCAGAATCTTTTACAACAGTTTGCGCTTGTCTCGTTGTGTGGCAACCGCAAACTACCAGCCATAAAAAAAGTATAGATAAAAATATTTTCTGCATCATATTATTTTCCAGTATGACCAAAACCGCCTTCGCCGCGTTTAGACTCCATTAAAACTTTCACAGATTGCCAAGTTGCTTTTACAACAGGATGGATAATCATCTGTGCAATTCTTTCACCATGTTGTATTGTAAATGATTCGTTCGAAATATTTACGAGTATGATTTTTATTTCACCCCTGTAATCACTGTCAATAGTGCCTGGCGAATTGAGACAGGTGATACCATGTTTGATAGCCAATCCGCTGCGTGGCCGCACCTGCGCTTCATAACCCAATGGAAGTTCAATGAATAAACCTGTTGGCACAAGCGCTCTTTGCAATGGAGCTATAGTAATTTCATTTTCAAGATTTGCTCTCAAATCCATTCCTGCAGAACCTTCTGTTTCATAAGCCGGCAATTGATTCGAAGAATTGTTGATGATTTTTATGTTTACAGATTGCATGAATATTTATTTCTGAATACAATTTTAAATTTCATTACATAAACAGAACAATGACTGATAATATTGATTGAAGGTTTTTTATTTTCTTTTTTCAATCAGCACTGTTGCATAAGCTACCACGCCTTCTTCTCTTCCCACGAAGCCCAGCTTTTCTGCTGTAGTAGCTTTGATGGAAACATCATTGTCATTTAATCCTAATATGCCTGCAATGCAATGCTGCATGTCTGCAATGTAGGGTTTTATCTTCGGCGCTTCGAGGCACAAAGTGCTGTCTATATTGATGATGGAATAATTTTCATTTTGCAGGAGTTGAAATGTCCTGGCTAATAAAATTTTGCTGTCAATATTTTTAAATTCATTGGATGTATCCGGGAAGTGTAAACCAATATCGCCCAAACATGCAGCGCCTAACAATGCATCGCAGATCGCATGTAATAATACGTCTGCATCACTATGCCCGATTGCCCCTTTTGAATGTGGAATTTTTATACCACCCAACCAAAAATCACGGCCTTCCACCAGCCTGTGAAAATCTATACCTGTACCTACTCTTATGCCCATAATTTATTTTAAAATAATTTCCCATTCATGGGATGATGAAAAAAAAGCGAAGGTAAGGCCCTCGCTTTTTTTCATATTAAATTTTGAAATTTTATTGTTGTGGCTCCAGGTCAAACAAGACACCAAACCTTAATGTGTTGGATAGAGGGTTTCTTGTAACCCCATTTCCTGATGGCGCTAAATAAGAAAAGTTGAAAGTGAAAATCTGGTATTTCACACCAACACCTGCAGTAAAGAAACTGCGGTTACCTGCCTGTTTTGTTTCTTTATAATACCCTGCCCTGACAGAAAACTGGTCGTTGTAAGTATATTCTGCACCGATAGAACCTGCATAAGCATTATCGCTGAAAGATTTGAACCAGCTTGCAAAAACGCTCTGTGTATGATAATCGTTCAATGCCTGGTCATAACCTGTAGTATCATCAGGATTATACTCAGGTGGTGCAGGCACGAGTAATTTATTTACTTCAGCAGCGAGCGTAATTTTATGTTCTTCCTGAAATGACCAGGTATATCCTACACCAATGCCTAAATTGGCAGGGATATAATCTTTTGTAGCTGCATTATCAGTATAACCAATCTTGGAACCAAGATTTGAAAATGCCAAACCGTAAGTAAGGCCCTGTCCGTCATCGTTCCTGTTATCACCAAATAAAGAAATGTCTGCTGCAATGGCATTACCTGCTTTATAACTTACACCGTTTATAGAAAGCCCGCTTGCCAATGCAGAATTGATATATCTCAATGCCACACCAACACCAAGTGTGCTTGAAATTTTTCTTGAATAACCAAGGTCAACAGCAAACTCTCGTGGCCTGCCGGTATTTAATGGATTGCCTTGTGCATCTGTAAACTGTATCTGCCCTAGGCTAAAATACCTGATGCCTGCAGAAAATGCCTGGTCTTCATCTAATTTATGATAACCTGATAATGCAATCATATACACATCCTGGGCTATGTCTTTTAACCAGGGAGTATAGGTAGCGCCAATTGCTGTTGATGATGATGCAAAAGGTGTTTTGGCTAAATCCCAATAACCTGCACTTGCATCAGGTGTCAATGCAATACCAGCATCACCCATGCCACCTGAACGGGCATCAGGGGATATCCTTAAAAAAGGAACTGCTGTGGTAACAATGTTGATGGGGTCTTGAGCTTTGGCAGTTATTAATAAGCTACTACAGGCAATAGCACATACCAGTGCTTTTACATTTTTTTGCTTCATTTTTTTATTTTAATCATTTTGGTTCTTGAACAAGCCGGTCTTTTTATGATGCCGGCATTAAAGTTTAAAGCGTAAAATTTATTCTATAGTAGCTATTAAGACGATTAAAAATGAAAAGTTAGTATGGCAAATATGTACTATTTTCAGTTTATTACCAATTTCAACCGAAAAAGACTTGACCAAAGGGCAATTTTTTTTGGTTATTGCTTTTTTTGCCTGGTAAGTTTATAAATTTTTATTGCGCTCATCAGCAATAAAACGAAGCATATCAAACCCACAATCCCCCAAACAAAACTCAGGCTTTGCTTCACTGTTGCCAGCATTACGATTGCCACTAAAAAAATGGTAGCTACTTCATTCCAAATCCTCAGTTGTTGTGATGAATATCTGAAAATACCTTTTGCCTGTTGTTTATAAATAGCATGTAACGAAAAATGATAGAGGTAGAGTAACAAAACAAAACATAGTTTTACCAACAGCCATCGGGCCTGGTCAGTTAATAAAATTTTATCCCATCCGCCTAAGTGTAAAACCGTTAAACCGAATATTAATGTGAGAATTGCAGAAGGCCATGTAATGCCAAACCACAAACGTTTTATCATTAAATTAAACTGTTTGTGCAATGCCGACCGCACAGGCTCTTCCTGTTCGTTGGCTTCTGTGTTATAAATAAAAAGACGGGGTATATAAAATAATCCTGCGAACCAGGTGACTACGAAAATAATATGTATAGCTTTCAGGTATAAATAGCTCATAAATTATTATTGCAACAACATTGAAGTATCACCATTCAAATAATTTTTTATCCAGTTGGTAATTGTCTGCACCCACAAAGGTTGTGTATTCATGCATGGTATAAATACAAATTGTTCACCACCTGCTTTTAAAAATGTTTCTTTTGCCTGGATGGCAATTTCTTCCAAAGTCTCCAGGCAATCGCTGACAAATGCCGGACATACTACCATTAGTTTTTTTATTCCTTCACCGGGTAGTTGTGGCAACCTTTCCTGTGTGGATGGTAATAACCACGGGTCCCTTCCTAACCTGGATTGATAAGTCTGCTCAATTTTTTCCTGGGGGATATTTAAATTTTTTGCTACCAACTCTGTGGTCATATAAGTTTGGTGACGATAACAAAATTGATGTGCGGGTGAATCTACATGGCAGCAATCATTCACCTTCATGCAATGGTTACCTGTGATGTCACCTTTTAAAATATGCCTTTGTGGCAAACCATGATAACTAAATAATATTTTATCAAAATCATTTTGCAGGTAAGGCCTGATGCTTTCGCTTAATGCATGGATATATTGTTCATTATTATAAAATGGTTTGACGGTTTTTAATGTAGAACCATATTGTTTTCTCTTATGCTGTTGTTGAATGTCTTCAACTGCTGTTTCATAACTGCTCATTGCATAATGCGGGTACAAGGGCAGCAATAAAATTTCTCTCAGTTGTGGGTTTTCTTTGTGTAGTTTTTCCAGTACTGAAGCAGCAGAAGGGTTCCCATACCGCATGGCAAGTTCAACAGGTTCTTCAAAATTTTTCTGTACCTGTTGTTGCAATTGTTGACTGATGACAATTAATGGTGAACCTTCTTTCATCCAAACTTTCTGGTAAGCTTCAGAAGATTTTTTTGCACGGAATGGAACAATGATGCCTTTTACAAGCAAAGCTCTTAACAGGTAAGGTTTGTCAATCACTCTTTCATCCATCAAAAATTCAGTGAGATAATTTTTCAGGTCTTTTACATCAGTTGAATCAGGTGAACCAAGATTCATCAAAATAACTGCCCTGTTGTTTTCATTCATAGAAATGATTCATATTTCCGATAAACTTTTTATTGTTGTTGCAGGATGTTTTATAGACCTGTTTTCAACAATCATATAAAATTGTAAATCGAAGTTGAAAAAAACAAAAGTATAAACCGGTGATTGAATTATGCAAGAAATAGTTTGACCATCTCAATTTTTAATTGGAGCATAAAAATTTTTATTCAGGAAATGACAGTTAAATGACACTATAAATGACAGTAATCCTGTTTTCAGGATATGGTGTAATTACTTTTGCATCAATCACAAATGGATATCAATAAATTTTGCATAGCAGGGATTAATTACAAAAAAGCAGAGGCAGAAAAACGTGGAGCATTTGCAGTAAACCAGAATCAATATGCATCCATTCTTACAAAAGCCCCATCATTTGGTTTGGAAGAAGTTTTTGTTCTCTCCACTTGTAACAGGACAGAAATATACGGGATAACTGAAAATACTGATGAACTCATTCAATTGCTTTGCAATGAAACAGCAGGTGATGCAGAAAGTTTTTATCAATCAGCTTATATTAAAAAAGGTGAAGAAGCAATTGAACATATTTTTAATGTAGGAGCGGGGCTCGATTCGCAAATCCTTGGTGATTATGAAATCATCGGACAGATAAAAACGGCAGCAAAATTTTCCAAACAACATGGTTTTCTCGGCGCCCATTATGAAAGGCTTATCAATTCTGTGTTGCAGGCTTCCAAACTTATCAAGAACAAAACAGCATTGAGCAGCGGAACTGTTTCAGTTGCTTTTGCTGCAGTGCAATATATCAGGGAGCACATAAAAAATATCCGTGATAAAAAAATCCTTTTATTAGGTGTCGGAAAAATTGGAAGCAATACCTGCAAGAATATTATTGATTATCTCGGCACTAAAAATATCACGCTCATCAACCGCTCACCTGAAAAAGCAATTGAGCTTGCCAATGAATTAGGGATAAAGGCTGCAGGCTTTGAAATGTTGGATAGTGAAATGGATGCTGCAGATATTGTTTTGGTTGCTACCAATGCTGAAACTCCTGTTGTCACAGTTTCACACATCAACGCATCTCCCAAACTAATCATTGACCTATCAATTCCATTTAATGTTGATGAAAAAGTAGCTGCACTGCCCAATGTAACTTTGGTAAATGTGGATGACCTTTCCACATTAAAAGATGCTACTCTGAAGAAGAGGGAGGCTGAAGTGCCCAAGGCAAAAGCAATCATTGCAGAAGTGATGCAGGAATTTTTGGAATGGAATGAAATGCGAAAACACCTCCATTTATTAAAGGAATTAAAAGTAAAGTTGAAAGAACTGCAATCATATCCTGGTGTTGTTGATATGGAAACTCCTGAAATGATTGATATAAAAATCCAACGTGTAATCAACGAGACTGCAGGAAAAATAAGAAAGGTAGATACCAAAGGCTGCCAGTACATTAATGCAATAAATGATTTTATTTGCACTGCATAAACCATGGCAGATAAAATTATAAGGATAGGAACAAGAGAAAGCCCCCTGGCTACCTGGCAGGCAAGACAAGTGCAACAACTGCTCTCCAATAATAATATTGCTTCTGAATTAGTATTTATAAAAAGTGAAGGCGATACTGACCTCATCACACCTTTATATGCATTGGGTGTCCAGGGGATTTTCACCAAGACTTTGGATGCTGCTTTATTAAACAACAGGATTGATGTAGCTGTTCATTCTTTAAAAGATGTACCTGTGCAGATGGCAGAAGGTATAAAGCAGGCAGCTGTTTTAAAACGTGGGCCTTACAGTGATATATTTGTATTTAAAGAAAAATCATCCCTTGAAAAACTCGGGTTTATTAAAGGTAAATGGACAAACGCCAATGCTGCTACGTTAGAAAATGGATCAGGTGCTTCTTCAATTAGAATAGCGACAAGCAGTGTGCGGCGGATTGCGCAATGGTTGCACCGTTATCCCGGAACAGTTATAGAGAATCTGAGAGGTAATGTCAATACAAGATTGAGAAAACTGGATGCAAGCAGTTGGGATGGTGCTGTATTTGCTGCTGCGGGTTTGGAAAGGATAGGGCTGAGGCCACCCAATGCTGTTGATTTAACCTGGATGTTACCTGCACCTGCACAAGGCTCTATTGCTGTTGTCTGCAGGAAAGATGATAAAGAAACTTATGATATCTGCAGCAATTTCAATGATGCTATCACTGCATTATGTGTAAAGATTGAGCGTGATTTTTTAAAAACATTGATGGGTGGTTGTTCCACTCCAATCAGCGCATTGGCAGTTGTGCAGGATGAAAAGCTGGTTTTTAAAGGCAATGTTTTATCAATTGACGGCAGTGAAAAATTTGAAATTGAAAAAACCATTGAGATCAATGCAGCCAGTGAAACAGGATGTATTGCAGGGGAAGAAATTCTTTTACAAGGTGCAGGTAAGATTGTAGAACAAATCCGTAATGCAGCAAAATAAACCACTCATATTAATTACTGCAGAAATTGATAATTCATTATTGGAAAAACTTACTGCAAAAGGTTTTGAAGTAGAAGAATTGCATTTTATAAAAACTGCTTTAAAGCAATCTTTATCACTTCGTCAGCAAATAGAAAATATCCCGGGAAAAAATGTTACTGTGGTTTTTACCAGCAGTAAAGCTGTTGAAGCTGTGCATTCAATTTTGCAAAACAAAAAAACTTGTTGGAATATTTATTGTGTTGGTAAGGCTACTAAAAATCTGATTAATCAACTTTTTCCCGGTAGTACAATCATTGGCTGCACTGATTACGCAACTGAATTGGCAAAAAAAATTATCAGCGACAACAAAGCAGATGAAGTTTATTTTTTCTGTGGAAATAAACGGAGAAATGATTTGCCCGATTTGCTCAGTGAAAATAATATCAGGCTGCATGAGATTGAAGTGTATGAAACTGTTATTTATCAACATGAAGTGAAAGAAAATTTCGATGCCATTATTTTTTTTAGTCCAAGTGCGGTAGAAGGTTTTTTTGCTGTCAATACTGTAAGTCCATCAACAATCTTTTTTGCAATTGGTAAGACAACTGCCGATATGATAAAGAATTTCACCGGAAATAAAATTTTTCTCAGTGAAACACCGGGTAAAAAAGAATTGATTGAGGAAGTTGCCAGGTATTTCACAAAATAATTCAGCGTTTAAATTCATATGAGTAAGTAAAATTTTCTGAGAGAATATTTGATCTGGATGAAGTGTTTTGCCAGTCATATAATTTGCTTGTATCGTTTCAGTAAGAATTGTATTTTGTCCGCTAATTTTTAATTGAATGTTTGTATGAAAATCAAAATGCTATTTTCTTTTATCCTGTTTTTTATTTTATGTATTAACCTAAATGCCCAGTCCACCGCTTCGCAAAAGTTGTTCGTGTCATCTGAATTCACTCCGCTCAACAGTTTCACACAAGGTGTTGAAGGGCCTGCAGTTGATAAAGATGGAAACCTGTATGCAGTAAATTTTGATCATGACGGCACTATAGGAAAAATCACTCCATCAGGTGAAGCAAGTATTTTTCTTGAGCTGCCAAAAAGTAGTATTGGTAATGGTATCCGTTTCAGCAATGAAGGTGATATGTATGTTGCTGATTATACAAATCATAACATCCTCAAAGTTGATATGGCTACAAAAAATGTTACTGTCTTTGCACATGATGGATCAATGGCACAACCCAATGATATAGCCATCACAAAATGGAATACATTTTTTGCAAGCAACCCGGATTGGAAACAGGGTACAGGTTCAATCTGGTATGCTGATAAAAATGGAAAAATTAAAATGGTGGAAGGTAACATGGGCACTGCAAACGGAATTGAGGTAAGCCCTGATAATAAAAGGTTGTATGTAAATGAATCAGTGCAAAGAAATGTGTGGGTGTATGATCTTTCAGGTGATGGTAAGATTAGCAATAAACGCTTGTTGATTCAGTTTCCTGATTTTGGCATGGATGGAATGCGGTGTGATGTGAATGGAAATTTATATATAGCCAGGTATGACAAAGGTGTGGTGGCAATTGTATCACCTGGTGGTAAATTAATCAGGGAAGTAAAATTGATAGGAAAAAAACCTACCAATATTGCATTTGGTGGTGTTGATGGAAAAACAGTTTATGTAACAATGCAGGACAAAAAGAATATTGAATGTTTCCGCACAGATACACCAGGTGAAGAATGGGTGCGTGTTCACAAACATTGATTGGCAACAATAGTGCATCCATGTTCATTATAGGTAATGGTTTTAATTAAGTCCCTTTATTACTACAACCACGATAGCAATAATTGCAGGTAAAGCTTGCACGATAAAAATTTTTTTACTGGCAGTAATTGCTCCATAAATCCCTGCAATAAATATGCATGATAAAAAGAATAGTGCAACATTTATTTGCCATGTTGTATCATGAATCAAAAGACTCCATATAAGGCCGGCTGCTAAGAAACCATTGTATAAACCCTGGTTTGCTGCAAGCGTTTTTGTAGGCTTGAATAATTCTGCAGGAATGGTTTTAAAAGTTTTTTTGCCTATAGTTTCCCATGCAAACATTTCTATGTATAAAAAATACAAATGCTCAATAACGATAACTGAGATTAATATTTCAGGAAAAATGGTCATGATATTTTAATTTTTATTAAAGAAGCAGTTTCTCAAAAATCAATTTAATCAATAATGAGATGTCATTCAAAAAATTGATTTTACGTCCGGGATTATCGAGCCACATATCACAATAAAATTTTCCTTATTAAAATTTAAAATATTTTCACGATAGGATTTTTATGCCTATAAATTTTTCTTGTATGATAAAGCACTTCAACAAATGCCTGTTTCTTCATTTCTTTATATTGACTTTAGTATATAATTCGAATGCACAAAAAGTGAATGAGCCGAAAGGAAATGCAGAATGGATTAAACCTTATGAACCATTCCGGATTGCCGGCAACCTGTATTATGTTGGTACTTATGATCTTGCCTGTTACCTTATTGTTACTGATGAAGGAAATATCCTGATCAATACAGGCCTTGCTTCATCTGCAACACAGATTAAAAACAATGTTGAAAAATTAGGTTTTAAATTTTCAGCTATCAGGATTTTGCTTACAACCCAGGCGCATTATGATCACTTAGGTGCAATAGCAGCAATAAAAAAACAAACCGGTGCGAAATTCCTGGTGGATGCTGCCGATGCAGATGTAGTGGCAACAGGTGGCAAATCAGATTATGAAATGGGCAAATATGGAATGACCTATCAACCTGTGAAGGCAGATGACATTTTGCATGATGGTGATTCAATTTCTCTTGGCGGTACAACGCTAATTTTATTACATCATCCGGGTCATACAAAAGGATCGTGCAGTTATTTGTTTACAGTAAAAGATGATCAACGTTCTTATAAAATTTTAATTGCAAATTTACCCACCATCATTGTCAACAGGAGGTTTGAAGATATTCATGATTATCCGAACATTGCCAGTGATTATGCCCATACTTTACAATCGTTGAAAACAATAAAATTTGATTTATGGTTTGCTTCTCATGCCAGCCAGTTTCACCTGCATGAAAAGCATCAGCCAGGTGATGCATATAATCCGATGGCTTTTGACGATCAGAAAGGTTATGATGAAGCTTTGGAAGAATTGCAAAAACAGTATGATGAAAAGTTGCAGGAGGATAAAAAACTGAAATAAATGAAATTAATGTTTCATCTTTTTTATCTATTTTCAAAATAGATATAAGGTTATTAATAACTTTAGAAAAATTATTCTAATGAGAAAAATATTAGCCATTATTAAGTTTTTTCAAAAAACATACATGAGTATCAGTGGTGTGGGTAGGTTCTTTAATTTTCCCAGTTATGTTTATATCAAAAGGATTAGAATTTTTAAACGTACAGTATTACATTAAGGTCTTTTCTTGAATTCATTATTAAATGGAAATGGGAAAAATGATTTATCAGGAATAAAAATTACGCATTCACTTTAACACCTTTTTGCCAGGAAAAAATAAGCCGGCATCTGTAAATTTTTATTTTTGCAAAAGTAAAATGAAGAGGTTTATCACCATATTTGTTGCAATCATTTACGCATTATCCACTACCGGTTTTGCAGTTAAAGCAGATTATTGCTGTGAAAAGCTCGAGTCTGTAAAACTTGTCTTAGCTGAAGGTGTAAAAGACCAGGATGGTTGCTGCAAAGTGAAATTCCAATCGCTGAAAGTTAATGACTCGCATGTAGCAACTGATATGGTTGCAGTACCGCTTGCACCATTTACATTTATCATCGCTGATTTTCCAAATTATTTTGTCAATAATATTTTCAACCTCAGCAATACTGCTGCAAATATTCTTCATGCACCACCTTTAATTGCTTCGGTGCCGGGTTATATTTCTCATTGCGTTTTCAGGATTTGATTGGATGTTTTAATGAAAAATTCCAGGTAAAATCTTTACCTGTATTTCTATTTTTTAAAACATACAATTTTAATTCAATGAAACTTTTTTATATTACTGTGCTTGCACTTTTAATAAATGTTTTTCCTGCACAAGCACAAAATGAGATTAAAACATCATTCCATGTAAGTGGCGCCTGTGATGCCTTATGCAAACCAAGAATTGAAGCTGCTGCGATAGGTCGTGGTGTGCAATCTGCCAACTGGAGCGCTGAAACAAAAATGCTCTCTTTGGTTTATGACCCCGCAAAAACTACTATTCAGAAAATACAGCAAAGAATTGCAGATGTTGGCCATGATGTGGGAGATTTAAAAGCAGATGATTTAGTATATAATGCTTTGCCTGAATGCTGTAAATACAGGGAACAGGATAATGTGCATGCAATACATCCTTCTAACGATTCTTCATCATTAACAAATCAGCCTGCTGAAACCATCAAAGGTGTTGTGATGGAAGAAGACAATGCAGGAAATTTTAAACCACTTGTTGGCGCTTCTGTTGTTTGGCTTGATACAAAAAACGGAACTATCACAAATGAGAGTGGTGTTTTCAGTTTGCCGAAATCGGGAGAGATGTTAGTAGTAAGTTACACAGGTTACCAGGCAGACACTATCACAGTTATGCCGAGCAATATGTTGAAAATAATTTTAGCCAATAACCGTCAGTTGAAAGAAGTGAAAGTTACCACATCAGGTGCTTCCAGTTTTATAAGAAGCAATGATGTAGTACGCACTAATGTAATCACACAGAAAGAATTGTTTAAAGCAGCTTGTTGCAACCTGAGTGAAAGTTTTGAAACCAATCCTTCTGTTGATGTTTCATACAATGATGCAGTCACAGGTTCAAAACAAATTCAGTTGCTTGGGCTTGCAGGTATTTACACACAGCTCACAGTAGAAAATCTTCCCGGGCCAAGAGGACTTGCTATTGCACAGGGATTGAATTATATACCCGGCACATGGATAGAAAGTATGCAACTCAGTAAAGGCACTGGCTCTGTTGCCAATGGTTTTGAAAGCATAGCTGGCCAGATAAACGTTGAATTAAAGAAGCCACAAACTGCAGAAAAACTTTTTGCCAATGCTTATGTGAATAGTTTTGGAAAAACAGATTTAAATCTTAATCTCGCTCAGAAAGTAAATGAGAAATGGTCAACTGCTTTGTTGTTACATGATAATTTTCTTGCTAACAAAAATGTGGACATGAACCATGATGGTTTTCGTGATTTACCTGCAGGTAATTTATTTACAGTAGAAAACCGTTGGAGTTTTGATAATGCAAAAGGCCTCATGTCACAGTTCGGAATAAAATATCTGAATGATGATAAAACAGGAGGTGAAGTTGATTTCAATCAGTCAACAGATAAATTCACAACCAATCATTATGGTTTAGGTATCCGCACAAACCGTATTGAAGGTTTTGGAAAAATAGGTTATGTTTTTCCGCAGAAAAAATATAAAAGCATCGGTCTGCAGATTTCTGCATATAACCATCAACAGGATTCATATTTTGGCTTCACAACATACAATGCACACCAGCAGAATTTTTATGCTAATTTGATTTATCAGTCCATCATCAATACAACGATTCATAAATTCAGGACAGGTCTCAGCTTCATGTATGATAAATATGATGAAACCCTTGACAGCGCTGCATATAAACGCACTGAAATTGTACCCGGTGCATTTTTTGAATACACCTGGTCTCCGTTGCCCAACTTCGATGTAGTTGCAGGTTTGCGTGAAGACCATAATAATTTATACGGTTGGTTTACTACACCGAGATTAAACATAAGGTATGCACCATTTAAATCAACCACTATCAGGTTGAGTGCAGGGCGCGGACAAAGAACAGCAAATATTTTCGCAGAAAACAATGGTGTCTTTGCAAGTGCAAGGATGATTGAAATAGTTGCATCATCTGCAAAAGGTGCTTATGGTTTGAAACCTGAAATAGCCTGGAACAAAGGCATTAGCATTGACCAGAAATTCAGGTTGTTTAATCGTTCAGCTTCTGCTGCTGTTGACTTTTACAGGAATGATTTTACCAACCAGGTTGTTGTTGACCTGGAAAATGCAAGGGAGATAAAATTTTATAACCTGGAAGGAAAATCTTATTCCAACAGTTTGCAGGCAGAGTTGTCATTCATTCCTGTTCAAAAATTGGATGTCAGGTTGGCTTATCGTTTTTTTGATGTAAAAACAACTTATGATTCTGTGCTTTTACAAAAACCATTCACTTCAAAGAACCGTGCTTTTGCTAATCTCGAATATAGTATCAATAGCTGGAAGTTTGATTATACCATCAGTTATAACAGCAGGAAACGTTTACCTTCAACACAGGTGAACCCGCAAGAATATCAAAGGGCTGATTATTCTCCTGCTTATACATTAATGAATGCACAGGTTACAAAAAGTTTTGGCAAGAAAAATATTGTTGATGTTTATTTTGGGGCAGAAAACATTACCAACTTCTACCAGGAAAATGCCATCATTGCCGCCGATGAACCTTTTAGTAAATATTTTGATGCGTCCATGATTTGGGGGCCTTTGACAGGCAGGATGTTTTATGGCGGGGTGAGATTCAGAATAAAATAATTGAATAAATTTCCTGCAAATAAATTTTGCAGGAAATTTATTTATCGTAATATTGCGATTAATATTATGGGGGCAGGAAAACAGGAAGAATTTTCAGTAAAGCATAACCGCATTTCAAAATATGCAAAAGCTTTGGCTCACCCGGCGAGGGTGGCTATACTTCAGTTTCTTTTAAAAAATAACAATTGTATGTGTGGTGATATTGTAGAGGAGTTGCCACTGTCGCAAAGCACGGTATCACAGCATTTAAAAGAATTAAAGGAGTCAGGATTGATTAAAGGTGAAATAGAAGGCGCCAAAGTTTGTTATTGCATAGATGAAAAAGAATGGATGGCTGCTAAATCATGGCTGGATAAGTTTTTCAGCAGCATCAGCGAAAGTAAAAGCTGTTGCTGATTTTTTTTAAAATAGATTATCGTAATAATACGATTACAAAATATGCTTGCTGAAAAAACAGTAACCGGGCATTATGTAAATATTTTAAAATCATAATCAATAAAAAAAATATTATGAAAACACAGGAACAAATAAAAGAGATGGTAAAGCAGAAATACAGTGAAATAGCTTTACAGGAGAAAGAAGTCAATCAAAGTGCATGTTGCGGCTCGGGTTGTTGCAGCGATGAAGTGTATAATATCATGAACGATGATTATACAAACCTTGAAGGATATAACCCGGATGCAGATTTAGGTTTAGGTTGTGGTTTGCCCACACAGTTTGCTAAAATAATAAAGGGTGATGTGGTAATAGACCTGGGCAGTGGTGCAGGTAATGATGCATTTATCGCACGACATGAAACCGGTGAATCAGGTAAAGTAATCGGTATTGATTTTACACCGGCAATGATTGACAGGGCGAGAAAAAATGCAGAAACATTGGGTTTTAATAATGTTGAATTCAGGCAGGGTGATATTGAAACAATGCCGGTTAGTTCAAATACGGCAGATGTGATTGTAAGCAATTGCGTACTTAACCTTGTGCCCGATAAAGATGCAGTGATGCGTGAGATTTTCAGGGTATTAAAACCTGGTGGACATTTTTCAATTTCAGATATAGTCCTGGATGGTGAATTACCAAAAGAAATAAAACAAGCTGCTGAAATGTATGCAGGTTGTGTATCCGGCGCTATTCAAAAAAGAGATTACCTCCTGAAAATTGAAGCTGCAGGCTTCAAACAAATTACCATTCAAAAGGATAAAGCTATCGTTATCCCAGATGACATCTTGCAACAATATCTTTCTGCAGAACAATTAAATGTCTTTAAGAATTCAGGTGTTGCCATCAGGAGTATAACAGTGTATGCAGAAAAACCTGGAGAAGAAAGGAGTTGTTGTGGAAGTGAATGTTGCAATTAAATTTTTTATACAGAAATTTGTAATCATCCAATTATAATTGGAATAATATAAGTTCGTGATTAAAAAATAAAATACATGAAATTCAGATTAAGATTCTTACTTGCTGCTTTGATTTTGATTGCATTTATGCAACCCGGTTTTTCACAAAAGACAGAACCCTGGAGAGCAGACCAGTTAATTTCACCTGCTGCATTAGATAGTATCATCAATTCAAATGCTGCTGATAAACCGCTCATCATCTGTGTTGGGCCGTCTGCATTAATCAAGACTTCTGTGGATGCAGGACCTGCCAGTGAATCAGAAAATCTTTCTAAGCTCAAACAGATTTTATCTTCAGAAAATAAAGACCGTGAAATTGTTATCTATTGTGGGTGTTGCCCTTTTGAACGTTGCCCGAATGTTCGTCCTGCTTTTAAATTGTTGAATGAAATGAAATTCAATCACGCTATGCTTTTAAATCTTCCTCACAATTTAAAAACCGATTGGATTGACCATGGTTATGCAATAAATGAATGATACAAATGATGAACCTTGCAAGAAAAATTTTTATTTCAATTTGTTTTTTATTTATAGCAGCAAGTTCATTTGCACAGGCTGCAACAGATGTTGGTTTGGATATTGGCACAAAAGCGCCTGATATAAATTTACCCAACCCCGATGGTGATTCAATTGCACTATCATCATTAAAAGGTAAGATTGTTTTGATAGATTTCTGGGCAAGCTGGTGTGCGCCATGCCTGAAAGAACAACCTGAACTAAAAACAATTTATCAGAAATATCAGCATGCAAAATTTACCAATGCAGATGGTTTTACTATTTATGGAGTTTCTCTTGACAGTAAAAAAGAAAACTGGATAAATGCCATCAACAAATTCGGTATTGATTGGCCACAGGTGAGTGATTTGAAATTCTGGAATTCAGCGCCTGCTAAATTATATGGCCTTGAAGGAATACCTTATAATTTTCTTATTGATGGAAGTGGAGAAATTGAAGCAAAAGATTTGCATGGAGAGAACCTGATGAAAGTTTTAAAAAATCTTGAAAAAAAATAAACAAGCCTTACTTGAAATATGTAAAGAGATATTATGGAAGTTAAGTTAGGCTTAAAAGAAAACTGGAAACAATTTACTTTACTCATCATCATCAATGCGTTTGTTGGTGGCATGGTTGGGCTTGAAAGAAGTATCCTACCACGCATTGCCGAAGATGAGTTTCATATTGCTGCAAAGACTGCTATACTTTCATTCATCATTGTCTTCGGGATTGTAAAAGCCTGCACCAATTATTTTACGGGTGCATTAGCCAACAAAGCAGGAAGAAAAAATTTACTCACTATCGGTTGGCTTTTCGGTATCCCTGTTCCATTTATTTTAATGTATGCCAGCAACTGGAATTATATCGTTGCTGCCAATGTTTTATTAGGCATCAACCAGGGTTTAACATGGAGCAGCACAGTGGTGATGAAAATTGATTTGGTTGGTGAAAAACAAAGAGGGTTGGCGATGGGGTTGAATGAATTTTCAGGTTATCTCGCACTCGCATTGATTGCTTTTCTTACTGGATGGATTGCCTCTGAATATGGTTTGCGCCCTTATCCGTTTTATGTTGGTATTGTATTATCAATCCTTGGATTCTTCTCAAGTTGGTTGCTTGTTAAAGATACAAGGCACCACGTTTCTGTTGAAACAACAACAAGTGCAACTCCCAAACTCAAAAATATTTTCTGGGATACAACTCTTCATAATAAAAATCTCAGCTCTGTATCACAAGCAGGTTTAATCAATAATCTTAATGATGGTATGGCATGGGGCATTTTTCCAATTCTGCTGGCGGGTAAAGGTTTCAACATCGCAGAGATTGGAATTGTAACCGCAATCTATCCTGCAGTGTGGGGCATAGGACAATTGTTTACAGGAAAGATGGCTGATATTTTTTGTAAAAAAGATTTACTCTTTACAGGTATGATGGTGCAGGGTGTTGCATTGATTGGTTTTTTAATGGCTAACAGTATGTTTTATTTTATCATCCTGTCAGTGTTGCTGGGCTTTGGAACTGCAATGGTGTATCCAACTTTCCTCGCAACTGTCGCAGACAATACACACCCCGAAGACAGGGCAAAAAGTATTGGTGTTTTCAGGTTGTGGAGAGATCTTGGTTATGCTATCGGCGCTATTCTCACAGGCATCATTGCAGATGCGTTAGGCATCAATGCATCTATTCTTTTCATTGGCATCCTCACAGTTTTTTCAGCTGCAATTATTTTTTTCCGGATGAATTGTGTGAATGATGGTGGTAGAAAAATTCTGAGTAGAAAAATTTAACCAGAAGAAAAATCAATTCAACAAAAAAACATTAATGCGAATTTATTGCACAATCTTTCCATCTTTCATGTGTAATATCCGGTCGCTCATTTGTGCCATTTCTTCATTGTGAGTAACAATTAAAAATGTTTGTTTAAAGTCTTTGCGCAACTGTATAAAAAGGTTATGCAATTCCCTGGCATGTACTGAATCCAGGTTACCTGTTGGTTCATCTGCAAAAACAATATCCGGTTTATTGATGAGGGCACGGGCCACAGCAACACGTTGTTGTTCTCCACCACTGAGTTGGTTTGGTTTATTATGAATTCTTTCATTCAAACCTAAAGTGTTGAGTAGTTCAATTGCTTTTTGTTCAGTTTGTTTTTTACTGTTGCCCGCAATCCAGGAAGGAATGCAAACATTTTCCAAAGCTGAAAACTCAGGAAGTAAATGATGAAACTGGAAAACAAATCCGATATGATGATTTCGAAAGTCTGCCAGCTTTTTACCTTTTAATTGATGCAAAGCAATATTGTTGAGAAAAATTTCTCCATTATCAGGAGCATCAAGCGTACCAAGTATATGGAGTAAAGTGCTTTTACCTGCTCCTGAAGAACCAACAATACTAACAATTTCTCCATTCCTGATTTCAAGGTCAACGCCCTTTAGTACTTCAACCTGTCCGTATTTCTTCTTAATATTTTTTGCTGTAAGCATTTAGTATTCCGTCCTCCAACAGGAAATTTTATTTAAAAATTTTATGAAAATTTACCAAAATAAATATTGCTTCAAAGATGGGATAAATAGTATCAATTCAGCAAATTAATCAGTTTTTAGTGGTAGTCAACAATGGAGAGAAACTTGAATTTGGTTATTTCGCTGCAACTCTTACATTTGCGCAAAATTTGAAAGGCTATGTTTTGGACTTTAGAGTTAGCCAGCTATTTGGAAGATGCGCCCTGGCCCGCCACAAAAGATGAATTGATAGATTATGCAATTCGTTCCGGTGCGCCAATTGAAGTGGTAGAAAACCTGCAGGAACTGGAGGATGAAGGTGAGGTATATGAAAGCATTGAAGATATCTGGCCAGACTATCCAAGCCAGGAAGATTTCCTGTTTAATGAAGATGAGTATTGACTGAATCTTCAGACTGTTTAATTCTTTCTGCTATTTTTTCTGAGAACAACCTGGCGCCCTCTGCATTAAGATGAATGTAATCATAAAAATATTCATGCTTGTAAAATGCAGTATCAAAAGCATAATTCCAAAACGGGATATTGTATTTTTTCAAAACTGATTTTGCATATTCAACAGATGGTGTTGTCTCATATTTTTTTACAAAGATTGGCGACATTATTACATAAAGCCTGATATGCTTATCTGCAATAGTTTTAACGAATGCGTTAAATGCCTGTTCTGCTGAAGAGTCAGTCTGTTCTGTTTCATTTCCGTAATTCATTGGTGTATTTCTTGCTTTAGAACCAATCAATGGACGATAACCATTAATTTCATCATCACCTTCTTTTCTTGTATTGAATAAAGCAGGGATAGATTCCTTGTAAGCATAAAGCCATGAAAGTTGTGCTTTATAATATTCTTTTGGAAATTGTTCTTTGGCAATAGCAGCAAATGCGGAATCATGAATAGTATAGGGTAAAATTGTATTGGCCAAAACTGTTTTACTGTTACTGGCTTCACCCCAGCTTAATTCTTTGGGCGCAAAATCAAGGATGATAATTTTAGGAACATGCTTTTTCAGCATTTCATTTAATATCAGATCATGATAAAGAATAGTAGAATTTTGTTTTCCATTATTAAAACAGGAATACCCCAGCACTTTGGTAAATTCATTGCAATCATAGCCGTGTAGTGCGCGGGAACTGCCATAGATATAAATATCTTCAGAGGGATTGGTAATGCTATGTGCAAATGTTTTTATATCACCCTGTGGTACGTTTTTGAAACGATGTTGGAGCCATAAACCAAGCAGCCTGTCCACAACAAAAAAAAGAACAACAAGTATCAATAAATTTTTAAGCAGCCTGAAAGCCTGTTGATGTTCTTTTTTATTCATTCAATAAGTTATTGGCAAATGTAAGAGATGAGAGGTTGTATGAAAAGTAGAAAATTAATTTATGTAGGTATAATTTTTTTACAATAACTATGAAATTAGTGTTCAATAAACAGGCGAATGAAAAAAGCCACCATGCGGTGGCTTTTAAAGCTTCTTTATTTGTAAACATCATTTTGGCATGATGCTTATAATATGCAATACCTGGTAAGGGATTAATGCAATGTCACCACAATAAAATGTATCTTTTGTTGTTAAATAAGTCACCAATACTGATAAATTATCTTTTTTCACTGCAGGGGGAAGATAGTCCGGGTGATAATATTGGGTGTCATTGATCACTATCTGCCATCCACAACTTCCAAGGCAACCCGGACAACTGTTTATAACTTTCGCAACAATAAAATTATGTTCATTTCCGGTTTTAGAGCAGGATAAAAGTGCAAAAAATAAAATAAATAAGTATTTCATATTTTAATGACCAATAAGTTTGTTATTCCGTTGTAAAAAAAATTATATTGTGTTAATACAAAAGCCTGAATAAAATAATCATTTCAATATTTCCATATAAAGTTATAAAATGAAAAAAGCCACCTTGCGGCGGCTTTTAAAGCTTTTTTATTTCTCCTCTTAGTGAGTAGGAGAGTTATCCTAAATAAGATTTGAGCGAACTGCTGTAACGTGCTTTTTGTAAGCGTTTGATAGCCCTTTCTTTTATCTGGCGGATGCGTTCTTTTGTAAGGTCATATTTCATTCCTATCTGCTCAATGGTTACACCATTTTCACCTTCAAGGCCAAAATATGCGTTTACAATTTCTGCTTCACGCGGACTCAAAGATTTCAATACACGTTTGATTTCTTCGCGTAAAGAATCTTTCATCACGTCTTCATCCGTATCATCGCTACCTTCCAGTAAATCTCCCATTGCTACATCTTCTGCTTCATGCACAGGTGCATCGAGAGAAGTGTGGCGGGTGTTGCTCTGGAAAATGTTGTTGATTTCGGTTTCGCTCATCTCAAGAATTTCACTCAATTCTTCAGTTGAGGGTTCACGTTCATGTTCCTGCTCAAAAGCCATGTAGGCTTTATTTGCTTTGTTGTAGGTGCCAATTTTGTTTTGAGGCAAGCGGACCAATCTGCCCTGCTCTGCCAACGCCTGTAAGATAGACTGGCGGATCCACCATACAGCGTATGAGATGAATTTAAAACCCTTGGTTTCATCGAAACGCTGGGCTGCTTTTATCAAACCGAGGTTACCCTCGTTGATCAGGTCGCTAAGGGAAAGGCCCTGGTGCTGGTACTGCTTAGCAACAGATACCACGAAACGTAAATTGGCCTGCACGAGTTTGTCCAGTGCTCTCTGGTCACCCATCTTGATTCTTTGAGCCAGTGTGGTTTCCTCTTCGGGAGTGATCATCGGAATTTTTGAAATTTCCTGCAGATACTTTTCTACGGCCTGGGAATCACGGTTGGTGATCTGGGTAGCAATTTTTAGCTGCCTCATACTTATTGTACTTTGTTATTTAAGCTGATACGAAAAAATTTTGCTTGCTGTGTTAAACTTAACTCAAATTACAAACAGGGTTGCAAAATTACAAATTTGTACCGGTATTTCTTGGAATAATTTCTATATTTCGCAGTTTCATTTGATAAATTTTGGTGAAATACTTTTCAATGTTTCAAAAGTTTTGATACAAGAGTAAAATTACTTGGTATTCAAATTCAAAAATTGATGGGCTTTCATAATTCAACCTTTTACAATTTTTATAGACTTATTGAAAATTTTTATTTGGTAATTTTTTCATTCCTGGTTATTAATAATCAATTGAGATTTAAAACTTTTTTTGTTGCTATTTTATTTCCTTTATCATCTATAACTCTAAGGAAATAAATTCCCTGTGATTTATTTTTCATTTGAATTTGAAACTTAGTTGTGGGCTGTGTTAATGTAATGGTGCCTGTTGCTATTTGTTTACCTACAGCATCATATAAGACATACTGATAGTTTACTGATGCAGAAGAAATATTGTTGAGTTGTACATTTAAAATACCACCTTCCACCGGGTTAGGTGAGGTTAATACTTCTATATTGTTATTGTCCGGAATCAGGGAACTATCGCTATTGAATACAACGTTAAAGCTGGCTTTTGTGTTACGGATACCGTCGAAATACAAAAGATATTTATGGTTAACCTGCAGGTTTTTAAGTTCGAGTGCACCATTTGCAGCAAAACTTGCACAGGTAACAGGCTGAGGATAGTTTTGACCTTCAGGACAGGATTGCACATCATACAAAGCAAGCCTGACACCTTCTCCTGTACAGGATGAAAGATCAGAAGGAAGTAACGTAAAATTTTGAATATCCAAAGTAACAACTGTTTCTGCACCAGTAGTAAAAGCATAGTAAGCATTGTTAGTAATTGATGTGCCATTATTGTTACAAGTAACCTGTTTAAATGAAGGGTCGGTTAATTTATTACTCGTTGCATGAATGAGATCAATCGCGACTGTTGTGTTATTTGCAATCTGAGTGGATGGAAAAGTGGAAGGGCATTCATCATTGCTGACCACAATGGTTGATAAAGGAGTCATTTCACTGGTGAACAATCCACATGAACCATAAGTGTTATGTTCAGGCGTGATTTCATACAATGCACCCTGGTAGGCAGATGCATCCGGTGACCTTCTGTCAACATAATCGAGGATGGAATAATGCATCAATTTGGAAGGGTTAATAGATTGATAACTGTTACCGCCATCTTCATAATCATCGTTGATATGTGCCAGGTTCAGTGCATGCCCAAGTTCATGCAGAATAATCATTTCAAGATCATAAGTACCCACTGCAGGGAAGCATGGGCCTTCTTCAAATGTCACTTTAGTGCCTGTTGAAACTGCATCATTCCTGATAATTATATCAAACCCTGTTTTTTGTGCATTGAGTATTGCATTACCTTGTTTACAGGCAGAGAACCAGCTATAAGTTGACTCAAGTACACCATCAGCCATTTTGGGTACGCCTGTATTTTTGTTATCATACATAACAATATTTACCCGGTCATCTTCAACTTTTTGAATGGTTGTTGTAGCGCCAACGGTGAAATTTGCACCTGCAATTTCTTTCCATGTTGCTAATGCTCTTTCAAATGTTGCTTTGGCTGGTGAGGAAGAAAAATCTTTTCCTCCACCATCAGTGCTTGTACTATATTGAATGGTATAACCACCGGTATTATTGGTATTCATCAATCGTGGTTCTTTGATAACATCTACACCAACTGTCTGGTTGAATAAAGCATCCAATACTGCAAAAAAAACATTTAAAGCACTGGCAGATGTTGCCACAGTACCATCGCTTGCTACTACTGCAATCTTACCTGTTGCTGCACGATCAGGAACATGTAAAACTATTTTAGTATCAGTCCAGGAAATTATATATGGTGATGTGTAATCTACATCATAATCAGGTACGGAATTATCACTGTTGGCATCTTTAAATTCAACTGCTGCAGAACCGGAAGGGTTATCGCCAAAACCTGAACCGTTAATAGTTAAAATATTATTGGTTGCGTCATTGATTGCACCAGCATGAACAGTAGTGGGAGAGAAGGAAGTTATTGCGATTGCAGTTGTTCCATTACTCACCTCACCACCCTCCACTATTGGTGAAGAGCTACCTGTATTATCATTATCAATGATCTGTTCCTGGGTGCCGGTGTTTTGTTTGATTGCATGGTATAAGGACTGTAAATCATATTTTGCGAATGGAGCAGTAGCATTTTTCTTATCCTTCGAATATTTTAAAAATCCCTGTCTGCTGCTGTACACATCAAAAAGTAATTTTTTGGAAACAGGTGAAATCAAACCATCAGAATTCTCATGAAGGAAAAACATCCCTTTTTCATTTTTTCGCAGGCTTAATACATCGCTTACTTCGAGGCACCTGTCACCCACGGTGCCACCCAGGGTTACAACTTCAATATTTCCAGTAATAATTTTTCCTTTAAATAATTTATATACATGGATTGTATTGGAAGTATAGATGACTGTATGCGCATCATTCCAGAATGAATGTTGATCAATTACTTTTCCTTCAATTATAAGTGAAGACTTGTTTATTTTCTGGCTAAGGTCAATTTTATATAATTGTGCATTTGCCGCAACCGCACATGTCATTACCAATAACAGGCTGCAAATAAATTTTTTGATAAATCTCATCACCATTATTTTGGGTTAATGTTACAATACGCCTGAAACGCAAATTTGTTTTATCAGCAGGCAAAAGTTTTTCATTTATTTGGAAAATTACAGGTAATCATACAAAATAAAAAGGCTGTTTGTTTAAACAGCCTTTTAGGGATACCTATTTGTAGTTACTTACCATTTGTCAACTTCTTCCGAATTACCGGAGCCTGTAGCTGCATCATCTGATTCTACTTCCACTTCAAGTTCTGAACCATCTGTTGCAGCCGATGCATCACCTTCAGGATATTCATGATTGAATGCATCGAAATCGAAATCAGGCATGAGGTCTGTTTTTACATAATCAACTGCTTCATTCAATGCCTTAAGAAACTTATTAAAGTCTTCTTTGTATAAAAACAGTTTATGCCTGTCATATCCACCGTCGTTAAAACGTTTGCGGCTTTCAGTAATGGTGAGGTAGTAGTCATTACCTCTTGTTGCCCTTACATCAAAAAAATATGTCCTTCTTTTTCCTGCTTTAATGCGTTTGCTATAAACGCTTTCCATTTTTTTGTCGTTATTTTCGTAAGCCACTTTGGTTTGGTTTGGTTTTACAATGTTGCTTAAAGAGCAAATATAATATTGTTTTACAATTACCAAAATTTCTATGAAAAATAATCAGGATGCTTTTTCCTCACTCAATTGCAGGGCATATAGCTCAGAGTAGTAGCCATCTTTAGCTATCAGTTCATCGTGCGTCCCTGATTCAATAATCTCACCATCAGCCATTATCAGTATCTTATCAAATTGGATGGAACGGAAAATCCTGTGGGTAATAATGATCGTTGTCTTGTTTTGTAGAAATGTATTCAGGTTGTCAACAATCCTGTGTTCTGTCTTGGCATCAACAGCGCTGAGGCTGTCATCCAGCAACATTACTGCCCCTTCTTTTAATAATGCCCTCGCAATTGAAACCCTTTGTTTCTGGCCGCCACTCAATGTAACACCACGTTCACCCACTAATGTTTCATAACCTTTATCCAGGGTATTAATTTCATTGTCTATGGCAGCATAAGCAGCATATTTTTTTACATCTGCTCCAGCTTCATTTCCATTTATGCCAAAACGGATATTATTGATAACAGAATCACTGAACAGAAAAACATCCTGGGGAACATAGCTGATATAATTTCTGAGTGTGTTTAAATCTAAGTTGCGGATATTTTGATCGCCGATAAATACTGCGCCTTCATCAGGATCATAAAAACGTAAGAGCATTTGCGCAATGGTTGATTTGCCGCTTCCTGTTTTCCCCAATATCATAATTTTCTCACCGGGTTTAACTTCAAATGACAGGTTCTTCAATGCTTTAATACCAGTATGAGGATAAGTAAAGCTTACATTTTTAAATATCACACTTCCACCCAATGCACCATTATAAGCATTATCCTTGCTATTTACTAATGGTTTGGTATTTAAAAATTCATTGATTCTTTTTTGTGATGCAGCAGCTCTTTGCACCATACTGGCTACACTGCCGATTGCGCTCACAGGGAACATCAGCATATTAATATAAATCACAAACTCAACAATTATCCCAACTTTATCAGGATTGGTAATTGCCATTTTACTTCCTATCAGAATAGTGAGCAAGGTGCTTAAGCCAACCAACAATGTCATACTGGGAAAATAGATGGCTTCAACTTTTGCCAGGCTTACTGCATTTTTTCTATAAGCTTCGCTGTTACGGCTGAAAAAACCAAGCATAGCTTTTTCCTGTACAAATGATTTTATTACCCTGATACCTGAATAAGATTCCTGTGCATTGGTTGTAAGGTCGGACAACAATGCCTGCACCTTTTCACTTTTTTTATGAATGACAGTATTAACAATATAAATAGTAATAGCAAGAATGGGCAATGGCGCTATCACAATTAAAGTGAGATTAAAATCTTTACGCAGCATATTAACCAAACAAAGAATTATCAATGCCAACAGGTTCACAGTGTACATGATTGCAGGGCCTGCATACATTCTCACACGGCTTACATCTTCTGTAATCCTGTTCATCATATCGCCGGTGCTATGCGTTTTGAAGAAACCTAAATCCAGTTGTTGATAATGTTTGTAAATAGCATTCTTCAAATCATATTCGATATGCCGGCTCATTACTACTAAAGTTTGCCGCATCATAAACATGAAGATGCCACGCAGCAATGCCAATACTAATATCGAAATACTGCTGATTAAAACAATCTTGCTGAAATCAAAATGTTGTAACCAGTTAATCAGCACCTGAACAGATGAAGAATAATTCTCCCTTATTTTCATTGGTTGATGTGAAAGGTATTGTTGCACCTGGCTCACTACATAACCTGTAACTTCAGGAGCCATCACAGAAAAATAGTTGGATGCAACTACGAAAAAAATACCGAGCAGAAAACGGACCCTGTATTTCCAGAAATATTGATTAAGCGCTGAAAGATGTTTCATGAAGAACTGCAAAAATAAGCAGGATGATTTTTGTTTGGAGAGAATTGATGACAAGTGGTTGCGTTTGGATTTACAAAAAAAATAAAACGGCGTATTATTATTTTGATAATACATTTCAAACCTTATTTTTGCGCCGGAGGGATGTCAGAGCGGTTTAATGAGGCGGTCTTGAAAACCGTTGACTGTAACAGGTCCGGGGGTTCGAATCCCTCTCCCTCCGCCAAAAGATAGCAAAAGCCTGATTGATCATAAGATTAATCAGGCTTTTCTGTTTGTGGTGACTTTTTTGATATGCAGTAATAAAATCATTATTGAATCTTTACAAAATTTAACAGGTAATTTATGTTCACAAAAAGTGAACTTAAATAAAAAGAAATATCTTCGCTATGAAAGTTCATTTAATAAGAAAAGAAACAATTGAAGAATTTAAAAGGCAAAACGCTCAAAGCAGGGTTTCTTTTGATGAATGGCTAACAAAACTGAAATATGTAAATTGGGATACTCCTGCAGATATTCAGATAACTTTTCCAAGTGCAGACTTGTTGGGAAAAGGTTCGAACAGAGTTGTTTTTGATATAGGGGGTAATAATTACAGGATGATTGCGAAATATGCTTTTGGGGATAAACAGATACATATTTTTATTTGTTGGATTGGAACACATGCAGCATATGACAAACTCTGTAAAGTTGGTGAGCAATTTAAAGTACATGTTTATTAATACTAAATTTCTGTAAAATGGAAATATTAAAATATAGAGTGATTGCAAATAAAAAACAGTATAAAGAATACTGTAATATTTTAGAACAACTTGTATGCTCCGATGTTAAGGATAAAAATACAAAAGATGAAATCGCTTTACTTACACTGCTTATTGAAAAGTGGGATTCGGAACATATTTTAACTCAAGAATCAGACCCGGTTCAGTTACTCCATTCTTTCATTAAAGAGCATAATCTTAAAGCAAAAGATTTGGTAGAAATACTTGGAATAAGTAAAGGTTATGTTTCAGATATTCTGAATTACAAAAAGGGGCTTTCCAAAGAAGTCATTAGGAAACTTGCTGTTTATTTTAAGGTTTCACAGGAAGCATTTAATCGTCCTTATAAATTACATGTTGCTGAAAATTCCCGTTTAAGAAATGCCAATGTGATGAATACCCAAAAAGAATTAGTTTAAATTATGCAGTGCGGTATTTGAGTTATTGTTTGTCCACATTTGCAAGTAAACAAACTTGCATGCTACCAAACAAAAAAGCCCTGCACACAGTGCAAAGCTTTGTGACCTCGTCAGGATTATTTAAAAAAATGATCCATTTCGCATTGGCCTTACTCAAAGCCATTCCTCGCTGCGCTCGTTGGTCTTTTTTGTTTGTCCGCATTTGCAAGCATACTTGCATGCTACCAAACAAAAAAGCCCCGCACATAGTGCAAGGCTTTGTGACCCCGTCAGGATTATTTAAAAAAATGATCCATTTCGCATTGGCCTTACTCAAAGCCATTCCTCGCTGCGCTCGTTGGTCTTTTTTGTTTGTCCGCATTTGCAAGCATACTTGCATGCTACCAAACAAAAAAGCCCCGCACATAGTGCAAGGCTTTGTGACCCCGTCAGGATTCAAACCTGAAACCTTTTGATCCGTAGTCAAATGCTCTATTCAGTTGAGCTACGGGGCCATATCCTTTTGAGGGCTGCAAATATAAAGATCATTACTGAATTATGAAAAGCATTTAATAATGATTTTCATTTGCATGATAATAGTATCAGAATTAGAAAACTACTTTGGCAAAAGTTTTGCAATCCGGGTTTTGAATTTTGATAAAAAATCCCAAAGAAACCTGTTATAATCATGCCCCTTTTCACCAATATCAATTTTCTCAAACCTTTTTTTAAATCTTTCAATCAATCTTTTCAGGAATCCAAAAACTGCAATCGACTGTAATGCTATCATCAATTTGTCTGCATAAACATGGCCCCATATTTCTACAGCTAATGAATTTCTACTTACTGTAAAATCTGTATTGAATAATGAACAGTATTTTAATAAGATTGCTTCCACCAGTTCATCTGTTACAATTGCTGTTTTTTGAGAGAGTAATGATTTTAACTCTGCATCAGCAAATACATGTAAACTGTGTTCTTTAAATTTTACAGTGATGTTTTTATTATTGATGCAAATAATTTCTTTCATTTATTTTATCTCAATGTCATATTTGTTTAACAGGCCGGTTACTGCAGGCAGAGAAAACTTTGCTTTTTTTATTTTATTAATTTCCGGGTCAATGATATAATTAAATGATGTACTGAAATCAGTTTTTTCAAGATTAGTATTTTCAAATTTTGCATTCATCAAATCACAGTTATCAAAAACAGAATGACCGAGGTCGCAATCAGTGAAATCAACTTCGTGTAACTGCGTTTTTGCAAATTTTGTTTTCTTAATTTTTGTTTGGTAAAAACTGGAATTGTTTACAATACAATCATCAAAACTGAAAGCTAAACCAAACCCACTGCATTGTTCAAAATTTAGTCCAAGCATCTTGCAACGGATAAACTGTACATCCCTGAAAGTAGTGTTATTTAATTTTACAAGGCTTAGGTTGCAACCTGTGAATATGCATTCGATAAGAATAATTTCTGAAAAATCAGATTCCGATAAATCACATCCGTTAAAGTTGCAATTTTCATATTCACCTTGTAACAGTTGTTTACCTTTGATGTCTTTTTTTTCAAATGTTTTGTCTTCAAAATAACTTTCTGTCATAATTCAGGTACTGTAAAAAGAGTAAAGATAATTGCTGGTAAAAATTTTTGCCACCAAAGTTTTGTTGAAAGGCAAAAAAGATTTTAAACAAAATGAGAATTTAAATTTTCTTTCCTTTCCATTTATTGCTTTGCAAGTACCAGTAAGATGGTATAAATATCGCAATCCAGTAAAGCCATTCACTCATCCAACCTATTCTGATGGAAAGATGAAAATATTCAAGCACGAAATAAACATAAACTGAATACAGGAAAATAGCCACGATTTCTACAATAAGATTTCTCCTGCTGTTACCAGTGCCCACAACTGCATTCAACCATATTGATGCAACAGATTGTAGTATTAATGCCAATGAAATAATTCTTGCAACAGGGATAGCTGCATCAATAAAATCGTCAGGCTGCCCATAAGCGCTTAAAAAAAGCCTGGTAAAAATATTGATGAGCAAGGCTATACTGCAGGAAAATAATAAACCCAGCCTCGTGATTTTATACAATAATTCTTTGATACGATGTTCAAGATTTTGCCCGATTACATTACTCACCATGCTGTTGGTGGTAGATGCAAATGCCCAGGCAAAACATCCGAATAAACCAAACAGGTTACGCATGATATTTGAAATGGCAAGGTCTTGTGTGCCGTGGTGTTCAATCAGGATATAAAAAAATTCCCAACTACCTACACTGATGGCAAACTGCAGGATAATAGGCATTGATTGCTCCAAAATAAGTTTGATGGATTTATTATCAAGCTTTTTATTTTTAAACAGGCCTGTGCTTTTACTGATGCCTTTAAAATGGATGACACTGAATATAGTAACAAGCCCTGTAATCTCTGCAATGATTGAAGCATAAGCAGCGCCATTAAAACCCATTTCAGGAAAACCAAAGTGGCCGAATATAAATGCATAGTCGAAAAAAATATTTGCTACTGTTTCTGCAAGCGTACCGATTATTAAATACCTGCTTTGATTGATACTTATCAATAAAGCGTTGCGCATTTGATAGATGTATAAAAATGGCAACCCCCAGATACGGATACGTAAAAATGAAATTGCCATTTCAATATCCTGCTGGCTGTGCAATGAATATTTTAAAATGACAGGTGCTATAAAATTTGTTATTAAAATTCCGGAGATGGCAAGTGCTAATGAAATACGGACTGCCTGTAAAAACAACATCCCAATCTCATGAGATTTATTTTCACCGGCCCTGCGGCTCATGACAGCCTGCAAACCATTACTCAAACCAAAACCCATCACACCAAACACCAGGTAGTAAACACCGGTAATGCCTGCAACAGCTAAAGCCTGTTCGTTTAAATGCCCGAGAAAAATATTATTGGTAATAAAGTTGATGTTGGGCACGAGGATAGAAGCAGCAATAGGCATTGCTATTTTTAATATTTGCCTGTAACTTATTTCTACCTGTAATTGCATAAAGGGCGGCAAAGCTAATTGAAGTAATTATTAATCAACAATGATATGTTATAAATAATGTGCAATGCCTGATGAACGGATGATCTTTGAAAAGACTGTTTATAAATTGTTGCATTAAAAACCCAATTCGTTTTACTTTTATCGCATGGAGCCACAGCAGATTGAAAATGAAATAACCGTTGTGAAAGAAAATTCCAGTCGGTTGAGGTTATTATTTAAAATTGCTTTTATCTGCAATATTTGTTTTTTGATTTGTATGGTGATGCGGTATTCAACTGCGCCGAAATATATTCCGCAACCCATCATTGAATTATCAATCATTTTAGGATGGTCAGCCATATTGGTGAACCTGGTGAGTTTTGTGATGGCATTAATTTTAATTTCCCGTATTCGCACCAGGAAGGTTCCGTTATGGTTGTTATATACCAATATTGTTTTCTTTATTGCTCAATTTTATTTTTTCTTTATACTGCATGATTAACCATATACTAAAAGATAAACCTGCAAAACTGTTTATCGGGTTCACTGCTTTTTTTGTTGCCAATGCGCTGATTGCAGAATGTATCGGCATGAAGATTTTTTCTTTGGAAAAATTGTTTGGCTGGCAGCCTGCCAACTTCAGTTTGTTTGGAGAGTCCGGTTTGTCTTTTAATTTAACCTGTGGTGTTTTGTTGTGGCCTTTGGAGTTTGTAATGACTGATATAGTGAATGAATATTTTGGACCGAAAGCTGTAAGGCGAATCAGTTACACTGCAATTGTTTTAATCAGTTATGCATTCATCATGTTTTATTCAAGCATTCATATTCCACCAGCAGATTTCTGGATTTCATCCGGTAATACGAAGGGTATTGAAAATATGCAGACAGCATTCAACGGTATTTTCGGACAGGGTCTATGGATTATCATCGGTAGTTTAACAGCATTTCTTGTGAGCCAGTTAGTAGATGTAACAGTATTTCACCGCATCAAAAGAGCTACTGGTGAAAAACAAATCTGGTTAAGGGCAACGGGCTCTACAGTTGTTTCTCAACTCGTTGACAGTTTCATTGTTTTAGCAATTGCTTTTAAGTTGGGTAGTAACTGGACATGGGCAGAAATATTTGCAGTAGGCACTATGAATTATATTTATAAATTCACCATGGCTGTCATTCTCACACCAGTAATTATTTTAGTTGAAAAACAGATTGAAAAATATGTGGGTCATGCCACTGCTGTTGAAATGAAGCTTGCTGCAATGGGAAAATAATAACAATCAAATGACCTCTTAAATTCGGAGAACAATAAACATTTCGACATGAATTTTAGTTGCCTTATTAGATCATATATTAGCAATTCTGTTAAAATGTTTCTGATAGCCAATAATTATCAACAACTGTTCTTTTGTTTAAAATAGATAAACAGCAAACCACTGTATCTTCGCGCAAATTTTTTTTATGCTAAACGTTGGCATTTTCGGGGTCGGTCATTTAGGTAAATTTCATCTGAATAACTGGATGGAAATTGAAGGTGTCCAGGTAGTTGGTTTTTATGACCCAAATGATGCTGCAGCAAAAGAAGCTGAAGGCCAATATGGTTTAAAAAGGTTCACTGCAATTGACAAGTTGCTGGATAAATGTGATGCTGTTGATATAGTTGCGCCCACGACCATGCATTTTAATTTATGCCAGGCCGCAATAAAAAAAGGTAAACATGTTTTTGTAGAAAAACCAATGGCAGATACCCTGGATGAAGGAAAGCAGATTGTTGAGATGGTGAAAGAGGCAGGTGTGAAATTCCAGGTAGGCCATGTGGAAAGATTTAACCCGGCATTTCTTGCTTTAAAAAATATTGCACTCAACCCGATGTTTATTGAAGTGCACAGGTTGGCACAGTTTAATCCACGTGGCACTGAAGTGAGTGTTATTCTCGACCTGATGATTCATGATATTGACATTGTTTTAAAATTAGTTAAGAGTGATGTAAAAAATATTTCTGCGAGCGGCGTTGCAGTTATGACTGATACACCTGATATTGCCAATGTGCGTATTGAGTTTAATAATGGTTGCGTAGCTAACCTGACCAGCAGCAGGATTAGTATGAAGAAGATGCGCAAAATGAGGTTATTTCAGAAAGATGCTTATATTGGTATCAATTTCCTGGAAAAGAAAACAGAGATTATCAAATTGAAATCACCGGAAGATGGTGATGCATTCAACTTTGATATTGAAACACCGCATGGAAATAAAACGCTTGCAATAATAAATCCGGTGGCAGAACCGGTGAATGCTATCAAAGAAGAATTGCAATCGTTTGTTGATGCCATTAATGAAAATAAAAACACAGCAGTGAATGAAATTGATGGTTACCTTGCAATGGAAGTAGCACATAGGATTTTAGAAAAAATAAATAACGTACCTAAATTTGCCTAAGTTTTTTATATATGCAAAATGTTGAAACACTCCACCTGCCTGCTGTAAACTTTGGCAATTCCACAGCCAATAGTATTGGCGTTTCAACAACAGATATAGCACCAGCAAAACAAAACCTTTTTAAACGATTTTTTGATGTTATTTTATCTCTTACCGGGCTTTTAGTTTTGTCTCCATTGTTTTTATTGATCGCATTAATCACAAGGCTTTCTTCAAAAGGTAAAATTATTTTTAGCCAGCAAAGGATAGGCTTTAGAGGTGAAGAATTCACAATATATAAGTTCAGGTCAATGTACCCGGATGCAGAAAAAAACGGACCTGCATTATCTTCAAAATATGATATGAGGATAACAAAATGGGGGAGGATAATGCGTAAATGGAGACTGGATGAACTGCCACAGTTGTTGAATATTTTAAAAGGAGAAATGAGTTTTGTCGGGCCAAGGCCGGAAAGAAAATTTTATATCAGGCGCATTGCACAACAGTCTGGCGACTTTCCTCTTTTATTAAATGTAAAACCTGGTCTTACTTCCTGGGGAATGGTACAGTTTGGTTATGCTTCAAGTGTTGATGATATGATACATCGTATGCAGTATGACCTGGATTATATCCGCAACAAATCATTTTTCTTTGATATGAAGATCCTGTTGTACAGTTTAAAAACAATATTCCTAGGCAAGGGCAGGTGATTCATCAACTATCCCAATTGAATATGCAATTACAGATCATTGCTTCTCATAAAATTGATGAATTAAAATGGGATCAATGCCTGAAGTCTTCAACTAATGCACTGATTTATTCTTCTACTGATTTTTTAAATACCATATGTGATAACTGGGATGCTATTGTGGTTAATGATTATGATTTTATCATGCCCGTTCCCTGGCGTAAAAAGTTTGGGATTAAGTATTGTTATCAAGTTCCGTTCTTACAACAAGCCGGTGTATTTGGAAAAGATATAAATGAAAAAATTGTAGCAGGTTGTTTTCAATTGTTACAGAGAATAACCAGGTATGGTGATTATGCTTTCAATTATAAAAACAAAATCAGTGTTGGAAAAGTTTGCAACAATTTTACTTTATCGCTTGCCTCCAATTACGAATCCACTTCATTATTTTATTCTGATAAACTGAAAGCAGATTTAACCAAAGCACAAAGCTATTCATTTGATTATATTCAAGCTGGTGCAGATGAAGCTATCAATCTTTACCACCAGATGTACGGGCAACGATTCCCGCATATCAGTGAAGCAGATTACAGGAGGCTTTTTGATTTCTGTTTAATAAAAGAAAAAGAAAACAACCTGGTTGTGCGTAAAATAAAAAATGCCGGTACCACTGTCGCAATAAATTTATTGCTGAAAGGTAAATCACGGTTGTACAATATAATTTCCTGTACTACTACTGAAGGAAGAAACCTGCATGCGGGCCATGCATTGCATGACAGCATTATAAAAGAATTTTCACAAACAGGATGGTTATTTGATTTTGAGGGCTCTGATATTCCAGGTGTGGCACATTTTTATAAAAGTTTTGGAGCTATCAACCAACCTTACACGCGGATTCATTTTAATTCACTTCCGAAAATTTTACAACTGTTTAAACGCTGACCTTTCTTCAAGAATTTTTTCTGCAATCATCATATCAATCGGCCGTGTGATTTTAATGTTGTCATATTCGCCTTCAGTTAAAAAAACTTTTTCACCATTTGCTTCTACTACTGTTGCTTCATCAGTGAAAGAATCTTTATACTCTTGTTTGAATGCTGGTAAAATTATATGGCTTAAAAATGTCTGTGGGGTTTGAATGATGCGCACATCTTTTCTTTCTGCAACATGATGATGGGAATGGTTTAATATACGTATGCTGTCGGTAGCAGCCACTGCAGGAATAGCACTACCATGGTCTATTGCATCTTTATAACAACGGAGAATTAAAGGTACTGAAATCAGGCAACGAACAGCATCATGCACAAAAACTATGGACTCTTCTTTTACTTCCTGTAAGCCGCTTTGCACTGAATGAAACCTGGTATCACCACCTACAACAATATGTATGCGGCTGCCTTCATCTTTAAATGATGCAATGATATTTTTACCATTGTTGATATGCTGTTCAGGCAATACAAGGATTATCTCAATATCAGGAAACGCACGTAAAAATGTATCAAGCGTGTACCATAAAACAGCTTTTCCACCCAGCAATAAAAATTGTTTTGGGATGATATTTCCCATCCGTTTCCCTGAACCACCTGCAACAATGACTGCATATTTCTTCATCGGGTAAATGTATGAACAATCAGTTTTATTCTGAAGCCTGTATTGTTTATCGTTGAATTATTATTTATTGCGTATGATGTATTTAAAATGTTTCAATTTATTTTTCAAGTATCGTATAATGAAATCGCAGGTTGCACACCTGGCTATTCTTTGATAAAAGTATAAGGGTCGTATTCAAGGAAATCATTCACTTTGATATCAACTGATTTTACTTTACCATCACTGATTGCAAATTTTAAAGGAAAAATTCCAAAACCAGGGTGACTGTATTTTAGAAGCCATTCATCATTATCCATGTATTGAAGTGTTGCAGTTAATTTCCGGTTACTGAATTTTATCAGCAAATCATTTCCTTTAGTGCTGATAAAAATATTTCCAAATAATTGGTTATAATAAGTGCCGGTATATTCATTCAAAGCCAGTGAAGGCTTATTTCCTTTTATCCTTGCTTCATAACCTGCAATCCTGTCAAGCGTTTCTTTTCTTTCACTGTTGAAATTTGGTAAAAGAATTTTGCTATAATTCCTGTAAGGCAAACCAAGATAAGCATCAAGAATCTGGTAACGCAGCAATTCAAAAAATTCCTGGTTATCATTATTGGTAAATATGGCTATGCCCAGGTTTTCTTCCGGTACGAAACAGGTATTGGTTACGAATCCATCAGCGCCACCCGTATGTTCAAAGGTCTGTTTACAACCATAATCACTCATAAAAACTCCTAAACCATAACCATAATAATGAATGGGTAGCAAAGGATTTTTACGGCTGCTGATAATGGTATTCATATCCCTTGTCCTCCTGATTGCCGGCCAGGGTATGATTTGTTTACCATTATATTTTCCACTGTCCAATTGCAACAGCAACCATTTTGAAATATCTTTTATGTTGCTCACTATCGAGCCTGCCGGTGCAAGGTTATCAACATTATCATAAGGTACCTGCTCAAGGTTTTTTGAAAACGTATTGGTGTATGGCGTAGCTGCATCTGGCATTGATTCCATATTGTTTCCAAGAGGGTGAGTGTTGAGCATTCCCAACGGCTCCATGATGCTGTCATATACATAAACTTCCCAGGGTTTGCCTGTAACTTTTTGAATAACTTGTCCTGCAGTTAAAAAACAACTATTGCAATATCCCCATTGCTGGCGGAAATTTCCTGTGGGTTTCAGGTAGCGCATTTTATACATGATACTGTCCCTTGAAAGCGTGGAGTTCCAGAAAGTAAAATCACCCTGGAAAGTTTTGGTGCCAAGATGATGGGACAACATATCACGGATGGTAACCAGGTTGGTGGTGTTGCTGTCATAATCTTCATACCATGGAAAATATTTTGTGATTTTATCATCAAGAGAAAGTTTTTTATCATACTCCAGTTGTGCGAGTGATGTTGCAGTAAATAATTTACTGTTGCTTGCAATCATGAAAAGTGTGTTTTCATCCACAGGTTCTTTTGTTTCCAGATTGCGTACGCCATAACCTTTCATTACAACTACTTTTCCATCTTTTACTACAACGATGGCAAGCCCGGGAATATCCCAGTCCTTCATTCCTGCTTGAATATAACTATCAAGGCTGTCTTTAATAAATGCTGGTTGTGCATGTATGCCTTCAATAAATAATACAGTGCATAAAAACATCAATATTCTTTTCATAAAAATTCTTTGAATGTGAAAGGTAAGTGTAAGTTGGATTGATAGTGTTTTCAACGATGAATTTTAGAGTTATAATATGTTTTAATATATCTTGAGCATCAAAAAATATTTAAGTCCTGCATTCAATTTTGATGAAAATAATGCATGTTATATAGAGCAACTTTTTGTTGTGAAAGAATAGTGTTATCATCTTTCTTTTATACAAAAAATTGCAGATGTTATAGGCTTCAATTTAATTGTTGAAGCAAAAGCAATTTTGAAAAAATGTCTTTTCTGTATCTTTTATTTATCAAATCGGGTAAGTTTTTAAAAATGCTACTTATAATTTAGGCCTTTAAATCAATATCCAATAAAATCCAATGTTCTATGTCAACAAGAATTTCTGATGCTTATGCAGGTGGCATGAAACCTGCAACAGTGTATCCAAACAATCCGTCTTCCTTTTTATCAATCAGGCACCTGTTACCAAAAAAACAAACTGCAATCCAACTGGTGCAAATGGAAAAAATCAAGACTTGCAACAATTTTACAAAGGCATTTGCAGGTTCCGGTTTTTTTGATAAGAGTTTTCCTGCAGGAGAACAAAAAGGCAGCAATGGTCTTGACAGGGTTACAAAAATTCTGATGAACAATGCACTCACCGGCACCTTCCCGGATTATCAGCTTAATTTTTCGCAGGTGCTTATTTCTAAAGGCGATTTACTCATGCCACAACATGCTGCAGTTTCAAAAATGAAAGGCCATAGGATTTATTTCAGTTTCACTGATAACAGCAATCCCGGTGATGCATCTTCAACAGATAAAATTATTTTGGTTGCTTATTCAAAGAAATTAAACCAGGCAATATTCAGTCTTGATGCAGGTACACGAAAAGATTGTGAAGCTGTATTGAAAGCTCCATCTCTCAGGGGTGGTGATGTGGAAACCTGGATTGGTTTTATTAATGAAGAAGAAACGAAAGTAAGCAACAGTGTTTACACAGGTAGTGTCATTTTATAATTAAAACTTCCATACTTCAACAGGAAATTTACACTTAATTATTGTTGCAACTCTTTCCCTTTTAATTTATCAGAAAGGTTCATTAACGAGCGAAACATAGTTGGGTCATAGCCCGCCAGGAAAGCCAGCATACTTACAATGCCGGCTGCCTGTGTATATGACTCTGCAGTCGGTTGCAGAATTGCATTTGAACTCGTAATGAAAACTCCGGCAAGAAAGGCAAAATAAACAAGGATACCCTGGAACATAGCGCTGACAGGTATTTCATTGTTGAAATATTTCGAATCAATTACTTCAACGCTTTCATTTCCACTATTTGCCTTTTTTATTTTTGTAATAACCAACATGCTGGAGCATCCGCCAATAAATGCAGACACGAGGCAAAGCAATGCAATGTTGGATGGTGTATAAGTCAAGAATGTCATTGATAGTTTATACCAGTTAAAATCTGTGGTAAGTGTTTTCCTGAAAACAGATGAATCTATCACCATACCAATGCTGAATAAAGCAATCCAAACAAAGGTGGCACAACTGCCGATTATTGCCATTATCATTCGTTTGCTGGCATGTTTATTTTTATGCAATGATGTTTGAGAGTGATTGCCTGTATATATCGTTTCTTCTGTTGTCAATGCAGGAATAGCTGACATTTTTAATGCGGTGTCTTCCATAAAATAATTTTTCAGGTGCTTATTGTATTTGTATCGTGTTTATTTTGAAGCAGGCAACATAAATCATATCGAATCTCATTGTGTTTTTTCACCTGTTGTAGATAATTTTAAAATTTTGCTGCATGGCTATGTTGTAGTTTCGCTGCATGGTGAAATATTTTTTGTCAGTTGTTATTCTATTTTTCGGCAGCTCATTATTTGCACAACCATTTTCAGAGGATACAGTTTTTAGTAAGGTTACCACGCAGGAAGCTAAAGCTGCAAGGTATCGTTATCTTGTTGATACATCCATTAAAATTTATTTGCAGGATCCATTAAATGACGATAATGAAGGCGAATGGAACGATGCACTCTGGAGCATGGAGTTATTGCAATACAAGGATGCTTTTACCAAACAAAAACTGGCTGAAGCCTGGAGCAAAGCAGCACAATTGTCAGATTATTTTCAGAAAAATTTATTAGAGACAACTTTTTCTTTATATGAAAAAGATTTTAAAAACCAGGTGTTGCAGTTAATGCGGCAAACAAAATCTGTCAGCATTTTTATCCGTTGTGCTGAGTATGTGTTGAGAGCTGATGCTATCAACGGGAAATCGCTTGTGAAAAATCTGATTCAACAAAAATTTCCATCTGATACGAGCACAGGAATGCAGATTTTAAAAACCCGTATTGCAACAACAAAACAACAGGCATTGCCGCCGTTGCAGGATATTTTTAGTAATAATTTTTTGCAGGGACAAACAGTGATTTATAGTTTGCAAAGAAGCAGCAGGGATTATGCTGGTCTTGTAATCATCAGGGGTGCTGATGGAAATTTTGTAAAAGATTCCGCAGGAAATTATTTTCATACTGCCCAACTGGCGAGGGCCGTTACCAACTATCCATTTTATATTACCAATGGAAATACACCGCAAGGCATACTTCGGTTTAGTGGTTTTGGAAAGTCAAATCTTTTATACATCGGCCCCACACAAAACCTTCAGCTGCAAATGCCTTATGAAGCTTCGCCCGCTGCATATTTTGACGACAGCAATCTTGCAGGAACCAGGTGGAGCAAGGCTTTGTACGCTTCTTTATTGCCAAATTCCTGGAAAAATTATAATGACATTTATCAAACTTTTTATGCTGGTAAAATGGGCAGGACAGCAGTCATCATGCATGGCACAACTATTGACCCGCAATTTTATTCAGGCCAACCATATTATCCTCAAACCCCTTCGTTAGGTTGTTTATGCAGTTATGAATCCTGGAGCGATAGTGGTTACCGTGTCAGCAGCAATCAACAAAATATTGTGGATGCGCTCAACAGCATTGGTGCAGAAAACGGTTATGTAGCTGTAATTGACATTAATGATAAACACAGCAATGTGAAGATTGATGAAATAAAAGCTTTGCTGGAAAGTGTAGAAAAAAATAAAAAATAAACAGGCCGATATCAATAAGCTCCCCGGTATTAATTATAACAACGCCCTCACACTTGCAGTGCCTGTATTGATAACCCTTGTACCTGCAGGTTTGCGCCCTTCATATTCAATACTTATTTCAAGGTTGTTGATTAACCGTTTGGTTAAACTGATATTCCATAATAAATTTTTACCTGGCAACAGGCCTTCCAGCATGATATAACTCACGGTTGTATTGGCTGTTCCTTTGAAACTAATATTGCTGAATTGAAAACCTACCATGATGCTGGTGCTTGAAACCGTGTTGTATTTTGCATTGATATTGATTGAATGAAAAACTGCTTTTTCTCCCCCGAAAGCAGTTGCATTTTTCTTTTGTTGGTATTGATAAAATGTTTCAATCCTGAAAGTGGTGGCTGAAGTATAAATGAATTGCGGTGTGGATGATAAAGTGTTGATATCATAATTCCTGTTGGCAAATGAAGGCGTGTTTAAACTATTGCTGATAAACTTTTGTTCAAACTGCAATGCGCAATTTTTACTGAAGTTGGACCTGCCTTTTAAAGACCATGTATTTTGTTGTGTTGTTTCAAATCCATAAGTGAGTAAAGATTTATTGTATGCAGAAATGTTGGTAACATCAACGCCCCACACAGTGCTGTAGCGGTTAAAAGATAAAGTATTGCTGAAAGTATGGCTGAGGTTGATTAAGCTTGTATCATTGATGTTGCCTTTAAAAGGTGTGAATGCAGGCGCACCTTTTGACTGTTGTTTTTTGTACACCTGCATTGATGATTGCAACATGAATCTTGTGATGAATTTATTGAACGGTTTTGATTGCATTGATTTTAAAAACACCCTCGGATTTAAAGTGAATGTGTAATTGAATTGGGTATAGTTTGCCTTTATATAATCATTGGTGGGAGTATAGATGCGAATAAATTTTGCCTGGTCTGGAAATGCAGCCAGTTCAAATTCATTGAGCTGCTGTATGCCGTCATTGTTATAATCATTCCATGCATACTGCCCCGTGCCTGCAGGTACTTCTACATAAGAAAAACTTCTTTTCTGTTCCTGGCCGCTGCCAATTTCATAAAATGCATTACCGGTTAAAAAACCCTTCCATTCATTTACAGCATATTCTGCACGGCCCAATAAACTGTTATCCGGTTTTTGTTGTGTGAGCAGTTCATTATATACAAACAACTGCCTGTATGTTGCATTGAGACGGAACTGATGGTGCTTGTTTTTTAATAACTCGAGCTGAAAATTATAATTGTTGCTCCTGTCAGTTTGCACCAATGATTTATATGAAGGCAGTTTGTCTTTTCTTGTAAAAAAATTAAAACTCCAGTGATTCGCTTTTTGTTCATCTGATTTTATATACGCTGTTATTGTTTCAAATGCATAACTTAATGGTGTTACTGTGTCTGCAAACTGGTTGCGTTGTTCATTGTGTTCAAGATAATAGCTGGCGCCAATAGTATATTTTTTTAATGATGTAAATGTTTTATGGATATCAATATTGGGCCTCAGGAAAAAACCTTTATCAGCTGGCGTTGTACTGTTCGTCAGGCTGATGCCATCAGTTATTTCAATATTACTGATAGTTTGATGATGTTGTATTTCATTACGGATGCCGGTGAAATTATCGCTGCGTATATAACCTGAAAAACGATATAACAAATTGTTGTCTTTATCATCTTTTAAATCCAATGTAAACGATGGCAAATGTTCTGTTGCTGCTTCAGTTAAAATAGGCAACCCCCAATCCCTTGTAAATTCTGGTGTTCGCAAACGCTCAACAGGTTGAAAGTTTTTATCCACCCACTCATAATCAGCATTGGCAATTAATTGCAGGGTTTTATTTTTTGTTTTGAAATTCATGGTACGGGTTAAATCAATCTTTGATGCATAACCCTTATCGTTCTGTTTATCTTTTATTGAAAAAGTATTGATGTCATAATCACTGAATGCAAATTCTGTTTTCAGTAAAGTCTTATCGTCAATCTGCCACGTTACTCCTGTGCTGACAACAGTTTGTTTTTTAGGAGTTACTAAAAAACTGGCTGCTTCATAACTTCCCTGCGGTTCACCATTCACTGGTTGCACCCATTGAAACACATTGCCATTGGCTGCATTGAATAAAGGAATATAATTGCCTTTATTGGTGCCGACTTCCACAAAATTCAAAGCATACTTCGCGCTGTCTGCGTTGGTGGAATACACATAAATTGAATCATGGATGTTGTTATAAACAGTGTCAATTTTTTTATACAAAATTTTGCCTGTTGAAAAACTATCAATGCCTGACACAGGGTAAAATGCATCCTGTACGCTGTCGCCAATATTTGCAAGGAATTGTTTTTGCTGTGTAGTAAGTGTTTGGTCTATTGGCGAGTTTTTTGCATCAGCATTGTTATATGCTGAAATATTTATTGTAACTTTTTTTCCAAAGTGAAAATCATTATTGATGTACAGCATCGAGTTTAAATAATTCCTGTCGGCATATTCAAACTCCACCTGTATGCGGGTATCTTTTGTAATCATTTGTTTGGGTGTGAAAATAATTTCTGCCGTATTGTAATTAATAATATAATCCTGGTCGTCGCCGCGTTGCACCTGCACACCATTGAGAAAAACTTTTTCTGTGCCCGCCAGCACAATAAAAAATAATTCATTGTTATTGCCTTGTAATTTATAAGGCCCCTGGTTGCCTTCCGAGCCCTGGAAAACATTACGTGCAAATTTTCCTTTTGCTATTGCCCCTGAAAAAACTGTATTGCCTTTAATGTTGTTGGTGATGTTGTATTGTTGCTGATAGGATAGCCCCTGCAACCTTTTATAGAATTTTAAAAAATAGTTTTCGTTTTGCCTTAAATCAATATCGCCTAAATCAAGCTCCCAGTTTTTTTTGCTGAACTGTAACAGCACTTTATCAAATTCATTAAGTTGTTGTGTTGTGCCATCAGGCTGAATCGGAATATTGTTATCGGTAATAGCCGCATTGAGTTGTATGCTGTCGCCGATGTATCCGCTTAGTTGCAGGTTGAGTTGTGAATTGAATACGGCATCCTGTGCATTGCCGATACTCAGGCTTCTCCCAAAACTGCCATTGTAATTGAGTTTACCAAAATTGATAAAACCTTCATTGGTTTTATTTTTTACAACAGGTTGAACAGGAATAAAATTATTCCGGATGCTATCATAACTGTATCTTTTATTCACAGCATTGAGTTGTGTATTGAATGTACGGTACCAAACCTGTATGCTATCAGCTGTTATTTGCTTTTTGAAATAAATAATTGCATTCACCCAATCAACAGAATAATAACTTGTATCAAAACCAACCATCTTAAAACTATTAGGCACAATGCTGGATGAATCAATTTTTATGGAATGGTTTGCAGGGATTTTTTTGTTGTGCAGGTTAGAAAACTGTGCTGTTGCCGGCAAAACCAACAATACAAATAAGCAGGATGATATTAACCTCACAGCACTCAAATGAACAATTTTAGTGTAAACTATTTAGCGGTAAAATTATTGTTTGAAATGAAATACATTCATTCCATATCTTTAGTCCGCATTAAATTAACAACAACAACATGAAAAAAATTTACTTTTCCGTACTCCTAATGATTGCTGCACTGGCTGCTGAATCTCAATTTATCAACAACACATCTGTCAATACGATGGTTGCCAATTTAGATGCCAGTGACATTCAAACTGCATCAACCAATGATGGCCGCACATGGGTTGCATTCTATAGTCAAAATGGTAGCAATTATGATATGCGTGCACAATTATTAAGTGTAACCGGCCAGAGAAAATTCGGAGATTCAGCCATTCTTGTCAGTACAAAGAAATCCGGCTCTGCAACTTTTGTGTTTAATGTTTGCGTTGATAAGGACAATAATTTTATTATTGCTTACCAGGTACTCAAAGGCTCATCTTATGAATGTGTCATCCAGAAAATCAGTACTGAAGGAAAACTGCTATGGGGTAAAAATGGTGTTGACCTTGGTGGAGGTTTATCACCATATCCTGTTACATTGTCAACAGATGAAATTGCTGTTGCATGGAACGATAATAATAATAAAATTGAATATCAGAAATTAAGCACTGATGGGGTTGCAGCATGGTCAACTCCAAAAGTTTTTAGCGGAACAGGTACGCATGCTGTAACAAGGGCACAGTTGGTCGCTGGTACATGGGGAAGGTTTGGTATGGTTTACCAGGACCAGTTTTCATTTCCATTTTACACCCATTTGTTTGCACAGCGTTTTGATAATGACGGTAACCCGCTTTGGACAAATGCTGTACAGGTATCCACTTTGACAACAGCAAGCTACCGGTATTTTGATGTGCATAGCGATAATGACACAATTTATATCGGATATTATGGCAACCCTTCAGGCAGCAACCGTTTTGATGCTTATGTGCAACGTGTGAATGATGATGGTAGTTTACCTTTTGGTGCTGATGGTGCATCTTTCGCCCCGGGATTTTCAGGAAGTAATGATCCTTACCCACAAACGATATATATCGCTAAACAGCATGGTAATAATGATGTATGGGCAGTTTCAACAGTTACCAATTCCTTGCAAAGTGAAAGTGGTGTTTATGTTCAAAAATTTGATGCAACAACAGGTAGTCTTGCTTTTGGGAATACTGCAAAAATGGTGTTGCCTATAAATGCAAAACTTAATAGTCTTGCTTTTTCACAGCTTTCTTTATGTGGGAATAACCCGGTGTTCCTGGTTACCTCTAACAATAACAGGTTAGCTGCAATAAAACTAAATGATAATGGAAGTTTCGCATGGACAAATAAAACAGTAGTTATTGGCGGCTCCCCTAATACAAAATTCAGGTATGGGTTTACAAATTTTTATAAAGGACAGGCAGTAGCTGTATGGCAGGAAGATAAAGGCACAGGCAACAGGCCTTTTGCTCAAAATATCAGGTGTGATGGGCGTACCGGTCATATAAAAAAGCCCAGTAATAATAATGATATGATTCTGGGAATATCTATTAAAAATATTTATCCAAATCCTGTTGTCAACAATTTAACTGCAACAATTATTTCATCCACTCAAAGCCGCGTCCATATTTATATTACAGATGTCAGTGGAAATATACTTATGCAAAATGAACAAAACCTTCAGAATGGAAATAACACTATTCAATTAAATGTTAGCAATATTAAACCCGGAAGTTATTTTATTAAAATTATAGGAGAGAAGGGAAGCGCTTCTGCTATGTTTAATAAATGAAAATAAAGCGGGTTTGTAATTAAATTTTTCTTTATAATTATTTTCTATCCATGCTCAAATCTTAAAGAGCATGGATAGTTTTTTATATGTGATTAGCAATAAAATTTCTGTGTAAAATATTCAATGAACAATTTATTAACTATTTACCACATCATCATCTTTTAACAGGTCAGGCCTTTTTTGTTGTGTTTGAATCAAAGCCTGTTCATACCTCCATTCATCAATTTTTTTCTGGTTGCCACTCAACAAAATATCAGGTACTTCCCAGTCCCTGAATACTGCCGGCCTTGTATAAACAGGCGGCGCTAAAAGGTTGTCCTGGAATGAATCAAACAATGCAGAAGTTTCATTATTCAACACACCGGGAATCAACCTTCCTACTGCATCAACTACAATTGCAGCTGCTATTTCACCTCCGCTTAAAACAAAATCACCTATTGAAATTTCTTTAGTGATATAATGGTCACGAATGCGCTGGTCAATTCCTTTATAGTGGCCACAAATGATGAGTAAATTATTTTTTAATGAAAGTTGGTTTGCTGTTTTCTGATTGAAAACCGGTGCATCGGGTGTCATGTAAATTATTTCATCATAATCAGTTTCATTTTTTAATTCATCAATTGCGTTTGCCAAAGGCTCGCACATCATCACCATGCCTGCGCCACCGCCATATTGATAATCGTCCACCTGTCCGTAATCATTGACTGCCCATTTGCGCAATGAAAATAATCTCACTGTAAGTAAATTTTTTTCCTGTGCCCTTTTCATGATGCTGTGTTGCAAAGGGCTTTCAAGGAGTTCAGGCAATACACTGATAATATCAATCTTCATCAGGCAAATATAATTATGAAACCATCGTTGTTTAATCAGAAATCATCTGTAAAGTTTTCGAGGTCTCTTCTTTGTTTTTTGGTAGGCCTACCGATTTTGCTCAACCTTTTTCCTGTGTGGAAACTTGCAACCTGTACCTGCAATTTTTCTTTTTCATCTTCAGGTGTCAGGTCAATATAATATTTGATTGCTTCTGCATATTGAACCCTGTGGTCAAGCAAACCGGTGACTTGTATTATCCATTTTTTGTCTTCTGTTTTGATGGAATATTCATCACCAATTACCACATTCTTTGATGCCTTAACGGCGTTGTCTTTCAATTTTACCCTTCCTTTATCACAGGCTTCAGCAGCCTGTGCACGTGTTTTAAAAATCCGGATACTCCAGAGGTATTTATCAATACGTAGTTTTTCTTTTGTTTCTTTCATAAGAGAATCTCAAAAGTAAAAATAAAGTTGTTCCTGTTTATTTATTCAAAGCATCTTTACGAACTGTTGAATATTTTTACAAAAAATAAGACAGTTGAAAACTCTGTTACAAAGACTTTATATTATCCTGATATTAATTATTGCAGTTAATTTTTCATTTGCACAAAATCATTTTAAAGTAATCCCTCTTGGTGTTTACGGAGGTTCTGATGAAAGCAACCTTTCTTCTTACCTGTTATCTGTTGATGGAACAAATAATTTTATTTGCATAGATGCAGGCACTTTGCATGATGGTATTGAAAAAGCAATTGAAGAAAAAAGTATTGACGAAACAGAGCCAGGTATTTTGAAAAATAATATTAAAGGTTATCTTATTTCTCATCCGCATTTAGACCATATTGCCGGTCTTATTATCAATTCACCAACTGACAGTTCAAAGAATATTTATGCTTTGCCTTTTTGTCTAAACACCATTGAAGAAAAATATTTTACTTGGGAAAGCTGGGCCAATTTTGGTGATGAAGGTGAAAAGCCGCTGCTAAAAAGATATCATTATGTGCAATTATCTGAAGATTCAGTTACAGAATTACAAAACACAAATATGAAAGTCCGGCCTTTTGAGTTAAGCCATGCTTTTCCCAATAAAAGCACAGCATTTTTATTGCAGCATGATTCAGATTTTGTTTTGTACCTGGGTGACACCGGAGCTGATACAATTGAAAAAACAAATAAGCTAAAATTGCTTTGGCAATACATTTCACCATTGGTAAAACGACAACAGTTAAAAGGTATTTTTATTGAAGTGTCATTCCCTGATGAACAGCCAAAAGATAAATTGTTCGGGCATCTTACCCCCGGTTTATTTTTTGATGAAATGAATACTCTGTCAGGGTTGAGTCATCTTTCATCGCTTCAAAAAATTCCCATCATCATCACACATATTAAACCGGATGGTGATAATGAAAAAAAAATAAAGAAAGAATTAAGTTTAAGGAATACAATGGAATTACATCTTATCTTTCCACAACAAGGAAAGGTTATAAAATTATAATCAGGTTTTAAAATTTGTACAATGAAAAAATATTTTGCAGTTCATTTTCTGTTCATCACATCAACGATAATGTTGTTTTCATTTTGTACACCATCAACAGGAAAAGATGTTGTAGTAATTAATCATCCTGATACTACCATATATCAACTTGTTTGGTCTGATGAATTTAATGAAACAACTATTGATACTGCCATATGGAATTTTGAAATAGGTGGAAGCGGATGGGGCAACCATGAACAGGAATATTATCAGCCACAAAATGCAGGGATAGAAAATGGTAAACTTGTAATAACTGCAAGAAAAGAAAAGGTGGGCGACAATAATTATACTTCCACCAGGATGACAACAATGGGTAAGAAAGAATTTCAATATGGGAAAATTGAAGCCCGTATCAAGATACCTGTCGGGCAAGGTTTCTGGCCTGCTTTCTGGATGTTGGGTTCAAACATTCAGCAGGTGGATTGGCCTGCCTGTGGTGAGACTGATATTATGGAGCACATCAACACAGACAGTATTATTTACGGCACATTGCATTGGGATGATAACGGACATCAGCAAAGTGGCGGAAAAATAATTTCAACACCTTCGGAATATCATGTGTATAGTGTTGAGTGGAATAAAGATGCAATTAAATGGTTTGTTGATGATAAGCAATATCATGAGGTAAAAATCAATACCAATGCTACTACTGAATTTCACCAACCGTTTTTTATCTTGTTGAATTTTGCTGTTGGCGGTGACTGGCCCGGCCAGCAGGTTGATGTAAGTTTATTGCCGGCAAAAATGTATGTTGATTATGTAAGGGTTTACCAGGAAGAATAAAAATATTTTAATCAATTCACATTCGTTAAATCGTTTTAAAATTTTACTATTGCATACGCAATGCCTTTGTCCGGCGTTGATAGATTGTCCCACCTCACCAATATAATTTTTCAAAGAAAAAATTTTTTATGGAAACGAATGCGCATGCGCTTTCACAAAGGGATATTTATGCACCTTCCGGTTTCACCCGTTTTTTGTGGTGGCTTTCAACAGCAGAAAAAGAATTGATAAAAGATTGCACTGTTGACCGTAACCGTTATGCAATTACAGGTATGACGGTGTTGTGTACGTGGTTGTTTGCAACACTGGCATGGAGTTATTTTTTCAGCACTGTGATGACAAATAAAATTGTAGCCATCTTGTCCGGTATATTTATGGGGCTTGTTATTTTAAGTATTGACAGGGCATTGATAAAAGGAATTACAGTAAAGAATAAACATAAATTAACTCCAATATTATTCAGGCTGGTACTGGCATTAACTATCGGAACATTTATGGCGCAACCTGCTTTGTTGTATTTGTTTGATAAAGAAATACACGTTCAGATTTCTTTGGATAATGAGAAAAGAAAAATGTCAAAGCAACAGGAATTGGATAGTTTATACAAACAACGTGTGGAAGATGTACAGAAACGAAAAATTATTTTACAGCAACAATTGCAGTCGAAATATAATGAAGTGGCAGCAAGCCGCGCTGCTTTTATTGCTGAAACTGATGGGACAGGTGGCAGTGGGAGAGTAGGATTAAAAGATATTGCACGTGCCAAACAAAACGAATATCAAAAACTGTATGATGATTATAATCAATTAAAGAATGAAACAGAACCTGGAATCAAATCAGCAGATAGCGCGTTGCAAACAATCCAATCAGAAAAACAAAAAGAAATGATGGCATTCAATTCTCTGATGAATGATGGTTTCCTTACAAGGATAGAAGCATTGCAACACCTCATACAGAATAATAGCGCTGCGCAATTCCGTTACTATCTTTTAATTATCATTTTAGTGTTGATAGAACTGATGCCTGTAATTGCAAAATCATTATTACCTGAAGGGACTTATGATGAGAAAGTGAGGTTGAGAGAGGAAATGGAAAGGCATGTTACCGCATTGAATATAGAGCAGGAGGGGAAGTTGAAAGAATTGTATAACCGGGTTGCTTATGAACAGGACAGTGATTTTATTAGTACATTTTTTGATGAAGCAAAAAATGAACGCAGGAAAAAAATGATGGTAAAGTTTAAGCAATGGAATGAATCAGGTGAAGATAGTTTTGATAAACTCTGGGAAAACATCAAGCAGGACGTTTTAACGAAGCAGGAGAGTTGAGGGTTTTTACCACTAAGTCAAGAAGAACATCAAGGTTCATAAAGATTTTTTTTAAGTATTAGTTGAACATAATTTGTATTTCGTTTGGTGGAGACACCAACCGATAAGAAGGTTCACAAAGATTTTTTCTTAGGTCTAATTATAGTCTTTGTGGCAAGAGAAGCCTGCCACGAATGCACGAATGTATTAAAATGATAATGAATTTTATTTCCTCTTTTCACTTGTAACTTTCAGCGTATTTGCGTAATTGGAATGGTGTATGAACAGCAGCCGGGAGCTGAATAAAAAAACAGCAGTTGCAGTGTGCGACGCAACTACTGTTGAATAGAATTACTGATGCCGGTTACATAATAAAACGCATCATGCGAAGCATCAATAATGCCAGCGCACAAATGCTTCCATGGCTGCATAGCGTGTTAAGCCTAATGCAGCATAGAGGTTGGCTGTGTTGGCATTGCGGTCTTCAGCGCGTTCCCAGAATTCGCGGCTGTCGCTGCCCTGGAATGGCACTGAATCTTTCTGGCTTTGATGAATAAAAATCCCGTGGCGTTTTTTCAATACCTGGCCAGGGCTCATGGGGATGGCCATTTCAATATCTGCGATATCCCATTCCTGCCAGGCACCTTTATACAACCACATCCAGCAATCTTTTATCCATTCATCACCTTCGGCTTTTATTCGTTTGAGGCTTTCAAAAACAATGTCAAGACAAACTTTATGAGTGCCATGTGGGTCGGCTAAGTCACCTGCACAATAAACCTGATGTGGCTTGATTGAACGCAATAATTCCATGGTTATTTTAATATCATCTTCGCCCATTGGCTTCTTTTCTATCGTGCCAGTTTCATAAAAAGGAAGGTTTTGAAAATGCCAGCGGCCCTCGGGCAAACCTACATAACGGCAGGTTGCTTTTGCTTCGCCTCTTCTTATCAAACCTTTGATGGCGCGTATCTCTGCAGTGTCTGATTCCTGCGGCGCTTTTGTGGAAAGGAAACTCTGTGCTTCTGCTAATATCTCACTGCTCTTTTCATTATTGATATTAAACATGCCTTCAAAGCCAACAGCAAATTCAATAAAGCGTGTAACAAATTCATCAGTCACTGCGATGTTGCCGCTTGTCTGGTATGCAACATGCACTTCATGACCCTGGTCGTGCAAACGCATGAATGTGCCACCCATGCTGATGATATCATCATCGGGGTGTGGTGAGAAAATGATAACACGTTTTGGATAAGGAAGGCTGCGTTCAGGATGTGCAGGCAATTGTGATGCAGGTTTTCCACCTGGCCATCCTGTAATGCTGTCGCGCAATAAATAAAAAACCTGCAGGTTAATTTCATAAGCATCGCCTTCTTCCACGAGCAATTCACCTAAACCATTTTCATTATAATCATGATTGGTTAAACTTAAAACAGGTTTATCCAGTTTTAATGCAAGGTTGACTACAGCACGTTTAATCATTTTGGGTGTCCATTCAATTTCACCGGTGAGCCAGGGTGATTTGAAACGGGTTAATTCTGTTGCTGCCAGTTCATCCAAAATGAAAGTGCAGTTGTCATGTTGTTGCAAAATACTTGCAGGCACTTGTTCTGTTACATGTCCTTCAACAGCTTTTGCAACAACAGGCGCTTTGAAACCCCATGCCATGAGTAAAATTCTTTTGGCTTTCATAATGGTACTGATGCCCATCGTTAATGCAAGCCTTGGCACTTTGGTAATGTCTTGAAATTCCCTTGCGTTGGCAATACGGGTATTGTTGTCGAGGTTGGTCAAACGAGTTTTGGAAAATATGCTGGAGCCTGGTTCATTAAAGCCAATATGGCCATTGTTACCGATGCCTAAAACCTGCAGGTCAATACCGCCAGCATCCTGGATCATTTGTTCATAGCCGATACAAAATTTTTTTGCTTCATCTTTTGATAAATCACCATTGGGGATATGTATATTTTTTGGGTCAATGTCAACGTGGTCAAACAAATGGCGGTGCATAAAACTCCAGTAACTCTGGAACTCTTCTCTCTTTATCGGGAAATATTCATCGAGGTTAAATGTGATGACATTTTTAAAACTAAGGCCTTCTTCCTTATGCAGGCGTACCAGTTCTTTGTACATGCTGATGGGAGTGGAGCCTGTGGCAAGCCCTAAAACGCAAACAGCGTTTTCTTTTTGTTTCTGCCTGATGAGTTGAGCAATCTCATTGGCTGCATAAACTGAACCTTCTTTTGCTGAAGGAAAAATTTCAACCGGAATTTTTTCAAATGAATCTACCATGATGATTGAATATTAATGTTTGTTGTTTGAAGATGTTTTTATAAAATTTATTTTATTCTCCTTTATCTATTCCCTTCGGATTATAATTGATGTGTAAAAATTCGTAACGTTTATATTGTTGTTGCAACCTGTCTTTAAAACCATTCCAGTCTTTTTCATCAGCAGGTGTCCACAACACTTCACTCAATGCATCCAAACGTGGGAATAGCATATATTCAACTTTTGCAGGGTTGCTCACATATTCAGTCCATAAGTTTGCCTGGGCGCCAATGATATATTTTTGTTCTTCAGGTGTAAGCTTTGGAGTCAGGGGTTCATAATTATAAACAGTCTGCACCGGCAGGTAACCACCTATAGTAAGACTGTCTTCATGTTTTGATTGTGAGTAATCAAAATACACATAGGTGGTTGGTGTCATGATTACTTTATGATGTTGTTGTGCAGCAGCAATACCGCCGGCTTCACCGCGCCAGCTCATCACTGTTGCATTTGGTGCAAGGCCGCCTTCTAAAATTTCATCCCAGCCAATGATGGAATGGCCTTTACTGTTTAAGTATCTTTCTATTTTGTGAATGAAATAACTCTGCAGGCCTTCCTCATTTTTTAAGCCGCTGTCTTTTATCAACTGCTGGCAAAATGCAGAACGTTTCCAGTATTCTTTAGGACATTCATCACCGCCGATGTGAATATATTTTGAAGGGAAAAGTTGCATCACTTCATCCAATACATTTTCCAAAAATTTGAAGGTATAGTCGGTTGGTGCAAAAACATCCGGATAAACGCCCCAACTCTGCTGCACCTGTTTGCCTGTAGAATCACCACACCACGTAACCCCCTTTGCGATGGCTGTGTTTTCGTCCGGGAAACAACTTAACTGCGGGTAAGCGGCAATGGCTGCTGATGAATGTCCAGGCATTTCAATTTCCGGGATGATGGTGATGTACCTGTCAGCAGCATATTTCACAACATCTTTTATCTGTGCCTGTGTATAATAACCGCAATCTTTTTTACAGTCGTTGCCTGTGCCTGGATGGTGGCCAATGATAGTGCCGTTCCTGCAACTGCCCACTTCTGTGAGCCTAGGATATTTTTTTATCTCGATGCGCCAGCCCTGGTCTTCAGTTAAATGCCAGTGAAATGTATTCATCTTGTGCATTGCGATAAAATCAATGTATTGTTTGATGAAATCAACTGAAAAGAAATGACGGCCACAATCAAGGTGCAGGCCGCGATATGCAAAACGTGGTGAATCAACGATACTGCATTGCTGCACGGCAAGGCTGTTTGATTTCTGAGGAGGCAATAATTGTATCAAAGTCTGGATACCATAAAAAACACCCTGTGCATCATTGCCGGTTATTGTGATGTTGTTACCATTTACCTGCATGGTATAACCACCGGGTATTGTGGCAACATGAGGTTGCACCTGCAATTCAATTTTTCCATCAGGGCTTAATTGTTTGTTTTGTACAGGTAAAGCAAAACCATAATTCTTTTTTAAATAAGTGTTTAAAAAATCCGCACTTTTAAATAGTTCTTTCTGAGTAAAAAAAACGGTTGTGTTACCGGTTATGGTGAATGTGCCGGCATTGACTTCAGCCTTTACAGGCTGAGGGATAATATTGAGCGCTGATTGTGAAAAACAAGGCATTGATGCGATGATGAATAAAATGCTGAGGATTTTTTTCATGTGGATGTTATTGTTCAGATTTATAAGTCATATACTGTTTGCCTGCTGCTGATTAAAGTTGCCTTTTATTTTATTTCATACAAATGTGTGGGATGAAATAAAAAATTTAAAACTATTTATCTTAAACCCAGGCACCATTTTCACTTTCACAGATTTGCATTTTACCAGGTGTTGCAGGCATTTATTTTTATTTCCCGTAAGGTTCCAAAAATACAAAATCATTTTACCTCAATTCAATGCAATCGTATGCATAAGTTAAAAAAAATCCCCCGGTTAAGGGGGACAGATTTTATTCAACTTTTGTAATTTTTAAAATATTGGTTGGCAAATGCAGGTTCACCGGCGTACTGCCCGTGTTGATTACTACATCCTCCGATTTTATAAAGCCCCTTTCTTTTAAAATATTTATCTGGTCAAAGATGATATCATCAAGGCTTATTTCTTCATTATAATAAAAAGCCCTCACACCCCAGCTTAAACTCAACTGGTTAACGAGGCTTTTCACTTTTGTAAAAATATACAATGGGCTTTTTGGCCTGTAACTGCTGAGCATAAATGCTGTATAGCCACTCTGTGTCATTCCTATCAATGCATCTGCATTGGCATCCTTTGCAATCTTACATGCGTTATAACAAATGGCATCGCTAAGGAATGAAGGTGAATGGGCGAGGGGTTTTAAATCTTCTTCACGGTTGTAGCGGTATTCAGTTTTTTCCACTTCAAGAATTATGCGGCGCATGGTGTCCACCACCAAAACAGGATGTTGGCCTGTAGCAGTTTCAGCGCTCAGCATCACAGCATCTGCACCTTCTAAAACGGCATTGGCAACATCAGTGATTTCACTCCTGTTGGGTTTCACGCGGTCTATCATGCTTTCCATCATCTGGGTAGCAACAATCACTGGTTTAGCACGATGTATGCATTTTCGGATAATATCGCGTTGTGCCATAGGTACTTTTTCAACTGGCAGTTCTACACCCAGGTCGCCACGTGCAACCATGACACCATCTGATTCAAGGATTATATTACGCAGGTCTTTCAATGCAGAAGGCATTTCAATCTTTGCAATGACTTTACTGGCTGAATGCCTGTCATTAATCCTTTTTTTCAAATCAATAATATCTTCAGCCTTGCGCACAAATGAAAGCGCTATCCAGTCAACTTTCTGGTCAAGGATAAAGTCAAGGTCAATTAGATCTTTTTCAGTAAGTGCAGGTAAAGAAATTTCTGTATCTGGAAGATTTAATCCTTTTTTCGGTAATAAAACACCGCCATAAGAAACAGCGACCTTGACATCATCATCTGGTGTAATTTCTATGACCACCACTTCCAGTTTGCCATCATCAATCAAAATCTTGTCGCCCACTTTTACATCAGCGTGCAGGTTGGGATAAGACACATAAATTTTATCTTTTGTACCAACTACTTTTTCTTTTGAAGTAAAGGTTAATATATCGCCGTTATTAATTTCCAGCGCACCATCTTTAATATCACCCACCCTGAGTTTTGGCCCCTGCAAATCAGCAAGTGAACAAACATTGAATGGTTCTTCATCATTCATCCTTTCAATATAACCAAGAATCCTTGCTTTGTCTTCATGTGAGCCATGTGAAAAATTTAACCTGAATACGTTGACGCCGGCCTTTGCAAGTTCAAGCATCTTTTCATACGTATCGCAGGCAGGGCCTACAGTTGCAACAATCTTGGTACGGTGAAATGTATGTTCAATACCTGCCTGTTTATCCATTTCCTTATACAGGTACTTCGTTATACCTTCTGACATAAATATTTTTGTTTAATTATTTAAAGGGAGAGAAGATTAACTGGCTAATATTTTTACAATATGCATCCAGTCTTCCCCGATTCTTTGTTTCTCTCTTATAGCAATCTCTAATGGCGTATAGTGCATGTTGTTGTTTAAAATTCCTACCATCACATTATGCCTGCCTTCCAGCAAACATTCTACAGCATGATAACCCATACGGCTTGCAATAAAACGGTCCATACAACTGGGTGGGCCGCCTCTTTGTATATGTCCTAAAATCGTTAATCTTGTTTCAAGGCCTTTTAGCTTTTCCTGCACAATGCGGGCTACTTCTGCAGCACCTCTTAATTCAGGATTGTTGGGGTCTGGTTGATAACCTTCAGCAACAACAACGAGGTTGACGAGTTTTTTTCTTTTTTCCTGTTCTGAAAGAGAAGCCACCATGTCATCAAGCGTGGTGTTGATTTCAGGCATCAAAATATTTTCAGCGCCTGTTGCAATACCACTATGCAAAGCAATATAACCTGCATGCCTCCCCATAACTTCCACTATAAATAAACGGTCGTGTGAGTCAGCAGTATCGCGTATTTTATCAATAGATTCAACAGCAGTGTTGACAGCAGTGTCAAAACCAATAGTGAAGTCAGTGCCATATAAATCTTTATCAATCGTGCCGGGGATGCCAACACAGGGGATACCAAACTCTTTGCTTAATTTATATGCACCGGTAAAGCTGCCATCGCCGCCAATGACTACAAGGCCATTGATTCCTCTTTTTTGTAAAATATCAAACGCCCTTTTCCTGCCATCTTCATTATAGAAATCTTTGCTGCGTGCTGTTTTCAAAATTGTCCCGCCACGCTGGATGATGTTGGCAACAGAACGCGACTCCATTTTGAAAATATCATCTTCAATCATGCCGTTATAACCCCGCATGATTCCATAAACTTCCAGTTTATGATAAAGCCCTGTTCTTACTACGGCACGAATTGCAGCATTCATACCCGGTGAATCACCGCCTGAAGTAAGAACGCCTATTTTGGTAACTTTTTCTGACATTATATCAATCAGTTAATAAAAGGCTGAGTAAAATATTTCCTTGCTCGCCTCAAAAATAAGTGTTTTTACCGGGAAAGTTTGATGAAGCATATTCAGCTTTAGTTTTTTTTGTTAGAAATATTAAAAAGAGCGTTTTGCAAAAATCTAAAAAACTATTTTTATACACCCCCTGTTTTGCTGAAAAATAAAAAAATGGTATTAAGAAGCCTGTATAAGTAAAAGCAAGAATAAACCGAAATGATGGAATTGTATTACAATGGGAAGTAGAAATTTTCAGAAGGGAATTATTATTAATACAAAATGGATTATAAAAAACGGAACATTTTTTTGTTGAACAAGAAGTAATTAATTAAGCAATATAAAAAAAGAATAATGCTGAAATGCTATTGCGATGATTGTCTTTTAAAATCACCCCGCTTCCAGGCCTGTATAAACTCGGCCCAAGCAATGGGATTAAAAATATTTTGTGGTGGTATCTGCCCTGAGTAATATGATCTCGCTGCTTGTTGCCTGAATTGCATATTAACAGCTTCAGTGCCATCAGCCGGCAAGCTCATTATCAATGCTTTCCTGGTAGCTTCATCATTGTTTCTTCTTGCAATTTCCAAAGCATCTGCAGGCACATTTGTGTTTACAAAATCCCGTTCAAATTGAGCACGGGATGGTCTTGGCTTTAAAATTGTAGCTGGTAAATAAGCAGTATCATTGACCATCAATTGAATAACACTATATTGATTACCCTGCAGGTTATGTGGGATAATGGTAGTCTTATCCTTAAAACCTATGCTTGAAAAACGAATAGTGTCGCCCTTTAAAACAGCAATAGAAAAGACACCCTGGCTATTTGTCATTGTTCCTCTGCCTGTTCCAACGACAATTATACTTGTTGCATCCAGTCCTATCAAACTATCAGCGCTCATTACCACACCATACAACTGCACTACAGAATCCCTTTGCTGATTTTGAGCATTACCATGCAATGAACAAAAAATCATGGCAGTGGAAAATAAAAGATATCGTAGTATTTTATTCATTCTAATTAATATAATTAATCAATTTCCACGCAAAGAAGACATTATCCTGACAAAATAAATGATACTGCTGTTAACTTTGCAGCCGGAAAGACCTTTTAACAAAAATATGGAAGATGAAAGAAAAAGAAATATTGAAAGCATTAAGCAGGGTACAGGAACCGGATCTTGGGAAAGATATTGTGACGTTAAATATGGTGAAAGATATCACATTCCGGGAAAATGTGGTTTCATTTACACTAATACTAACCACACCTGCCTGCCCATTGAAAGAAGTAATGCGTAAAGATTGCATTAAAGCTATTAGTGAGTTAGATGAGAATTATGAAGTACAAATTAATTTCACCTCAAACACAACCAGTAACCGCATAGATCCAAAAACGATTTTACCCAAAGTAAAAAACATTATTGCAGTAGTGAGTGGAAAAGGTGGTGTTGGCAAAAGTACAGTGGCAGCAAACCTTGCATTGGCACTGGCACAACACGATGCAAAAATTGGTTTGATGGATGCAGATATCTATGGCCCGAGTGTGCCCATTATGTTTGGTGTGCGTGGTGAACGGCCAATGATGCGTGATGTGAATGGAAAAGGTATGATTGTACCTTTGGACAGGTATGGTATTAAACTGATGAGTATTGGTCTGCTGATTGATGAAAGAAGCGCTGTTGTTTGGAGAGGCCCGATGGCTAGCAGCGCGATAAAACAATTTGTAACAGATGTTGATTGGGGTGAACTGGATTACCTGGTTGTTGATATGCCTCCCGGTACTGGAGATATCCATTTAACACTGATGCAGACAGTACCTGTAACAGGTGCAGTCATTGTTACTACTCCACAACCTGTTGCGCTTGCAGATGCCAAAAAAGGGATAGCTATGTTTGCACAGGCGCAGGTGAACGTTCCGATTATAGGACTGGTAGAAAATATGGCTTATTTCACACCGGAAGAATTACCTGAAAACAAATATTATATTTTTGGCAAAGAAGGTGGTAAACGTCTTGCAGAAGAATATGATCTTGCATTTTTAGGGCAAATCCCGATTGTGCAATCTATCAGGGAAGGTGGTGATGAAGGTGTGCCGGCAATGATGAACAATGATGATGATATTTCAAGGAATGCATTTGAAAAAGTAGCTGCTGCAACAGCAAGATGCATATCTATGCTGAATGCAAAAGTAAGCAGTGAGAAAGTGGCGGAGCAGGTGTAGCACTGCTTCAGAAATATTAAGTAACCGGCAATGTCAGATTGCAGGAATAATAAATCAAATTACAGATTACTCATGTATCATGTTCCTCATTTTAAAGCAGCCGGTGAAAAAGATGTACTAGCTTTTATGTATGCACATCCATTCATTACATTATGCGGTTGTGATGAAAATAATGTTCCTGTAGCTACGCATATACCTGTATTATTTGAAGAAAGAAATAATAAAATATTCCTGCAGGCACACACTATGCGCAAACAAAAGCATACGCTTGCTTTTGAGAAAAACCCGGCAGTGCTGGCGATATTTTCTGCGGCACACAGCTATGTGAGTGCAAGTTGGTATTCTGTAAAAAATGTAGCAGGCACCTGGAACTACCAGGCTGTTCATGCCAACGGTATTTTGAGTTTTAAGGATGACGCTTTTTTGTATAACCTGTTAACGAGGCTGACTGAAAAATTTGAAGCCAATCCCCATTCACCATCGCTTGTTGCAGGTATGGATGAAAAATATGTAAGTGATAATATGAAAGCAATTGTTGGTTTTGAAATTGAACTAACTAATATTGAACATGTTTTTAAACTCAGCCAGAACCGTGATGAAGAAAGTTATGACAACATTATTCAGCAATTGGAGAAAGGGGATGAGGATGCTAAAAATGTTGCAGAGAGGATGAAGGAAAACCGGCATAATGTTTTTAAATAATACTGATGAACCGAAAACAACTTATCGAACAAATCAGGAACCGGCAATCATATTTATGTGTCGGGCTTGACTCGGATATAAATAAAATACCTGTACATCTTTTTTCCGGCAGCAATGCTGTAATAGATTTCAATAAAGCAATCATAGATGCAACAAAAGATTTTTGCGTAGCATATAAAATCAACACTGCATTTTATGAATCGCTTGGTGTGAAAGGTTGGACAATTCTGGAAAAGACTATTGAATATATTCCTACATCACATTTTACAATTGCTGATGCGAAACGTGGTGATATAGGAAATACATCAGCACAATATGCCAGAACATTTTTTGAAACCTTTTCATTTGATGCAGTGACTGTTGCACCATATATGGGAGAAGACAGCATCCGCCCATTTTTAGAATATGAAAATAAGTTTACGATTGTTTTGGGTTTAACTTCTAACAAAGGAGCCAATGATTTTGAATACCTGGAAACTAAAGATGGTAAATTCCTGTATGAAAAAGTCATTGAAAGAATTGCAGGTTGGGGAACACCTGATAATTTAATGTTTGTTGTAGGCGCAACACAAACAAAAGAACTTGAAAATATTCGTTCTATTATTCCCGATAATTTTTTATTGATACCTGGTGTAGGTGCGCAGGGTGGGAGTTTGAAAGAAGTCAGTAAATATGGAATGAACAAAGATTGTGGTTTACTGGTTAATGCCAGCCGCGCCATCATTTTTGCTTCAGGTAATGAAGATTTTGCAGTAGCAGCATCAAGTGTGGCAAAAGAATATCAGCAGGAGATGATAGAATATTTATTGCACATATGAAATGAAACGGGTCAATTTAATGATTAACCCGTGAAAATTTTTATAATCAATATTATTTTTAATGTAATTGCTGCATGTTTTGCAGGAACTGGTTGCTGATTTGTTTTTCCTGATTTGTCATTTGTGATTTCGGAATTGGATGTTCTTCTGATGGGTCAAGAACAATATTGAAAAACTTTTTACTGAATTTTGGATTTGGCAAGGAATCATATTGCTTATAAGTATGATCCTGCATCCATCTTCTTAAGAAAAGTGGATTGGTTTCGTTTTTACCAGCACCAACAAAGTGGCAGAAAATCCATGGTCTTACAGAAGAATAATCGCCAAACAACTGGTTGTAAAAACTGATGCCATCCATTGTTCCATAATTTTTCGGAATTTTTGTTTGCCCTGCATCTGCAATGGTATTGAAAAAGTCAACAAGGCTGATAAGGCTAGTATCAACTGCGTTTGATTGTACCCTTCCCGGCATATAAGCTAACAGGGGTACATGTGTCCCTGCTTCAGTGGTTGATGATTTGGCTCCACCAACCACCTGTCCATTCCATAAACTATGAATATCTGCAGTAGTGCCATTGTCACCAAGGAAAAATACAAGTGTCCTGCCTGTTATTTTTTTATTTTGTAGTTTGGTCAATAGTTGGCCGATAAGTTTGTCTTCATATTTCACCATTGATGGAAAATAAATTGAATCACCAGGTTGTTTTTTCTTGTCAGAATTCCATGTTGCAAATTCGGGATCATCAGGGGTTGGGCAGAAAGGTTCATGAACAAGATTGGTAGCCCAATAAATAAAGAAGGGTTTTCTTTTTGGTAATGCTGTGACAGAGTCAATATAATTAAACATATAGTCCCTGATCAGATCATCGCCATATTTACCTTTAGTCTTACTATCTGGCCAGTATGCACCATTTTCATAAATCTGAGGGTCTTTATAAAATTTTAGTTTTCCATTATCCTCTACATCCACATTGAATGGATTTGTTACAAGATATTTATCAAATCCAAAGGCTTTAATGGAAGCGTCACCGCCATCAAACTGCCATTTGCCTGCCATACATGTGGTATAACCTTTTTTCTTCAGCATGTTTGCGATCATGTGATTGGAAGATGTATCCAATGTACCCCATGTAGTATAATTCCTGAAATTATATTTCCCCGTCATCAACATGGTACGGCTGGGTGAGCACAGAGGTGCAGTATGTGCTTCAGTAAACTGCATACCATGTGAAGCGATATAATTCATATTAGGTGTGGAATAAGATTGGCCTCCCGTATAATTAGGGAGTTCATAACCAAAGTCATCTGCAAGTATTAAAATAATATTTGGTGGCGCTGAAGCAGTACTGAAATCCATGCCTGATGCATCCATAGGTTCAGAAGTTGAAAAATCTGTTTTACGGCAAGCCGTAAATAAAAGCAGCAATAAAATGGTTGAAAGTTGTAGAAACCTCTTCATATGTAATGTTGATTTGATGAATCTGGATAAACAATACAAAATTACTTTATATCAGTTGTATGTAATTATTGCAAATGTTTGATCCAAACCTTTTGAAAATAAATAAATGTTTTTTAAAAATTGAATCCCGGATACAGCATAAAACCCGGAAAAATTTTCTACTCTTTCCTGTAAGCCACCATTGGGAAAAAGTATTGATTTTAATTTTCCTACCTGTACCTGTTCTGTTGAAAATTTTCTTTTTTCTGCCCTCAGCATTTTTTTTTCTAATTCAATCAATTTTTTTAATGCCTTTGTTTTTAATGCTTCAACGTGTTCCCTCAAAGTCGCATCTATGTCTGTAGCCTGTTGTTGTAAAGAATCATATAAAAATGCAATATTTTTAAGCTTTTCATTCAACAAAAAACCGTTATTGGTTTTAGAAGCTACAATCTTCTTCATAATTTCATGTTCGCTTAAAAAAATATCTTCATATTGTATTCCAGTTTTCTTAATAATGTTGTTTTGCTTTTCATCTATTATCAAAAAAGAATTTCGTAATAATAATACCGGGTAAGGAACACCTGCATGTTTAAACACATCCTTTAATTCTAACCAGTAAGCCAATTCACCGCCTCCTCCTATGAATGCAATATTTGGCAAAATTGATTCCTGGTATGCACCTCTTAAAATGACATTCGGACTAAATCTTTCCGGGTGTTCATCCAATTCTTTTATGATTTCATCTGCTGTCCATTCCAAACCCAGATTCTCTACTTTATATTTACCATTGCTTATTTCAATTCTTTCTCTTTTATCATCTATTAGATAGAATAAATTAATTTCCCTACCTGCTGCCTGTGCTTTATAATTTTCATTTAATCTTTTTATTGTTTCTTCTACTGCTTTATGTGAAAACTGTTCTTTCAATTCTTTTTCAAGAACAGGTTGGAAAATCTTTTTTAACCCTGGTTTATCAGCTATTAAAACAATTAAACCATAACTGCCAAAAATCCTGTTTAACAATTTTAATGTTGACTGTTGCACTTCATCTTTTTCCAGGTAGCTGTTTCGAAAAATATCCATCAACTCTTTACCATAAGGCAATACACTTACCTGACCTTCTATTTCATTCATTAATTGAAGAAATGATTTATCCACTTTCATCCTGCCAACAGCGCCTGTCTGTTTTGTTGGCCAGGTATATTTTCTTTGGTTAATAGTGATATTGTTCAACTCATCCAAATCGGCATCTTCACTGCCCATAAAATATATAGGTACAAAATTGTAATGCGGCAATTTTATTTTTAATTCTTCTGCCAGTTTTATAGCATGAAAAATTTTATATACCACATACAATGGACCTGAAAAAATATTGGGCTGGTGAGCAGTTGTTACAGTAAAAGTATTCTCCTCGCTTATTGATGCAATGTTTTCAGATACTTTTACGGGCACTTCAATTCCCTCGTATTGTTCCTGTAAATGCTCAACTAAAATTTTCCTGAACTTAAAATCTTTTCGTTGTTCTAAAGACTTTTGTATGCCTTCGATGTCTGGTGATAAATTATAAAACTGTCTCAGTTTTTCAGATCCATTGATATAGTCAATCGCCAGTTTTGAAAAATATCCCGTCTGTTCATAATGAATGTAGCTACAATTTATTTTCATGCCCATATCAAAAATATTATGCGAAGTAAGAATAAAATTTGAAACTTCACCATCATATTGATATATATCGTGAAATGATAGTTTTTACCGATGAAAATTACAGATATACTCCCTGATACATTCTCCTTTTTCTATGGAATGCTGTTTTTTATGGATAAAATATTCCGATGTGTTGATATATGGAATGATGTTTGATTATTTTAGTTGATGCTAGAATTTCAAAACCTCTTTTAATAAGATATTGTTTTAATTGTTTTTATCTCTAGCTACTTCACCTTCAAGGTCATAATCAAATGCGTTGGTAATTTTTATTTGTGTAAATTCACCTATGGGTAGCTTTTTATCAGAATGTATGATAACTTCATTATCCACTTCTACGCTGTCAAATTCTGTGCGGCCAAGATAACGGCCTGCTTCTTTTTTATCAATAATAACTTTGAAAGTCTTCCCGATTTTAGCAGCATTTTTTTCATAACTTATTTCCTGCTGCACCTCCATTATTTCTTCTGCCCGTTTTTGTTTTTCCGCTGGGGGCACATCATCTGCCAGGCTATAACCACTCGTGCCTTCTTCATGTGAATAAGTAAACACGCCAACCCTATCAAATCTTTGTTCCTGTAAAAATGATTTCAGTTCTTCCACATCATCTCTTGTTTCCCCAGGAAAACCTGCAATCAATGTTGTGCGTAAACAAATGCCAGGCACTTTTTCTCTCACGGCATTCAACGTTTCTACTATTTCTGCTTTAGTGCTTTGCCTTTTCATCAGTTGCAGCATCCTGTCACTTGCATGTTGCAAGGGCATATCAAGATAGTTACAGATATTTTCCCTTTCACGCATCACATCCAGGACTTCAAAAGGGAATTTGTTAGGATAAGTATAATGCAATCGAATCCATTCAAGCCCGGGCACATCACTTAATTTTTTCAGCAGGTCTGCCAGCATTCTTTTCTTATAAATATCCAAACCATAATAAGTGAGTTCCTGCGCTATCAGCATAATTTCTTTCACTCCACTTTTCACCAAACCTTTTGCTTCTGCAACAATTTCCTCAATTGTTTTGCTGACATGTTTGCCGCGCATCAATGGGATGGCACAAAATGCACAGGTGCGGTTGCAGCCTTCACTGATTTTTAAATATGCATAATGTTTAGGAGTGCTCAGCAATCTTTCACCCAGTAATTCTTTTTTATAATCGGCTTTGAATTCCTGCAACATCAAAGGCAATTCAAAAGTGCCGAACCATGCATCCACTTCAGGGATTTCTGATTCAAGGTCTTTACGGTAGCGTTCACTCAGGCAACCGGTAACATATACTTTATCCAGCTTGCCGCGTTTTTTCAGGTTCACCTGTTCCAGGATAGTATTGATACTTTCTTCTTTGGCTTTATCTATAAATCCACAGGTATTTACTACTACGATGTTATGATCAAGCTTTAGGTTTTCATGCACCACATTGATGTCATTAGCTTTAAGCTGCCCGCTTAATACCTCACTGTCAACAAGGTTTTTACTACAACCCAGTGTAATGATGTTGACTTTATCTTGTTTAAGAGTCCTTGCCTTCATAAAAAAGGAAGCAAAGATAATCCAGGGAAATTTAAGAGTTGATATATTAACAAACAGGTGTTGATGATCACGGGTGCCAGGCAAATTTTTAAATGTTCAGTTGTAATGTTTTATCTTTCATTTTCTAAAATAAAAAATTTATACTATGGGACTACTCGACAACCTTACAGGGGGCGCAGATCACAAAGGTGGTTTCCGCCAGGTTTTTGAAGCAATTAAGCCTTCATTAAATTTATCTGCAGACCAGGAGCAAAAAATCAGGGAAATATTTAAAAATTTCAGACAGGAAAGAGCTGATCTTAAAGAAACCGGTGGCGATGATATGAAGGAAGGGCTACATGAAGCAAGGCATGAGGCTAAAGAACAAATAATGGCTTTATTAAATGATGATCAGAAAAAAACTGTACAACAACATTTACGTGAGTTGAGGAATGGGTAAACTTTAATTTATTTTTTTTTCGAAGTAATTAAAAAACTTACAAACAAAAAATCAGAAAGGCTTTACATTCAGTAATGCCTTTCTGATTTGTAATAAAATTCTTTTTTGTTTGCAGAAACATGAATTTAAAAACCACTTAAAACAAAGTTCAGTTTTTTTGGTTTGGGAAAATTTCTTTCCTTTTCTTCAAGCTGCTTCCTGATTTCTTTTAATTCCTGGTAAGTCTGATTGCCCTCAAATGTCTGGCGTGATACTGAAAAAATTGACTCAACGGCTTTGGATAATTTTTCGTATTGGGACAATACATCTTGTTCAAAATTTTGCATAGGATATAATTAAAGTGTACAAAAATAAAATTATCCAAAGCCTATTTTGGGATAAAAGGATTATTGTATAACCGCAAAAGTTTTTTTGCAGATGTTTTTATATACAATGTATTTGTAAAAAAAAGCCCTCTTTTTTTGATACAAGCAATTTTTAGCTATTAAATGCATTGTAATTATTTTGATACTTCAAATGATAAATATAGACCTCTAACAACCGATACTGAAAAAATGTTTAATCATTATTTACTTAGGAGCTTCATGATATTTTTAATGAATTGAGTGATCTATGATTCTTTAATCAAACAATTCACTCAGCCAATGTTTTTTGCGGTGTTTGTGATAATCTGAATAACCATGCAGAAACTGGTCTTTATATTGTTGCTGCGGTTGTTGAAATTGCATGTTCCCTTTTTCGTTTGCAATGGCTTTATCAATCATTTTATCAAGTTCACCCCTGTCGAGCCAGATGCCACGGCAATTGGGGCAATAATCAATTTCTATTCCTTGTCTTTCTGACATTATCAATTCTGTATCTGGGCAAATCGGACATTTCATTTTTTTTGAATTTATTTTTTTAAAAATGTATTTTCCTATTATGTGTTATTGGTTAACGAACAATTTCAAAATAATATAAATCGAAAAAAAATAAGGTCATTGAAGTGTCATAACAATTTAAATTTTGAATTTTTTCACTTAATTAATAATTCGGATTTCACCTCTGATTCTGTAGGAAATTTCTATTAATAAAATTTAGAGTATCAGGTTGAATAAAAATAAAAAATTCAGACTTAAAACGGGTTATACTTTTTATAAGTATTAGAAGCGAATTATTCCTTTTTTTGTTTATTGCAATTAAAAAATGGATGAAGCAAAATTGCATTATACCAATAAAATATTCTGTTACCATTTTCGTTTTATTCAGGATTGAAGCCAAATCGGTAATTCTTTCCGGTAAAAAAGCAAGTGGTATAAACGAAACCCATATTTTTGAGGCTGTATTATGATAGCATTTGTAAACGGAAAGTTTGTATCGAAACTGCCAAACCAGGTAATTGTTGACGTGAATGGTGTGGGGTACGATTTACAAATCAGCCTGAATACATATTCTGCAATCAGCAATGAAGAAGAAGGAAAGCTCTTTACTTATTTGCATATCACAGAGAATGCTCAAACGCTTTATGGCTTTTCTGATATGGAAGAAAAGGAACTTTTTCTTCATCTAATCGGCGTTTCCGGTATAGGTGCATCAACTGCAAGGATGATGCTGAGTGGTTTGAAGCCGGAGGAAATTATCCGTAGTATTGTAAATGGGAATGCAAAACAACTGGAAAGCATTAAAGGTATTGGGAAAAAAACGGCGGAGAGGCTGGTGTTGGAATTAAAAGATAAATTGAATCGGCTGCAAACCAATATCACTAGTGCTACGTATGCAATAAATACAGTTGAATCAGATGCATTGAATGCTTTAGTAGCCCTCGGAATACAAAAAAATATTGCAGAAAACGCAATAAAAAAAGTACTTTCATCGGCGAATAACCTTTCAGTGGAAAATATTATTAAACTCGCATTAAAAAACTTATAGCTTATTGAGTAGTTCTACCTAACCAGGCCGAAAAAAATTGACGAAGCTATTTACTGCATCTAAATATATTCTAACCACAGGTATTGTATTCATATTTATACTGTGCAATACTGTATTAGCGCAGGTGAATAAAAATCAGAATTACCTTGACAGCCTGCATTATCCTTTGCAGGACAGGAGAGGTGATTGGTTGAGCTGGAATTATTATAACCCTTTTGATATTGCTGATACATCAATTATAAAACAGGAAATTGAATATGATCCTGTAACAAAGCAATATTATATAACTGAAAAAATTGGCGATATTATTTATCGCAAACCTACTTATTTAACCTTTGATGAAATGTACCGCCTGCGTAGTCAACAGCAGGAAAATGATTACTTCAATGAGAGGGCACAAACACTGCTTGACCTGAACAGGAAAATTTCAAGGCCTCCACCACGGGTGTATGATAAATTATTCAACCGCATGTTTGGTCTTGGCCCCAATGGATTAAAAGTTGATATTAAACCACAGGGCACAATTGACCTCACGATGGGTTACCAGGGACAGGTAGTGAAAAATCCTACCCTGCCTGAAAGTGCCCGAAGAAATGGTGGTTTGGATTTTGATATGAATACCAATCTCAGCATCAATGCAAGTATTGGTGATAAATTAAAACTCCCTATTACTTATAATACTCAAGCCAATTTCGATTATGAAAATCAGCTGAAACTGGATTATAAAGGTATGGATGATGAAATCCTGAAATCAGTTGAAGCAGGTAACATCAACTTTCAAACCAAATCAACTTTAATGACAAGCCCACAAAGTTTGTTTGGAGTAAAAACACAGTTGCAGTTTGGAAAATTATTTGTTACTGCAGCAATAGCCAGCCAGAAATCACAACAGCAATCTATTGCTTTAAGTGGCGGTGGCCTTAGTCAGACTATCAATAAAAAACTGGATGATTATGATGAAAACAGACATTTCTTATTAGCCCAATATTTCAGGAGAAATTATAATACTGCAATGAGTAACCTGCCGGTGGTGACCAGCCAGGTACAGATAATGCGAATGGAAGTTTGGGTGACAAACCGTAATGGCGCTACTACCAATACCAGGAATATTGTAGGTTTTGCCGACCTTGGTGAAGACACAGTAACCAATCCGAACATCCATGTTATTACTAATGATCATTTACCACAAAATAATACAAATGATCTCTATTCTACTTTGCTTGGCGATCCCAACTACCGGGACCCTTCACTGGTCAACAGTTTGTTGCTGGCCAAAGGCCTGAACCCTGTAAATGACTATGAAAAAACATTTGCGCGTAAACTTGATTCTACTGAATACTATTATAACCCGCAGGTTGGCTTTCTTTCTTTAAATGTGCAGTTGCAGCCTGATGATGTGTTGGCTGTTGCATATCAATATACTTATAACGGAAGGGTATATCAGGTGGGTGAATTTTCACAGGATGTAACATTGGATTCCACACAGGGAACTCAAAAAATGTTGTTCCTGAAATTATTGAAAGCTACATCAGCCAGGGTTAACCTTCCTATCTGGCAATTGATGATGAAGAATGTTTACTCACTTGATGTTTCCAGTTTGCAACAAGATGGATTTGCACTAAACGTATTATATTCCGAACCCAGCGGTGGTGTAAAAAGATATTTACCTGTAAGTGACCCCGCAGTAGCTGGCAGCCCTTTGATCCAGATATTAAGGGCAGACAGATTGAATAGCCGTAATGATCCGCAACCTGATGGATTGTTTGATTTTGTGGATGGATTCACAGTTATTTCTCAACAGGGAAAAATTATTTTCCCGGTATTGCAACCATTTGGTAAAGACCTTGCAGATCTTGCTTTCCAGGGTGTGAACCCGGACACAGTAAAACAATATGTGTATTACCAGTTGTACGATTCTATCAAAGCAATTGCTCAAACTTATGCTAACCTTGACAGGTATGTATTACAGGGTACGGTAAAAGGAAGTTCCAATACTGATATTTACCTGGGAGCATTCAATATACCACAGGGTTCAGTTACGGTGACTGCTGGTGGGCAGGTATTACAGGAAAATACAGATTACATTATTGATTACAACCTCGGTACTCTTAAAATAATCAACCAGGCAATAATTAATTCAGGGATACCTGTTAATGTTCAGTTTGAAAACAATGCCAATTTCGGGATTCAACAACGGAGTTTTCTTGGATTGAGGTTGGATTATGTTGCCAACGAGCATTTATCAATTGGTGGTACAATAGAAAGATTATCTGAGCGGCCTTACTTTACAAAAGTCAATTACGGTGAAGACCCTATACGAAACACTATGTATGGCGTTGATTTCAGCTATCAGAATGAATTACCTGGTTTAACCCGGTTTATTAATAAACTTCCTTTTTATAATTCTGATGCACCCAGTTCTATCAATGCTTATGGTGAAGCAGCATTGATAAAACCAGGACACCCACCACAGATAGGGAAAGGTGCTTCCGGCTTAATTTATATTGACGATTTTGAAGGCGCCACCAGCAGTGTTGACTTGCGATTCCCATTCATATCATGGGCATTGGCTTCCACACCTGCGGGCAATGGTTTATTTCCTGAAGCTACTCTTACCAACAATCTTGAATACAACCATAACAGGGCCAAACTTGCCTGGTATAATATTGAACCTACACTACAGGATAAATCAAGTACTAATAATCCCCTTCGCTCCGACCTGAAAGAACTCAGCGATCCAAGAGTAAGACAAGTTTATACCAATGAGCTATTTCCACAGCGTACTACCAATATCACAGATGTGATTACTTCTACTTTTGACCTCGCATATTATCCGTCAGACAGGGGGCCATATAATTTTACAGATGATCCTGCTGACATAGATGCGAATGGAAAATTCAGGGCTAATACATTGCCAAACCGTTGGGGTGGTATCATGCGTAGCCTGGATCAGACTGATTTTGAAACAGGAAATATTCAATACATACAATTCTGGATACAGGATCCTTTTATAAAAGATCCGACAAGTACAGGTGGCAAACTTTTCATTGACCTTGGAAATGTTAGTGAAGATATTTTAAAAGATGGCCGTCGTTTTTATGAAAATGGTTTGCCAACACCCACTACTCCTTCTATTGTACAAAACTCTGTATGGGGAAGGCAACCTGCCAACCCTATCCAGATTACACAGGCTTTTAGCAATGATGCCAGTGAAAGGCCGTATCAGGATGTTGGTTTTGATGGTTTGGGAGACGATTCCGAAAGAGTGGAACGTAGCCAATACCTTGCCGATATTGCCAGCAACTTTGGAGTCTCATCAAATCTTTACAAACAAGCCAGCGCTGATCCATCCAATGATGACTATGTCTGGTATCGTGATGCCAGTTATGATGCTGCAAAAACGGGAATTCTAGGCAGGTATAAAAATTATAATAATCCTCAGGGTAATTCACCGGTTTATACTGGTACTTCTATTTTCTCCCCAGCAGCAACAATGTATCCTGATAATGAAGACCTGAATGGTGATAATACATTAAATGAAACTGAAGAATATTATGAATATGAAATAGACCTGAAGCCTGGTATGGCTGTAGGCCTTACTAAATATATCACTGATCAGAAAGTGGTAACACCTCGTTTGGCTGATGGAAGTACAGCGCCTGAAAACTGGTATTTATTCAGGATTCCTGTTGAAGAGTTTACTCAAAGGGTTGGACAAATACCTGACTTTAAATCTATCCGTTTCATGCGTATGTATCTTACTGGTTTCTCAGACTCAGTAGTACTCCGTTTTGCAACACTTGATCTCGTCCGCAATCAATGGAGGACTTTTACTTATAATGTGGACACAACCGGTAGTTACACTCCTCTGCCAACATCTTCGCCAACTACTATTAATGTACTTGCAGTAAACGTGGAAGAAAATAGTAGCAGATTGCCTATTCCTTATCGCACACCACCAGGTATAGATCGTGTACAGGAACTAAGTAATAATGGCATTAATCTTTTGCAAAATGAACAGGCAATGAGTTTGCAGATTAATAACCTGCAGGCTCATGATTCAAGGGCTGTCTTTAAAACATTGAACCTTGACCTGAGGCAATATGGACAAATGGATATGTTTATTCATGCAGAGTCCGGGTTGAGGCAATCACCACAGTTAATCAATGGACAATTACAGGCAGTAATCCGTATTGGCCAGGACTTCCTGGATAATTATTATGAAGTGAGGATCCCGTTACAAATAACTCAATTCAACAGTGCTGCTACAGCAGAAGAAATATGGCCAGACTCCAACAACTTGAATCTTACCCTCAATGATCTTGTACAGTTAAAACTGAGAAGAAATAGCAAACAAGTAAATATTGGCCAATATTATAAAGAACTGATTGGCCAACGGACCTATGCTATCAAAGGTAACCCTAACCTTGGTGAAGTACAGGGCATATTAATTTCGATTGAAAATGAATCAGGCAATACTATCAGCACTGAAGTTTGGGTAAATGAATTGCGCCTTTCTAAGATTGATGAAAAAGGCGGTTATGCTGCATTAGGCAGGGTGGATATGCAGTTAGCTGATTTAGGTACATTGTCAGTTTCTGCCAATACATATTCTTATGGCTTTGGCAGTATTGACCAACAGGCTAATCAACGTGCTTTAAATAGCATGTTCCAATATGATGCAGCATTAAATATTGATGCGGGAAAATTACTCCCGAAAAAACTGGGGGCTTCTATTCCTATTTATGCCAGCATCAATAAAACTATTCTCACACCTGAATATGATCCTTACGACCTGGATATCTTATACAAGGATAAATTAAAAATGGCAGGATCAAAACGTGATTCTGTGCGAAAAGCAGCGCTTGATATAACAACAATTAAAACCATCAATTTTACCAATGTAAGATTTGGACAAGGAGGATCAAAGCCAAGGCTCTGGAATATAAGCAATTTTGATTTCAGTTATTCCTATACTGAATTCGATCAATCCAACCCTACTATTACAGATAATAATATCCGGAAATATCATGGCGGTCTTGGTTATACATACACCAATTCGTCAAAGTTTAAAGAGCCTTTTAAAAATCTTATTAAAAATAAAAGCCCCTGGCTGGCCCCGATCAGGGATATTAATTTTAGCCTGCTTCCTTCCTTATTAAGTTTCAGGGCCGATATCAATAGACAGTTCGGTATTTATGTACCAAGGATTGTGAATACCTATGATTCGAAAATTGAACGTGTTGATACAACTTATGATAAGTATTTCACTTTTGACAGGTATTATAATTTACGTTGGGATTTTACACGTAGTTTGAACCTTGATTACTCTGCTGTAGCATTTGCAAGAATTGATGAGCCTTATGGCCGCCTCGATACGAAAGCTAAAAAAGATACGGTGAGAAATAACTTTTTTAAGTTCGGAAGGAACACTGCTTATCAGCAAAATATGACGTTAAGTTATAATGCTCCATTAGCAAAAATACCTGCACTGGATTGGATTACTGCCCGTTATAGTTATACTACTACATTTAACTGGATTGGTGCAAGTTTACTCGCTTTGGATTTGGGAAATACAATTGAAAACTCACAACAAAACAGTTTCACCAGTGAATTGGATTTTACAAAGCTTTATTCAAAATCAAAATTTCTTTCAAAACTTCAACAGGCCGATGAAGACAATGGTTTGAATGATGCAGGAGATTCGGATAATGTGAGCGATAGCATACCAAAACCTAAGACCCGTGCAGAAGTTATAAAAGATAGTTTAGGTAATAAATTACATGGTTTTGAAAAACGTCATGCATTACAAAAATGGCGTCAGCAAAAACGTGATTACAGAAAACAGGAAAGGAAAAATAAAAAGGCTGCAACAGGTAGTGGCGCTTTGAATGCTGCCATGCGACTGGTAACAATGGTAAAACATGCATCTCTGAGTTATAATGAAAACTATGATAGCCGCATACCGGGTATTACAACAGGTACCGGTATCCTTGGTCAGAACCAATCGAGCCATCAACCCGGACTTGCTTATATCTTCGGTAAACAGCCAGACAGTAACTGGCTAAATCAAAAAGCAAGAGAAGGAGTAATTACGAAAGATAGTTTCTTCAATCTTTTATATACCCAGGACTACCAGCAACAATTAAATTTTACTGCACAACTGGAGCCATTGAGAGAGTTTAATATTGATTTGAACATCCAGAAAACATTCTCGAAAAATTATTCTGAATTGTTTAAAAATATTTCAACTACTCCGGGCATTGACAGCTTCAGGCACCTGAGCCCATTGGCAGGCGGAGGTTTCAGTGTATCATATATCAGCTTTAAAACATTATTTAATAAATCCGATCCAACACAGATTTCAAAGACTTTTCAACAATTTCAAAACAATAGGATCATCGTTGCCAAACGATTGGCCAATTCTAATCCATATTGGGATAAGACTTATCTGGCAGATGGTTTCCCCAATGGATATGGAAGGTATCAGCAGGATGTATTGTTGCCTTCATTTATTGCTGCATACACAGGCAAAGATGCCAACTCGATTTCACTGATTAATGAAGATAATTCAAGTATCAAATCAAATCCTTTCAGTGGTATCCACGCATTACCCAACTGGCGGGTTACATATACAGGATTAACAAGGATACCAGCATTGGCGAATATATTCAGTAATATCACTATTACTCATGGCTACAACAGTACTTTCAGCATGAATAGTTTTAGTAGCGCCTTGCTTTATTATGATCCATTGCATCTCGGACAGCCAGCATTTAAAGACACCACATCAGGAAACTATATTCCTTTCTTCCTGATACCTAACTTAACTATCCAGGAACAGTTTGCACCATTGATTGGGATAGATATTACAACTACTGATCAGACTGCATTGCGCTTTGAATATGCAAAGAGCAGGCAATTGAGTTTAAGTTTGTATGATTACCAGTTAAGCGAAGTGCGTAGCAGTTCATTTTCTTTTGGTGGTACCTATAGGAAAAAAGGTGTGAACCTGCCATTCAAGATTCCTTTTATTAAGGCTAATCCTGATCAGACTGATTTGAATATCAGTCTTGATTTTTCTTTCAGAAATGATCTGCAAACCAACAGTGTGCTTGATCAACCTAATGCATATAGTACAGGCGGGCAAAAAACAATCAGCATACAGCCATCAATAGATTATTTAATTAATAACAGGATTGACCTGAAATTTTATTTCGACCAACAACGAATCATTCCTTATATCTCAACATCTGCACCTATCATAAATACAAGAGCAGGTATTGAATTGAGAATTTCTATTGCACCTGCAAATAATAATAGTGGCGGTAGTAATGATTCCGGCCTTTAATTTTGGAAAACATGTTGCATCAATCAACATTCACATAGTCTGGAAAATCTCAGTATTGGCATCAAAAAATAAAACCATAAAGTATTCCTGGAAACTTATTTTATATTTATGCTATAAACATAACACTGCTCACAAGATAATCCATTAAACCCATGCTTGTAAAAACATTTGGAAGCGCTGTTTACGGGGTAGAAGCCATCACTATTGCAATTGAAGTGAATGTGAGTGCAGGACAGCATTACCTGATTGTAGGTTTACCTGATAATGCTGTAAAAGAAAGTTTGCAGCGTATAGAAAGCGCAATCAAGACAAATGATTACTACATGCCACGCACTAAAATTGTTGTGAACCTTGCACCTGCTGATATTAAAAAAAGCGGCTCTGCATTTGATCTTCCTATTGCAATAGGTGTATTAGGTGCCAGCGAACAAATAGAAAATCCTGAAAGATTAACTGAATATATAATAATGGGAGAGTTGAGCCTTGATGGCGCTATCCGTCCCATTAAAGGTGCATTGCCCATTGCCATACAGGCAAGAAAAGAATCATTCAAAGGATTGATAGTCCCGTTGGCCAATGCACGTGAAGCAGGCATGGTGAATAATCTGAAAGTGTATGGTGTAACACACATCAATGATGTAGTAAAATTTTTTGAAGATGAAAATTCTTTGCAACCTGTTGAAGTAAATACCCGTGAAGAATTTTTTGAAGCACAACAAAATTTTGATGTTGACTTCAATGATGTAAAAGGCCAGGAAAATATAAAACGTGCATTGGAGATTGCAGCAGCAGGTGGGCATAATGCAATATTGATCGGGCCGCCGGGCGCCGGCAAAACAATGCTTGCAAGAAGGCTGCCGACAATACTTCCGCCATTGAGTTTGCATGAAGCGCTTGAGACAACAAAGATTCATAGTGTTGCAGGTAAACTCCCGGAAAATTCTTCATTGATCAGCAGGCGGCCTTTCCGTTCTCCTCACCATACTATCAGTGATGTGGCATTGGTGGGTGGTGGCGGCATTCCTCAACCTGGTGAAATTTCATTGGCACATAATGGTGTTTTGTTTTTGGATGAATTACCTGAATTTAAACGTACAGTACTTGAAGTGATGCGACAACCAATGGAAGAAAGAAGGGTGAGCATTTCAAGAGCAAAAGTTGCAGTGGATTTTCCTGCAAGCTTTATGTTGATTGCATCAATGAATCCCTGTCCCTGTGGTTTTTATAATCATCCTGATAAGGAATGTACCTGCCCGCCTGGTGCTGTTCAGAAATACCTGAATAAAATTTCAGGACCATTGTTGGACAGGATTGATCTGCACGTTGAAGTAACACCAGTAGCATTTAGTGAATTAAGCAATATGCAGGTAAAAGGTGAACCTTCATCTGCTATACGTGAAAGGGTGATAAAAGCAAGAGATATACAAACTGAACGTTACAAAGAAATTGCAGGTATGTATTGCAATGCACAGATGAGCAGTAAACAATTGAGGGAAATTTGTGTGATCAACCAGGCAGGTGAAACTTTGCTGAAAAGGGCTATGGAAAAACTGAATTTATCAGCCCGTGCTTATGACCGCATTTTAAAAGTGAGCCGCACCATTGCAGACCTTGCAGGAAGTGATGATATAAAAGCAGAACATCTTGCAGAAGCAATACAATACAGGAGCCTGGATAGGGAAGGATGGGCGGGTTAATCATTCGTTCGTCAATGCATAAACGTTATAATTATAAAATTTGCCTCATATTATTTCTCCTGTTTTTTCATTTAACAGGAGAGTTAATCAATATTCTTTTAGTCTTAATTCGCTATCCTTAAATTGACTTAAAAATAATTTTGAAAAGATTGAAACAGACATCAGTTTAAAAGCTTTGTTCCGCAACCAGATGCCTGTATTGGTTTTGGGTATAAATGATTTTGCAAAAAACTGTGCAGCTTTCTGTTTTTTTTCCATGAAGGGTTTGAAAATTATTTCATACTGATGAAATGCTTCTTTGAAATCACCACCTGCTTGTTTTAATTCACCCGCAAGAATGTATGCTCCGGTCATTGCAAGCGTAGAACCTTTCCCTGATAATAATGATGGGCAATAGCAGGCATCACCAACCAGGCTAACCCTTCCTTTGGACCATTTCTCTATTTGAATCTGGCTTATGGGATCAAAATAAAAATCATTTGTGTCATCAATTGCTGAAAGCAATTCATCACACATCCATCCGCAATTTTCAAAAGCATTTTCCAGGAGTTGTTTTTGTTTAGCTATGTCATGATGGTCATAAGATAATTTTCCAGGTGAAGTGAAAACAAAAAAAGTTGTGGTTTGATTTTCTTTGTTGGAATAAATGGCAACCTGTTTATGAGGGACATTATACATTGAAAATGTATTGCTCCCTGTTGAAAAATTTCTAATAGTATATGAAGAAGTATAGTAACCGTAGTATTTTTCAAATTGTGCTTCATCTCCGAATACCAGTTTCCTTACATTTGAATGCAGGCCGTCTGCACCAATAAGCAAATCGAAATTTTGTTTTCTCCCGCTGTTAAATGTTATTGCAACTTTCTCATCATCCTGCTCAATATTATTTATGGTGTCATCAAAAATTATTTCGACGTCTTTACCGAGGGAATTGTAAATAACTTTTGCCAGGTCGCTGCGTAGCAATGTAAATGCCCTGCCTTTCAGGAACTCTTTTATTTTCTGGTAGTTCATGCTCCCTTTCTCATTATTGTTTTTATCTACAAATGTTAACCTTGTAAAATCAATGTCAACTTTTCTAAGTTCAGGAACAATGCCCATTTTTTCTGCAACATCATAACCTGCACCCATAAAATCAATTGCATAACCACCATCTCTTATTTTGGGTGAAATTTCCAGGAGTGTTGGGTTAAAGCCAAACTTCTTTAACCAATAAGCAAGTGTGGTTCCTGCAATACCGGCTCCTGAAATTAGGATGTTCCTGTTTATCATGGTAAGAGTTTTAAATGATATTGTAGCTGCTACAGAAATTGATTAATTTATCTCCATGCCCTTTTTAAAAACCTCAGCCAGTTACCATGCATGATATTTTCAATATCATTTTCAGAATATCCACGGAGTTGTAAAAGCTTAGGTATTTTACCAAGGTCTTCAATAGTTTCGAGGTCATAAGGGCATTGCTCTTTTCCAAAAGCGCCATCTAAGTCTGAACCTATTCCCACATGCAAAGTATTGCCTGCTAACTGGCAGATGTGGTCTATGTTGTCTATCACTTTATTTAAATCACAATTCATTTGTTGCGGTGTTGAAACACCTCTCTTCCATCCGGGCACCAGCATCCATGCATCAAACGCTGCACCAATAACAGCATTTCGTTCTATCAGAATTTTTATTTGCTCATCACTGAATTGACGGTTATGATTAACCAGTTTCCTGCACATATTATGACTTGCCCACACATTGCCGTGAAATAAATCCATTGCATCCCAGAATGCATCATCACATAAATGAGTTGCATCGAGAATAATATTGAGGCGTTCCATTTCTTTTAATAATGCTTTACCCATTTCATTCAAATGTCCTGTTGCATCAGTGCCATTTGCATAACGGCCAGGGCCATAATGTGCAGGGCCAATCGCACGTAAACCATATTGATATGCTTTCTCTACATAATTAATATCAACCAATGAATCTGCCCCTTCCAGGCTCAAAATATATCCGATAGGTTTGTTTTGAATTGCATCATTCATCCATAATTCAAGATGATTATTTAATTCATCAATTCCTGTTATCATTTTCATTTCACCACAAGCTTCCATTTCTTTATACCATGCAAGCTGTGCCTGGGTTTGAGCCCATGCCTGCTGTGGTGAATGCCAGCCTGGTAAAGGGTTTCCCGGCGCAACATATCTTGCAATCTGTGTGGCAACAACCAAACCAATATTTCCTTTCCTTAACTCAGGAAATGCAACAGTTCCATTTGCCCTGTCAGGTTTGTCTTTTAAATTTTTTTCTCTTTCCCTAATTGCAAAAACAGATTCACGCAAATCGCGGTTCCATTCCATTGCATTCATGCTGAGGTCGAGATGAGCATCTATGGAAAACATGTAGCGGATAGTTTATTGATAATTATAAAATAAGCAAACAACATTTTTTGTTCGAAGTAAATGCAATACAAAGCTGTGCATTTTTATTTATCCTGTCTTTTAAAAATAAAAGAGTAAAATTTTTTGAAAGAATACGCAATTAAAAAATCTATCATTTTAAACTTATACAGAAATCTTCCTATCCCTTGCAACCACTTTCCATTCACCTGTTGCCTTTCCATCATCAACTACAACAGCCCTTTCATATAATGCTACAGTCGGGCAGATGTGATAAGGTACCCCATATAAAACATCACCTATCTGGAATACTGATGAATCATCCACTTTTGCAACAAGGTGTTCCTCGCTCTGTCCTAACGGTGTAATATTTTCGAAGTTCAGAAAATGTACCCGTTTGTCAATTGTATTTTCTGCAGCAATGGATTTATGTCCAAGGTCTGTACAGATAGTGTATTCATCAATAATTGAAATCACCCTTGTTATCACTAAAGCTGCATACTCAAATGGTTCATCAGGGAAATTAGTTTTGTATCCATAATCCCAGAATACAATTGTACCGGGGCTACACTCCACATTGCCCCTTTGAAGGTGTACAGGAAATGATGGTGAACCACCTGCGATGATTTTCATCTTCTTGCCTGAAGTTGTTTCAATCTCTGCAGCAAGAGAACTGACTTTTCTGAAAGCTGCATCTGAATTGAGTTTGCGCTGTTCAACATCCGTATCCCTTATATGGCCGTCATAAGCATGAAGCCCGACAATATTGATGCCTTTAAAATTTTTACAGGATTCAAAAAGGGTTAGTGCTTTCTCAGGAAGAATACCTGTCCTGTTCATTCCCACATTCAAATCAATATACACATCAACACAAAGATTATGTTGAAGGAAAACTGATGATATTGCCTGTGCATTTTCATTATTGTCAACCAGGCAGGAATAATGTGTTGATGGGAATAGTTGAACCAGTTTTGACAACCGTTGTGCTTTTACCGGTGTTGGCTGGTATGCAAGCAATACATCAGGTGCATTGATTGTGCCAAGCATTTCAGCTTCTGCAATGGTGGCACATTTGAATTTACTGATACCTGCATCAAGCATCATCCTGCATACTTCTGCCATCTTATTTGTTTTTACATGCGGTCGCAGCAATGCAGGTGTTTTTAACCTGGTTAGTTTGTTGATATTTTCAGCAACCCTTTCTTTATATACCACTAAAGCAGGCGAGTCAATCATGTCAATATTATGGATACTAAACCAGTCGCCTGTATGATTAGCATTTGAGTTTGTCATCTGTTGTCTGATTTTTAGGAGCAAAAAATAAAAATAAGGAGATTAAACGGAAATACCTATTTTTGTTAACCAATTGGTTAAATCGTATGGTTAAAAAAATAAAAAAGGAGCCTGCTGAAGAAAAAATACTGGAAGCTGCAAGGCAGGTTTTTATAACAAAAGGCATGAGCGGTGCCCGCATGCAGGACATAGCCGATGCAGCAGGTATCAATAAGGCTTTACTGCATTATTATTTCAGGAGCAAGGAAAAGTTATTTGAAAAAATATTTGTGGATGCTTTTGAAAACCTGTTTCCAAAGCTTGGTTCAATCATTGAATCTGATGAAACAGTTTTTAAAAAAATAGAAATGATTTGTGAAGAATATATCACCCAACTACAGCAGATGCCATATTTGCCTGTTTTTGTTATCAGTGAAATGAACAGGCACCCGGAAGTTTTTATTCACCAGGTGTGGGGAAAGAAAAAACCGCCGCTCAAAGTTTTTGTTGAAATGATAAACACTTCTGTCAAAAAAGGTGAAATAAAACCTGTCAACCCGTTGCAACTTTTGTTGACCATCATTTCACTTTGCATTTTCCCACCAATGGCAAGGCCATTGTTCCAGCAGTTGGCTGGTATCAGTAAAAAGGGTTTTGATGAAATGATAGAAGAAAGAAAAAAAATTGTACCACAAATAATTATTCAATCAATCAAAAAATAATCTGTATGATGTTTACATCAAAACACATCTGTATTTTTTTAGCTTGCCTCGCTGTAATGTTTTATTCCTGTGGGCCGAAGGAAGAACGGTTTGATGCATCCGGTACTTTCGAAGCTGATGAAGTAATTGTATCAGCACAGCTTGGCGGACAGTTGCTGGCTTTTAATGTAAATGAAGGCGACAGTATTGCAAAAGGAACTGTTGTTGGAAAAATTGATTCTTCTGATGTGGCTTTACAAAAACAACAGGTTCAGGCTTCCATCCAATCATTGCAGCAAAAGACAACTAATGCAGGGCCACAGGTGAAATTACTCAAAGACCAACTGGCAGTGCAACAAACACAATTGAATAATCTTTTGAAAGACCAGCAGCGTTATCAAAACCTTTTGAAGACCGGAACCATAACACAAAAACAGGCAGATGATATCAATACACAGGTAGCAACTCTGCAAAAACAAATGCAGGTAACACAACAACAGATACAAGTGCGTTTGAGTGAAACAGACGCACACAACAGGAGTGTTTTAAGTGAAAAGGAACCTTTGCAAAAACAGGTAGCACAGATATCTGAACAACTTTCAAAAGCAAATATTATTAACCCTGTCAACGGAACTGTGCTTGCAAAATATGCATTGCAGGGCGAAGTAACAGCGCCGGGAAAACCTTTGTATAAGATTGCTGATTTATCTTACCTGAACCTTCGCGCTTACATCACCGGCACACAACTTTCCACAGTTAAACTCAACCAACAGGTAAAAGTTTTTATTGATAGCGGTGCAAAAAATTACAGGGAATATAATGGAGTTATTACATGGATATCTGATAAAGCAGAGTTTACTCCAAAGACCATACAGACAAAAGATGAAAGGGCCAACCTTGTGTATGCAATAAAAATAAGGGTGAAGAATGATGGCTACCTGAAAATCGGAATGTATGGCGAAGTAAAGTTGAACTGAAAAATGAAAGTTGATATTGAAAGTCTATGAATGCAATTGAAGTAAATAAGCTTTCAAAAAATTACGGGAAGAAGAAAGAAATAAAAGCGGTCAGGGAAATTTCTTTCAATGTTTCAAAAGGTGAATTGTTTGGCATCATCGGGCCTGATGGCGCCGGCAAATCTTCTTTGTTCCGGATGTTGACAACATTGTTATTGCCTGATGGTGGTTCTGCTGTTGTTGATGGTTCTGATATTGTAAAAGATTTTAAAACCATCAGAAATAAAGTAGGGTATATGCCCGGTCGTTTTTCATTGTACCAGGATTTAAGTGTGGAAGAAAACCTGGATTTTTTTGCGACAATTTTCAATACAACAGTTAAAAAAAATTATGACCTCATCAAAGATATTTATGTCCAGATAGAACCATTCAAAAAAAGAAAAGCAGGTAAATTATCAGGCGGCATGAAACAGAAACTGGCATTGAGTTGTGCGCTCATCCACCGGCCTGTAGTGCTGTTTCTTGATGAGCCAACAACAGGCGTGGATGCAGTATCAAGAAAAGAGTTTTGGGAAATGCTGATGAAGCTGAAATCACAAGGCATCACTATTCTTGTTTCAACACCATATATGGATGAAGCAGGTATGTGTGACCGCATTGGTTTAATGCAGCAAGGCGAATTGCTTTCAGTGGGAACTCCTGAAAAGATTACAGCATCTTTTTCACAACCACTGCTTGCTGTAAAAGCAGATAACATGTATGAGTTGTTGAAGCAACTTGGTGTTTATTCATCGGTTCAGGACGCTTATTCTTTTGGTGAATTTCATCATGCAGTGATGAAAGAAAATTTTGAAATGGAAAAACTGCAACAATACCTGGAAGAAAAAGGAAATAAAAATATTATGATAAAAAAAACAGCGCCGACAATTGAAGATTGTTTTATGCAACTGATGAAAAAATAAAATGACAAATGATATTATCATATCGGTAAAAGAACTCACCAAAAAGTTTAATGATTTTATTGCGGTGGACCACATTTCATTTGATGTGCATAAGGGAGAAATTTTCGGTTTTCTTGGTGCAAATGGAGCAGGAAAAACAACAGCCATCAGGATGCTGTGCGGGTTAAGCAAGCCTTCGTCAGGTAAAGCATCTGTTGCAGGCTTTGATGTGTATAAGCAAACAGAGAATATCAAAAAAAGTATTGGCTATATGAGCCAGAAATTTTCTTTGTATGAAGACCTGACGGTAAAAGAAAATATCCGTTTTTATGGTGGCATTTATGGCAAGAACGACCAGTTTATCAAAGAAAAAACCAACTGGTTGTTACAACGTTTGCATCTTGAAAGCGAAGCAGATAAACTGGTGGGTTCATTGCCTTTGGGATGGAAACAAAAGCTCGCTTTTTCAGTTGCAGTTTTTCATGAGCCGCGGATAGTCTTTTTAGATGAACCAACAGGTGGAGTTGACCCTGTTACCCGTCGTGAGTTCTGGAATTTGATTTATGAGGCTGCTGCAGGCGGTATCACCATTTTTATCACTACTCATTATATGGATGAAGCAGAATATTGTAACCGGGTTTCCATCATGGTTGATGGAAGGATAGATGCTTTAGACAGTCCTTCTGTTTTAAAACAAAAGTTTGGTGTTGATTCGATGGATAAGGTATTCCTGCAACTGGCAAGAACTGCGCAAAGGGGTGAAGGTTAATAAAAGCAAGATTAAAAACTAATGAACCAGTTTTATTCGTTTGTAAAAAAAGAATTTTTTCATATCTGGCGGGATAAGCGCACCATGTTCATCCTGCTGGGGATGCCTGTTGTGCAAATCATCATTTTTGGTTTTGCATTAACCAATGAAGTGAAGAATGCAGAGATTGCAGTGATGGACCAGTCACATGATGCTGCATCAATACAACTCGTGAATGAGATAAAAGCAAGCCGTTATTTTACAATTTCAGCTTTGTTGCATAACCCGGATGAAATTAAAACAAGCTTACAGGAAAATAAAGCGAAGATTATTTTAGTGATACCACCTTCATTCGGAAGTGACCTACAGCACCTGAACACAGCGCAGGTACAATTAATTGCTGATGCAACAGATCCAAACACTGCTACTACTTTGATTAATTATGCTTCTGCCATTATCCTCGGTTACCAGCAACGCATCAATACAAGTATGCAGATACCATTTTCTATTCATACACAGGTACGCATGTTGTATAACCCTCAACAAAAAGGCGCTTATAGCTTTGTTCCCGGTGTGATGGCAATGGTGCTGATGCTGGTTTGTACAATGATGACTGCTATAACAATTGTTCGTGAAAAAGAAACAGGCACGATGGAAGTGATGCTTGTTTCACCTGTGCAGCCGATGAAAATTATTATTGCCAAAGCAGTGCCTTACCTGTTGTTATCCTTTATCAATATTGCGAGCATTTTGTTGCTAAGTGTTTTTGTGTTAGGTGTCCCAATCAATGGAAACCTTGTATTGTTGCTGGCTGAAAGTATCTTGTTTACTATAACCTGTTTATCATTTGGGTTATTGATTTCTTCAATAACTGATTCGCAACAGACAGCAATGTTCATTTCACTAACCGGTATGTTTTTACCGACAGCAATGTTGAGCGGGTTTATGTTTCCAATTGAAAATATGCCTTTAATACTTCGTGTTTTATCTAATGCTGTTCCATCAAGATGGTTTTATGAAATAGTCCGCTCTGTCATGATTAAGGGCTCCGGGTTTGAAGGTGTATGGAAACAGACATTGATATTATCAGGTATGACTTTGTTCCTGATAATATTGGCTATAAAGAAATTTAAAATAAGGCTTGAGTAAAGAATGTTGAACATGATTATTAAATATAAATAATGCGCACATTAAAATTTTTATTGCAAAAAGAGTTCAGGCAGATATTCCGCGATAAATCAATATTGCGGATGATATTCATCATGCCTGCCATGCAATTAATTGTGTTGCCCTGGGCTGCTGATTATGAAATAAAAAATATCAACATTGTTGTTGTTGATCATGATCAAAGTAGTTATACACAACAGTTGGTTTCAAAGATCACAGCTTCAGGTTATTTTAGATTGGATAAATACACTGCATCGTATAAAGATGCAATGCATGAAATTCAAAATGATAATGCAGATATTATTCTTGAAATCCCCGCATCTTTTGAGAATGACCTGGTGAAAACATCTTCGGCAAATCTGTTCCTGGCAGCAAATGCTATCAATGGGGTTAAAGCAGGATTAGGATCGTCATACCTGCAAACTATTATCCGCGATTTTAATAATGAGATCAGGATGCAATGGATACAACAACCGCGATTTAATACAGCAGCCAATATTGATATCCGGTATTCAAACTGGTTCAATCCATTGATGGATTATAAATCTTTTATGGTGCCGGGCATCCTTGCAATCCTGGTAACAATGGTTGGTTCATTTTTAGCTGCGATGAATATTGTAAAAGAAAAAGAAATAGGCACAATAGAACAAATCAATGTAACACCTATAAAAAAATATCATTTTATTTTAGGTAAGCTTATACCGTTTTGGGTATTGGGGTTGGTTATCTTAAGCATTGGATTTTTGATTGCATTTTTTGGATATGGCATCCTGCCTGTGGGAAGTTTTTTTGCAATTTATGTTTTTGCTGCAGTTTATTTACTGGCTGTATTAGGATTAGGTTTATTGATTTCCACTTATAGCAGTTCTCAGCAACAAGCCATGTTGTTTTCATTTTTCATGATGATGATTTTTGTTTTACTGAGTGGACTTTATACACCCATCAATAGCATGCCAGTGTGGGCACAATGGATTACAAAATTCAATCCTGTTTCTTATTTTATTGAAGTCATGCGAATGGTGGTTTTGAAAGGGAGCAGCCTCTTTGATATCAGGTATAATCTTTTTATAATCCTTGCTTTTGCAATAGTGTTAAACACATGGGCTGTCCTGAGTTACAGGAAGCGTTCCTGATAAAAAATTGAAAGGATTAAATGAAAGAATTATTCCAATTCATTATGCACTTATGATGTCAAGTGAAATAATAATCCTTCAAAAAAAATTGTTGAAAAATTATACCAATGTTTCTTCAGCAATTTTCTTTTCTTCTTTAAATGATACACGTGGTTTAAGTCCCAGCAGGTGAAACATTGCATCATCTTCTTCAAAACTTGGATTAGGAGTAGTTAATAATTTATCACCTGCAAATATGGAATTGGCACCGGCGAGGAAACACAAGGCCTGTTCACTTACATTCATGTTGGTACGGCCTGCACTCAAACGCACCATTGCTTTTGGCATCAGGATGCGTGCTGTTCCAATCATGCGCACCATGTCCCACACATCCACTTTCTGATTATGTTCCAATGGCGTGCCTGCTATTGGTACCAATGCATTGATAGGTACACTTTCAGGATGTTCAGGAAGCGTTGATAAAGTATGCAACATCTTTATACGGTCTTCATGTTTTTCACCAAGCCCGATGATGCCACCACAGCAAACACTAACGCCTGCTTTGCGAACATTGTCCAAAGTTTCTAACCTGTCATTATAAGTTCTTGTTGTGATGATGTGTTCATAATATTCAGCAGATGTATCCAGGTTATGGTTGTACGCATACAAACCGGCATCAGCTAATTTTTTTGCCTGTGTTTCTGACAACATACCGAGAGTACAACAAACTTCCATTCCCATTTCATTCACACCTTTCACCATTTCCACTACCCGGTCAAAGTCGCGGTTATCTCTTACTTCACGCCAGGCAGCGCCCATACAAAAACGGGTACTTCCTGCTTCCTTTGCTTTTGCAGCATAAGACAACACTTCATCTTTTTTCATCAATGCATGTACATCAACACCGGTATGGTAACGTGCTGCCTGAGGGCAATACGCACAATCTTCAGTGCAGCCACCTGTTTTTATACTCAATAAAGTGCAAACCTGTACTTCAGCAGTATCATTATATTTCTTATGCATATTTGCTGCCCTGACAACCAGTTCCAGCAAAGGCATATTGTATATTTCATAAATCTCTTCAATCGTCCAGTTATTGCGGATATCCTGTTGCATAATTCTTATTTAAAAAAACAAAAATAGGGAACTTGTTCTTTATTGGCACAGATGCTGTTTTAAAGCAATCTTATAAAGATGGAAAAATTGTTTACTGTTATAATTATTTATTGTAGAATTTCATTGATTCAATGAATGCAAGCACCCATCATCATCTTTGATGAACTTGATTAATTGTAATGAGGTATGATTAAAAAATTACTGAACTAAGAATTGTGAATGTACATAGCTGACCACATCTCTTAAATCATTGTTTACATCATAAATTGCCAACTGCCTGTCTGCGCCGGTTCCCTGTTCAAGAATCTTGTTGATATAATCAATTGCATAACGGCTTCCGAGGTCATCCACCACATCATCCACAAAATCCAGCAATTCATAAATGAGTACACGGGTGTTGACTTCAGTTTCTTTACCAAAATCAATCAGGCTGCCATCAATGCCATAACGGCTGGCGCGCCATTTATTTTCATTTAATAAAGCTCGCTGATAAAAAATAAAATTCAGGTTTTTTGAACGTAGTTTATACAGCTTGGCACATATTGCCTGAAACAATGCAGTGATGGCAATCGTTTCATTTATTGTCATCGGCACATCACAAATCCTGAATTCAACAGTATTAAAAAATGGGTGCACCCTGAGGTCCCACCAGATTTTTTTTGCATTATCAATACAGTTGGTTTTGATAAGGATGTTTACATAATTATCATAAGCTTCTATGCTTTCAAAATAGTCAGGGATGCCTGTTCTTGGAAATTTGTCAAACACTTTTGTGCGGAAAGATTTATATCCTGTTTTCCTGCCTTCCCAGAAAGGTGAATTGGTACTGAGCGCATACACATGCGGAAGAAAATAACGGGCTGAGTTTGCAATATGAATGGCCATCTTCCTGTCTTCCATTCCCACATGCACATGCAGACCAAAGATAAGGTTGCTGCGGGCAGCTTCCTGCAGTTCATTGACGATCTGGTTGTACCGAACATGATCAGTAATTAACTGGCTTTCCCAATGACTGAATGGGTGTGTGCCCGAAGCGCCCATCCAGAAACCAAGACTGTCGGCAATCTGTGAGATAGTTGTCCGCAATGTGGTTACATCACGATGCGCTTCTTCAATATCACGACAAATATCTGTTCCTACTTCCACCACAGCCTGGTGCATTTCGGCTTTCACTTTGTCTTTAATAATTTTCTGACCTTCTGATACAATTTTTTGTTCATGGCTTTTCAATTCCCTTGATTCAGGATCCAATACCATGTATTCTTCTTCTACACCCAGTGTAAAATGTTTATAGTTGATATTCGGCATAATCAATTTTTAAAAATGTCAAGTACTGATAGTTTAAGTTCAGGTAAAAAATGTGGTGAAATGGTTTGGCCTGCGTACATTTTACAACCATCAAATTTTCCATTTTCATTTAAAATAAAAACAACAATATTTTCTTCAACAGGATTTATTATCCAATATTCTTTTACACCTGATTCTTCATACAATTCAAATTTAAACTGTACTTCTTTTTGAGAATTTCCAGGTGAAAGAATTTCAATAACAATATCTGGTGCGCCACAACAACCACGTTCATCAATTTTTGATTTATCACAAACTATGCCCAGGTCAGGTTGCACAACAGTTGTGATTTCATCATCCTTTTTTTTATTTTTTACCGGAAGGCGGACATCAAAAGGTGCAATAAAAACAAAACATCTTTTTCCTTCTAAAACTGTTTTTGCCTGTACAAAAATATTCCCTGCAATGACCTGGTGTTTTGTATTTGGAGTTGATAGTTTAAAGAATTTACCCCTGAATAATTCTAGCCTTTCTTCAAACTTCCACATCAGATAATCAGCATAAGTATAAACATATTCCGGGGATGGCTCCTCTACTATATTTATTTCACCTTCATCATTTATCGTTGTAAACATAATGCACCCTCCGCACTAAATGTTTCAAACTGGTTGAAATGTTTATTCCTGTTGAATAAATTGTTTTGTTTTAAAAATCTGAAGCAAATTATTTTTTAATCAATCAAAGCCTGGCCGTTAGCGCTTCTGCGAATATATTCACCCCAGGTTAAATTATCTTTTCCTTCCTGGTAAGACAATGCTTTTTCAATGGCATAATTAGCAGCTGTTTCTACAACCCATGCAAAATTTTCTTCACCCACACTGTTGCGGTCTGCATCAGGAGCGGGGTTGCAGAAATCAATTGCATAAGGCACACCATCGCGTAAAGCAAGCTCTACCGTATTAAAATCATAACCTAAATATTTATTGATGCGCAAAACAATCCCTTCCATCTCTTTCAGTTTTTCAGGTGTTGGTGTAAAGCCTGCAACATATCTCAGGTGATGTGGGTTGCGTGGTTCATAAGGCATGATGCGCACATATTTACCACCTACGCAATAACAACGGTAATATTCTTCAAATACAATTTCTTCCTGCAACAACATTACCAACTGACCGGTCTCTGCATGCTTATCAAAAAAATCACTCATGGTATTCAGCTTATATACATTTTTCCATCCGCCACCGGCAAAGGGTTTCATATAAGCAGGAAAACCAACATAATTAAATATGCCATCCCAATCCAAAGGATATGCAAGGTTTGAGAATGAATTATCAGTTGTATCTGCAGGTAAATCCCTTGAAGGAAGAATCACTGTTTTAGGAACAGGCACATTAATTTTTGTAGCAAGGCAGTTGTTGAAAAATTTTTCATCGGCACTCCACCAAAAAGGATTGTTGATAACGGCGGTTCCGGTAATAGCAGCATTTTTCAGGAATGCCCTGTAGAAAGGTACGTCCTGGCTGATGCGGTCAACGATGACAGAATAATCAGTGGCCACACCTTGCATCACTTTGTCAATGCGGACAGCTTCTGCCTGGATGCCTTCAACATTTTTACTGTTGACCCTTTCAATAAAGGCCTGGGGAAAAGTTCTTTCCTGCCCAAATAAGATTCCGATCTTTTTCATACGCAATTTTTGTTGTTATTTAAAGTTTACAACGCATCAAAGCAATTGTAGAATTTTTGATTGAAGATAACCGCTTCAATTTAAAGAAACTAATAACAGGCAGTAAATTTTTTTAAAAGAAAATTAGTCCAGCTTCTATTATATTTGATTTTTATGGAGAGCCGCAAACCAGGATTAAGTAATGTTTTAGTGGAAAGAACAGAGCTCGACTCTGTATTTTTAGACCGTGAAGTGATTGTTGACTTTTACCTTCCCAATAGTGTAGAAAGACCAGACCAGATGAGCCTGCTTTTAATCAATGATGGGCAGGACCTTCCCAAAATGCCATTTGATGAAATATTGGACAACTTGCTGGAAGAACAAAAAATTGAACCTGTTTTATGCGTGGGCATCCATTGCGGGCCGGACAGGAAAATGGAATATGGTGTTGCCAGCCAGCCCGATTATAAAGGCCGTGGCGCCAAAGCGGGTGAATATACCAGTTTTGTTTTTGAAGAATTGTTGCCACATGTTCACGAAACTTATAAAGTGCCTTCATTCAAAGAAAAGTCTTTTGCCGGTTTTTCTTTAGGTGGATTAACAGCATTGGATATTGTATGGAACCATGCTTATGAGTTTGCAAATGTTGGTGTGTTCAGCGGATCTTTATGGTGGCGGAGTAAAGGCTACCAGGAAGGTTATGATGATAATAAACACCGCATCATGCACCAGCAGATAAAAAAAGGGAAATACTATCCCTGGCTGAAATTCTTTTTTGAATGTGGGGTCGCTGATGAAGTAGCAGACAGGAATAAAAACGGTGTAATTGATTCAATTGATGATACCCTTGACCTGATAAATGAACTGGAGAAAAAAGGTTATACACCTGATAAAATCAAATACCTCGAATTGGAAGATGGTAAACATGATGTGCCAACCTGGGGCAGTGCATTCCCTGCATTTTTAGAATGGGGATGGCCAAAGAAATAAAGCTTCATGCAGGTTGTTCTTTGTATGCCAACTTTCATGCATTTCAAAACTGTTGTGGCACTAAAATTTTTTTTCAATCATGCTTTGTGTATTTTCACCAACTCAATTACGTAATCGTCTGCTATGCATAACTGGAGAATCAAACTATCACTGTTCATCAATTATTTTGTTTTTGCAATCTTATTAAATAGTTCAGGCATTGCAATATTACAGGTACAAAACAGTTTTGGTATTTCAAAACAATCTGCTGCATGGATTGACCCCTGCAAAGACCTGAGCATAGCAGCTTTATCTTTTCTGGTAGCATCTTACATTACAAAATTCGGGTATAAAAGAGCCATGCTCGTTGCATTGGCTGTTGTTTCATTGGCGTGTTTTATTATCCCCAATACACCTGGTTTTTTTGCAGTAAAAGTATTGTTTGTAGCAGTGGGTAGTTGTTTTGCTCTCATAAAAATGAGTGTGTACAGCACTATTGGTATAGTCACCAAAGATTCAAAAGAACATATCAGCATGATGAATTTTATTGAATCATTTTTTATGGTGGGTAACCTGTCATTATATTTTATTTTTGGTTCATTCGTTGATAATAACAACCCCTCATCTACTTCATGGTTGAATGCATATTATTTATTAGGTATCTTGTCATTGATTGCATTTTTGCTCTTGCTTTTCTCACCACTCGATGAATCTGCTGCAAGGATTGAAGCTGACCATGTAAGTTCAGTAGAATTTATTGATATGTTTAAACTGATGGGAGAACCGATTGTTATTGCATTTATTTTCTCTGCATTTTTTTATGTGTTGATAGAACAAAGCATCCAGAACTTTCTGCCTACATTCAACAACAAAGTTTTATTGCTTCCGGCAGTGCTGAGTATTCAGATGGGAAGTATCCTTGCAGGGTCAACTGCATTAGGTAGATTTTTAGCAGGGATTATTTTGAAAAAATTAAACTGGTTAAAAGTTTTACTCTGCACTTTATTATTAGCTGCTATTTTGATATTGGTAGCTATGCCCCTGGCAAAAAATGAATCAGGAAAAATAATTGAAGGATGGTTAGATGCACCTATGGCTGCATATATTTTTCCGTTGATAGGGTTGTTGCTGGCGCCTGTTTATCCTGCAATAAATTCTGTTATCCTCAGTTCACTTCCCAAACCAAAACATGGTATCATGTCAGGATTAATCATAATTTTCTCAGCTGTTGGCGGCACTACCGGTTCATTACTTACGGGATATATTTTTGATAAATATGGTGGCCAAAGCGCTTTTTATTTTTCATTGGTGCCTATCACTATCCTAGCAGTGTTGCTGATTATTTTTTATAGGCTCCAGAAAAAATATATTGCAGTAAAAACAATTTGAATGTAAGCGCTCACTGTTTTGTAGTAATAGAAAAAAATAAAGCCTCTCCAAAATGGAAAGGCATTTATTATTGATTGCTGCTTAGCTATTTTTTACCTGATCCAGTTAAAATGTGCATCGTAGTGATTGTAGTTGTATTTATTTCTCCAATCAAAAAAACGGTCATTCACATTTTTTATTTTGTTGTTTCTTTCACTTTGCAACTGCTGTATCAGATCAATTTTTTTTGCTGCACCAATGCGAAGGTTCATTGCTTGTCTCACCTGTTGGTTATAGTTGGCATTGATGTTTGCAATCAGAATATCACGCTGGTATTTTGACATGGAATATGTTTCAACATAACGATGTCCGAAGTTGACGCTGATAACAGGAGTCCTGAATGAAACATTTGTAAATATTGTCTGCGAAAAAGCGGCAGAGCTTATAAGCATCAAGGTTACTGAAAGTGTAAAAAGCTTTTTCATGTTGTTTGTTTTTTTTGTTTAAAAATCAATTTGTAATTAAGATTTGTTTTATTCTTTCCGGTTTATCAATAGTTTGTTAATGGTTAATTGAATAAAGAATTGATGATGAGTTGAATTATTTTTTCAGGATAGCAGGGAATAGTTTTCAATTTCTATATCACTATAAAATGAGTAACATCAAATTTTTGAAAGCATTATTGTTTCAATTTTCAATAAACATTATTGAACTTATTTACCTTTATAACAATGAAAATTTTAAAGGCACAACAAATCCATAACTGGGATGAATTTACAATTGAAAATGAGCCTGTCAGTTCTCTTGATTTGATGGAACGGGCAGCACAGGCTTGCACTGATTATATCTCTCAATTGGAAATGTTTAACCGGCATTTTAAAATTTTTTGTGGTAAAGGAAATAATGGTGGTGATGGTTTATCTATTGCACGGCAATTATACAATCAACACTACACTGTAAGTGTTTATATCATTGAATTCGGCGCTGTTGGCACTAAAGATTTTCAGTCTAACCTTCAACGTTTGCATGAGATGAATATACAGGTGCATTATATTCAATCTGAAGAATTTTTTCCTGTGATAGATAAGAACGATGTGGTGATTGATGCATTGTTTGGTTCAGGATTAAACAGGCCTTTACAAAATTTCAGTGCTGCTTTGGTAAATCATATCAATCAATCAACATCATTTGTAATTTCAGTTGATGTGCCGAGTGGTATGTTTATTGACAAAAGCAGTAAAGGCAATGCAGTTGTAAGGGCTAACCTGACACTTACATTCCAGTCGTACAAACTTTGTTTTCTTGTTGCTGAAAATGCTGAGTTTACTGGTATTCTAAAAATACTGGATATTGGTTTAATCCCCGGTTTTTTGGATACTGTTGAAACTACATTCCAGATTGCAACAAAAGAGCTAATTCAAAATATTTACCGGCCACGCAAATCATTTTCACACAAAGGAAATTACGGTCATGCTTTAATTATTGCGGGCAATACCGGAAAGATGGGCGCTGCAATGATGGCCACTCATGCCTGTTTAAGAGCGGGTGCAGGATTAACAACGCTGAACATCCCATCAGCATATCTTAATACAATTCATGTTGCTTTGCCCGAAGCTATGTGCCAGGTACGTGAGGAAGGCCTGAGCTTTGAAGGTTGTAACGTAGTGGCTATTGGGCCGGGCATAGGTACTTGTGAAGATGCAAAGTCATGGGTAGAAGAAACACTGAAAAATTTTGAAGGGATGATTGTTGCAGATGCAGATGCATTAAATATTATTTCAACAAATAAACCTTTACTGCAGATGGCCTGCAACAAAACTATTTTAACACCACATCCAAAAGAATTTGAACGGCTCTTTGGAAAAGCCGGAAATGATTTTGAGAGAATAGAATTGGCCTTGCAACAATCAGAAAAACTGAAATGTGTTATTGTCTTAAAAGGCAAATACACCCTTACTGCTTTTAATGGGAAAGGATATTTTAATATTACAGGTAATGCAGGTCTTGCCAAGGGTGGCAGCGGTGATGCTTTAACAGGAATTATTACTGCATTGGCCGCACAACATTATTCTCTTGATGAAGCAGCAGTATTGGGTGTTTACCTTCATGGCCTTGCTGCTGATATTGCACTGGAAAAACAATCGGAGGAAAGCTTACTTGCTTCAGATGTAATAGAAAATTTAGGAAGCGCTTTTAATTCTTTGTATTAAGAAGTTGGAAGAATAAATTTGATTTTATTCCCCAAAAAAATTGTGGCTTTTATTTAGCTGGAATAGATTAATTAATACAAATCATCCAGCTTCATCTTCAGGTATTTTATTACGCTGCGGTGTGTGCTGAATAGTGATATGCCAACACCTAAGACGATCAAACCCCCGAATAAAATGATGGTAAGCATATTGCTATGGATGGCTTTTAATTGCGGGAACTGGCTTTCGGCCCATTCAATTAATGCAAATAAAACAGCTATTGCTATTGCCGCGCTGATGAGGCCATTGATCACTGCTCTTATATCCATTGGCCGCGAAATAAAACCACGGGTAGCGCCAACCATTTGCATTGTCTTAATCAGGAAACGGTTACTGAACATAGCCAGCCTGATTGTTGTATCAATACTTACAATTACGATAATACAAAGAACAATAGCAACAACTAAAAATATTAATCCAAGCTTTGATGCCCTTTCATTCAGGTTGTTCACAAGGCCTGATGGATATTGCAACTCTGTAATCTGGCTTCCATATATCCCCATGATGTTATCTGAAATCTTCGTGAGGCTGTCAGAATTTACATAAGCAGCTTTGGCATAAAAGTCTATACTTTCAGGCAAAGGGTTGTCGCTTAAAATTTTATTCCAGTCTTCATTATTGTCTTTATTCCAGATTTCTTTGGCCTTGTCTTTATTGATGTATTCTACATTTTTTGCGTAGGGCTGTGCTGCAATATAATTCTGTATTTGTGTGATACTGTCTTTGTTATTGGTGCGCAAATATGCACTGATACGGATGTCTTCTTTAAATGCATTACCGGCCTGTGCCAGGTTAAGAAACAACCATCCCATAATGCCTAATATCAATAATACCAATGCAACACCTACAATACTATAAATATAATTGGGTTTACTGCGTTTAAGTGATTTGGTTTTCGCTGTCATATTTATTCCGCTTTCAAAGTGGACAAATGTAGTTTATTCAGTTACTCGTTTTTTATGAATACCATTTTTTTCATTGCTTGTGGAAAATCTTTTCAATGTTATAACAATTCAAATTTTTTTATCCACAAAAAATTCTTGGTATATTGTGAACGCTCAAGAAAAAGCATTTATTTTACCAAATAGTAAATCAATCGTTATGAAGACAGTCATTTTCCCCGTAGATTTTTCTGATGTTGCTACCCATGCTGCAGTTTATGGTGTTAAGCTTTTATCAGTATCGCCCGAAACTGAAATAATTTTGTATCACGTTTACAATAAACCCGAAGAACATGATGGGGCAATGGAAAAGTTGCAGGGGTTAAAGGACCAGTTACTAAAAAACAGGCAGGCAAATATTACTTTGCTGGCTGAGTCAGGTGATTTAACAACCGAACTGGAAAAACTGGCCCGTCACAGGGATGCTGATATGATAGTAATGGGGCTTACTGACAGGAACCCCGTGATGCAACTGCTGAAAGGGAATAATGCTTTGAAAATGGTAGAAAACAAATACTGCCCCGTTATGATCATTCCTTCAAATGCAGTATATAGTGAAGTAAAAAATGTTTTGCTTGCTTCTGATCTGAAAAATACCGTGAGCACTACACCATCAGCGCTGATTAAGAAAATCCTGGATACGTTCAAGGCAAAACTGCATGTTGTCAATGTAAACAGTGAACATTATATTGAAATCTCTGAAGAATATGCAGCCGAACAAAAAAAGATGGCTGAAATGTTTGAAGGGTATAACCCTGAATTTTATTTCCTGAGGTTGTATAATATCAATGAGGCCATCAAAGTATTTGCTGAGGATAAAAAAATTGACCTCATCATTACCATTCATAAAGAATATTCACTGGCGCACAAATTATTTAGTTCAGCAGATATTAAAAAACTGGCACATGAAAGCCATGTGCCGGTAGTAACTACACATGAATAAATAATTGTTTTTTTATTTTGTGAATACATGGGTAATAAGTGTTTTCATTAATTGTGGAGTATACAATTAATTATCATTTATTACCCATTTCAATAAATTTTCACCAGTTATCTGCTTTGCGCTTATCTTGCGATTATGAGCGAGAAAAAATTTAAGTATGCCGGTGTCAGTTCATTGACCCTGCATCAGTCACAACATAAGTTTCCTTCATCTTCACATCTTAATCCTGTTTATGCTACATCTACATTTACTTTTAATAATGCAGATGAGGGAATGAGAAGGTTTGCAGGTCTTGAAGAAGGATATATTTATTCAAGATGGGACAACCCTGGTTTCAAGCCTGCTGAAGATGTAATAGCAGCCCTTGAAACTTTTAAACTAAAAGATACAAAAGATAATGACCTGGAAGCTAAAGCTATTCTGCACGCCAGTGGTATGGCAGCATTAAGCAATTTGTTTCAAAGCAATTTAAAATCAGGTGATGCTATACTGTCTCATTATTCATTGTATGGCGGCACGCATGAATATCTGCATAAAGTACTGGAGCAAAACGGTATTACACCCATTATTGCTGACCTGAGGGACCTGAACAAAGCTGAAGCAGCCATTCAACACAACAAAAATATCCGGCTTATACACCTGGAAACTCCGGCTAATCCAACAATCCAATGCGTGGATATAGAAGCAATTGCTCAACTGGCAAAACAATATAATTTACTGGTTTCTGTTGACAACACTTTTGCTACGCCTTATCTTCAACAACCTTTTAAGTTTGGTGTTGATTTTGTCGTTCATTCAACAACGAAATTTTTAAATGGTCATGGCACTGCTATCGGTGGTATCCTGGTTGGAAAAGATATTGAATTCATGAAAACAAAAGCTACCAAATGGCACCGCTTACTGGGATGCAACTCCAATCCTTTTGATGCTTTCTTATTGATGAACGGTTTAAAAACTTTGGAGGTGAGGATGGAAAGGCATTGCAGTAACGCTATGGCAGTTGCGAAATTCCTGGAGAACCATACAGCAGTTGCTCATGTCAATTATAACGGGTTGGAATCACATCCCGATTTTGCGGTAGCAAAAAAGCAAATGAAACATCCCGGGGCAATGTTGAGTTTTGAATTGAAAGGAGGTTTGAATGCCGGCAAACATTTTATAGATCAATTGCAGATGTGCACAAGGGCCGTATCGTTGGGGACAGCAGATACACTTGTATCGCATCCTGCATCTATGAGCCATTATGGAGTGCCGAGGGAAGAACGATTACAATTTGGTATAACAGACGGCCTGATAAGAATGAGTGTAGGCATGGAAAATATAGAAGATATATTATCAGATCTCGATAATGCATTAAAGAAAGATGAATAAGAATATTGCAATTGTTGGCGCAGGTATCAGTGGATTATCCTGCGCTTATTTGTTAAGTAAAAAAGGTTACCAGGTAACAGTTTTTTCCAAAGCATTTTCACCGGAAATAACTTCCAACAGGGCTGCTGCTTTCTGGTTTCCATATCATGTGCGCAACGACAGGAGAGGCATAACATGGGCAAAAGACAGTTACGCATTTTATGAAAAGCTTTCTGCTGAAAAAGATTCCGGTATCAGCATGAAACAACTCATTAAAGTATTGCGGGAAAACACTGAAGAAGAAGAACCTGTGTGGGTGGAATTTATTCCTGAAGGTGCCTGTAAAAAAATCCCAAAACATTTGTTGAAACCAGGTATTGAAGAAGCTTATGATGTATTGGTGCCTTTGATTGAAACGCAGATATTTCTTCCATATCTTCAAACACAACTTGAAAAAAGAAATGTTGTTTTTGAAAAAAAATTTATCAAAGATCTAAGTGAATTGTCATCTTATGATATTGTGATCAATTGTGCAGGGCTGGGTGCAAGACAGTTGTGTAATGATGAAACTATTTATCCGGTTCGCGGCCAGGTGGCATTGATTGAAACAGATGAATCAAGGCCTGTATATCTTGATAATGAAATGCCACTATACATTGTGCCAAGAAAAGATGCAATGATTATTGGTGGAACTTATGAAGAACATGTATTTGAAGAAAAAACAGAACCTGCTACGATTGAAAGAATATTACAGACCGCCTATTCTGTTTTTCCTGGGTTAAAGCAAAAAAAAGTAATTGGTGATTGGGCTGGCCTTCGGCCATTCCGTAAAGAAGTAAGATTAGAACATGAGAAAGGTACTAATATCATTCATAACTATGGACATGGTGGCAGCGGTTTCACTTTAGCATTTGGTTGTGCAAAAGAAGTTGTTGGCCTGGTTGAAAAATTTAATTGATATATCAATGAACATACGCAGGATTGTAAAAGATGATTGTGTTGCATTATTGCAATTGATACAAGAACTTGCTGAATATGAAAGGGAGCCCGATGCTGTTACTGTTACGCTTGAACATTTCATTGATAGCGGTTTTGGAAATAACCCTGTCTGGTTTGGATTTGTGGCTGAAGAAAATAATATTATTATTGGCTTTGTATTATATTATGTCCGGTATTCAACCTGGAAAGGGCAACGCATGTACCTTGAAGATTTTTTAGTAACAGAAAAAGCAAGGGGTAAAGGAGTAGGTAAATTATTATTTGATAGATTGATAAAAGAAGCAAAAGATAAAAAATTCAATGGCATAGTCTGGCAGGTTCTCAAATGGAATGAACCTGCTATTCAATTTTATAAAAAATACAATGCAAGGTTAGATGATGAATGGTTAACTTGTAGCATTGAAATATAAACCTGTAATACACTAATCAATGATACGATGGGGAATTTTAGGATGTGGCAAAATAGCCCGGAAGTTTGCATCAGATCTTAAATGGGTTGAAAATGCAGAATTGATAGCTTGTGGAGCAAGACATGAATTGTCAGCAAAAGCATTTGCCAGTGAATTCAATATTAAAAATGTGCATGTAGGTTATGAATCACTTGTGAAAGATCCGGATGTTGATGTTATTTATGTAGCAACTCCTCATAGCCATCATTGTGTGCATACTTTACTTTGCCTCAACAATGGCAAAGCTGTTTTATGTGAAAAATCTTTTGCCATCAATGCTAAGCAGGCAAAATTGATGATACAAACAGCCCGTGAAAAAAATATTTTTTTAATGGAAGCAGTTTGGACTAAATTTCTTAAGCCGTATAAAAAAGTAAAAGAAATGATAGGGCAGGGGAAGTTGGGAGAACTGAAAAGCCTGGTAGTAAGTTTTGGATTTCGGCCAACTGATGAAGCGCCTCAAAGATTATTAGACCCTTCATTGGGTGGAGGCACTTTGCTTGATATAGGTATTTATAATGTTTTTACTACTTTATATTTTTTAGGAAAGCCGGATAGCATTTCAGCTTCTGCTGTTTTAACTCCTCAGCAAACCGACCTGCAATGTGCTGCAACATTCAAATATAATGATGGTAAACTTGCTCAATTGTTTTCAACATTTCAATCTGATGCTGCTACTGAATTAGATATTTATGGAACGAAAGGACGCATCAGGTTGACAGCACGGTACTATACCCCTTTCACCACAATAGAATATTATACCGGCAAACAAGATACGAGAAGGGTAATTGAGTTGGATAATGATGAAAAGGGGTTTGGCTATGAACATGAAGCAAGGCATGTATGTGAATGCCTGGAAAAAGGATTAAAAGAAAGCCCTGTTATGACTCATTCCGACAGTTTATTATTGATGGAAACGATGGATGAAATCCGCAGGCAGGCCGGAATTATTTATGATGCAGATAAATAACAGATTTTTAAAAATTGTGGTATCCAAAAAAAAATTATTTTTCCTGCTTAAATAACAATTATGATAAAATCTAACAAGAGAAAATTAAATCTTTTTTTATTTCTCACTGCCTGTATTTTTATCAGTGTGGCAGCAACAAAACCAAAAGTAACAGCTCTTCAGAAAGATGCAATAAATAATGACAGCACGCAATGGAAAAACCTGCAGGTGCTCCCTAAAAATATCAGTGAAGACAGCCTGGATGAAGTTATGCATCATTTTACTAAAGCACTTGGTGTGCGTTGTAGTTTTTGCCATGCACCGGGTAATAATGGCCGACCGGATTTTCCAAGTGATGCAAAAGAAGAAAAAAATATTGCACGTTATATGATGAAGATGACGGCAGACATCAACAGGAATTATTTTAATACTGAGAATTCGACAATGCCGGATACGATTCATATTGTTCAGTGTATGACCTGCCATCATGGTAACCCGCATCCTGATGATGCAATGATGAGTGATGACAACGATAAAGAAGGTAATATGCCGCCACCACCACCTCCTCCACAAGAACATAACCAATAATTGATATTGTAATCAGCCCTGCCTGGCAGGGCTTTTTTCATTACATCAATTGCTGTATTAATTTATATTCCACAATCTCTATTATATACAAAAGATTATAATTGTAACAATTGCTGAATCTATGTTGAAACAATAATTACTTTGCAAAAAAATATTTTAGAATTATGTGTATGAAAAAACTGGCATTTTTATTTTTCTCTTTTTTAATTTTTAATGTTGCTAAATCACAAACGGATACATCAATGGATAAGACAGCAACTGCTGTTTGTGATTGCCTTGAGAAGGCCGGGCTGACAGATAAAAGCACGCAGACTGAAATTCAAAATGCTTTTATGAGTTGTGTGATGGAGTCTGCTCCTGACCTGATGAATCGCATTATGGCAAGCGGCCAGGATTATGCAACAGCAGGACAGCAGATAGGTACACAATTGGTAATGGCATTGATGAAAAATAATTGTACTGCATTTACAAAAATTGCCAGCGCAATGGCAGCTAATGGTGGTGGTTTTGAAATGACAATTCCGGGAGGCAATGCAACTGTTACCCAGGAAAAAACCGAAACAGTTGATGGTGTTGTGACAAATGTAGAGGAACGTGATTTTACTTATATCACATTAAAAACAACTGAAGGCCGTGAACTGGTTTTTATGTATTATAAATATGTTCCCGGTTCTGACAATTGGTTAAAAGACCCTGCAAAATTGCTGAAGAATAAAAACGTTTCTCTTTCTTATACCGAAACAGAAGTTTACCAGCCGAAATATAAGCAGTTTATGAACATTAAAGAGATTAAAACACTGGCAATAAAATAATGATAAGCCATCTAATTGTCAGTTCGGCAGAGAGGTCAGTTATTTCATTAATCTCTAGGCAAAAAATTAATTTTAATTGTTGCGGATATGAATGATAAAAACAATAAAGCGCCACAAATATTAAATTCAGCTTCTAATTTTCTTGGTTTCTGTTTCCTGTTATTGACATCATTAAAATTTTTTAAATTATCCGCTAATACTCTGATTGATGAAATTACTGCTATCTGTTTTGTAGTTTTTATGTTCAGTTGTTTGTGTTCATTTCTTTCAATAAGGAGCAGCCGTTACAAAAGGGCTGCATTATATGAAACATTGGCTGAATATAGTTTCCTGGGGGGGCTGATTATTATTTTTTGTATGACAATATTATTTATGCTGGAAATAATACATTAATGATTAGCTTGATAAATAGAAATTGTTGGTTGGCTTTGATGAACATCATTGAATAATTAAGATTTGTAAATTCAGCATTTATTAGATGTAATATTTAAGTTAATAATAGAGTTTCTCATTCTTGTTAATACACTCTGTTCATTATGATACTTATTTTGAAAACAGAACCTCATTTTCTTTAATAACACAGTTAATATTTTTGCATTAATAAAAAGTGCTCGCAACATTATTTATTGCATGAAATAAACTTCAAATATTATTATGAAATTTCGTCAACTCAATATTAATCAATTTGTATTCCTGTGTTTCTTTATTGCTGCTTTTGTTGCCTGCAATAATTCTTCAGATAATGCATCAGGAAAGTCCTCAACTGCTCATGAATTAAAACCAGGCAACACAGTTGATTCTTTGATGAATGCAATGAAGGCTGATACGCCGGTGACCCAGGAACTCAATACTGAGCCGGTCGCATCCAATGCAAATAAAAATGCCGGAACTGCTTCAGTTGGTAAAGGCTTAACTTTAAAACACCCAGTAATTGCAATGGATAATGAAGGTGTTTATTCTCATGCTGAAGTATCACCTGTTTTTCCTGGCGGGCAAGGCGCATTAAATAAATATTTTGACAATAATATCAGGTATCCTAAAGCTGCTGTTGATGCAGGCAGGATAGGCAGGGCTGTTGTTTCTTTTATCGTGGATGAAAACGGCCATATTTCAGATGTAAAAAATATTGGCCGCAGAATAGGTTACGGCCTGGATGAAGAAGCTATCAGGGTTGTTTCCAATATGCCAAAGTGGGCGCCGGGTACTGTGAAAGGCAAACCTGTAAAAACAAGAATGACATTACCTATTTTATTCCGGTTGAAAAATTAGATTGTCATCTATTGGATGTATAATGCTTTGTCAAAAACTTTAATGCACACATTCCCCACAAAAACA
>CAYNTP010000003.1:0-216811 GCA_964400415.1 uncultured Parafilimonas sp.
GATGAAGTTTATTTTAGAGTGTACAGGGACTCACCGTAGGTGTCGCTTGAACATCGTATTGGCAATAGTGGGGCTGACAGCTATAAGTTCAACATTTGTAATTCTATTGGGCATTTGTGCAAGTGCTGGGCTGACGTTTTTCAAATGCCCCACCATCGCCAATACGTAAACCGTTGGCAGAAACCGTTTGGCGACAGTTCTAACATTAAACTGGCTGACAAAAATGAATGACAGAATAATTTTCGGAAAAGCCGTATTTGCTACCCTTCGCAAAAATAAAAAGAGCTGCAACGCCACCCACAAGGCGACACAGTTGCAGCACATTTTATTTTGCCCAATGCACAAATACCGGTCTTCATAGGAAAGTGCAATCTTAAAATTTTACCTTTGTTAACTCTAAAAAAATAAGACAGTAAAATTCAACAATATGGAAATAGCTACAAACGGGAAACCAAAAGTTGCAGAAGCAAAAACCGATGTGAAGAAAAAAGTTAAGTTGCTATTGGAAGCTCTCAATGAAGGTGTCTTTGAGAAGGAGGAAGCGATACGGCTTTCACTTTTAACTTCTGTTGCAGGAGAAAGTATTTTCTTTATAGGTGCTCCTGGTGTGGCAAAAAGCTTAATCGCAAGGCGATTAAAGTTTGCTTTCAAGGATGCCAAGTCATTTGAGTATCTGATGAATCGTTTTAGCACACCCGATGAAGTTTTCGGTCCGATTTCAGTTACACAATTACAGCAAGACAACTACATGCGAATTGTAGAAAATTATTTGCCCGATGCTGAGATTGTTTTCCTTGATGAGATTTGGAAAGCGGGACCAGCAATTCAAAATACTTTGCTGACTGTATTAAACGAAAAGGTTTTCCGTAATGGCAAAGAAGAAATGAAAGTAAAACTTAAAGGACTTATTTCAGCAAGTAACGAGTTGCCATCAGAAAATGACGGACATGGTGATAGTGTTGAAGCACTTTGGGACAGATTCCTCTTGAGATTAGTTATTGGAGGAGTTGAAGATGAAGGAAACTTCAATAGCATGATAAGCGAGGACTTGAAACCAACAGTTGATAATGTTGCAGACAATCTCAAAATCACAGACGAAGAATACAAGAAGTGGGATAAAGAAATTGATGCGGTTGTAATTCCTGATGAGGTTTTCAAAGTGATTGATATAATCCGTAAAAAAATTCAGCAAGCAAATGATGAATTAGTTGAAGGCGAAAAAGAATACTACATATCTGACAGAAGATGGAGAAAGATTGTTCGGATACTCCGAACATCAGCTTTCCTCAATGACAGAAAAGAAGTTGACTTGATGGATTGCTTCTTGATAAAGGATTGCATTTGGAATGATGAAAATGAAATTGAAACTGTTTCCGAAATAGTAGCTGAATCAATTCGCAACTTTGGTTACACCTTGACGATTGACCTTGAGAGTGTTCAAAATAAAATCAAGGAATTGCAAGACGAGGTAAAAGCGCAAAGCACTCAGGTAAAAGAATACACAGTTAGTGAGAAAACTGTTTATCACAAAGATTACTACAAGTTTGAAGGGTTAAATACTTACCCTAACTATTGCTTAATTGCAAAAACAGACTTTGCAAAAATCAATGACAGTCAACAAGCTTTTTATCTGTGGGATGAAAATCTTGGCAATCACAGGAACACAAATATGTATAAGGAAGGTGAAATTTATAAAGTAAGAGATAACCAATGGTCAGATTGTGAAATAGAGATGGCAGATGTTCCCAAAAAGAAAAAAGAATCATTCAGACCGAGCGAGAAACTTATTAAAGTTTGGGATGGTGAAATTTCTGATTTGATTAGGGAGATATTATCGCAAGTAGCAGTTATTGAAAAACATAGAGCAGAAAAACTTGAACATCTCCAAACAAATCTTTTTGTTGATAAAGTACATTCAACGATAGTTGAAGAGAATCTACACAACACAGTTCACCAATTACAGGACTTAAAGTTAGAAGCAGAAAAAATCAAGTCATACTACGATGGACTGGAATAACAAACTTCGCAAGTCATTCAATGTTATTCTTGATGCAATTTCTGAGTTAAAGCAAATCTTGACAGAGAAAGACCACATCAAGCATGACAAAGGTGTGCGTAGCAGGTTTGAGAGAGAAGTTGAAAAAATTGGTGAGAGCATTGCGAGAACAAAAATCAGAAACGAGCTATTCAAAAAGTTCAAAGATTTACGCAATGACATTTCACATTTAAACTCTGTTAACCATGACGAGTTAATTAAGTCTGTGCAAAGCAACTTACCCGAACTTGAAAAATTTTCAGAGCAATACATCAACTCACATTTTTCAACCAACGCAACATTAAAAGCATTTGAAAAGTTTGGCAATTTTGGAAGTCCGATTGACAGAGCAAAACTGATTGATGCTTTGTATTCTCAACTTACAGAGAGAGACAGAACAAACTGGACTAAGTTTCCTTCAAACCCTGCAATTCAAAAATTCACAATACCAATTGAGCAAATAATCAATCATCCCGACCTGAAAAAACTTTCTCAGGAAAATCATACAGTCGCAACACAGGTGACAGAAGATATTGCAAACTGGGCAAGAGATACACACAGACAACTTGAAGTTCAGAATCCATTTTCTGATGAAGTGAAAATGTTTCATCAAACACAAACTCTTTCTTCGCAAGAGTTTTTCAATCACTATGAAAACATTGTTGAGTATCTGAAACAGTTTTATGGCAATGGAGAAATTGATTTCAACTTTTTTGACAAGAAGTTGAAAAAACTTGATAAGCGATTAGACCTTGAACGAATAATAAAGGGAGAGTTGAAAGAAATTTCCAAAGGCAAAATTGAGATGCCTGACGGACTTGAAAAGTTTATTGAAAGCAAAGAGTTCAAAGAATATGAAAAGCATTTGCCTTTCAACAAGCATAACTACAAACAATACGCTGAGAAGAAAGCCAAGGATGTTTTGAATGAAGCACAATCGTTACACAAAAACTTTTTGAAGGATTGGGAGAAACAACTTTTTGAGAAGCACCACAAGTTTGAATTGGATGCGATAGACAATGCACGGAAGAATTTCATGGAGCAGCTTTACAAAAAAGTTTCTGAGTTCAACAAACTAAAAGAACTGTTAGAACCATTCACAAAAGATTTAGGAAGGTTGTGGGATTTATCATGCGGCACATGGAAAAATTCTGGCTTTGAATTGTTGAATAAATACGCTGATGTTTTGGAGAATGATAAAGCAGTTATGGAACTTGCTGCAATGCTTGGCAGATACAGGAAGTCAGAGAAAGAATTTGAAGAAGTGGAAATTGAAAAGGTAGTTGTTAGACCGAAATTCAAACCGAGACATGCATGCAAAGGCGAAGTAATCGGAATCAGAGAAAGCGATGACATCAGCAGCATGTTGCCGATTGAAGCAGCTACGCTGCTCAATCCTGCTACTAAACCAATCTTTCTGAAAAAGTTTGCAGAAAAAAAACTGACTACTTACGATTTTAGAAATCAGTTTGGAGACACAGAAAAAATCACAACTAAAGAAAAGCAACTGCAAGAAAAAGAAGATGGCAAGGGACCAATTATTATTTGTGTTGACACCAGTGGTTCAATGCACGGAACCCCTGAACAAGTTGCAAAGACACTTTGTTTTGCACTTACCAAAATTGCGTTGAGAGAGAGAAGGAAATGCTATCTCATTTCCTTCTCAACAAAAGTTCAGACAATAGAATTATCGGACTTGCAAAACTCACTTGACAAGTTGATTGACTTTCTTGGAATGTCGTTCAATGGCGGAACAGATGCAAACCCTGCGTTGGAAAAATCTTTAGAGATGCTCGAAACAAATGACTACAAGAAAGCGGATGTGTTGATGGTTTCTGATTTTGTGATGGAAACATTAAGTAAAGAAATAACAGAGCAGATTGAAAAAGCAAAAGCAAACAAAACACGATTTCACAGCTTGACAATCTCTGACAATGCAAACATGAATGTGATTAAGCAGTTTAATCATAACTGGAATTACAACACGAAAGGAACGAATCAAAACGAGGCACTTGTAAAACAACTGAAAGCAATCTGATGGTGCAAGAACATACATACTAGTAACGCCACGCATTTGCACTCACATTTGCTTTTGCACAACGCACAAGCCACGACAGCAAAAGCAAAAGAGAGTGCATGCCAACGCTCAACGACAGTGCAGACAATCGTGCAAACCTGACGACTGGACTTACACAGATGATACGGCATCCGCTAACATATAAGGCTTAAACGAAGCTTTGCGCCAGTTGTATCATGTAATAAAAATCTGTTGCGGCGCAAAGGTTTGATTTAAGCTCCCGAAGCATTGAGGGATTGAATGAAGTGATTTACTTATGGGGTTTCAATACACTTTATTTGTATTAACAGAGTGCTGGGTATAGATGGTATAAAAGATTGGGACTTTTTTCTCTTTCGAGTGGCTGGTTATTTTTCGTAGCACCTCAAAATAAGAATTAGCCTACAATTTAAACTATAATTTTTTTTCAATCACCTTTATTGATTGTGAGACCTCTCCTTTCATCGAGGTGACGCTCCGTAGTATGATTCTCCGTCATTTCGACTTTAGGAGAAATCTCATTACTATTTTCAATCATTCTTATATTTCACGAGACCTCTCCTATCGTCGAGGTGACGTTCATCGTGCGTCATTTCGACTTCAGTATAAAACTCTCCTTAATGCACGTCGTCATTTCGAAGATAGGAGAAATCTCATTACTATTTTCAATCACTCTGATAATTCACGAGACCTCTCCTATCGTCGAGGTGACGTTCATCGTGTGTCATTTCGACTTCAGTATAAAACTCTCCTTAATGCACGTCGTCATTTCGACGACAGGAGAAATCTATACCATAACCCTGCTATTCCATCAATCATCAAAACGGCTTTTCGTTTTTGGCACCAGCAACAAGCTCTTCCGCAACAACTGTTTTAAATGAATCTTTAAAAGTTGCCCCATCGTTTTTGCAGCGAGATAAAGTGGTTGTTGAAAATGTTCAGCCAGCTCTTTTTTTAACTGGTTTATTTTTTCTTCTTTTGAAATATGGTCTATTGTCATTATATCAAGCAACTCTTTCAACCTGTACCTTGCCGATACAAGCCGGAATGTCATTAATGTATGTTCTTCAGTCTGGTATTGCCTGATAGAATCCATATCAAGATGCTTCTGCACAAGTTGAACAAACCTGTAATTCTCTTTGAAAAACTGTGGCAGGTAAAGGTTCTTCCTGCCTTCATAACTCTGCTGGTCAAAATCTATTGCACGGATGCGGTATTGCACATCTTCAATATCAGGTGTAATGTTTACAATAAAATTATAACTGCGCATATCACCCAGCAAACGCACAAAACACCTTTCATTAAACTTCACAAATTCTTTTGCCAGCCTCACTTCATTGGTGTTGGAATATTTCAGGTTGACATCTAAAAAAATATCGCCTGGCACACCTGCAATATGTTCTTCAACCAATGTATTATGGTCAGTAAAAAAAACAATCCTGTCAGGTGATAAAATATGTTCTAATTCCAAACCGTAAATGCGGCTGGCATCTGCAAACTTGATATAGTAATGGTCATAGTTATCGTTATACTTATTGATAATCTGAATGCGGAACGGCTGGCTGTTTCCAAAACCACAGAAATCAATTCTCTTTACATCAAGATGATGCGTAAAACTTAAATCACCTTCTGTTTTTAAAATTGCATACACCTGCACCAGCACTTCCCTTAAATACACCCATTGGTGCATATCATAAGTGACAACATCCCACAAAGTGTCTTTTCCGTTTTTATCTTTTAAAGGCACTGAATAAGTAAACCTCAACAAGTCCTGGTATGATACCGGCAACATGGTTTCCCTTCCATATTTTTTCAGGTATTGACGCAACTTATCTTTTACCGGGAATAATGGCTTCTTGCGTGAAGGCCTGATGCCCGCTCTTGAAAAATCGTGTGCTTCAAACATGAATGCTATTTAATACTTTTATTCTATTTGTCAAATAATGAATTTTCAATAATAAAAAACAGTAGCTGTGGGAGGTGCTGTTCAGTCCCCGGGCTCCTTCTTAAACTTTTATTTTCAAAGACAATTTTCATTTGCTGCAAACTCTGTTTCTTTGCAACACCGGAGATGCCATCTTTACAACTGTACAAGGGAGTGACACAACGATGATGAGTAAAGCGCTGAAGCCGGTTACATAATAATTTTTCAAAAACAACAAAACATACTATGAGCAGTATCGTAAAAATCCATGCCAGGCAAATCTTAGACAGCCGCGGCAACCCCACTGTTGAAGCTGATGTAATAACTGAGTCAGGTTTCTTAGGCCGTGCAGCGGTGCCCAGTGGCGCTTCTACAGGCATTCATGAAGCAGTTGAACTGAGGGACGATGACAAAAATGTTTATGTGGGCAAAGGTGTATTGAAAGCAGTAGCTAACGTAAACAACGGCATCGCAAAAGCACTGCAAGGTGCCGAAGTAAGTGACCAGGCAGGGCTTGATGCAAAACTCATTGAACTGGATGGCACTGATAATAAAAGTAAGCTCGGCGCTAATGCTACATTGGCTGTTTCTATGGCTGCTGCCAAAGCTGCTGCTATGGAAGCTGACCTGCCTTTGTACCGTTATCTCGGTGGTGTGAATGCAACAGTATTGCCGATGCCATTGATGAACATTTTAAATGGTGGCGTACATGCCGACAATAAAATTGATTACCAGGAATACATGATTGTGCCGATGGGTGCAAGTAGTTTTAGTGAAGGTTTGAGATGGGGTGTTGAGATTTTTCATAAACTGAAAAGTGTTTTAAAGAAAAAGGGATACAGCACCAACGTAGGTGATGAAGGTGGATTTGCCCCCGACATTCAAAGCAATGAAGAAGCTATTGAAACTGTTTTGCAGGCAATAGAAGCTGCAGGTTATAAGGCAGGTTCTCAAATAGGGATTGCACTGGATGCTGCCAGCAGTGAGATGATGAAAGATGGTAAATACACTTTTTACAAGAGCACTAAAAAAACAATCACCAGCGATGAGATGGTAGCTTACTGGACTGAATGGGTAAACAAATATCCAATCATTTCCATTGAAGACGGCATGGCTGAAGAAGACTGGGATGGCTGGAAAAAATTGACTGATGCTATCGGCAACAAAGTGCAACTTGTGGGTGATGACCTTTTTGTAACCAACACAAAAATTTTACAACGTGGTATTGATAATGGCATTGCCAACAGTATCCTGATTAAAGTAAACCAGATTGGCACTGTTACTGAAACTATCAATGCAGTGCAACTGGCACAACGCAGTGGTTATACAACAATCATGAGCCATCGCAGTGGTGAAACAGAAGATACTACCATTGCTGATTTGGCTGTAGCGCTTAATTGCGGACAAATTAAAACCGGTTCAGCTTCACGCACTGACCGTATGGCTAAATACAACCAGTTATTGCGCATTGAAGAAGAACTGGGTAAGAATGCTGTTTATCCAAAAGGAAGAATAAAATTCAGTAAATAATTTTCTTCCATCCACATCACCCGTGAAGGGATGAGTGGGTTCAACAATTTATACACATATCCACACGTTAATAAAAATCGTTGGCAGAAATTGTAGTTTTACAAAGCCAACGGTTTTTTTTATGCCAACAACAATACAGTTTATAAAGTTTTTCAGGAACAAATATGTTATTGCATCAACAGCTTTCATCATCGTCATGCTGTTTTTGGACCATAATGATATTTTTGTTCAGTTAGACCGCCAGCGCCAGTTAAAAGAGCTTACTGCAAGCAAGGAATACTATGAACAACAGATAGAGCAAACCCGGAAAAACCTATCTAACCTTGAAAATAACCCTGTGGCAATAGAAAAATATGCCCGCGAAAAATACCTGCTGAAAAAAGATAATGAAGACCTTTTCGTGGTGGTGCCGGATGATAATCAAAAAAATACTGCCGGCAAACAATAATATAAATTTCCTGCCGTTTGAATGGTATCGGTTGCAAAAACAACTGAAAAATCCAAATATTCTGTGAGTAAAAATTTGTTCATCAAAAAACATGTTCTATGCCGAATTTTACTCCGGAAGATTTACTGTTATACGAAGCTGGTGAGTTAGACAATGTGCAAAGCGAAGCAATTGCCGAGGAGCTTTCTTCCAACTGGGCATTGCGTGAAAAATTCAATGTTTTGAAAGAAGCTTTTGCAAGAATCAACTCACTGAAACTGCAGTCCCCACGCGCACAAAGCCTCCAGGCAATTATGCGTTATGCTATGGGCAATACTGCTACTGTATAACATTTCCTGAAAGAATTCTGTTCAAACGGTAATTTCGTTACCTGAACAGAATTTTTTTATGACCCGCAAAGAAAAGTTTCAGTTTTGTATTGATTATTTCGAAGAACATTATCCAATTGCAGAGACCGAACTTGTGTATGATGACCCATACCAGTTATTGGTTGCAGTAATACTTTCAGCGCAGTGTACAGATAAGCGGGTAAACATGACCACCCCTGCTATTTTTCAACGTTATCCAACAATAAAAAAACTTTCTACTGCCACATTTGATGATTTATTTCCTTTCATCAAAAGCATTTCATATCCCAACAATAAAACAAAACACCTGATAGCAATGGCTAATATGGTGGAAGAAGTTTTCAATGGAAAAATCCCGATGACTGTTGAAGACCTGATGAAACTGCCAGGTGTTGGAAGAAAAACAGCAAATGTTATCACTTCTGTGATTGACCAGCAACCCAACATGGCAGTGGACACACACGTGTTCAGGGTGTCTGCAAGAATAGGATTAACAGTGAATGCGAAAACACCTTTGGCAACAGAAAAGCAATTGCTCCAGTTTATCCCTACCCCATTGGTGCACAAAGCACATCACTGGCTTATTTTACATGGGCGATATATCTGTATTGCAAGAAACCCTAAATGCAATGAATGTGGGTTGAGGCCTGTGTGTAATTATTACCGGAAAGTAATAAAGCCAAAGCAGGAGAAACCAGCAAAATAAAAATCAAAAAGTTCGTTTTCTTTGAAGGTGCACTCATCTCAATTTCACAACAATTCTTATTATTACAAATGAAAGGATGGGATGTACAAGAAATATTTTTCAAGAAAAATAAACACTGACAATAAAACATGAATTCAAAAGAAATTACGCACCTCCTTATAAGATTGATGCTGGGAATTACTTACCTCACAGCAGGCCTGAGTAAATTATCACCGGAAAATATTGGTAATATCATTGGACCGGTTAAAATGGAACAAATTTTTGACACACCACTGTTAGCTTTATTTTTCCAATTTGTTGCTATATATCAGACAATCACAGGTGCACTAATTTTATCTCAAAGATATTCTGTAATAGGCCTTATCCTTTTATTCCCTTTATCAACGGGGATACTGTTATTTACAATTATTGCAGGCTTTGGCCTCACACCTATTATTAATCTTATTCTCCTGTTATTACTGGTTGTTCTCATGAGCAGTGAAAAGAAAACCATATTCTCAATTATGAAATTCAATTTTAAAAGTATTAGCCAGTCAATCAGTTTTCAACATTACCCTGAAAAAAGAAATCCCATTATAGCTTTTTCAATGATTGCACTGTTTTTTGTATTTATATTTCTACATAATATCATCTTAAATATTTTTATTACCACTGCCCTTATTTTCTTTACTCTGAATCTATTCCAGCGTAAAGATTATTTATTGCTTGATAAAATTTTATTGGGATTATTTTTTGTCATCAGCTTTATCATCATAAACGGTATCCTGTTAAACAAATTAATTCCTAAAATTTTTTATAGTGTATTTTTATTAATTCCTCTCGGTTTGTTACTCTATATTACCAGGATTTTATATTGGAAATTTTCAGTATCAGGAAAAAATAAAAAGCAGTCAATTGGAAGCTGAAAAAATTATTCCTAATCAATAGTCAATTTCCAGGTTCAACCTGTTTTTTAATTCTTTTACCATCGGGTATTGAGTTGCAATACGCTCAAATTTTTGACGGCTGTTAAGGGTTAAATAAACCGGTATATCAGGCTGCACACCTGCTTCTATTAAAACATTAAAATTAATACTTCGGTTATTAAATTCTGTCTGGATAAATTCACTGAGCATTGATTTTTCCTGTTCAATAAATTTTTGCTGAGTGAGCGCATGCACTGTAACAGTAAAGAAATTATCAGCTTCCACTTCTAGCTTAGCCATTTTCAGTGTTTGTATAGCTGAATGTTTATTGGATTGATTTTCTAAAATAGAGGTATAACGCATCCAGGTTTCGTTCAACCTGCCAATAGTCAATGCTTCCGCATCTTTTACCTCTTCAACATTATATTCCGAACCAACTTTTGCCTTTATTGCTTCAAGTAAATTTTTCTTCCCTGTACCTGAATTTTTTGATTGAGAATATTTGGATGCCGGCTCTTTAACCGTATTCACAACTTTCGGAGGCGTATCCTCTTTTGCAATTGTATCAGAGGAATTTACTGGAATTGTTTTTTTAGGTGGTTCTGCGTTGATAAAAAGTCTGGATTCATCAGTAGTTGGTTTTATCAATGGAATAGATTCAATATTTTTTATCTTTTGTATTACAGGTCCGTCAATCCGTTTTTTTTTAACCAGGCTGCCTTTATCACTAACCAATTCCAAAGCCTGTTGCAGGTAATTTAATTTGATGAGTGCCAGTTCAACATGCAACCTTTTATTGCGAGCCATTTTATAATTAATCTCAAATTCGTTCAGGATATTCAGTGCACTCACGAGATAGCTCATACTTACTTCATTGGCAGTGGTTGCATATTTTTCCTGCATACCTTCCACTACTTCAAGCAATGATGCTGCTTTTGGGTTTTTACTTACTAGCAGGTTGCGTAGAAATTCTGCAAACCCACTCAGCACCATATCACCTTCAAAACCTTTACTGTTGATTTCATCAAACAACAACATGGCTGCACCCACATCCTGCTTTAATAAATAACCAAGTAGCTTAAAATAATAGTCTTCATCCAATATATTCAGGTGCTCCAGTGTATTCTGATAAGTCACTTCACCATTTGTAAAACTGACAATTTTATCGAGGATGCTCAAAGCATCACGCATACAGCCTTCACTTTTTTGTGCAATGACCTGCAACGCAGATTTCTCCGTCCTGATTTCTTCTTTATCCGCTATCTCCTGTAAATGCTCAACAGTATCTTTTGTTGTAATCCTTTTAAAATCGAAAATCTGGCAACGTGATAAAATAGTCGGGATGATTTTATGTTTTTCAGTTGTTGCCAGGATGAAAATTGCATAAGGTGGAGGTTCTTCCAAAGTTTTCAGAAATGCATTAAATGCAGATGCACTAAGCATGTGCACTTCATCCACAATATACACTTTATATTTTCCGGCCTGAGGCATGAAACGCACCTGCTCAACCAATGTTCGTATATCTTCTACTGAGTTATTGCTGGCAGCATCTAATTCATGTATGTTGAGAGATGTGCCTTCATTAAAACTTTTGCATGAATTGCATTGGTTGCACGCTTCACCATCAGGTTGCAGGTTTTCGCAATTGATCGTTTTTGCAAGTATCCTTGCACAGGTTGTTTTACCTACACCTCTTGGCCCGCAAAATAAAAATGCATGCGCCAGTTGATTATTTTTTATTGCATTTTTCAGTGTTGTGGTAATATGTTGCTGTCCCACTACCGTTTCAAAAGTCTGGGGGCGGTACTTTCTCGCAGAAACAATAAACTTATCCATAGCAACATGCAATATAATCAGGCTACCGGTTTTTTTTCATGATGCTTTGGTTAAATTATTCACATGCAGTTTTTTTGTATGAAATGAAACAGGAAAATAATTTAAAACTGTTTTTAGACAATAAAGTTGAAACATACAATCAACCTTTATTTATCAAAGATGACCCTGTGAGTATCCCTCATTTGTTTACAAAAAAACAGGATATAGAAATTGCCGGATTTTTTGCTGCAGTATTTGCATGGGGTAACAGGAAAACCATCATCAACAAATCAATTGAACTGATGCAACTGATGGATATGCAACCTTACCGGTTTTGCATGAATGGAGACGTAAATAAGTTGAATAAATTAATGGAATTTAAACACCGCACATTTAATGTTACAGACCTTTTATACTTCGTTGAGTTTTTACAATTTCATTATAGCCTTCACAATTCACTTGAAATTGCTTTTACAAAATGGGGTGACAATGTAGAGCAAATGTTAACCGGCTTTCATCATTATTTTTTTAGTCTTGATGATGTACCTGCCAGGACAAAAAAACATATTGCATCACCAGGAAAAAAATCAAACTGCAAACGACTGAATATGTTTTTAAGATGGATGGTTCGAAATGATGGGAAGGGAGTTGATTTTGGCATCTGGAAAAAAATTCAGCCATCACAATTGATTTGCCCGGTTGATGTGCATGTGGCAAGAGTTGCAAAACGTTTGGGTTTATTAAAACGAAAACAAATTGACTGGCAGGCAGCAATAGAGCTGACAGAAAACCTAAAACAGTTTGATTCAAATGACCCGGTGAAATATGATTTTGCTTTATTTGGCTTAGGCATAATGGAAAAATATTAATTGTATTATTTATCAAAAAAAATTTTGTTAGTTCTTTCAAAAAAAATTTATTCCCAGCCATTATTCCTGCTGATACCTAACATCAATCCACGCAATTCTGCGAGGCCACGCATCCTGCCAATACAGGAATAACCTGGGTTTGTATTTTTTTTAATGTCATCCAACGTTACATGTCCATGATCGGGCCTGAATGGTATTGAAGAATTTAATTTTTGCTGAATAAAAAGAATTGCTTTTACTACTGCATACATATCGGTATCACCATTCAAATGATCTGCTTCAAAAAAGTTACCGAATTCATCACGCTTTGTATTGCGCAGGTGCACAAAATGGATACGGTCATCAATAGCATGGATCATCTCCACTAAATTATTTTTTCGTGAAGCGCCAAATGAACCAGTACAAAAACAAAAACCATTATTATTACTATCAACTGCATTGAGGATAAAATCAACATCATCTTTATTACTGGCTATTCTTGGCAAGCCTAAAATATCAAATGGTGGATCATCAGGATGAATAGCCATCTTCACTCCTTCTTCTTCACATACAGGGATTATTTGTTCAAGGAAATATTTAAGGTGTTCACGTAAAGTTGCATGGTCAATACTTTTATATTTATCAAGGTTGTTGTCTAATTCTTCAACAGTTAATTTCTTTTCACCAGGGATACCAAATAAAATAATTTCTGCAAGGTTGTTTAACTGACCTGAAGAATATGACTTGTATCTTTTTTCTGCTTCAACCAAAATATTTTCTGAATAACTTTCTGCAGCATTTTTTCTTTTCAAAATATAGATATCAAATACTGCAAGATCAAACCAGTTAAAATATAATGCACGTGAACCATCAGGCATCAGGTAATCAAGATTTGTCCTCGTCCAGTCCGTAACGGGCATGAAATTATAGGTTACAGTTTTTATTCCTTTTGCCGAAAGGTTACACAAAGTCTGTTTATATTGTTCTATATATTTTTTATAATCTCCTGTTTGCGTTTTGATTGATTCATGTACTGTTACACTTTCAACAACGTCCCAGGTGAGGCCTGCAGCTTCAATAATATTTTTTCTTTTTTCAATTTCATCTTTTGTCCATACATCACCATGAGGAACCTGGTGCAATGCAGTAACAATACCAGTTGCGCCGGTTTGACTGATATCTTCAAGAGATATTGGATCGCCTGGCCCAAACCATCTCCATGTTTGCTTTAATTGCATATCTGATTTAATTTTTCAACGAAAACAAATGTAGTTCATTAATGATCAGCCAGTTGAAAAAAAGGTAGAGTTGCTTTCAAAATGAAATAAACTTTTATTAACTAGAATTCAGGGAAAGCTCATATCCATAAAAGCCAGAAATAATAAATAAAAGCCTTTTACGGTTATAAATTTTGATATAAAATCATACTCCATTTCATTGCAAAAAATATTTTTGTTTTTGCAAATAAAGTTTTTGTGAAGTAACCCGAAATAAAAAATTTATTGCACTTGCAAAACCTGGGATGAAGTTTTGCATCATTTTAAAATCAATAAAATATCTAAAGAATGAAAAACCTGTTTGCAGCATTATTGCTGTCTTTAACCATGTTTGCGTGTAAGAAGGACGTTGATTTTACACAACAAAATACAAATGATGTTTCAAACGCAACCGGCAAAAACAAAAGAATATATTTCACCAATACCGGGAACTGGGTTGACCAGAATTTCAATTATAACCCTGGTGACACATTTGTTTTAAAAGCTGGCATTAACTATACTTATTTCAGTATGGCAAATGTGCACGATGTTGTATTCATTAATGAAGGAGGTGTTGCAAAACTGCAAAACGGATTTAATTTCAACAGTTGCACAAATATCACTATTACAGGTACCGGTTCCAAAGACTTTTATGGTTTTGAAATTGCAGGCCACACCAGCGGTGATGTGGGTATAGATATAAATGGTAAATCATCACACATTACCTGCAACAATATTTATATCCACGACAAAACTTATGGCTTCTGGGTTAAACAGGAAGTTGCAGGCACCTGCGATGAAAGCTTATATTATCCCAACTGGTATATGGATAGCATTATCATACATCATTGCATGATAAAAAGAATGAACCAAGAAGGGATGTACATTGGTAGTACAGGTGAAAATGCTGACAGGATAAATGGCTGTGGCCAATATCCTTATCCAATGAGATTAAAAAATGTCCGCATCTATAATAATATTGTTGATTCAACAGGCAGGGGCGGTATCATGCTATCAGGAGCTGATAAAGGAAAAAATATTATATCTGGTAACACTGTTACAAGATGCGGATATGAAATGAACAGTTACCAGGGAAATGGTATCGTAATTGGCGGTAATGCTTATGCTAATATTGACAGCAATACTATCAAGAATACATTGTGTGATGGGATATGGGTGTTAGGCTGCGGCACAACACGTGTCAGGGAAAATAAAATTGATAGCAGTGGATGGTTGAATGGCCAGTATGCAGGTTATATGCATGGTATCGCATTCGATACCCGCCCTTCATTTCCTTTCAGACAATCTACTTTCAGGATCAGGGGCAATAGGATTGGTAAACATACTGATGTTGTGGATATATACATCTATAATACACCTCAAAAGCTTGACGGCAAAACAACCAGCGGTTTCAGCACAACTAATAATCTGATTTATAATAATAAAAATAAAAATAAAAGTGACGCCACAATTGCTACTCAAGGTGGGATAGTGTATTCAACAACACCATAAAGTAAAATGTATTTAATAAAGCCTGCTTAATCATTATTAAGCAGGCTTTATTTTTTTAATATATCTGGATTAAATAATTTATCAATAAAGACTTTATACTTGCACTGTCAAAATTGAAGTGAAAAAATAAAAATTATTGAAAATGGTTTTATGTTTTGGTGAATTTTTAATGAGGTTATCACCTGATGCCAATGGAGAATGGATTGATAAAAATGTTTTAAATGTTTATCCAGGCGGCTCTGAATATAATGTTGCTGCTGCATTGGCAAAATGGAAAACACCTGTTTGCTATTGCACAGTATTGCCAAAAAATTTTGTAACCTCAGCCATTATAAAAAAGATTTCCAGCCAGAATATAGATACAACAACTGTTATTTACGATGGGGAAAAAACTGGTTTGTATTTTCTTACCAAAGGAGTCGAAATACAACATACTGAAGTTATTTACGACAGGCAACAATCTGCTTTCAGCAATTTACAGCCAGGGACAATAGACTGGGAAAAAACGCTGAACGGTATCAGGTGGTTTCATTTCAGCGCAATCACTCCAGCATTGAGTGAAAATATTGCACTCGTTTGTAAAGAAGCTCTGCAGGCATGCGCAAAGAAAAGTATTACTGTTTCCGTTGATCTTAATTTCAGATCTAAGCTTTGGCAATATGGTAAAAGACCTGATGAAATAATGCCTGAGCTAATACAATATTGCGATGTGGTGATGGGGAATATCTGGGCTGCAGAAACAATGTTGAAAATAAAGCTACCATCTTCAATCAATTCAAACAACACAAAAGAATATTTTACTGAGCAGGCAAAAAAAACTTCTGAAAATATCATTCAGCAGTTTCCAAGATGTAAGATGGTTGCCAATACTTTTCGTTTTTCAAAATCTGATATTGAATATTACGGAACGTTTTACGCTAATAACAACATGTATGCTTCTGCCACATATAAATCTGGCACTGTCACAGACAAGGTGGGCAGCGGCGATTGTTTTATGGCTGGTTTGATTTATGGCATTCTTAATCATTTACCCAATCAGCAGGTAATCAACTTTGCTACCGGCGCTGCATTTCAGAAATTATTTATAGTAGGTGATACAACAGATAAAAATGCAGAAGAGGTACGTTCATTCATTCAGCATTATTCACATTAAAATTTATACAGGCACCTGGAGTTTTATATCACCATTCACAGGATGACCGACGCAGGTTAATACTAAATGTTGCTGCAATTCTTTTTCAGTTAATACTTCATTATATGAATGCCAAACTTCACCTTGAAGGCATCTCGCAGCACAACTACCACACCTTCCTGCTTCACAACTATATGGTAAAATAATTCCTGCTTTCTTTGCCGACTGTAAAATAGAATCCGGATAGTTTACTTTAAAAAAGTATTCACTTCCATCCATAATGATACAAACAGACCTGGAATTTTTATCAGGAGGAGCAGCATCACGTTTTCGTATTGCATTAATAGCAAAATCTTCGCGCCTGATATTTCGTTGCGGCACATCATTTTCCTGCAAAGTGTAAATGCATAACCGCATGTAAGCATCAGGCCCACAGATATAAAACATTGTTTCATCAATTGCCGTTAAAGAATACTCCTTCAACAATTGTATGATCATACTCCTGTGTAACCTGGCATCAGCCAGTTGTACAGAATTGCTGAATAAAAATTTTATCTGAAAACGATTTATAAATTTTTCCCTTAACCATTCCAGCTCATTGTAAAATACTGTTTTTTCACGTGACGCATTACTGTAAACCAAAACGATATTGATATGTTGGTGTGCATACAACAAAGTTTTGATCAAAGAAAACACAGGTGTGATACCACTGCCTGCAGCAAAAAAGAAGAACTGTTTGATGTCGCTGATATTTTCAGGTAGTGTGAAAAGGCCTCCAGCACCAATTGTGGCAAGCTCATCCCCTATCGCTGCTTCATCAACCATTAACCTTGAAAAGAAACCATTTTCTATTCGCTTAACACCAATGGATAAAGGTTCATTCAAAACAGGCGATGAAGTGATGGAATAAGAGCGGCGTATTTCTTCACCATGATCATAACGAACCAATGTGAGATATTGTCCGGGTTTATATTGTATTGAACGATTATCATCCAACACAAATGTTTTAAAACCTTTTACATTTTCACTTATAGATTTTATCCTGATCTTTTTGTATAAATGATTTTCAACCATAGAGAATTATACAGTTGTAAAAATATATAGCTGACATGGAAATAAAAAGCCACTGCATGATGCAATGGCTTTTTATTAATTATTTCTCCTGTTTATTCAACCACTAATTTTTGTGTATCGGTATTTTTATCAGTAACAATTTTTATTACATAAACACCTTTACTCAAATTGTTTACCGGTATGTTGATGGATTGATTAGCCATAACATTGCTGACTGTTGTATGATAAACTATTTTTCCGTTCAGGTTGCAAACAGAAATATCAGTTTTATTATAGTTATTCAACGAATACAAAGTGGCTTTGTCTTTTGCAGGATTCGGATAAATATTCCAGTGCCTGATGACATCAGACATGCTTACTTTTTTTGTCTGTGAATATTGATAGCTACCATCTTTATCCACTTGTTTAATCCTGTAATAATTTGTACCGTTTAAAGGAAGATTATCAGTGAAAGAATATTGTTTCACATTGGCGCCATTAACAGCATTCACTGTACCAATTTTTGCAAAATGCACACCATCATTACTACGTTCTATTTCATAATAATCATTATTAAAACTGCTTTGAACGCTCCAGTTTAATAATACCGAATGCGCACCATTTTTCTGTGCTGAAAAATTAAGCCATTCCACTGCAAGCACCGTTCCTTTTACATCTTTGTTTGTATAAACATAATATTCACCTGGCTGCAGTGTAACAGTATAAGATGTAGAACCAATAGTGATAGTTCCATCAGTCAGATAACTATACCATTTGCCGGTGGAAGGGAATGTTACCACAGAAGTTTTTGCCTTCACACCAAAATTTCCAAACACCATCACCTGCAGGTTGCTACCGGAAATACTTTGCCATTTAATTGTATCAGAGAGATTGTATGCTGTTGTTCCGCTTATAAATGTTGTAGCATAATCAGGATATAATTTCAGATGAATGAGATCAGCATATACATCATACAATGCTTTTCTGTTGGCATCATTATAATATTCCCAATGTGGTGGTTTTGGATCTAAACGGCAATTGCTGTTCACAGTGCCATCAGTGCAACGGTTGATGGATAAATCATATCCTAATTCACCAAATTGCCATAACATTTTTGGCCCGGGTTGTGTTGACCAGAATGCTGCTGCCATTCCATTTCTTGCAAGACCGGTAGGAATATTTTTTACATTGTATGAACCACTGGATGCACCATATTGTTCATTTTTATACATCAACCTTTCTTCATCATGGCTCTCCTGGTAAGTAACAAGATTGGGGTCAGTAAAACCATGACTGGTATATAAACCATAATTAAAGTCCCATCCATCTTTATAACCCATTGTTGCCTGGTTATAATTATAATTTTCATTACCCCACAACATCATACCATCTGCAGATTCTACTTTTTGTTCGCTGTCATCTGCAAACATTTCTAAAATGCAATAACTGTTTGATGATGCGGCCTGCATATAACCATAATATTTTTTCCAGATATCAATGCGGCTCTGATCATACTGGCTCCATGCATTCACATCACAATTGTTGCCTGTATTATCGCAGGTTTGTTTTTGTGTAAATCCTTTTGCAAGGTCCCATCTGAAACCATCAACTTTATAGTTTGTTAACCAGAAATCAATAACACGATGAACAAAATCCTGAGTCGCTGTACTTTCATGATTAAAATCATAACCCACATTATATGCATGTTTAGCATATTGATTAAACCAGGGGTTGTTGGTTGCAGGTACATTCAATGTACTGTCCCAATACATCTGCACCATTGGCGATTGACCGAAGGAATGATTCATCACCATATCCATGATGACCGCAATACCACGTTTATGACATTCATCAATAAACTGTTTCACAACATTTTCAGGGCCATAAGCTTTATCAGGAGCAAAATAAAAATCAGGGTTGTATCCCCAACTGCTGTTACCTTCAAATTCATTGAAAGGCATTACCTCAATTGCATTTACACCCAGCCTCTGCAGGTAACTTAAAGTATCAATCAGCGTTTGAAAATTTCCTGCAGCTGTAAAATCCCTCACCAGCAATTCATAAATAACCAGGTTCTGTTTGTTGGGCCTGTTGAAATTATTGACCTGCCAGTTGTAAGCCGGTTTTGCTGTTTGCAACACACTCACAATACCTGTTGTTTTACCGGTTGGATATGCTTTGAGGTTGGGATAAGTTGATGAAGAAATATATTGGTCATTATCAGGATCCAGGATTTTCTCACAATTATAATCAGCCACTTTTAATGCTCCGTCAATTAAATACTGATAAGCATATTCTTTACCTTTCTGCAAACCTGTTATGCGAATCCAGAACCTTTGTTTGTCAGGTGTTACATTCATTAAATATTTTGAAGAAGGTTGCCAGTCATTAAAATCACCTTCTACATAAATATAATTTTTCAGTGGTGCATATAATACCAGTACAACAGATGTATCACCCTGTTCATAATTGATACCATCAGTATCACCTACCGGTATTGGCGCAGTTGTAACAGTGGGTGTAACAATAAAAGTAGATGTATCGTAAGCAGTGACACCATTGACTGCTTTTGCAATGATAGTTTGCGGCCCGCCAACAGTGATAGTAGTATTGGCAGACAAACTTGTGCCGTTGCCGGAATTGATTTGTGTGCCGTTAAATAAAATACTCAATGCTCCGCTTACGCTGGCTTTCATGGTGATGGCAAGCGGGTCACCAACATTTTTTGAAACGGGTTCGGGTATTGGATAATATGTTGGTTGTTGGTAAGGCACATCAATTCGTGCATACACTCCATTATCATACACCGGCACATACATGTCACTATTGTCAGCATTGCGTTGCACTGAACTACCATTACCATTCCTGAAAAGGATAGCAATCTTTTTAATAGTTTCAGATGAATTGGTGATGTTGAAAAAACTACGCAACCCACCGGTGATTGTATATTTCCATTTATTATTTCCAAGAGAAACACATTGTGCAGCAGCAGTAGTAGTTCCCCAGGAAAATTTCACATATTTCCAGTCTGACGAAGAAGAGCTAAGATTTGTGATGACACCAATGTGCACATACACATCTGATGTGGGTGTGTAATTCAGCAAACCTTTATTACCATAATTGGCATCCATCGTAATCACAACTGATGAAGAACCTTCCTGTATAAAATCAGGCGTCCATGATAACAATTGAGCATTGGCATGTACAATAAAAAATAAAAATGCCGGGAGTAAAAGTTTTTTAATATGCATATCATTTATTTTAAAAAATATAAATGCCTTTCAAATATTTAAATGGAAAAACCGGAATAACATTTCATGCACTTGCAAGTAACCGGTTCAATTTTGCGAACAAAAATCCATTCATATACAGCGGCAAATTTTTAAAAAAACAAATATGTGTAAATTTTACACATTAATCAAAAAAAATTTTCCTGTTGAATTTTAAATATGACATGACAGAAATTAAGCGGGTATGATGGAAGAAATCTGAAGAATCATCTGTGTGTGCCTAATGCCAATGATATACCCCTCTATACAATTATATGAAATATAATAGAAGCATGATAACTCAACAATTCAAACAACACAAAATCTGAAATATTCTCATGTGCCTAATTAAATTATTTCGTTCATCGGGTAATTAGAAAAATTAAACGCAATTGATTTTCCGATTACAACTTATGAATGACATGAAATCGAAACTTTTGAGTTTTTTAAAGAGCAAATACCAGATTAGCAATAGATAAAAAAAATCAAATTGATGAAAAATAATCAAGAGAAAATGATAAAATTATTTCTGTAGAAAAGCGCATTAAATAAAGAGCATTTTATGGAGGTTTTAATCGAAAAAGTTGTACGAATAAGAAACAGGTATTCCTGTTTCTTATTATAAGGTTACACTTATAATGATATTGAAATAATTATAGGATAATGATAGATTGGATAAAGTCTGTAATATTAAAAGCCGGAATCAAACTTGTTCACAGGATAGTGAAAATTTTAGATATTCCGGCCTCACAAGTTTAATAATTAAACCATTTAATACTGCAAGGTTTATGATGTAATTGCTAAATGTTTACTTTTGCGTTTTCAAGCAAGGACATTTTTTCATGAAGAAAATAGAACTAGAAATTGTTGCCCTCTCGCATAGTATTACCCAGACACATTCTTATGCAGTTGTTCTAGGGGAAGTAAATGGTTTGAGGCGCCTGCCCATAGTGATTGGAGGTTTTGAAGCACAGGCAATCGCTGTGGCGCTGGAAAGGATGCAGCCCAGCCGGCCTCTTACCCACGACTTAATGAAAAATTTTATGTATGCCTTTAATGTGGAATTGATGGAGATAATTATCAACGACCTGCAGGAAGGCATTTTTTATTCAAAGCTGGTTTGTGTTAATGAACATGATACTGTTGAAATTGATAGCCGCACCAGTGATGCACTCGCATTGGCTGTGCGTTTTGGCTGCCCGATTTATACTTATGAAAACATCCTCGAAAGTGCCGGTATTTTAATGGAAGATGAAGGCAAAAAAAGCAAAGCTGACATACCGGTCCAGGACCCGGGGCAAACAGCAGGCTACCAGGACCTCAGCAGGATGAGCCTTGAAGAATTACAAAAATTGTTGAATGATGTGCTGGAACATGAAGATTATATCCGTGCTATAGAAATAAGGGATGAAATCAATAAAAGAAAATAATTTCTTCATACCAGTTTTTCTAAAAACTATTATGGCATATTTTTTTAAACCAATCTCCAATTCCAAATTCTACCTGCTTTGATAGTTTTTCCCAATTGTAAAATCAATATTGGTTTAAACATTCTTGAAAAAAGAGATGATGGTTATCATAACCTCGAAACAATTTTTTATCCAATTCCTTTAAGAGATGTGCTGGAGGTAATCAGCGCAAATGATTCATCAAAAGAATATGAACTCCATCTGTCAGGCATTGCCATTGATGCAGGTGAACAAGACAATATTTGTATTAAAGCTTATCAATTATTAAAAAAAGATTTTCCTGCATTGCCGCCGGTAAAAATTTATTTGCATAAAACAATCCCTTCAGGTGCAGGCCTTGGTGGTGGCAGTGCTGATGGCGCTTTTATGCTGAAGTTATTAAATGAAAAATTTCATCTTCATATTACACAGCAAAAGTTGTTGCAATATGCTTTGCAGTTAGGCAGCGATTGCCCTTTCTTTATCATCAATCAGCCTTGCTTTGCGCAAAGGCGTGGTGAGTTGTTGAAGCCAATTGAAATAAATCTTTCCAATTATATCATTATGCTTGTTAATCCTGGTATCCATGTAGAAACCGGTTGGGCATTTTCACAAGTGAAATTTTCTGAAGGAGGAAACCTCCCTGATATTATCCAATTGCCTGTTGAAAAATGGAAGGATAAAATCAAAAATGATTTTGAAGAACCGGTTTTCAAAAAATATCCGGCAATACAAAATATTAAAGAGCAGCTATACAATCTTGGTGCGATTTATGCTTGCATGAGCGGCAGCGGAAGTACGGTTTTCGGGATTTTCTCTAAGACTGCAACTATTGATACTTTAAGCTTTCCATCAACTTATTTTATACACACAATAAAATAATTGAACTGCTTAATTAATTAATTTGTGTAATTATTACACATTATATATTTTCGCCAAGCCATATATTGCTTGTATAAACCTCAATTTTTTAAATTTCTAAATTTTAAATAGTTGGCAACTGAGCAACAACATACAAAACCGCAGAATAATAATGCTAAAGCTTCCAAAGCATTACCGGCAAATGCCAATGGTGTGGATATGAAACCTACAACAACACAGCAGGGATTGGAAGAAAAGAAGATTGCTGAAAAGAAAAAACAAACTGCGAAAAAGAAATCAGTATCGAAACCAAAAGAAAACAAAGTCGCATCAAAACCTGTAGCTAAAAAAAGCGCTGTCAAAACAAAAAAAATCAAACCGGCTGAAAGCATTGCTGAAGCTTCATCCGTTACTGTTGTAAAGAAAAAAAATGCAACAAAAAAAATCGTTGAAGTTAAAATAACAAAGCTCATTTTTCAATTGAGGTTTCATACAAAGCCTGGTGAGACTTTATATATTTTGGGCAACCATGAATTGTTGGGAAATAATAATCCGGATAAAGCAGTAGCCCTGCAGTTTTTAAATGAAGCAAGTTGGGTGGTTACTATTGATGTAGATGCAGCATCTGTGCCGGAGGAAGGTATCAGGTATAACTACTTTTTAAAAAATGCAGACAACCCTGTCATCTATGATTGGGGTAAAGACAAAGTATTACAACAAGGCCTTTTTAGTTTCGAAGAAATTTTGATTTCTGATGCATGGAACCATGCAGGCTATTACAGCAATGCTTTTTATACAGAGCCTTTTCAAAATGTTTTGCTGAAAAATAATTTCACAAAAACAAAAATTAAAAACCCGAAAAATTATACACACATATTTAAAATAAAAGCACCGTTATTAAAAAAAGGAGAAACTGTTTGCCTGTTGGGTTCTGCAGGTGAAACCGGTGGATGGGATGAAACAAAACCTGTTTTATTAAGCAGGGAAGCAGGTGAAGATTATCATTGTGTAAAACTAAACCTTACAAAAGCTGACCTGCCGCTTGTATATAAATATGGAGTATATGATGTAGTGCATAAAAAATTTCTTAGTTATGAAGATGGCAACAACAGAATTTTATTTCATGCACATGCTGCTGCAAAAAATAAAATCACAATTGCCAATGATGGATTCATTGCATTACCTGATAACACATGGAGAGGTGCAGGTGTTTCTATACCGGTGTTTAGTCTGAGAAGTAAAAACAGTTGGGGTGTTGGTGAATTTGCTGATATAAAATTATTGGTTGACTGGGCTAAAAAAACTGGTTTACAATTAATACAATTATTGCCTGTCAATGATACCAATGCCACATCCACCTGGCTTGACTCATATCCTTATGCAGCTATTTCTGCATTTGCATTGCACCCGATGTATGTTAACCCGGTTGCAGTGGCAACTGAAAAAAACAGAAAACTCCTTGATGATGCAATCAATGAAAAAGAAAAGCTCAACAGCCTGGATAAAGTAGATTATGAAGCTGTCAATAAGCTGAAATGGAAATTAATTGAACAATTATTTCATGCACAGAAAAAAGCAACAATTGCATCTGAAGACTATCAGAATTTTTTCAATAAAAATAAACATTGGTTAATCCCTTATGCTGCTTTTTGTTATTTCAGGGATAAGTATAAAACAGCAGATTTCAATCTTTGGAAAAGCAATAAAGTTTATCATGAAAAAAATGCAGCAGCATTATTTGAAAACCCTGAAACAAAAGATGATGTTTTGTTGCATTGTTTTGTGCAATACCATTTGCATCTTCAGTTGCAGGATGCAGCAGCGTATGCGCATGAAAATGGTATCATAATAAAAGGTGATATACCTATTGGCATTTACAGGTATGGCGCTGATGCATGGCAATCACCATCAATGTATCACATGGATATGCAGGCTGGCGCCCCACCGGATGGCTTTACAACTGCTGGACAAAACTGGGGTTTCCCTACTTACAACTGGGAAAAAATGGAAGCTGATGGTTTTTCATGGTGGCGCAATCGTTTTGAGCAAATGAGTTATTATTTTGATGCATTCAGGATTGACCACATTCTTGGTTTCTTCCGTATATGGAGTGTGCCGATAGATTCTGTTGAAGGTATCATGGGACATTTCGAACCTGCATTACCTGTGCATGTTCACGAATTTCATCAAAGAAATATCTGGTTTGACTTTAACCGTTATACAAAACCATTCATCACTGACCAGGTTTTACAGGAACTTGTTGGTGAAGAAGCTGCATACTTTAAAGAAAATTTTCTAACAGCAGATGATAACGGTAATTATTCTTTACGGGATGAATTTTCAACACAAAGAAAAGTTGAAAATCATTTTTCAGCAATTGAAAACAATGAACATAATAAATGGATAAAGCAACAACTGTTCAATCTTTTATCCAATGTTATTCTGTTTGAAGTTGCAGGCACAAATGGACAACAATATCATTTCAGGTTTGCAGTTGACGGCATTACATCATTCAGGTATCTTGAACAGCATAATCAAAACCAGTTAAAGGATTTGTATGTTGATTATTTCTTCCGTCGCCAGGACAATTTCTGGATGAAAGAAGCAATGAAAAAATTACCTGCATTGAAACGTGCCACCAATATGCTGGTATGTGGTGAAGACCTTGGCCTTGTGCCGGGTTGTGTGCCTGAAGTGATGAGGCAATTGGGTTTACTAAGCCTCGAAATACAACGCATGCCCAAACATTCAGACCGTGAATTTTTTCACCCAAATGATGCACCCTATTTAAGTGTGGTTACTCCATCAACACATGACATGAGCACTATCCGCGGTTGGTGGGAAGAAGACAGGGCAAAGACTCAACGATTCTTTAATTATGAATTAGGCCAATGGGGAGATGCACCATATTTCTGTGAGCCCTGGATAAACCGCGCCATCGTTATCCAGCATTTATATTCACCGGCCATGTGGAGTATTTTCCAGTTGCAGGATATATTAGGTATGAGTAAAAAACTGCGCAAGGAAAACCCTCATGAAGAACGTATCAATAACCCGCCAATACCGAAATATTACTGGCGTTACAGGATGCATTTATTTATAGAAGACTTGTTGGATGCAGATGAATTCAATGAAGAACTGCATGGACAAATACAAGCTTGCGGAAGGAATCATTAAACAAAAAATCATCAGATGCATAAAAGAATTGTCCTGGTAATTTTTTCAGCATTATCATTTTCAATGATCAATTGTTCAAAAGGAAATGATGTAAACAATATTCCCGGTGGCAACGATACAACTGTAACACCTCCTTCTACAAACATATCAGTTGAATATTGGATCACAAAAAAAGATCAAAGCGCTTTATTGCAAAAACAAACAGTAGCACTCAGCTTTACTGATAAAGCAGGTAATAATTCAATCACTGTTGATTCCACTCAGGCTTACCAGGAAATTGATGGATTTGGTTACACACTCACTGGTGGCAGCGCTTATGTGATCAATCATTATTTATCAGCAGGAAAACGATCTGCACTTTTACAAGAACTTTTTGGCAATGGTGATGATGATATTGGAATAAGCTACCTGCGCATCAGCATCGGCGCTTCTGATTTGAATGCATCTGTTTATAGTTATGATGATATGCCCGATGGCGAAACTGATACTAACCTCGACCACTTTGATATCAGCATGGAACAAACAGATTTCCTGCCGGTGTTGAAAGAAATTTTAGCTATCAATCCTTCTATCAAAATTATTGCCACACCCTGGTCAGCTCCTGCATGGATGAAAGACAACAACAGCAGCGCAAACGGAAGTTTAAAACCTGGATATTACACTGTGTATGCCAACTATTTTGTAAAGTATATACAAGCAATGAAAAATGAAGGCATCACTATTGATGCTATAACACCACAGAATGAACCATTGAATGGCAACAACAATCCAAGCATGGTGATGACTGCAGAACAGGAAAGGGATTTTATAAAAGGATATTTAGGTCCTGCATTTACTGCTGCAGGATTAACAACAAAAATTATTGTGTATGATCACAACTGTGATATGCCGCAATATCCACTGACCATTTTACAGGATGCAGATGCTGCAAAATATGTTGATGGTTCAGCTTTTCATTTATATGCAGGTGACATCAGCGCTTTGTCAACAGTACATAACAGTTACCCGGATAAGAATATTTATTTCACTGAACAGTTTACTTCTTCAAAAGGTGAATTTGGAGGCGACCTTGACTGGCATTTAAAAAATGTCATCATTGGTTCAATGCGCAACTGGAGCAGGAATGCACTTGAATGGAACCTCGCCAATGATCCTGCTTACGATCCACACACTAATGGAGGTTGCACAGAATGCAAAGGTGCATTGACGATCGGCAGTGATGATATTACAAGAAATGTTGCATACTATATCATTGCACATGCTTCTAAATTTGTACCACCGGGTTCTGTTAGAATTGCTTCCAACATACAAGGCACACTGAATAATGTTGCCTTTTTAAGGCCAGATAAAAAGAAAGTGTTGATAGTGGAAAATGATGGCAATGACACACAGTCTTTCAGCATAAAATTTAATGGGAAATATGCAACTACTTCTTTACCTGCAGGCGCTGTAGGCACTTATGTTTGGTAATTTTTTTTGAATTTGATTGAGCTTGACGCCTGCTTGGCATTTTTAAAAATATACAACCTATTTCCTCTTAAGTGAAACCCAATTAATCAAGTGCTTAATAATTTCATTTCATATATGTGATAAAAAGGCGCTTTCATCAGGTTTTATCATCATGTTATTATTTCAAAAAATGAGCTTCATAAACCATATATTAAACTCTTCTCCGGCATATTTTTTTATTTGTAATAAAGCGACATAAGGTACAACTACACTAATAATAAAATATCAATAACTCGCAAACAAATATTCACCAAATTTTCCAGACGTTTTGAAGATAACCATTGATGTGGTAATTTTACACACCCCTTCATATAAAAAACGTATCATGCTTGTAGATGAAAGTGCCGCAACAACCAAACAATCAAAAGAGCCGGCGATGATTAAAGATGTTTTTAAACTGGTGGAAGGATATCCAAGGGTACCTATCACCGTTGACTGTGTTATTTTTGGTTTTGATCAGAATGTTTTAAAGGTCTTATTGATCCGCAGCGATATAGAAATGTTTAAGGGCAAATGGAGTTTACTGGGCGATTTTGCACATGATGATGAAGAACTTGATGGCGCTGCATATCGTGTATTGCAAAACAGGACAGGTATGGAAGATGTTTACCTCGAACAGGTAAAAACTTTCAGCCGGCCTGACCGCCACCCTGGTGGAAGGGTACTGACTGTTGCTTATTGTTCATTGTTGAATACAGAACACCATGCTTTGAAGATCCTCGATAATGAACTGCACTGGCATGCAGTAAAAAGCCTCCGTGATGAAGATATGGCTTTTGACCACAAAGAAATTCTTGACACCTGCCATGCCTGGCTACAGAAAAGAATGATGGAACATCCATTGGGCCTTACTCTCCTTCCTGAAAAATTTTCTTTACGTGAACTGCAGAATTTATATGAAGGTGTACTTGATGTTAAACTTGACCGCCGTAATTTCCGCAAGAAATTTTTCTCAATGGACTTCCTGATAGATACAGGTGAATATGAAGATGACGTGCCGCACCGCCCGGGCAGGTTATACCGTTTTGATTATAACAAATATGAACACAATAAAAGAAAGTGGACGGGTATAGAGTTTTGAAAAAGGTTGAAACAAGGGCTGGATTTTTCCAGCCCTTTTAATTTTATTTTACCAGCTACATGATGATATCATTTCAATAAACTTCTGTGATGTTATCATCTCATATTTTCTGCTAAGCACTATCAAAAATTTTCAACTGCGTTCACGCACAGCTTTGATAATTTCATTGGCTATCCTATGAAAATAAAATATCACGCTGCTATGGCCACACTTCATCTCTGTCTTATCAGGGTTATTATAAATTTCATTTAGCAGGTATTGGTATTTTGTTGTTACTGCCACATCATATAAACTGATGAACTGTTTTATATATTTTGCTTTGCAATTGTGACCAAGATATAACTGGTCTGTAATTGACCATGCCCTGTTGAGTTGTTCTTCATCAATACCTTTACTGATCAATTCATCTTTGATATATTTTGTAAAAATGCTGTTCCAGGTCAATGAGCCCAGCTTGGCAGCAGTGATGATGGGAAAATAAAAATCAACAGGCACCACATCCAATGCCAACCCTGCCTGGAAACCACCACTGCTCATACCAATGATACCTATTTTAGAATATCGTTTCCTGAAATGTTGCAGGAGAAATTGTATTTCAGCAACGAGCTGCCTGAAGTTCATTATGGTCATAAAAATATAAGGGCTGATAAACAACTCACCTGAATATTGGCCAGCAGGTGTACGTTCCTGGTGAAAAGGTTTTACCAATAAGCAACTGTCAATTCCATGCTTCAACAGCTTCCTGCAAAAATCAGATTCAGCATCAAGCTTTTTTCTTCCCCAGCCCGGTACAAACAACAACAAAGTATTTGAATTGTTATTTGAAAACAAACTGAAGTATGCCGTATTATTTTCTTCGTAACAGGTAGTTGCAGGTGAAGGATAAGCAAAAAAACTTACACCATCTTTGCCGGATAGTTTTACAATATCTTCTCCTGATGGAGGCGTGAGCAAAGTATAAAACAGTTCAGGCTTATTGAAGAATGGTTGAACATAATCATAAAACGCATCAATTGAATATTGCCTGCCATCAAAAAAATCATTTTTTATAACAACTGAACATGTACGTTGTATGGTAAAATAATCATACAGCTTATCAAGCATTGGAAAAAATCCGGCAGAAATATTCATGCTTAAATTTTGTATTCATAATACTTGACAAAAAAATAATCTCATTTGATGCTTCTATAATTCAACACAATTATTTTATCATTAAAAGTTGTACCCATTATTGATCAAAAAAATACAGGGAATGCAGCAACCTGTTGTTACATTCCCCGCATTGAAATTTATTATTTCAATAAAAGTTTTATGATTACTTCAAATACATTTTACTGATCTCATCATACAAGTATAAATATTTATTCGCCTTTCCATCTTTATCAAAAAACTGTTCCCATGTATTAAGAGGTTCCCATATACAAGTGCCTTTGCCCCTGCCACCGGGAACATCAAATGCAAGCTGGTTAACTTCTCTTTTTTTGTGTGAATATTCCACCACAATAACATCTTTATTATAATGTTTGGATAAGTCTTCAAGATTATATTGCAGGTCATCCAGTGTGCCATGCCATCTTGGATAATATGATAAACCGATAACATCAAAGGGAACACCTCTTTCAATCATATTATCGAGGAAGAAACGTGACTCATCATTTTGTCCGCCCAATGCAATATGCAGCATGATTGAAGTGGATGGGGAAACAGATTTCACTGCGTTGATACCTGCATAAATTAATTGAGCCAAACTATCAAGGTTGTTGATATAACCATCGGGCCATATCATGCCATGATTGATTTCATTGCCCACCTGCACCATATCAGGCACCGTATTTTGATCTTTCAAAGACTGCATCACCATCTTTGTATAATCATACACAGATTTTTGCAACTGCATAAAATTTTCACCCTGCCATGCTTTAGGTTTATACTGTTTACCGGGATCAGCCCAGTAATCACTGTAATGAAAATCGAGTAAAAATTTCATGCCTGCTGCTTTCACTCTTTTTGCCATTGCTTTGGTATGTGCCAGGTCACAAAATCCTTTTTGTGGAGAATAACCACTATCGTTTTGCGGGTCCACGAAAATCCTTAACCGCACATAATTAAATCCATGATCTTTCAAAATCTGTATTGCATCTTTCACAACTCCATTATCAGAAAATTTTATTCCCTTTGCTTCCAGTTCCGGCAGGAATGAAATATCAGCGCCTAACATTTTATCAATTTTTACAGGCGTGAATTGGCTGATAGGAAAAGGAGTTTTTTCTTTTGTTACAAGATGCGGTATGCCAGGTTGAATAGTTGCAATAGCAGTGCTGCCACTCCATTCCACACCATCTGCCTTTGCTTCAAATTTTATCAGTGAAGGCTTTGTGCCTGACTGCACCAGCACCTGGCACTTACCATTAAATAAATGCCGCTGTGCAATAGTATCATCATACTTATCCTGTTCATGGCTGCTTGGGTTGCCATTACCAACACCAATGATTTTTGCATCACCACTTACTGAAAAATGTACAAGGTTATCAGCATCGGGCACTTCTACACCATTTTTATCAATCACACTGATGTTGATAACAGAAACATCTTTCCCATCGGCGAGCATTGTTGTTTTATATGGAGTAACGATCACGGTACTGGGCTTGCCACTTGTTTCTACTTCAGCAAATAATTTTCTTCCGTTGCGGTACCCGATTGCTGTTAAACTGCCTGGCTCATAATTTACATTCCAGTTTAAATGCCCGTTGCGTGGCATATCTTTTTTACCAAGGCTTTTACCATTTAAAAATAATTCTACATTATCAGCATTACTGTTGACCCAGACTTCTACCGGTTGTCCTTCTTTACCCGGCCAGTTCCAGTGCGGTGACACCTGCAGGACATCCTTATCGCTCCACCAGCTTTTATAATAATAAGAAACATTTTTCGGGAAGCCACAAACATCAAGCACACCAAAATGTGAGTTGATGTTAGGCCATTGAAAAGGTGTTGGTTCACCACGGTAATCAAAACCTGTCCACACAAAACCACCCATCCACCATCTTTCATCAGCCAAAGGTTTCCACCATTGTTCAGCAGTGCTTGCCCATCCCGGGTAATTAATATCTTCATCAGGCAGGTAACCAATCACAGAATCTTTTTTATAAATGCCACGGGTTGTAACAGTACTCGCCACTTCAGTGCCCATGATGGGCTGCGTAGGATGATCGCGGTGATAGTTTTTTATATCATAGATATGATAATTAAATCCGCGAACCGGTATTACTTCATTTACTCCTATCGTATTATTACCAACGTTTGCCGCATAGGTGCAGGTCCTCGTGGGGTCAAGTTGTTTTTGTAATGCTATCAATGTCTCTGCAATGCGTTTGCCATAACTGGTTTCCTGTATGCCGAATTCTTCATTGCCGATAGACCACATAAAAATTGAAGGCCTGTTGCGGTCGCGTTTAATGAGCCGTTCAAACTGGCTGATATATTCATCACTACTGTTAAGCAAACGGTTTTCTTCCAACACCAGCATGCCTAAACTATCACAGGCATCAAGCAGTTCGGGAGTGGCGGGGTTATGGCTTGTCCTGTATGCATTCACGCCCATCTGTTTCAACAAACGCACACGGTAATATTGCAGGTAATCAGGCAATGCAGTACCCACACCTGCTGCATCCTGGTGATTGCAGGTGCCATGGATTTTTGTGTAAACTCCATTGATGAATAAACCACTGTCTGTAACAAGAACAGTGCGGATGCCAAACCGGATTTTTAAACTGTCAATTGTATTGTTTTTATTTTTTAATAAAACAACAGCTCGGTATAAATAAGGGTCATCAACACTCCACAGTTTTGGATTTGAAACAATAATTTTTTGTGTAACAGTTGTTGTGCCGCCTGATGCAATTGATGCCGGTTGCGGTAATGATTTTCCAACAATATTTCCTGCACGGTCAGTTACATAAGTAACAACATTGCATGATGATGAATTGAAATGATTGTTTTCGATTGTTGACTGAACACTGACAGTAGCTTTACCCTTTTTAATATCAGTGTAAACAAATACGCCGTTCGTTGCAAAATGTGTATCGTTGTATTCATTTAACCAAACATGCCTGTAAATGCCTGCGCCTTCATAAAACCAGCCTTCATATTCAGTAGCATCAACCCTGACTGTTATGACATTGTCTCCATAAAAATTGATAACATCAGTGATATCATAAGCGCAACCCATATAACCACTTTTATTGTTGCCCACAAAAAAGCCATTCACCCAAATCATAGCATTGCGGAAAATACCGTCAAACCGGATTTGAAAACGATGACCACTATCACTTATGGGGATAACAAAATGTTTTCGGTACCAACCTATACTTGTTTCAGGATATAAACCACCCACCGGTTTGTAACCATGGCCTTTCATTTCAGCGCTTGGCGAATTTGCGAATGGCAGTTCTACTACCCAATCATGCGGGAGGTTTAAACTCCGCCATCCCGAATCATTAAAATTACCGGCAGCAGGTGTGTTGCCCGCATCACCCGATTTGGAAAAAATATTTGCAATACCATAATTAAAATCTTTAACCGGGTCTGAAGCATTACCAAAAGCAAATTTCCAGTCGTTATCAAAATTTGTTTTCCTGACCGGCAATGTTTGGGCAGAAATTTGACCCAACGAAATTCCAACAAAACACAATAACAAATAAAAGCGTACAACCAGCATGTCAAATATATTTTAGTTTGAGGCGAATATCTTAAAATAAAGGATAGCGCGTTTACTTAACATGAAAAAAGAATAATAAAACAGGGAAAGAAATTATTAAACATCAGGCATATTATTTGCATTTTAATTTCATCATTAAAAAATTTTACAGGTCATCTATTTTCATAGATTTGGTGAAATTTTTACTTAAACATTAAAAAATAATTATCATGAAAGTCCTCGGTTTAGTTTGTTTATGCATACTGTTTTCCTGCTCGAAAGACAGTGGCAAATCAATCAGCTCTTGTTATGTTTGTACCCATACAACCACAGTCACTACAAGTAATTCAAGCACATCAACAAGCAATACAACTACAGCCTGTGATTTAACGCCGGAAGAAGTTACCAACCTTGAAACATCCGGGACATCTACCACCACTTCAGGTGGCACCACAACTTCAGTTGTTACAAAATGTCAGAAACAATAACCGTTTTTTTTAATCCATACTTTGTATGATAGAAGAATGTGCTCATTTAAAAAAATCAATAAAATGAAAAAGATAATTTTTGCAATAAGCATTTTTACGTTCTCATTAATGGCAACAGGTTGTGGCCCTGCTGTAGAGTATGTTGGCCGAACACTGCCACAAACAACCAATGTGGATGTTTATTTTAATGCCAATGATGTACAGAAACAGTATGAGGTGATTGGGAAAGTGGATGGGCAGGCATGGGAGTTAACCAACTTCCAGAAAATACAGGATAAAATAGTTGAAGAAGCAAAGAAGCGTGGCGCTGATGGTGTGATATTTACAACTGTCGGGAAGGAAGTGGTAGGCACAACTCAAAACCAGGTTACAGAAGCTACAGGAGGTTCATCAAAAAAGACAACAGGTGATGAAGACAATAACAAAACTGTAAGTAATGGATGGAACGCTTCAATCTCCACGACTACTACCACCAATAACCAAAGGGTTAAAGTGATGCGTGCAGATTTTATCAAGTATAAATAACAGACCTGTCATAATCATATAATGATTGCATTTGATAATCCAACGTGGAATAATTTTTTAAAAGAAAAAAATTTGTAAAAAAAGAAGCATGTGAACCATGCTTCTTTTTTATTAAAATCAAAATTTAATCTTTAAAAGCATCCAACGCTACTGTAGGTTTACCATTATTATCAAATGCACCAAGTGTATAACCCTGCCATTGTTTATAGCTTTCAGGTTCCCAGTAAAAAACACCAACGCCGTTATTACCACTTACAGATTTTGTTTTTGAGATAAGGTCTTTTAAAAATAAGTTGCACGCAACTGAATCCGTCCAGGGCATGCCTGCTTCACAAATCATAACCGGCGTTTTATAACGGGATACCATATCTTTCATATTGGCTAAGCATTGCGTATTCATTGTTTGCCAACCGGATGCAGTAGGATATAAAGACATGCCGATGACATCCCATTTAGCGCCGTTATTTTTTAAACCATCAAAAAGCCACCGGTATAAATTATTATCAAAACCATTGGAGAGGTGCACAATAACTTTAGTGGTATCAAACACAGATTTCACTGCATCATAACCTGCTTTTACCAATGCTGCAAAATTTCCCATGTTTGCACTTGCACGGCCATCTTCCCACAACATTCCATCATTTGTTTCATTGCCCACCTGCACCCATTCAGGATAAATTCCATTCTCCCGCAATGTGTCCATCATATTTTTTGTGTAATCAGTTAATGCATTTTTTAAAGCGCTAAAACCAGGCGATGACCATGATGCAGGTTTGGTTTGCTTGGAAGGGTCTGCCCAGCTATCACTGTAATGCAGGTCTATCATAATCCGCATGCCGGCAGCTTTTGCACGCAATGCTTTTACAACAACATCTTTCGTATTGCACCATCCGTCTGCAGGGTCAACCCATGCCCGCAAACGGATTGAGTTCATCCCTTCTTCTTTTAAAATTGCATAACAATCTTTTTCAACATTGTTTCTGTCATAAAACTTATATCCGCTGTCTTCCATTTCTGTAAGCCAACTGATATCTGCGCCTTTGGCAAATGCAGCAACATGCGTGGAAGTGTCTGTTGTATCACCCGGGTTTTGGGGTGGTGTTACCGGTGATGGTGAATCAGTTTTTCCACAACTGCAGATACATACAATTGCAATAAGGAAAATGGAAAGAAATTTATTTGTCAAAATGACTGTTATTTTTTACAAACATAAAAAGAAATACAGGATACAGGTTGCAAAAAATATTTAAAGGACTACTGAATTTATCAACACAAAATTTTTTACTATATAAGTTACAATATTGTTGTTTACAGTTTAAATTAGCTTTTGCTTTTTTATCAATCAAACCTACGCATGCAAAAAACAAAATTGTGCTTACTGATTGTTTCGCTTTTGTTATCATCAATAGCATTTTCACAGGATGCCAATTACTGGAACAACCAATACAGTGCAGGTGGTTATTTTTTGCCGGGTTCAGTTGTTGCCAATAACAGCGACAGTGGTGTATTGTATATCAACCCTGCATTGCTGGTCAATTCAAAAATCACTTTATTGTCTGCCAATGCAACAATTTATCATGCAGATAAAATAAAAATTAAAGACGGTGCAGGAAAAGGGTTCGACCTGAAGTCATCCAATGCAGGCGCAATACCAACAATGGTTTCAGGGAATTTCAGGCTTCCTTTTAAAAATAAAAATATCATCATAGCTTATGGCATCATACAGCCACCATCATTTTCTTATGCGGCATCACAAAGAAGGGATGAAAAAGCAAATGTTTTAAATGATAGTTACAGCCCTGGTGATGAAACATTCGTTGGCCAATACCTTGCACAGAATGACTTCAATGATTTCAGGCTTGTAGCATCAGCAGGATGGAAACTCTCCAACAAGTTAAGCATAGGTGTAACGCTTGAAGGTTCGAGGCTTAGCCATGAACAGAATTTTAATTATTATGCAAGGGCAATAGTCAATCCTGGCGCAGGTTCCAGCCTTTCTTTAGTGGGTGTTGATGCCAGCTATTACGTTTCATTTACCAATCTTTCACTCACACCTAAAATCGGTTTTGCATTTGATGATGCAGCCAACCATTTCGGTTTATTGCTCACAAGCCCTTCGCTGCATATTGGTGGCAAAGGATTGTTGTTATCTGATAACACCATCAACAATATTGACATCACAGGTACGGGGCAACTGCCTATAAGTTTATTTGCCAATACAAGGCAGGACAAACTTCCTGTAAAATATAAAACTCCATTGAGCATTGCAGTGGGCTATACACACGACTTTAATCAATGGCAATTATATTGTGCAGGAGAATATTTTTTAAAAGTGAATGAAAATAATATCATCACACCACGCCCTGATTTTTTTATCAGGCCTGATACAGGCAACAGCAATTTAATCACACCTGATTTGCTGAAACTGAAAGATGCCCGCAAAGCAGTGATGAATGTTGCACTCGGTGCAAATTATAAGCTTTCTGAAAAATATACTTTGTATGCAGCAGCAAGAACAGATTTCACTTACGCCGGAAAAAACAGGTTCAAAGATTCCATTGATGGGTTTATACCCAACACTTCCGCATGGGATATTTATCATTTACAACTGGGTATTAATCTTAAAAAAGCAAGGTATAATTTGCGGGCAGGAATTTATTCGAGCATCGGGTCAACTAAAAATTATAAACAGGAAATAAATTTCAACAACCCATCTGAATCCAATTTCCTGATGGGCAACCCATCAGTAACGAAAGCTTCCTATTTCTCAATAGGCTTACTGGTTTCTTATATTCATAATTTCAAATAACATCACTCAACAGGGCAATCAATTTTATTCAACTGCAAACCTTTGCTGAAATCAAGAGTAGCTATGTTTTTAAAAACCATCTTACCTTCTTTCTCTTCCATATCACCATTGCCTTCAGTTGCCATATTATCTTTAACAATAAATGCAACCTGACGAACAGAAGTCTGTCCCTCACTTTTAAATGTATAATCAGCAATCAATGTATCGCCTTGTAGTTTGCCATCAATATCACCTGTATTCCCATCTTTTTCAAAGAAATTATATACAAGCTTCCCGGTTACCACGTTTGGAAATTTTTCAAGCTTCAGGTAAACTGTATCCTTATCATGAATGTAGCGGAAACAGGTAGTGTTGGGAACCATTATCGTGGCTATAGCAGTTGTATCAGTACTATCTTTTTTTATATCACTATTTTTATTTTCGGCTGACTGGCATGCAACAAAATTTGCAACAATAAAAATTAATACAATATTCTTTTTCATCTTTCAAATATCATGAAAAAGAAATTTTTTTCATAGGGATGACTGAATTAATTTTTGAAAAAATGTGATAGCTGAGTAATAGCAAAATACATTTAATCTATCTGTTTTATTTTGACTATATTTAGCCGGACTAATAACCCGGAACATGAAGGATAAATACAATCTTGAAAGATTTATAGAAGCACAAAGAAAGGATTATGCCATAGCATTATCAGAGATAAAAAACGGCCGTAAAGAAACGCATTGGATGTGGTATATTTTCCCACAGGTGATGGGGCTTGGTTTTACAAGCATATCAATTGAATATTCAATAACCGACCTGGATGAAGCAAAAGCATATCTTGAAAATGAAGTATTAGGTAAAAGGTTGATTGAAATAAGTAATGTCTTATTAACCTTACCCACCAACAATGCTTCTGAAATATTTGGTGGTACAGACACAATGAAGTTGAGGTCAAGCATGACATTATTTTCTTTGGTGCCAGGTGCAGATAAAGTATTTGAAGCAGTATTGGAAAAATTTTTCAATGGCAGGAAAGATGAAAGGACTTTGCAACTTTTAAACCTTTAGCATATCGTCAATTCCTGAAATAGGCGACTTCGTATTTTAAAAATAATCCAACATATTTTTTCATTAAATCAATTATTACAACGACATTAATAAATACAAAAAGGTGGTGCTTAAAAAAACATCACCTTGTTCAATCAACTTAAACTGCTTGTTAATTTGCGTAAGAACCAACCAGTAGATTCAGTTGGTTCAAAATATTCAGGTAAGTTATTTTATGCGTAGCAACAATCGGCGCTTCACTTTGCCAGTGATGGTCTTTACGTTTGATAACAATAGAATTGCCTAATTCATCTTTATGTTCATACGGCATCACCATAACTGAACAATCAGATTCATCAAAACTGATGATGGCAACAGACCGGATTTGTTCTCCGCAATGGCTGAATTCAATAATTTTAGTCATAGCAAATCGTTTTTTTGCTTTTTTATAAGCAGTGTTATTAAAATGATGTGCTAATAAGAAGTGCTTTGCGGGACTTTTAATAAACGACCCGGATATTAATACGAGCGTTGTTCAAAAAAAGTATGATGTAAAGTAACAAAACAATAACCCAATTAGCTTCTGCATTTGCGTAAACACTGTGTTTTATCTCGTGATTTGTCGGGTTTGTAAGGTTTATGGAAACTTACAATTATAATTTTTCAATCAATTCTTTATTCCAATAATTATGACATTGTTATTTTATTTTTGAAAAAACAGGTTACGATTGAAAAGAAGAAATTTTATTAAGATAACAGGTGCAACACTTTCATCATTGCTGGCAAGTAATTATATAAAAGCAGGTGGCACAGCGCCTGAAATAATTCAACTGCCTGATGCTATATCAATTTTATCAGGAACAGAATATTGGCCAATGCAATCTTCAGATAAACAAAGCTGGATTTACAGGGATGTAGTTGTAAAGTTGAAAAAAGAAAAAGATGCTTTAAGTGTACTCATACATTCACCGGTTTTGCCATTAAAAGAAGTGCAACTTCAATGGAAATATGCAACAGGAAAAGATGTGAAGATATTAGGCGATGCTTATGAAAGGTCTTATGGTGATTTAAGTTTTCAGCCTTATGGTTTACAACCGGTAAAGATGCCCTGGTATTGTATTGAACAACATGACAACCACACTACATGTTTTGGAGTAAAGACTGGATGTGCTGCTTTTTGTTACTGGCATGTTACTGAAAAGGAGCTTGAGTTAAATCTTGATGTCAGGAATGGCGGCAACGGTGTTTTTCTTGGCACCAGGATGTTGCGTGCAGCAGATATTGTAACAACAAAAAATACAGGAAAAGAAAATGTGTTTGCAACGGTACGGCGTTTCTGCAGGCAGATGTGTGATGAACCCAAAAAAGTAAAACAACCGGTGTATGGCATTAACGACTGGTATATTGCTTATGGAAACAACTCAGCAGATTTGATAATCAAACATACTGCAATGATGTCGCCATTGGCTACCAACACATCCAACCGCCCTTTTTCAGTGATTGATGATGGCTGGTCATCTGGCACAGACTATTCAAGGACGAATGAAAAATTTCCCAACATGCCAGGTCTTGTTTCACAGATAAAAGACCTTGGCATGCGCCCCGGTTTGTGGACAAGGCCTTTATTACCCAAACCAGGTTACACCAGGAATATGATGATACGCCGTACTCAAACAACAGCAGGTGATAATGTGCTTGACCCAACAATTGAAGAAAATATTTTATACATACAAAACCTGTTTAAATTATACAAACAATGGGGATTTGAATTGGTGAAACATGATTACAGCACGTTTGATATTTTTAAACGATGGGGCATGCAAATGGGTGATAGCATGACAGACGCGGGTTGGCAGTTCAACGATAATTCAAAAACAAACGCAGAAATTATTTTATACCTGTACAGGTCAATACGTGCAGCTGCAGGAGATATGTACCTGATAGGTTGCAATACCATCAGTCATTTATCAGCAGGCGTTTTTGAACTTAACCGCATTGGCGATGACACGAGTGGTAAAGAATGGGAACGCACAAAGAAAATGGGTGTGAATACAATGGGCTTCCGCATGGTGCAACATGAAAATTTTTACCAGGCTGATGGCGACTGTGTGGGATTAACCACTGCAATTCCCTGGGAGAAAAACAAACAATGGATGCAGTTGCTCGCACAAAGCAGCGCGCCTTTATTTATTTCAGCACAAGCTGAGGCAGTAGGTGATGAACAAAAAAATTTCATCAGGCAATGCTTTACTGATGCATCACAGGACCAGCCTGTTGGCGAGCCATTAGATTGGCTTGATAACCCGCTTCCATCAAAATGGAAATTTGGAAATGATGTAGTGGAATTTAAATGGTGATAAAAATATTTTCAATGCCAGTTATCATTAATAAAAATATTTTATTACAGCAAAGGATAAACCATTTTTCAAACCAACAATTTTCAACAATAAAAGTTCCATTATCTTTCAGCGATAAAATATCAATGTGTAATGAACAGGTTTTTTGCAGCATCTATCATCTTCATTTTTTTCTTTAATAAAACACAGGCACAAAATAACCTGCCGGTATATAACAATAGTTCAGAAAAAATGTACACAGGTGATTGGCTGGTACAACCTGTTCAACAAAAAGCTGCTATCTATTCTTCAGCAGATAAAAAAGATATTATTTTATATAATGGCCTTGTGAGGAGGTCATTCAGGTTGCAACCCGACCTTGTTTGTTATGATTATACAAACATGAGTACAGGTCAGCAATTGCTCAGGGCTGTAAAACCTGAAGCAATTGTTACAATCAATGGTACCAGTTATGATGTGGGTGGATTAAGTGGACAGAAAGAAAATGCATACCTCTTGCCAGAATGGTTGAAAGGTTTTACAAAAAATGACAGCAGTTTTCATTACAGTAATTATGAAATTTCAACACTGCAATCATATATCAACTGGAAGACAAGGTGCTGGATAATGAACCAATACTCACCTTCAGGTAAAACAATTTCTTTCGTTTTTATTTCATCATTACCTGCCTTAAAAAATATAATTGTGAGGTTGAATTATGAATTATATGATGGCATCCCTTTGATTGTAAAATTTGTAACTATCGAAAACAAAACCACGCAAACAATTACAATCGGTAAAATCGTCAATGAAAATCTTGCGGTAGTGGAAGAAGAAAGCGCTGTGGTAGGTACCACTTCTGAAATGAAAAAACAACATGGCATTTATATTGAAACAAATTATGCATTCAACAATGCAATGCGATATGATATCAGCGACCAAACCACGCATTGGCTGGCTGATACGATTTATACTTCACAGGTAAATTATAATTATCAAACACCATGCTGGTTGCAGGTTTATCCTGGAAAAGTGAAAGCAGTTGATTTACTCCCAGGAAAAAATTTTACATCAGTGCGTACTTATGAATTGTTGATGGATAGTTACGACCGTGAAAGAAGGGGGCTTTGTATCCGCAGGATGTACAGAACAGTGGCGCCATGGACAAATGCCAATCCTATATTCATGCACCTCGTCAGTAAAAATGATGAAGAAGTAAAGACTGCCATTGACCAATGTGCAGCTACCGGTTATGAAGCATTGATATTAAGTTTCGGCAGCCATTGCAATATGGAAGACACATCATTTCAAAATATACAAAAATGGAAATCGCTGGCTGACTATGCACACAACAAACACATATTGATTGGCGGTTATTCATTATTCAGTTCAAGAAGGATCAGCGATTCAGATGATGTGATTGACCCTGTTACCGGCAAACCTGATGTTGCAGCATTCTTTGGCCATGCTCCTTGTCTTGGGAGCAAATGGGGGTTGGTTTATCTTGATAAACTAAAATATTTTATCAGCGAAACAGGCATCGACATTTTTGAAAATGATGGGCCTTATCCTGGTGATGTTTGTGCTTCTACCACACATCCCGGTCATAAAAATGTTGATGACAGCCAGTGGAAACAAATGGAATTACAAAAGGGTTTATATCATTGGTGTTGTGAGCATGGTGTTTATGTGAATGCACCAGACTGGTATTTTTTAGATGGTACCAACAAGATTGCACTTGGTTACCGTGAAGTGAATTTTTCTTTGCCAAGAAGTGAACAGAAAATTCTAAACAGGCAAAATATTTATGATGGTTTATGGGAAAAAACTCCATCAATGAGTTGGGGTTTTGTGCCTCTCACCAAATACCATGGCGGTGACTCAAATGCAGTGCTGGAGCCACTTTCAGCACACCTCAAAGATTACAGGCAATTAATGGTGCAATATTATGGCGCCGGTGTGCAGGCCTGTTACAGGGGCCCGAGATTGTATGACACAGACAGCACAAAACAACTGGTGATACATACAATTCAATGGTATAAAAAATACCGGAAAATATTAAACTCTGACATCATTCACCTGCGCCGTGCCGATGGCCGCGACTGGGATGGATTTATGCATGTGAATCCGCAATTAAAAACAAAGGCATTCGTCATTTTATTTAATCCACTGAAAGAAAAAATCACGAGGGCTATCAATTTACCATTGTATTATTCAGGCATTATTTCGACAGCAATGATTAGTTGTGAAGGTGGTACTGCAAAATCTTATACACTCAACCGGAACTATGAAGCAACAGTAACTTTCACTATCGAACCTGAAAGTTATACATGGTTTATTGTTGAATAAAATGTTTTCATAATTAAAAAACAAAATACACATCACTGATTTTATATTCCATAATTCATGAATCATAGCCGGTCATCATGTAACCAAACAAAACTTAACGCTTCTTTAAACAGAGATTTATTGCATCAAATTAGCTTTGTAAAATGAAGTACCGCTGGATTTTTGCCTTATTCATTATCTCATCATCTGTATCCGCACAAAATATAACAGGCGTTTGGCGGGGAACATTTCATTCAGGCATTGGCCCTTTCTCAGAAACCTATAAATACGAAGTACAGATTGACCAACTCCCCAATAATTCATTGAAGGGCGTAACTTATTCTTACCTGACTACTGTGTTTTATGGCAAAGCAAGCTTCCAGGGAATATGGTTCCCAAAATCCAAAAATGCAATCGTAAAAGAATTGAAATTAATAGAACTCAGGATGGCACAAGGCAGCGATGCATGTGCAATGACGTGTAACCTTGTTTATTCAAAAGATGGCAACAAGGAAACATTGCAGGGAACTTTCACAAGTGTTAACACTGATACAAAAGCAGATTGCGGATCAGGTACTGTTTATCTTGAAAAAGAATTGGAATCAGATTTTCATAAAGAAGATTTTTTACTGAAGAAAAAAAGTAATACGACTCCTTCAGCTAAAGATAAAATTGCACCAAAGACTACAGCAAAACCTGTTACTAATACTACCGCTAAAACAAATGCAAAAAAATTGCAAGGCGCATTAGGTGTGCCTGCAGATGGAATCATCGGGCCAAAAACAATGGCAGCATTAAAAAAGAAATTGCCTGGTTTTAATGACAAGCTTGATTTAAACAATACTGCACAGGTAAATAAGCTTATTGACGATGTAAAAAAAGTAAATAATACAACTGCTAAAAAAACTGTTGTGCCGAAACCGCCAGTTCAGAATAAAATTCAGCCGCCTGTTGTAAGCAAAAAAGATACTGTTGCAAAATCAAAACCGGAAACCCCTTTGACCCCGCCACAAACAGTAACAGTACCTGAGAAGAAAAATATTCCTGTTCCGGAGGTGATAAAAACAAGAAGTAACCCGTTGTTAAAAACAATTACAACCAATTCTCCCGATATAAAGATTGAATTGTATGATAATGGATATATAGATGGTGATACCATCACTGTTTATGACAACAATAAAGTGATAGCATGGAAACAGGGATTGACAAAAAAACCGATTACTTTAAATATTAAAGCAGATCCTGAAAACCCGGTGCATGAATTTGTAATGGTTGCAGACAACCTGGGTTCAATCCCACCCAACACAGCATTGATGATTATTACAACAGGTGGCAAAAGGTACCAGTTGTTTGTATCAAGCGATACACAAAAGAATGCAAAAGTGGTGGTAGAATACGAACCACAATAAATTTTATATTCTGCTATTTTATGTTTGTTTTGCAACATGAATTTTCAAAACAACATTGCATTTGCCAGGCAACTTGATGAACAGGATTCACTCAGACATTTCAGGAGTAAATTTTTAATCCCCCAGCATAAAGGGAAAGATGCTATTTATTTAACCGGCAACTCACTCGGGCTTCAACCCAAAACAACTAAAATTGAGATCAATAAAATTTTAAGTGATTGGGAAATACTGGGTGTGGAAGGGCATTTTAAAGCGAGTACTCCCTGGATGCATTACCATGATTTATTGACAAGACCATTATCAAAAATTACAGGCTGTAAGCCTGGAGAAGTGGTCGTGATGAATTCGCTTACTGTCAACATTCATTTAATGATGGCTGGGTTTTACCGGCCAACAAAAGAGCGGTATAAAATAATCTGTGAAGCAGGTGCATTTCCATCAGATCAATATTTATTTGAATCGCAGGCAAAATGGCATGGTTTAAATCCTGATGATGCCATCATTGAATTCAAACCACGGGATGGTGAACACACATTAAGAACAGAAGATATTATTACAGTGATAGAACAACATGCTGATGAAACTGCATTGGTGTTGATGGGCGGAATAAATTATTATACAGGCCAATATTTTGATCTCAAAAAAATTACTGAAGCTGCACATAAAGCAGGCGCTTATGCAGGCTTTGACCTTGCACATGCCGTAGGAAATGTTGAATTAAAATTACATGACTGGGATGTTGACTTTGCCTGTTGGTGCAATTACAAATACCTGAATGCAGGGCCGGGTGCAGTAGGCGCTGCATATATTCATGAAAGATTTTCTTCCGATAAAAATTTTCCAAGACTTGCAGGTTGGTGGGGTTATGAAAAAACAACACGCTTTCAGATGAAAAAAGGTTTCAATGCCATCGCAAATGCCGAAGGGTGGCAGTTGAGTACTCCACCTGCTCTTTTGCTTGCAGCACTAAAAGCATCGCTGGATATTTTTGAAGAAGCAGGTATTGATAACCTTCATGACAAGAGAAAAACAATGACAGCATACCTGCATTTTATTCTGAATGATATCAATCAGAAAAACAATTCAACTGCGATTGAGATTATTACACCAACGAATGAAGATGAACGTGGCTGCCAGGTTTCAATGCAGATGCATCAAAACGGTAAAGCTATTTTTGATGCATTGACAGATGAAGGAATTTTAGGTGATTGGCGTGAACCCAACGTAATCCGTATTGCGCCGGTACCACTATACAATACTTATGAAGACATCTGGCAAGTGGGTGAAATCATTGACAGTATTATTTCATAGAAGCAGCAGCAAGTATTACAATTCACATTCTCAAAAAACAATTTTGAAATTGAGCAACAGATGAAGCATAGAAATTCATGAGCATTAGTTTATACCAAATCGTAAAATTTTTATTCATTCTTTTCAATGATACTGTAACATGAATTATTTTTAATTCAGTATCAAAATCATTGTTTATTTTCTGAATCATTTCTATACATTCCCCTGCAACGGCGCTTCCATTCTTCACGGAATTTCATTCTTTCTTCATCACTCATGTTTCTCCATTTCTCCTGCAAGTATGGGCCGCCACCACGCCACATGCCAGGTCTTCTTCCCGATCTTCCGCGAAATCTACCAAATAAAATCCTGCACAAGACGAGTAACCCTAGCGATTGCCAGTAATTGAGCGTAGCAGCATGAATTGCCTGCGGCATGATTGCATTCCATAAAAACATTACAATTAATCCTGTCAGTAACAACAAAGGCAGTATTAATAATGGAAATGGAAACATTCTTCTGTTGTGACGCATAAATTTTATTTTAATAATTTATAAATTCTTTATACAAATCTTCAAGATGTTTACGCAGGTGTGCAACTGCATATCTTTTTCTCGAAATAATTGTCTTTAATTTTTCATGCTGTAAATCTGCAATCTGCTGTAGTGTCATTTCTTCAATTTCATTCATAATAAAAACTTCGCGTTGATTGGCGGGCAATTCGTCTAATGCATTTATCAACGTTTCCCAAAAAATCTGCTGCAGTTCTTTTGCATCATTGTTATTACCATCTGCAAGTAAAAGATCAGCCAAGTTCACTCCTTCATCATCATCATAAGCAAGATCATCCAGGCTGTCTTCTTTTTTTCGCCGGTATTTATCAGTGATTTTATTGCGGGCAACCCTGTGAAGCCAACCACTCATGCTGTCAATATCATCAGGCGATGATTGATTACTTAATTGAAACCATACCTCCTGCAAAATATCTTCTGCATCTTCACTGGTAGGCACGCGGCTGCGTATGAAAGCAAATAATTGATGCCCATACATTTTTATAGTCTCTATAATATTATTCTTCCCTAAGGCCATTTCAGCCATGCCTGCCATTTACATTGGAAGACGGTTGAAAATTAAATTTACTTTACCGAAGAATAATTTTTTTTATTGCAGCGGAAAAATACAATGCACAATAAGAATAAAAATGAAGTAAGAAAAATTACTCTAAAATGAAAAATATATGTGATTAAATAAAAATGAACATCCTATTTCAACTGGTATGCAACAATTGAATTTTTCCAGAAGGTAGGCACATACACAATTTTATTTTTTGCATCATAACCAATGTCTGCTGAATTAATATTTTCTTTTCTTGTATCAACCATTAATTGCTTCTCTCCTTTTCCGTTCACATAATAAATAGCGCCTGTCCAGCAGGAAACTATAAAATCATTACCGGATACATTTTCTATTCCATCAGTGCTACCATCCAAACCATCAGATAGTTTCACTAAAGTTTTATCCGGGTTCGTTTTATAAACTGTACCTGCATCAAGAAAAAAAAGTGCATTGTCATGCCACAAAACTCCATTAGGCCCTTTTAATTTGTCAAGATAAATTTCCGGTTGATCATTCTGAATTCTGTATATCCTTTTATTCTTTGAATCAGATACCCATATCACACCATCGCTACTGACAGAAACATCATTCAATCCTGCAGATTCACTCACTTCAATTCTTTTTTCAACAGTTGCATTTTGAATATTAATCACTGCAATACCTGTAACATCTGCCACATACAATTTACCATCATACATGCCAATTCCTTTTGGTGAATTCAAACCTGTAACCCAATCAACAGCAATAATTTTTCCATCTAACCCCACTTTACCTATTGAACCATTACCATCCATTGCCCAGGGATTTGTACCATTAATATTGGAAACATATAAAACACCATTGCCACCATCGAAGTAAACAGACTCCGGTGCTTTTAACAAAGTGTCAGTCTGCCACAATTTTGTGAGCGAATGTTGAGCTTTGGGACTGTTGCAACTCAACATCCCGACTGTAATCATAAGTAAAAAAGAAAGTTTCATATCAGCAGGTTTTTAATAAAGATAAAAGAGAAAATTTTTGTATGAAATTAATATTTGAAATTTATTATAATCGCTTGTATGTAATAGATTGCAGCAATTTTTTTCTTTAAACAAATTATCCTGTATGCAAATTAAAATCACGATGTTCACACTGTTCGCCGCAGTGTTAAGCTTATCAAGTTGTGCAAGTCATGAAACAAATGTTACTACATCCCAAACAAAAGATTCAACAAAGCTGCCGCCGGTAGAAACCCAGGCACCTAATTCAAATTACAAACCTGCATTTGAAGGACAAACAAGGATTGCAGGAGCAAAAACTACCACACCATATAAGGTGGAAGAACTTGCATCTAATATGGATGCGCCCTGGGCAATTGTGCCAATGAATGATGGCAGGTTTATGATTACATTTAAAAAAGGCTACATGGAAATACATGATGCTGATGGAAAACTCATAAAAAAAATCACAGGGTTCCCAGCAGTTGATGATGATGAGCAAGGTGGTTTACTCGATGTAGCATTCGATCCTGATTTTAATAATAACAAAATAATTTACTGGTCTTTCTCTGAGCCACACGGATCTTCCAATTGTACAGCAGTTGCAAAAGGTAAACTTAATGAAGACGCAGGTAAAGTGGAAGAAGTAAAAGTTATTTTCCGTGCTTTACCAACATTAAAAAGTGATCTTCATTTTGGTTCCCGCCTCATATTTGATAAAGATGGCAACCTCTTTGTCAGCGCTGGTGAAAGATCAATTCTTGAAGGCAGGGCACATGCACAAAAATTAGAAGCAGGGCTTGGAAAAATTTTTAAGATCACAACTGATGGCAATCCTGCACCAGGCAATCCATTTATCAACACACCAGGTGCAGTGCCACAAATTTATAGTTATGGTCACCGCAACCCGCAGGGACTTGATATCAATCCAGCAACAGGAGAATTATGGGAAGCAGAGTTTGGTCCAAGAGGTGGTGATGAAGTAAATATTATTCATGCCGGAAAAGATTATGGATGGCCAATTATTACTTATGGCATTGAATACAGTGGTGAAAAAATTGGCGATGGCATACAACAAAAAGAAGGACTTGAACAACCGGTTTATTATTGGGATCCAGTTGTATCGCCAAGCGGAATTGTTTTTTATAATGGTGATGCAATCCCTGAATGGAAAAATAATTTGTTCCTTGCCTGTTTAAGCAGCCAGCATATCTGCAGGCTGGTAATAAAAGATAATAAAGTGGTGGGTGAAGAAAGATTGCTGACTGATAAGAATAAACGTTTTCGTGATGTAGCATACAGCAATCAAATGCTATATGCAATCACAGATGACGGAAATTTATATCGGATCAGTAAACAATAAAAAATTAAAAAAGCAGCAGGTAAGAAAATTTTCACCTGCTGCTTTTTATTAGAACAAAAAATTCAGTTAATATATCCTCAAAACATCTGTAGTAATAAGAAATTTCAATTTTTACAAAGCATAATTACTGTTTGAAAAATTTTGCAGACTTCACAGTCTTATTATCAGAAACTGTTATCACATAAACCCCTTTAGGCAAAGCAGCTACATCCATCTTAAACGTATTGTTTATTTCAACAGATTTTGAGATAAAAGAATTACCCTGCACATCTGCAATACGCACAAGATATTTTCCTTTGGAAATATTTTTAAGCATAATAAAACCATTAACAGGATTAGGAGAAAAATTCAATGCCTGGATAATTAGATTTTTCTTTTTTTGTAAAGAACCTGTTGCCAGTTCATGAGCGCCTATATCAATGGTACCTACTTTACGATTGTTGCCAAAATAATCAACAGTGCCCCACTCTCCTCTGTTGGCACCGATAACAGCAGAAGGATCGCCCTGACCGATACAAGGTGAACCGGTTTGAATATGCAGGTCAGGATTAACAGTATTGTTGCCGCTGATGTTTTCATTTACAAATAATGGATTGCCATATTGATCATCTGCAGCAAAACCAAAAGTGTTATTAGATTGATAGTTTGTAAATGAATTATAATTATGATTAGTGCCATTGATTTTAAACTGGTAAGTCAGGCCCGAACCATTTGCATTGCCTTTGCAATACCATTGATTATAATTCATGGTAAGATTAGAGATTACTGCATTCGCATCTGAATTAATCATTGCAGTGCTGCTTGACCTTGCATAAAAAATATTATCGTTGATTTTTACATCCTGCATATTGTCAATCACCAGTTCAGCCCATGCAGAAAATTTAACGCTGGTACCACTTGCATCACCATCTCTTTTACCACCCCTGTTATTATAAAAACAGGTATTGTTAACTACCAAAGCATTCTGTAGTTTTCCTTTGTAATTCCCGATTTTTAAACCAGCACTACGACAATTATAAATAAGGTTATTTCGCACAGTTATATCCTGTGTTTCATAAGCAATGGATGAAGGGTCATTCTCTGCGCTTATCTCAATACCATAATCACCATCATGTATCAGGTTGCGTTCAATCAATACAGATTTTCCACCATCCACATAAATGCTGGCGCCTTCAGCATAAGGGCTTTGGTTTTCATAAAATGTATTGTTGGCAATTGTTCCGTTTCTTGCCTGGTCAATACTGGTGTTGCTGTTTTCACCTTCAAACCCGATTACATCAATTCCAATATTAGTATTATCGTGTATAATATTATTAGTTGCGCTGAAACCATCAATGTTAGAATTGAAAGAACATACTTCACTGAAGCCTGTAACATTATCATGAAATTCGCAATCATGAATATTTATGTTTTGAATAGCAACGCTGCTCCTGCCATATACAATAAATGGTTGTGAATTTTTACTTGATGTTGGTTTTTTATTTGGGTTCATATTCCAGTTGATTGCAGTGAACACACAATTTTTTATTTCAATATTCTGCATGGCATAGCTTCCTGAAGAATTGATGAGCAAACCCTGTGCATTATTTTTTGCATTGTCCCTGGTTATTGTAAAACCATCAATCATGATATTACTAAAGTTGCTTATTTGCAAAACTGGTGCAGCAGAAGCATCAGTAGATTTTAAATACACAGTGCCACTGCCATTTTTTTGCAAAGTAATTTTTGCAGATGAAGTACCTGAAAATTTCCAGGTAAGATTTTGTTTGTAAATACCTGGCGCCACCAAAATAATATCACCTGGCGACGATGCTGTATTCAATGCTTTTTGTACAGTTAAAAATGGTGTAGCTGCCGATGTGCCGTTGTTGGCATCATCGCCTGTTGCAGCATTTACATAATAGGTGTTTGCAAATGAAAATTGCAATAATAACGCTGATAAAAATGTAAGCATTACAGCGAATTCGTGCTGGTTTGTAAAGTTTTTCATGTTGTTGATTTTTTATTAAATGAAACCAAATATAATAATTTTTGAAAGTTAATGAAGAAAAAAGAAAGATTTTGAAAGATAAAATAAATTTCTTTATTTTTGTTTCCACAAAACACAATGAATGTCTTTTCTTAAACTCGACGAAAAATATCTCCGTCAAAAGGGTGCACAACTAACAGCTTCAGAGATTGCCGGCCAACCTCAATTATGGGAAGCCACACATCAATTATTCCTGGAGCATATAAAAAAGTTGCAGCAATTACTTTCGGATGCTTATTCAGAAATTGATAATATTATCCTGACAGGTGCCGGCACCAGCGCTTTTATCGGGCTATCACTTGAAGGTGTTTTTTTCAGGCAAACGAAAGTTCAAACAAGGGCTATTCCCACAACTCATATTGTTTCACACCCAAATGATTATTTCAATGATGAACAGGTTTCATTAGTGGTTTCTTTTGCAAGAAGCGGCAACAGCCCTGAAAGCTGCGCAGCAATTGAATTGGCAGATAAGTTTTCAAAAAAATGTTTTCATATCATTATCACCTGTGATGCAAATGGAGCATTGGCTCATCTCAAAACAATCAATCCAAGATATGTTTTTGTTTTGCCTGCAACAGCTAATGATAAAAGCCTTGCTATGACAGGCAGCTATTCTGCCATGTTGTTATCAGGACTGATGATTGCATATATCCATCACCCATCATTTATTAAAGCACAACTGCAATTAATCAAGAGGGCAGCACAAAATATTTTATCAGGAGAATTAGAAACCATCAGTGAAATAGCAGCAAAAGATTTCAAACGTGCTGTATTTCTAGGTTCAGGAAATTTATTGGGCACAGCAACAGAAGCTGCATTAAAATTACAGGAGCTTACCAATGGAAAAATTATTTGCAAACAGGATAGTTATCTTGGACTGAGGCATGGGCCAAAAGCTGTTATCAATGAACAAACACTTGTTGTATATTTTTTAAGCAGTGATGATTATGTAAGGAGATATGAAGAAGACCTCATCAACACAATGAAAGATGGCAATCATGTAATGCTTTGTCTTGCCGTTGGTGATGGCAATGCAATGATGCCAAATACAGATGAAAAAATTAGCTTTGGAATGACAGGTGAAAAAATCCACGAAGATTTTTTACCTGTGTGTTCAATCATTGCAGGACAGTTACTGGGTTTTTACAAAAGCATTCAATTGGGCCTTTCACCAGATAATCCATCTGTGAATGGTGCAATTTCAAGAGTGGTGCAGGGCGTAAATATTTACCCGGTTGAAACAAAAAAACAACCGACAACAATTGAATGATTTTTTATGCAATATTTATTTCTCAAAACGAACTGCTTCATTTGAAAAAAAATTAAAACGTGACAAAGAATAAAAATAATCAATCACATTCCACCCAATTTGATGTTTTGGTTGTAGGTGAATTAAACATTGACCTCATCTTAAACGGGCTTCAGCAATATCCGGAAGTAGGTAAGGAAATACTGGCTGACAATATGATTTATACACTGGGGAGCAGTGCAGCCATATTTGCTTCAAACCTAAGCGCACTGGGCGTTTCAGTAAATTATTGCGGTTGCATTGGCAATGATGATTTTGGAAAAAAAATAATTGCAGACCTGGAATCAAAAGGTGTTGGCACAAAAAATATCATCCGGCGTAATGATGTAAAAACAGGTATTACTGTTGCATTCAATTTTGACCAGCAACGTGCTATGGTTACTTATCCCGGAGCGATGAATGAATTGAGCGAAAAAGATATTACAGATGCAATGCTGAGCAATGCAAAACACCTGCATGTAAGTTCTATGTTTATGCAGCCTGCATTAAAACCCGGCCTTCCGAAATTATTCAAAAGAGCAAAAGATTTAGGGTTAACCACTTCATTGGACCCGCAATGGGATACTAATGAAAAATGGGAAAGCAACTGGAAAGAATTGTTGCCGAATGTAGATGTGTTTTTGCCGAATATTGAAGAAATCAAAAACATCACTAAAAAACAAGATGCTGATGCAGCAGTGGCTACACTAAAAGATTTTTCCAATATGATTATTGTGAAAAACAGTGTAGATGGTGCAACTGCATATTACAAAAATGAAGTAACCAATCAGCCGGCATTTATCAATCATGATTTTGCTGATGCAATTGGTGCAGGCGATAGTTTTAATGCAGGCTTTATCCGTGAATTCATCCTGGACAAAACATTAAAACAATGTACAGAGCTCGGCGCTGTTTGCGGAGCTATAAATACTACTGCACATGGTGGCACAACAGCATTTACCAACCTGCCCGACATTAAACAATTAGCCTTGAAAAAATTTAATTACATTTTACAATGACGATGAAAGAAAAGCTGGCAGGATATTCAAAAGCAGGCAAAGCATTACTCGCGGTAAACTTCTACAATTTTGAAACATTAAAAGGTTTGTTGCTTGCAGCAAAAACCACCAACAGCAGTTTGATTTTACAGCTAAGTGAAAGCTCATTGCAGTATCTCGGTATCAAACCTGCAATTGCAATGGCGAGGGCAATGCTGAAAGAATTTAATGTGGAAGGTTGGGTGCATCTTGACCACGGCAGCAGCATTGAAATTGTCCAACAATGTCTTGATGCGGGTTTTGACAGTGTGATGATTGACGCCAGCGAAAAACCTTTTGATGAAAATGTGCGCATCACGAAAGAAGCAGTAAAAATTGCAGCAGCATATAATGCAAATGTTGAAGCTGAACTGGGTTATATAGCCAAGCTTAATCAATCACAGGAATTTGAACCTACAAGAGCTGATGATTCCAAACGTTTTGCAGAAGCAACAGGCATAGATGCATTGGCTGTTGCCATAGGTAATGCTCATGGTTTTTATAAAGAAACGCCGAAGCTCCGATTGGACAGGTTACAGGAAATACGGTCTGTAGTTAATTGTGCATTGGTATTGCACGGTAGCAGCGGCATCCCCGATGAACAATTGCAGGAAGCCATCCGCAAAGGCATCAGTAAAATCAACCTGGCAACTGAAACAAAAAATACTTTCATGAAAAAATTGCAATCATTGCTGGCAGACAATGATGAGATTGATTTGCGCAAAGTGTTTCCAAAAGCAATTGATGCAGTAAAGGATTTGATAGTAAGAAAACTTGAAGTGATAAATATTTAGATGGTGAATGATTCACCATGTTGTTCATTTTTTAAGAAGTTCCGTTTTGCTTCTTTTTATTATTTAATAAAACGGCTTAGGTTATGAAAAAGATACTGGTTGCCTGCGCATTTATTTTCACACAATATTCTTTCGCACAAACAAAAACCGAAAATATTTTATTAAGAAATTATCGCCCTGTATCTATTTATAAAACACCAACAGCCGATATAAAGAAAGCTGCATTTCCTGTGATTGATATGCATTCACATGATTATATGCAAACTCAAAAAGATATTGATGATTGGGTGAAACTGATGGATAAAATGAACATCCGGACAACGATGGTATTTACTTATGAAACAGGAAAAGGGTTTGACAGCGCAGTAGAAAAATACAGTAAATATCCCGGCAGGTTTGAACTCTGGTGTGGTTTTGATTATACAGGTTATGGCAAACCCGGTTGGCAAAAACATGCTGTGGAAGAATTAGAAAGGTGTTACAGGAAAGGCGCTAAAGGTGTGGGTGAATTAGGTGATAAGGGTGATGGTGAATTATATTCAAAACCAACTCCCGGCAAAGGTTTGCATATTGATGACCCGCAGATGAAACCTTTGCTTGAAAAATGTGCAGCATTGCATTTACCCGTCAGCATTCATGTAGCCGAAGATGAATGGATGTATGAAACACCAGACAGCACAAATGATGGTTTAATGAATTCATCCAAATGGCATGTGGATATGAATAAAATGGGGAAGCTTGGCCATGATGCATTGATAAAATCTCTTGAAAATGCAGTGCGTGAAAATCCATCAACAATATTCATCGCATGTCATCTTGCCAATTCATGTTCCAATTTACAGGTGCTTGGAAAAATGCTGGATAAATATCCAAACCTTTATGCTGATGTTGCTGCAAGGTTTGCAGAGATTGCACCAGTGCCGAGATATGCAGCAGCATTTATTACTAAGTACCAGGACAGGCTGTTGTATGGCACTGACAACAATCCTGAAGAACAGATGTATTTAACTACATTCAGAATTTTGGAAAGCGCTGATGAACATTTTTATGAAACAGAAATGTTCGGTTATCATTGGGCATTGTATGGTTTGGACCTGGATAAAACAGTATTGGAAAAATTATACAGGACAAATGCGGAAAGGATTATGAAATATTATAAATAAAAAATTGTGCTGCAACAAAGCATTGAGTCAAATTGATTTTATTGTGAATAATGAAAATGCGAAAGCACAAAGAAAAATTTAAAGAGATGAAGAAGATATTAGCAACAGTTTTTAGCGGATGCATTATTTGCATTGCATCAGCCCAGGATATCATCACAAATCAGGATTTAAAGATTGAAGTGAATGATAAATTACAAACAAAAATCAATACAGGTTTTATTCATGCAAAACCGGTGATGGATAAATTTTCATATTCGGAATATATCGTTACAAAATATTTTACTGCAAAAGATTTCCATCTTATCAAAAAAGAAAAAACAAACATTCATGATGCAGCAGGTGATGGCATTGTATGGAAATTTTACGGATTAGATAATATCAATCACATTGAAAAAATTCTTTCTGTAAAAACATACAATAACTTCCCTGACGCAGCATATTTCACTGTGCAATACATTAATAAAGGCAACAGGGAATTGCCCGTCATCAAATGGGTGAATAATGAATATCATGTATTGCCTTCCAATGACACAACAAAATTCTGGAGCTTCCAGGGTAGTTCGCATGATGACCGTCGCGACTGGATACAAAAAGTAAACCCCGGATTTTATGAAAAAAATTTTATGGGGATGAATGCATCTGATTATGGAGGTGGAATCCCTGTAATTGACCTCTGGCGCAGGGATGCAGGCATTGCTGTTGGTAATACTGAAGCAGTTGCAAAACTGGTTTCCTTGCCGATTGATTATGACCAGTATTCTTCCACTGCTACAATGGGCGTGCAATATGAATATCCTGAAAAAGAAATTCTGAAACCCAATGATACACTCAAAACATTTGAAACATTTGTGAGTGTGCATCAGAAAGATTGCTTTGCTACTTTAAGAACATTTGGTGAATTCATGCAGACAAAAGGCATCAAGCCTGCGCCTGAAGAACCATCAGCTTATGAACCTATCTGGTGTGCATGGGGATATGAAAGAGATTTTACTTTAGAGGAAATTTTAAACACATTGCCAAAAGTAAAAGAGCTCGGCATAAAATGGGTTGGCCTTGATGATGGATACCAGCAGGCAGAAGGCGACTGGCATACCAATAAAGAACATTTTCCTGGCGGTGATGCAGAAATGAAAGCATTTGTTGACAGCATACACGCACAGGGATTGAAAGCAGTATTATGGTGGGCGCCAATGATTGCAGACCCTGGCAGTAAACTGTTGCAAAAACATCCTGACATTATTGTGCTACAAAAAAACGGGGCTCCTCAATTTGTCAGTTGGTGGGACTCTTATTATTTATCTCCAACAGACAGCATTGTGATTGAAGAAACAAAAAATAATGTAAAGCTTTTTATGCATGACTGGGGTTTTGATGCATTGAAATTAGATGGACAGTATATGAATGCAGTGGCGCCTGATTATGGTGACCACGGCCTTGATTATCCTGAACAAAGTTTTGAAAAAATGCCTTCTTTGTTTGATACAATTTTCACAACAGCAAGAAAAATAAAACCCGATGCAGTGGTTGAATTTTGTCCTTGTGGTGATGTGATGGATTTTTATCACATGCCATATACCAACCAGTTTGTAGCCAGCGACCCTGAAAGCAGTTGGCAGGTAAGGCTGAAGGGAAAAGTTTATCATGCGTTGATGCCTAACACAGCATATTTTGGCGACCATGTGGAACTGACAGATAACAAAAAGGACTTTGCTTCACAGATTGGTGTAGGCGCTGTGCCGGGAACAAAATTTGTTTATCCTGCAACCGGAGTTAAGAGTAAAGATGAAAATTTACTGACACCCGAAAAAGAAAAGCTCTTTAAAAAGTGGATAGATATTTATAATGAGAAAATGCTGAGCAAAGGTGTTTATCGCGGCGAATTATATGATATAGGTTATGACTATCCTGAAACACATTGCATAGAAAAAGATGGTGTGATGTATTATGCATTCTTTAATCCTGATTTTAATGGCACCATAAATCTGAGGGGGTTAAAGAACAATAAAAAATATTCAGTTACTGATTATTTCAACAATATAGATTTAGGAACAGTTGATGGAAACAAACCCGATTTAAAAGTTGCGTTCAAAAATTTTCTTGTGATTGAAGTGAAAGAAAAATAATATCAGTGTTTTAATTTTCTATTTGTAACACCTGTGCATTTCAATACAAGAAATTTTTATGTTCTTTGTGCATCACTATGGCAAAGCTGTTATTGAACACAGACGGAATTGAAGAAGATTTTTTTACCGGCACCAGGTTGTTAGGTATCATCTCACAATTAAAAGGGTACCGGTTTTGCTGGCAGGTAAATGCACAGTTACAATACGACTTTCGTTTAATGACCGATGCAGAAGTTCAAACGAGAAAAAAAAACCGCAATTATTTTTTCCAGGTTTATCAATACCAGGAACCCGGTTACCAGATGGTACATTCAATTTATGAAAACCAGTATGAAGGTGAATACCTTGTTGCAGAATTAAAACACTTTGATTTTTTATGGCTTATTAAAGCTGATATAATACCAGAAGAAAATATTACCGACCTTCAGCAAAACCTGAAAACAATTTCCGGCTTACAACTTGTAACAGAATTACAGTTGGAAAAAATTAAAAACAAAGAAAATTTAATTTTATAGTTATGAATATTCCTGAAGGCTGGTCTGAAAAAGACAATACTTTGTATCGCAAATTTGTATTCAAAGATTTTTCTGAAGCATTTGGTTTTATGGTTCGTGTTGCAATTGAAGCACAATGCATGGACCATCATCCGTTGTGGCAAAATGTTTATAATAAAGTAGAGATAACTTTATCTACACATGATGCCGGAAATATAGTTACTGAAAAGGATATAGACCTTGCTCAAAGAATCAACAGCTTGCTATAAACCAAACATTTTAAAGTCAAATTATCCGGCATAACTCTATGCTGAAAGTGGACATTCATTGTATCAAAACCGTACACCCTACCCTTTGCTATTTTTTCTAACTTATTGCTCCTCAACGAATGAGACAATTGGTATATCTTTCTTATATTTCAGGTAACTTAAAAATAATCAGGGCATGATTGAACTACAGCATCTTTCAAAATGGGTAAACGTTGGTGGTATCAGGACATATTTATTAAAAGACATTAATCTTAAAATTAACCAGGGTGAATTTGTTTCTGTGATGGGGCCTTCCGGTTCAGGCAAATCAACTTTATTGAATGTGATTGGCATGCTTGATGAATTTAATGAAGGCGAATATTTTTTCTTTGATGAAGCAGTTCATAAACTGAAAGAAAAACACCGTTCGCAATTATATAAACAATACATAGGTTTTGTTTTCCAGGCTTATCACCTCATTGATGAATTAACGGTTTATGAAAACATAGAAACACCATTGATTTATCAAAATTCCAAATCATCTGAAAGAAAAGCAATTGTAGCAGACATACTTGACAGGTTTAATATTGTTGGGAAAAAAGATTTATTCCCAACACAACTTTCTGGTGGGCAGCAACAGTTGGTTGGCATTGCAAGGGCGCTGGTGGCTAAGCCGAAATTAATCCTGGCAGATGAGCCTACTGGTAACCTCAACTCCAAACAAGGTGAAGAAATTATGGACATATTCACCACCTTAAATAAAGAAGATGGCGTAACGATTATACAGGTAACCCATTCAGAAAAAAATGCGGAGTACGGCTCGAGGATTATTAATTTGTTAGATGGCAGAATAGAACAGTAATCAAGATGAATATGATAAGAAAAGTTTTTTTGGCATTGATTGTAATTGTTGTATGTGATTCAGTAAATGTTTCTGCACAAACTGATACTATTTCATATCAGAAACTAAGCCTGCAGCAGTGTTTACAGATTGCCCTTCAGCAAAACGATATTGTACAGCACCAGGAAATAACTTCAGGTATAGCAAAAACAGAATGGCAGGGGTCGAAAGGATATATGATACCAACACTGAATGGTGATATTGCACATGGTATCAATACAGGACGCAATATTGACCCTTATACAAATACTTATGCTAATCAAACCATCAGGTTTGGTAATTACAGCTTAAACTCAAGCATAACTATTTTCAATGCTTTTGCAGTACAGAATAATATCAAACAAAATAAACTGGCATATCAGGCCAGCCAGTTTGAAGTGCAAAATCAAAAAGATGCAATTGCATTACAGGTGATTTTGGCATACCTGCAGGTTTTAACTAATGAAGACTTATTGAATGCAGCAAAGCAACAGGCAGATGTTTCAGCCAAACAGGTTGACAGGTTAAATATTTTAAATAAAGATGGTGCTATCAGCCCGGATGAATTATATGATTTGAAAGGTGAATATGCCGGCAACCAGTTGACACTGGCTAATGCAACCAATGATCTTGAAACTGCAAAAATATCATTGGCAGCACTGCTGAATATTCCTTATAACAAAAACATGGATGTTGAAAAATTATCTTTATCAGATATTTCAGAAAATACTTTATCCAATACTGATTCAATTTACCAGTCTGCTCTACAAAATCTTGCTGTAATAAAAGCTGCAGAATTAAGAAACAAAAGCGCTATATATGGTGTAAAAACAAATCGCTCACAAAGCTATCCTTCATTATATATTAATGGCGGTTTGTTTACAAATTATTCCAGCAATGCTACAACGCAACAGTATCTGGGCACGACAGATGTGCAAACCAATAACTATGTTTTGAATGGCTCAGACAAATTACCATTATATGTACAGCAGGATAATTACAGCAGCAGGAAAATAAAATACAACGATCAAATCTCCAACAACTTCAATAGTTCTATAAGTATTGGTATCAGCATACCACTCTTAAATAATTTCAGGAATAAAACTCAGATTAAGAGTGCAAAACTGCAACAGAAAGATGCTGAAATAACTTTAAAAACAACAAAAACAAAATTGCAGCAAAATGTAGAGCAGGCTGCAGCAAATGTCACTTCTGCACAAAAACGTTTTGATGCTCTAACAGACCAGGTGAATGCTTATAAAGAATCATTCCGTGTTGCAGAAATTAAATTTAATGCAGGTGTAATAACATCTGTTGATTACCTGATTGCAAAAAATAAAGTTGACCAGTCTGATTTAAACCTGATCATTGCAAAATATGATTATGTACTTCGTTCAATGATTTTAAATTATTATAGCGGCAAGCTTAGTTTCTGAAATAAATGATGAAAAAGAAAATGATTTTTATACAATACACCTCTTAATTCACAAAAGAAAAGGGCTGATTCATCAACAGCCCTTTTTACATTTCAACAAAAAATAAATTTTATTCTTTTATTATCGGCATAGTATAAGTGTTTGCTCCGGCTTTTACCCTGACAATATAAGAGCCCCTGGCAAATCCCTGCGTGTGAAGATAGATTTGTTGTACACCAGCATTTAATACACCTTTATCTGCATTGAGAACAACTTTGCCATCACGTGAAATCACCTGCAGGTTCACTTTAGAAGATGCAGTTAAATTCAATTCAATTGTTGCAACATCTTTTACAGGATTAGGATATACTTTCCATTGAACAATATCTTTCAGGTTTAATGCAATAACATTTGAATAATTTACTTTTTCATCCATGTCAACCTGTTTCAAACGATAATAAGTTGTAGTGGCTCCAACGCTTTTCAAGTTATCATCAGTATAAGAATAATTCTTAACCTGTGAAGAGTTGCCAACCCCTTTTACAAAACCAATGCTTGAGAAGTTTCTTCCATCTTTACTTCTTTCAATATAAAAGCCTTTATTATTGCTTTCGGATGCAGTACTCCAATTGAGATATGCTTTATTATCTTTAACAAAGCCACCAAAATTATACATACTCACTGCGAGCACATCACAAGATGTAAGTGAATTGCGTAAATAGGGAAAAATAAATAATGTAACATCTAATGAGTCACTTCCGTCTGAATTTCTCCAGAAATTTGGTATTGGCATCCAGGTACTCCCGGTGATATCATTCAAATATTGAAATGCTGAATTTGGAGTTGCATGATTATCTGTAGCAACAATTGCAATAGAATCTTTTTTGCCTGATTTCCATTCAAAATTGCTGTGATCAACAGAAACATAAAATTTCCCAGAAGCTGGTACAGCAATAGGTGAAGCCAAACTAAACTCTGTGAGTTTGCCATCTAACACATCCTGGTGAACCTGGCTTAATGGAATTGAAACCGAAGCTAACATTGTTCCAGGTAAACCACCAGCATCATCATAGATTTTGAAAACGACATCTTTGTCAAGGTTTGCCGGCACTGAAGAATTTGCATAAGCAAAATATACAAGCCCACCAGAAATAAAATTGTAATCTGAACCGCTTACATCAAAATAGTTTGCATCTTCCAGGATAGTTGCATCTTTTGTGGCAGTAAGATTATTTGTTCCCAAAACCGAACCACCACCACGGTATTCATAATAATATGCGGACCAACTTCCGGCATCATAAATATTTAATGTATCACATGAACCGTTAGGTGAGCTATAACCTGAAACACCCTGATATGGTTGAGGAATAACTTGTTTTAATTCTACATGCTGAGCATAAAGAGTTGTTGCAGCAAACAAGAAAAAGGTTAAAATAAAAAGTGTAAGATTTTGTCTCATAATTAATTTATTAGTAAGAAATATGGCGTGAATTTATCACCTTATTTTAATTTTTTGCTTTTCTGCTGACATTTTTTCGTCTATTTGCCGCTGGCAAAAAATTTGGAACACAAAACAGATTATCATTTAACTATGCAAGAAAAAGAATTTACCGAAGACATTACGACAAAAAATGAGGATTTCGGCATAAATGCTGACGAAAATGCAGCCGGCACGACACATTTGAACGAGCCAGTGGAGGAAGAAGATATTGTTGAAAAACTCAATACCGAATTGCAGGAACAAAAAGATAAATATATCCGTCTTTTTGCTGAATTTGATAATTTCCGAAAACGCACTGCAAAAGAAAATATAGAGTTAAGACAAACTGCAGGAAGGGAAGTCATCACATCGCTTTTGGATGTACTCGATGATTGCGACAGGGCTGAAAAACAATTGGAAACCTCTGGTGATATCAATCAATTCAGTGAGGGCGCCATGTTAATCTTCAATAAACTGAGAAAGACCCTTGAAGCAAAAGGGTTGAAACCAATGGAAAGCCTTAATACCGATTTTGATACTGAAAAGCATGAAGCAATCACACAAATACCGGTTAATGAAAAAAATAAAAAAGGAAAAGTGATTGATGAAATTCAGAAAGGTTATTACCTGAATGATAAGATTATTCGTTTTGCAAAAGTTGTTGTTGGAAAATAAATATAAGAGGTAAGTCATCATGACGAAAAGAGACTATTACGAAATTTTAGGCGTTTCAAAAAATGCTTCAGCAGATGAAATTAAAAAGGCTTACCGTAAAGTGGCGATGCAATTTCACCCTGACAGGAACCCAGGTGATAAATCAGCAGAAGAAAAATTTAAAGAGGCCGCAGAAGCTTATGAAGTTTTAAGCGACTCTGATAAAAAAGCCAGGTATGACAGGTACGGTCACGCTGCATTCGCACCAGGTAGTGGCGGATTCAGTGGTAGCCAGAATGTAAATATGGAAGATATCTTCAGCCAGTTTGGGGATATTTTTGGTGATGATATTTTCGGAAGTTTCTTTGGTGGCGGCAGAAGAAGCAGTGGTGGAGCAAGAGCAAGGGGTACAAGAGGAAGCAATCTGCGTATCAAACTTAAACTGAACTACGAAGAGATCAGCAAGGGTGTTACAAAAAACATCAAAGTAAAAAAATACGTTCAATGCAACACCTGCAATGGAAGTGGTGCTAAAGACAAAGGCAGCATCCAGACCTGTAGCACATGTGGTGGCAGCGGACAGGTAAGAAAAGTAACCAGTACATTTCTCGGCCAGATGCAAACAGTAACAACCTGTCCAACCTGTAATGGTGAAGGCAGTACTGTAACAAGTAAATGTACTGTTTGCAAAGGAGAAGGCCGCGTGTATGGTGAGGAAACAGTAAATATCAATATACCTGCAGGTGTACAGGAAGGAATGCAGTTAAGCCTGAGTGGAAAAGGGAATGCAGGCGAACGAGGTGGTGCACCAGGCGACCTGATAATATTAATTGAAGAAGAACCTCATAAAGAATTACACAGAGATGGTTTGAATGTTGCTTATGAGTTGCATATTTCATTCCCTGATGCAGTGTTTGGTACACAGTTAGAAGTACCAACTATTGATGGCAGGGCTAAAATAAAAATACCTCCCGGTACACAAAGTGGTAAAATATTCAGGTTGAAAGGAAAGGGTTTCCCTGATGTAAATGGGTATAGCAGAGGTGACCAGCTTATTCATGTGAATGTCTGGACACCTCAGAATATTACACATGAAGAAAAAGAAATGCTGAATAAAATGAACAACAGCCCCAACTTTAAACCACAACCCGGCAAAAGCGAGAAAAGCTTTTTTGAAAAAGTAAAAGAAGTTTTCTCTTAGCTGTTATTAATTTTTTTAAAAAGCCATTCAGATGAATGGCTTTTTTTTTACTGGATTTTTAATTTATCAAAAGATGGTGGCTGCCTGTACACAGCAACAAGGTTTTTATTTTTATCATACAATGCAGTAAATGGAAAGTTGACGACATCATAAAAATAACGGACAACAAAATCAGTACCCTCAGTGCCTGCAACAATGTTCTTGTAGTTTTTAAGATGATAATCATTTTCGAATTGTTTTACCTCACTTATATCAACATAAGTAACCAGGATAATCTGGTATTTCTTAAAACTCTGCATATCCTGTAAAAGTGAACTGATAAATTTCTTACAATGATCGCAGGTCGGAGAAAAATAAATGAGTAGTGTTGGCTCACCTTTCTTGACTGATGATGACTGAAAATGTGTTGAATTAGTCAGTAACATTTCAAATTTCGGGAAAGACTTACTTATTGTTTTAGTTTGTGCCGAAACAGATGAAGTGAAAAAAAATAATGTTGCAGCAAGTAATAAAAAACATGAAAACTTCTTCGTCATAATTGCAAAATAATCATCAATACTAAACAAAATATTTTTACTCCGATTATTAACTAATTAATTTTTGCTGCTGTTGGCTTGATTTTTAGTTTTGTTCAATGTTAAAAATCGAATTACGGAATCTCCGTTTTCATGGTTATCACGGTGTGCATGAAGAAGAAAAAAAGACAGGTGGTGATTTTGAAGTAAACCTTGTCGCTTATTTTACTCCACAACGTTTGCCGGTATTGCGACTTGATGAAACTTTAGATTATACAAAACTGTATGAGCTGGTAAAAAAAAGAATGAGTAAACCAACAAGGCTTATTGAAACACTTGCAACAGAAATTGCAGAAGAAATCTTTAATTCTTTCACCCTGGTTGAAAATGTGGAAGTGGAGATAAAAAAATTAAACCCGCCTATCCCCTTTTTCAATGGATATGTAGCTGCAGTTTATTCAGGAAAGAGAATGGAAAAAAATTAATGAAGTATAAGATGTTACATCAGACAATAAAATTTTCTCTGCTACTGGTTTGCGTTTCTTTTTCACAAATATTATTTGCACAGGAAACTGCATCAATTTTAAGAGATGCTAAAAACCTTGAATTGAAATTTGATGAAGCCGGTGCCTTATCCAAATACATGGAAATAATTTCAAAAGACCCATCCAACATTTCTGCTTTGGTAAAATGTGCTGAACTCAATTGCAGTATAGGCAACAGGCAAAAGGATAATAATATCAAAAGAACTTATTATGATAAAGCACTTGCTTTTGCGCAAAATGCTTATTTGAAAGATTCAAATAATACCAATACCTGTTATGCAAGGGCATTGGTCGCTACAAGAATGAGCCAGGTGGACGATGACAAAAAGAGCCTGGCAGATGATATAATTGCCATAAAGATATTTTGTGATAAAGCAATTGCTCTTGACCAGCAAAATGCAAAAGCATATTACCTTTTAGGCTTATGGCATTTTGAATTGATAAGATCTGACTGGTTAAAAAAGAAGCCGGTTAAAGAATTTTATCATGGAATTTTTGATACACAGTTAGATTCAGCAGCTTTATATATGGAAAAGGCAAGGTCTATTGAGCAATATTTTGCTATAGATTATCTCGACCTTGCCAAACTGTATATTTATGACCATCAACCAGCAAAAGCATTAGATGTTTTGGAAAAACTGAGCAGGCTGCCCAACAGGACATTTGATGATGCTGCAATTAAAGAAGAAGGTCAGAAACTACTTTCAACTTTACAATAAAGCAACAAGATATTAAGATCTTTTTCTTGCTACAGAAGATGATACCAACCAGTAAAAAACAAGTCCAACCCAAATAATCTTGACAATTAATAATGCATCCATAAAAATTTTTTTCTGTGTGCAAACTACCATTGTTGTGATTACAGGAAAACAGAAAATCGGTTAACTTGATCTGTGTGTAGGTTAATTAAGGAATAAGTTCTTTTAACTAAAAGAATAAAGTAAAAAAGTAATAATCCGCCATAAGTTTGCATCCATACATTACAATTTTGCAAAAAATATCAAAAAAACTTCATAGAAAGCTTGTGCCATATAGTATATACTCATAACTTTGCGCTCCCAAAATGAAAATTTTGGTTTGAAATATGTCTCAGAGAATCAGAATAAAATTGAAATCGTACGATCATAACCTGGTTGATAAATCAGCAGAAAAGATCGTAAAAACAGTGCGCAGCACAGGTGCAGTAGTAACAGGTCCAATTCCTCTGCCAACACATAAGAGGATTTTTACTGTACTTCGTTCACCTCACGTAAATAAGAAAAGCAGGGAACAATTTCAATTAGCAACACATAAACGTTTGCTGGATATTTACACTTCTTCATCAAGGACAGTAGATGCGCTCAGCAAATTGGATCTCCCTTCAGGAGTTGAAGTAGAGATTAAGGCATAACAGCCAGATTATTGGAAACAGATGTTTCTGAGGTCAAAAAGTTCTTATAAATAATATCACCTCTCAATCTGCAACAACAGAAAAAAGAGCTCTGATCAAATAATAAAAACACTTATCATTTTAAATGATAAGCACACATATAAACAAGCCCTTCGAGGTTTGTTTACTTCCGGTACTTCTCTCCGCCTGCGGCGGAAACAAAAGAAAAGGTCGGTAGCTAAACAGGGGATTGAATCTGCCATTGGGCATGATGTCCTTAAAACCATGCGGGGCAAAAACCGCAAATAAATGAAAGGAATTATTGGTAAAAAGATTGGGATGACCAGCATCTTCACTCCTGACGGCAAGCAGACAGCTTGCACGATTATTGAAGCTGGCCCCTGTGTGGTAACCCAGGTTAAAACAAAAGAAACCGATGGTTATTCTTCTCTTCAGTTAGCTTTCGGCGATAAAAACGAAAAACACTCCATCAAAGCTGAGACTAACCACTTTGCAAAAGCAAACACTGCTCCTAAAAAATTCGTAAAAGAATTCCGCGATTATACAATAGAAAAGAATTTAGGTGAAACTATTACTATAGATATTTTTACTGAAGGTGAAAATGTTGATGTAGTAGGAACCACTAAGGGTAAAGGTTTCCAGGGTGTTGTTAAACGCCACGGTTTTGGTGGTGTTGGTCAGCAATCTCATGGTCAGCATGACCGTCAGAGAGCCCCAGGTTCTATAGGTAACTCTTCAGATGCTTCCCGCGTATTTAAAGGCTTACGTATGGCAGGCAGAATGGGCGGTGGCCGAGTAAAACTGAAAGGATTAAAAGTGATCAAACTTTTTCCTGAAAAAAATTATATTCTTATCAGCGGTTCTGTTCCGGGTCATAACGGTTCAATCGTATTAATTCAGAAATAATTCAATTAAAAGAAATGCAAGTTGACGTTTTAAATATAAAAGGTGAAAAGACCGGCAGGACAGTTGAATTGCCTGATTACGTTTTTGGAATTGAGCCAAATGATCATGTGATTTATCTTGCTGTAAAACAATACCAGGCTGCACAGCGCCAGGGTACACATAAAGTAAAAACACGCGCTGAAGTGCATGGTGCCAGCCGCAAATTACATCGTCAGAAAGGTACAGGTGGTTCAAGAAAAGGTAACATCCGCAACCCTTTATATAAAGGCGGTGGTACTGTATTTGGACCTAAGCCACACAGCTATGATTTTAAGCTGAACAGGAAAGTAAAAGACCTGGCTAAATGGAGCGCTTTGGCATATAAAGCAAAAAATAATTCCATCATTGTGGTAGAAGACCTCAGTTTGGAAGCACCAAAAACAAAACAGGTTAACGACACTTTAAAAAATCTGAAAGTAGCAGATAAAAAAACGTTGTTATTGGTAAATGAAATCAATGACAACTTGTTTTTAAGTCTTCGCAACCTTCAGAAAGTGCAAAGCAGTTCACTGGTTGACATGAATACTTATGATATTGTTCATGCAGATGTTTTGGTATTGACAGAAGGAGCAGCAAAAATATTTTCTGAAGAAATTGAGGAAGTAGGAGCAGAATAATTGAATCACATTTCAATATAAAAAAATGCAGTTAGCAGAAGTTTTAATAAAGCCACTTATTACAGAAAAAGCAAACGCTCAGCAGGAAAAGTTGAAACGTTATGCTTTCAAGGTAAACCGTAAAGCCAACAAGCTTGAAATTAAGAAAGCAGTTGAAGATTTCTATGGTGTATCTGTAGTAGATGTAAATACTTTGGTATCTCCCGGTAAAAATAAAAACAAGTTTACAAAGACTGGTTTTGTAAAAGGTGTTAAGCCTGCTTACAAAAAAGCATTTGTTACGTTGGCAGAAGGTGATACTATTGATTTATATGCAAATATTTAATCCTCTCCCCTAACCGGGATGAAAGGTTGATAAAGAGTAAAGGCATTCAATTGCCGCAAAAATTGAAATAATTATTAAATCGTTTTTAAACTGTTTGTTTAAAACAAAAATGAAACCGCTTCTTGCGGGAAAAAATTATGGCATTAAAAAAATATAAACCGATTACAGCAGGTATGCGTTGGAGGATAGGTAATGCTTATGCAGAAATTACTACCGATACTCCAGAAAAAAGTTTGCTGGAACCGATGCACAATCCTGCAGGTCGTAATGCGCAGGGTCGCAGGGCTATGCGTTATATCGGCGGTGGTCATAAAAAGAAATACCGCGTAATAGATTTTAAACGCAATAAGAAAGGTATTGAAGCAAAAGTAAAAACGATAGAATACGATCCTAACAGGTCAGCATTTATCGCATTGGTTGAATATACTGATGGTGAAAAAAGATACATCATTGCACCACAGGGTTTACAGGTTGGTACTACTATTGTTTCGGGTGATGCTGTAGCACCTGAAATAGGAAATGCCTTACAATTAAAGAACATGCCTTTGGGTACTATGGTTCATAATATTGAAATGCAGCCTAACCAGGGCGGAAAATTATCAAGGAGTGCCGGTTCTTCAGCACAGCTTACAGCAAAAGAAGACAGGTACGCAGTTTTAAAAATGCCTTCCGGTGAAATCAGGAGGATATTGATTAACTGTTATGCCACTGTAGGTGTGGTTTCAAATGGTGATCATAACTTGCTTACAATGGGTAAAGCTGGTAGAAACCGTTGGAAAGGTATTCGCCCCAGGAACCGTGGTGTTGCTATGAACCCTGTAGATCACCCAATGGGTGGTGGTGAAGGCAAGGCTTCAGGTGGTCACCCAAGGAGCAGGACCGGTAAATATGCCAAAGGTGAAAAGACAAGAAAGCATGGAAAATCTAGTAATAAATTGATTCTCCAAAGAAGCAACGGTAAAAAGCTGGCTAAGTAAAGTGTTGAGGAATTAAAATTAAAAATCGTAAAATCAGAAAAATAAATGGGTCGTTCGATTAAAAAAGGTCCTTATGTTGATGTAAAGCTTGATAAAAAAGTTTTAAATATTAACGAGGGTAAAAACAAAAAGTCAGTGATTAAAACATGGAGCCGCCGCTCTACTATTACTCCTGATTTTGTGGGGCACACATTCGCAGTACATAACGGAAATAAATTCATTCCTGTGTATGTTACAGAATTTATGGTAGGCCATAAATTAGGTGAATTTGCACCAACAAGAAATTTCAGAAGCCATTCAGGCAGCAAATAAAATTGTTTAATGCCTGCGATAAAGCAGGTTGGTAGAAGTGGAAAGCAAATGGTTAACTCCAGGAACTTAAAACAAAAACCTGAAACTATAAATAAATGGAAGCAGTAGCAAAACTTAAAAATTATCCGACAGGCCCACGCAAAATGCGTTTACTGGCTGATGTTATTCGTGGAATGCAGGTAGAAAAAGCGCTTGGATTTTTAGAACATCATCCACAGCACAATGCTACACCTTTAGCCAAACTTTTAAGAAGCGCTATCAGTAATTGGGAACAGGTAAATAAAGAAACAAGCGCAGCAGATGCAAACCTGGTTGTTAAAACAGTGTTTGTTGATGGTGGCAGGGTTTTAAAACGTATGCGTCCGGCACCACAAGGCCGTGGATACAGGGTTCGCAAACGCAGCAATCATGTAACTATAATTGTTGATTCAAAAAATTAATAAAAAAGAATAAACCTTACTATGGGTCAAAAAGCAAATCCAATTGGTAACCGGTTAGGTATTATCCGCGGATGGGAAAGTAACTGGTATGGCGGAAAAAAAGATTTCGCTACCAAACTCATCGAGGATAACAAAATAAGAAATTATCTGAATGCTCGTATCAACAAAGGAGGCATTTCCAAGATTGTTATTGAGCGCACTTTAGGTAAACTTATTGTAACTATCCACACTTCAAAACCCGGTATTATCATTGGTAAAGGTGGTAATGAAGTGGACAGGATAAAGGAAGAGTTGAAAAAACTTACCAGCAATGAAGATGTTCAGATCAACATCCTCGAAATACGCCGTCCTGAATTAGATGCAGCTATTGTTGCCGACAACATTGCCAGGCAAATTGAGAACCGTATCAATTACAAAAGGGCAATTAAAATGGCTATTGCTTCTTCACTCCGCATGGGTGCTGAAGGTATTAAGGTAAAGGTATCAGGCCGCTTAGGAGGCGCTGAAATTGCCCGTACCGAAGAAATTAAACAAGGCCGTACACCTTTGCATACTTTCCGTATGGATATTGATTATGCCAATGTATTTGCACTTACAGTTTATGGAAAAATCGGTATCAAAGTATGGATCTGTAAGGGTGAAGTATTAGGTAAAAGAGAACTGAATCCAAACTTTACCGGCTCTAAAAACGAAGGTGGCGACCATAGGGAAAGAAGAGGTGGCGGCGAACATAGAGAAAGAGGCGACCGCAGTGGCCGTGGCCGTGATAACCGTGGTGGCGAAAGAAGAGAAAGAAGATAAAAAGCTATTGGCCATTTGCAATTAGCTTATGGCTTTTCATATAAATTTTTTAATGCTGATAGTAAAAAACTAAAAGCAAAAAGCTGAAGAAATGTTACAGCCAAAAAGAACAAAACACAGAAAGGCACAAAAAGGCAGGATACGTAAAGTAGCAAAAAGAGGTACTTCTATTTCTTTTGGTTCTTACGGATTAAAAGCGCTTGAACCAATCTGGTTAAATAACAGGCAAATAGAAGCAGCACGACAGGCAATGACAAGAGCCATGAAACGTGAAGGAAATGTGTGGATACGCATATTCCCGGATAAACCAATTACCCGTAAACCACTTGAAGTGAGGATGGGTAAAGGTAAAGGTAACCCTGAGTTCTGGGCAGCGGTAGTGGAACCAGGCCGCATATTATTTGAATGCGATGGAGTAAGTGTAGAAACTGCACAGGAAGCGATGCACCTGGCAGCTCAGAAATTGCCCATTAAAACACAGTTTGTACAAAGAAGGGATTTATAAAATTTATTTTGAAAAAGAACTGGGAATATCAGTCATAAATTTCAGATGAACCCCTGTTCTTTTAAAGACAGGGAATTCAAAAAATTCAAAAAAAGAAAAATGGCAGACAGAATTAGTTTTAATAAAAGTTTGAAAGATCTGAACGAAAAAGATCTGAAGGCACGTATCAGTGAAGACGCGTTGCGCTTGAAGAAACTCGAGTTTGCGCACGCCATTTCGCCACTCGAAAATCCATTGAGTATCCGTAGCCTTCGCAGGGATATTGCCCGTTTAAAAACTGAATTAAAAAAGAGAACATTACAAGCTTAATATAATGTCAGAAGCAACAACAACAGCGGAAAGAAATTTGCGCAAAACAAGAATCGGTGTGGTACGCAGCAATAAAATGGATAAAACCATCACAGTAGCTGTGGAAAGAAAGGTGAAACACCCTATCTATGGAAAGTTCGTGAAGAAAACTACCAACTTCCATGCACACGATGAAAAAAACGAATGCACTATAGGTGATATCGTTAAAATAATGGAAACACGCCCGTTGAGCAAAACAAAACGCTGGCGCTTAGTTGAAATAGTAGAAAAAGCAAAATAACAGCCCCCTCATCCCCCATTGGGGAAACCGGGAAATGGCTTATGATAAAAATTATTAAATATCAAGAACTTTAAAAAACCCCTCTGAAGAAGGGTTTGGGGAGGCTTATATGATACAACAGGAAAGTCGTCTAAACGTAGCAGATAACAGTGGAGCCAAAGAAGTATTGTGCATTCGTGTACTTGGCAACAGTGGTCAGGATTATGCCAAAATAGGTGATAAAATAGTTGTTACAGTTAAAGACGCTATACCAAGTGGTGGTGTTAAAAAAGGTACCGTTTCAAAAGCTGTAATTGTTCGCACCACAAACAAATTAAGAAGGAAAGATGGTTCTTATATTCGTTTTGATGATAATGCAGTTGTATTGCTCAACGCATCAGACGAACCAAGAGGAACCCGCATCTTCGGGCCGGTAGCAAGGGAATTGAGAGATAAGGGATATATGAAAATTATTTCACTGGCTCCGGAAGTATTATAATAAAGCCATTGGCTGATAGCTATTAGCTGTTGGCAGAAAGCTTATCATAACAAAAAATTTTGGTTGGATTAGTTCCAATCGCATAAGGCAAAAGTTTAAAAAAAATGAGTACCAGATTTAAACCGAAGTTCAACATTAAAAAGGGAGACATGGTGGTTGTTATTACCGGTAACAATAAACCTCGCAGGGAAGATGGAAAAACCATCTATAAACCCCGCAAAGTACTGAAAGTGCTTCCTGAAGATGAACGCATCATTGTTGAAGGCGTTGCAATGGCAACACATCACACAAAACCTTCGGCTCAAAATACAAAAGGCGGTTTGATTAGAAAAGAATCTCCCATTCATATCAGTAATGTAATGTTATGGGATGCTAAAGCCGGTGCACCAACAAAAGTTAAACGCAGCCGTGAAAACGGAAAATTAGTCCGCATAGCAAAAAAATCAGGGGAGGTAATTAAATAATGGCAACAGAAAAATATACGCCGAGACTGGCAAAAAAATACAAGGATGAAGTTGTTCCTGCTTTAACCAAAAAGTTTGGTTATAAAAGCATCATGCAGACTCCAAAACTGAAAAAGATTTCAATAAACCGTGGTGTTAATGGTGCAGTAGCTGATAAGAAATTAGTAGAAGTAGCAGTAGAGGAACTGAGCCAGATTACAGGTCAGAAAGCAGTACCTACATATAGTAAAAAAGATATTTCAAATTTCAAACTCCGTAAAGGAATGCCGATAGGTGCAAGGGTTACTTTACGTGGTGAGAAAATGTATGAATTTCTTGACAGGCTTATTTCGGTTGCTTTACCCCGTGTACGTGACTTTAAAGGTATCAATGACAAATCTTTTGATGGAAGAGGCAACTATACCTTAGGTATTACTGAACAAATCATTTTCCCTGAAATTGATATTGACAAAGTGACTAAGATTACAGGTATGGATATCACATTTGTTACATCAGGTCAGAATAATGAAGAAGCATACGAATTGTTGAAAGAATTAGGTATGCCTTTCAAAAAACAATAATAAAGACTAGGCCTGGTACATTCAAACTATCCGGGTTTTAAAGATCAGAAACAAAAAAATTATGGCTAAAAAATCAGTAGAAGCGAGGCAAAGAAAAAGAGAGCGCATGGTGGCAAAATATGCTGCTAAACGTGCTGCCTTAAAAGAAGCCGGCGATTATGCAGGTCTTGATAAATTGCCAAAGAATGCTTCACCGGTTCGTTTAAAAAACCGTTGCCAGTTGACAGGCCGTCCTAAAGGTTATATCGGGTACTTCGGTATTTCGAGGGTAATATTCAGGGATATGGCTCTCAATGGTAAAATACCAGGCGTAAAAAAAGCAAGCTGGTAAATAGTTGAATGGTCAGCAGTGAATAAAAATCACACTCACCTGCAACGCACAAACAACAATAGTAAACAATTAAATTAATCCAATTATTACGCTCCGGCGTAGTGTAGGAGGACAAAATATGGTAACAGATCCAATAGCAGATTATCTTACAAGGGTACGCAATGCACAGATGGCAGGCCATCGGGTTGTTGAAATCCCGGCATCTAACCTCAAAAAACGTATAACTGAAATTTTATACGAGCAAGGTTATATTCTTAAATACAAGTTTGAGGAAGATAATAAACAAGGCTTTATTAAAATAGCTTTGAAGTATGATCCACAAACAAAACAACCTGCTATCCGTTCTTTGGAAAGGGTTAGCCGCCCGGGTTTACGTCAATATTCTAAACCATCTGAATTCAAAAGAGTAATCAATGGTTTAGGTGTGGCTATCATCAGCACTTCAAAAGGTGTGATGACCGACAAACAGGCTAAAGCACAGAATGTGGGTGGCGAAGTGTTGTGCTATATTTCGTAAAAAATTTAAACTGATTTTATGTCACGTATAGGTAAAGCTCCGGTAACAGTTCCAAATGGTGTAACCGTTAATATTGGTAAAGACAACGTAATTACCGTTAAAGGACCTAAGGGAGAATTAAAAGAAAGCATAGACAGGGATATTAAGGTTGAATCTGAAAATGGTGTTTTGCATTTATCAAGGCCAACAGACCAGATTCGCCACAGGGCTATGCATGGTTTATACCGTGCACTTATAGCCAACATGGTTAAAGGTGTAACCGAAGGTTATAAAAAAGAACTTGAATTGGTAGGTGTAGGTTATAAAGCATCCAACCAGGGAAATTTACTTGATCTTTCTTTAGGTTATTCTCATAATATCATTTTTGAAGTGCCTAAAGAATTAAAAGTTTCTACTGCAACGGAAAAAGGACAGAACCCGAAAATATTTATTGAGGGTGTTGATAAGCAGTTGTTGGGACAGGTAGCTGCAAAAATCCGAAGCTTACGTAAACCTGAACCATATAAAGGAAAAGGTGTGAAATATTCTACTGAAGTTATCCGTCGTAAAGCGGGTAAAGCAGCAGGTAAATAATCAATACCCCATTAGGTAAAATAAAAAATAAAACTCCCGGCAGTATCGGGTTTTAAATAAAAGTTATGGATAGTAAAGTTGTAAGAAGACAAAAAATCAAATACCGCATTCGCCACAAAGTGAATGGTACCAATGATAAACCAAGATTATCAGTCTTCAGGAGCAATGCAGAAATTTACGTGCAATTAATAGATGATGTAACCGGCAAAACACTTGTTGCAGCATCATCTCAGGATAAAGATTTGAAAGCTCAGAAAGTTACCAAGCTTGAAAAATCAAAATTAGTAGGAGAAGCTGTTGCCCGCAAAGCAAAAGACCTCGGTATCTCAAAAGTAGTATTTGACAGGAGCGGTTATTTATATCATGGCCGCGTAAAGGCACTTGCCGATGGCGCCAGAGAAGGTGGCCTCCAGTTTTAATCAAAATAATTTTCATATAAGAAATGGCAAAAATCAGCACAACTAAAGTAAAGCCCGGCGGCGATGTGGAACTAAAAGAAAAAGTAGTTGCCGTAAACCGCGTTGTAAAAACTACAAAGGGAGGCCGTACATTCAGCTTTTCTGCCCTTGTGGTTGTAGGTAATGAAGGTGGCGTCGTTGGCCAGGGATTAGGCAAAGCAAAAGAAGTACAGGAAGCAATTACAAAAGGTATTGAAGATGCAAAGAAAAACCTGGTTAAGGTTCCCATCATGCATGGCACTATACCCCACGACCAGTTAGCAAAAGCAGGTGCAGCAAAAGTCCTGATTAAACCTGCAGCACATGGTACTGGTGTAATTGCCGGTGGAAGCATGCGTGCTGTATTGGAAAGCGCTGGTATAACAGACGTATTGGCAAAAAGTCTCGGTTCTGCCAATCCGCATAATGTTGTAAAGGCAACTATCAAAGCTCTGACTTTGCTGAGAGAACCTGTACAGGTTTCAAAAGAACGTAATATCAAATTAAGCAAAGTATTCCAGGGATAAAATCAATCCCACTGAAGGGAAGCAAAGTATTTTAAAAATCATTTAAAATTCCCCCCGGGAACACGGATATGAAAAAGATAAAAATAACCTTAGTAAAAAGCGGGATTGACAGGCCGGAACGCCAGAAGCTTACATTAAAAGCACTGGGTTTAAACAAGCTTCATTCTACAAAAGAAGTGGAAGCAACTGACCAGATATTAGGTATGATCCGCAAAGTGGACCACCTCGTAAAAGTAGAAGAGTTGGCATAACGATTGGATTCTACAAGAACATAAATATTTAATTAGCGAGCTCCTTTATTGGGGGCGTTGAGTTTAAAAACAATAAAAATGCAATTACACAATTTAAAGCCTGCAAAAGGTTCAGTCCATAAACAAAAAAGATTAGGTCGCGGTGAAGCCAGCGGTAAAGGTGGAACTTCTACAAAAGGTAACAAAGGTGGTCAAAGCCGTGCCGGTTACAAAAGCAAAATGGCACACGAAGGTGGCCAGATGCCTATCCAACGCCGTTTGCCAAAACGTGGTTTCAAAAACAATAACAGGATAGAATACAGGGTTTTCAATTTAGGACAGATTGAAACAATCGCTGCCAAATATGAATTAACTGAAATCACAGTTGACACCCTTTATGGAAATGGCTTTATCAGTAAAACTGACAAAGTAAAAGTATTGGGTAATGGAGAATTGAAATCAAAATTAAATTTCAAAGTAAATGCTGTCAGTGAAAAAGCAAAATCTGCAATTGAAGCTGCTGGTGGTACTATTGAAATATTGAAATAATTTTCCCGATATTTGTCCGCGCATCACGAAGATGCCATTCATTTTACTTATAATTTTTCCCGGTGAAAAAATTCATAGAAACACTTAAGAATATCTGGAGCATTGAGGACCTGCGTAAAAAGATCATTACCACTTTAGCGCTTATTCTGGTGTATAGGGTCGGCACACACGTTGTATTGCCGGGTTTGGATCCAAATAAATTAACAGAAGCCGCAAACAGTACAAGCAGTAATGGTTTATTAGGTTTATTCGATGCTTTTGCTGGTGGTGCTTTCTCACATGCATCCATTTTTGCATTAGGAGTAATGCCTTATATCTCTGCTTCTATCTTCATGCAGTTGATGACCATATTAGTTCCTCAAATGCAGAAACTTCAAAAAGAAGGTGAAAGTGGAAGAAAGAAAATTAATCAATGGACGCGTTATCTTACTGTGGCTGTTACAGCATTGCAGGCTGGTGCCTATTATCAGTATTTAAAAACACCTGCTTATGCACCGGCTATTTTAACAGGATATGCTCCTTACTTTTTTGCATCAACAATTATTATTCTTACAGCCGGTTCACTCTTTGTAATGTGGCTCGGTGAAAAAATCCAGGATAACGGTCTTGGCAATGGTACATCCATCATCATCATGATTGGTATCCTTGCCCGTTTACCCCAGGCATTTATACAGGAGTTCCAACAAAAAGAAGTGAGAGGCGGTGGTGGTTTGTTGATATTCCTTATTGAAGTAGCAGTAATGGTAGCTGTAATTCTCGGCCTTGTAGTATTGATACAAGGTGTAAGAAAAATTCCGGTTAATTATGCCAAACAAATTGTTGGCAACAGGCAGTTTGGCGGCGCAAGACAGTTCCTGCCAATCAAAGTAAATGGTGCCGGTGTAATGCCTATCATCTTTGCCCAGGCTATCATGTTTTTACCAACATTATTCTCTTTTACAAACCTCGAATCTGCACAGGGAATCGTAAAAATATTTTCCAGCCAGAGCAATCCGTGGTATATGGTTATTTATGCTTTGATGGTAATTGCATTTACCTTCCTTTATACAGCGCTAATATTTAACCCGAAACAAATGAGTGAAGACCTCAAACGTAACAATGGCTTTATACCAGGCGTTAAACCGGGGCAACCCACTGCAGATTATATAGGTTCTGTGATGGATAAAGTAACATTGCCAGGCGCTATTTTCCTTGGTATTGTTGGCATCCTTCCCGGCTTTGCTGAAATGCTTGGGGTAACCCAGATTTTCAGCACATTTTATGGTGGTACTTCATTGTTAATTATGGTGGCAGTTATCCTTGATACTTTACAACAAATAGAAACCCACCTACTGATGCGTCAATATGATGGCTTAATGAAAGGTGGCCGTTTACAAGGCAGACAAACTGCATCATCATTTAGCAATTATTAATCTTATTTTACTGATTTTTACCTAACAAAAAACCCCGGTACTTACCGGGGCTTTTTGTTGTTTTTGATTAATGTTCCCTACTGATTAATGTGAAGCCGGTGTAGAAGGTGTTGTTGTTTTTGAAGATTTCTTAGCTACAGCCTTCGTGTTCTTTTTACTTTCTTTACTTGCTTTCTTTGCTATTTTCTTATCTGCCTTTTTGTGAGACTTCACATCATTCGTTTTTGTTGTCTTTGAATGTTGTGTAGTCGTTTGCTTCGCTGCTGTTGATGTAGCAGGTGTTTGGGCAAAAAGGGACATTGAGAAAATTGCGCAGGTGATCAATAAAAAAGCTTTTTTCATAAATAAAAAATTTTTGTGTTGCACTGACGAATGGCTGTAATCCTGGTTTAAAAAAAAAATCTACATTCATCTTTTTTTAACATTAAACAGCTCTACTTGCTATTCTTTGCTTTTCTGAATTATTATGCAGGGAGTCTTTTCAAACTATATCATATATATTTTCTTTTTACGTAGCATTGCGTTTCAATTTTCTCAAAATAATCTACATGGGAGGAATTAGAAAGCAAACTATTCAATCGAGCATCATTGTTTATCTCGGATTTGCAGTAGGCGCTTTCAATACATATTTATATACAAGGAATGGATCATTCAGTAAAGAAGAATATGGTGTAACAAGGATATTCTTTGACTTTGCACAAAACTTTTTTGCATTTGCCAGCCTGGGGTCTGTGCCGGTTTTGTATAAATTTTTTCCCTACTTCAAAGACAATTTACCAGACAAAAAAAACGACCTCTTAACCTGGGTTTGTGTTACATCTGTCATTGGATGCATCATTGTTTCAGCTTGCGGAATAATATTTGAACCTTTTGTAATCAGGAAATTTGGTGAACACTCACCACTCTTCCTTCAATTCTATTTTCTCGTATTTCCTTTCAGTTTAGGCTACCTGATGTTTGCAGTTTTTGAAAGTTATTCCTGGGCATTGCAAACAACAGTTATCACAAATGGATTAAAAGAAACAGCACTGAGGATATTCACTACCTTATTCATACTGTTATTTTATTTTAAACTGGTAAGCTTCACTCAGTTTATGTATTTATTCTCTACCCTATATTTATTAATTGCAATCATTTTACTATTTTATTTATGGAAAACAAACCGCCTTCATTTCACATTCAGTGTAAGCAGGGTTACCAAAAAGTTTTATAAAAAAATGATAGGCCTGCAACTATTTGTTTTTGGTGGCGTTTGCATCAATGCAGTTGCTGTTACCATCAGCGGTTTATTGATAGCTGCTAAGCAGGGATTAGGTGATGCTGCTGTCTTCAGCCTTGCATCTTATGTTGCCAACTTCATTGAAATTCCGCAACGAAGTGTTACTTCTATCTCTACAGGTGTATTATCGCGGGCATGGAAGGATAAAGATTTTATAACCATAAACCGTGTTTATCACCGCTCGAGTATCAATATGTTGTTGCTCGCAATTTTAGTTTTTGGAAATGTATGGTTAAATGTAGCACAGGGCATTTCTGTTTTACATATACAAAATGAATATGCTGCAGGGCTTGGAGTTGTTTTTATTTTGGGCATTGCAAAAATTATTGATGCAGGCACAGGTGTCAATTCAGTAATCATCACAACATCAACTTTATGGAAATTTGAATTTTATACCAATGTAATATTGCTGGCATTGAGGATACCCCTCGCCTATTTTTTTATTGAAAAATATGGCATCCTCGGACCTGCATATGCAGAACTTATTTCACAGGTAGTTTATAATTTTATCCGCTATGAATTTTTGCGCAGGAAATTTAATATGCAACCTTTTAACCTGGAAACTTTATACACCATCTTGCTGGGTGCAGCAGCCGTTGCAGGTACTTATTTTTTATTTCATGGCATAGAAGGATGGACAGGAATTGTTATCCGCATTTTCATTTTCTCTGGAATTTTGATTGGTGGTATTTTCGTTTTAAAGCTTACACCTGATGCTATGCAGTTGGTGGATGTTGCCAAAACAAGGATACAGGACTGGAAGAAATAGTTACAAATCACTGGTTTCAGATTTCACTACAAATACAACTATTGTTTTTTATTGTTGTCCGATTAAATATAATAACCCTTTGCTTTTCAAGACCTCACCCCCCACCCCCCTCTCCAAAAGCGGGCATAAAACCCTTACTGGTAAAGGGTTTCAGCTATTTAGAATAATTTTAATCGGACAACAATGATTGTTTTTATTCAAAATAAAAATCTCCTTTATAAAATCAGCGATTTTTTTCATATACAAACTTTTTTTTCAAAAAAGTTTCCCTGGCATGTTTTTGGACGATTAATCCTGTGAACGGAAAAACACCATAGCATAGCCCCAATATTACTATCAATAATTGTTTTTTAGAGAAACAACAAAGGTCATGATTAATAATAATGTATAATCATCAAATCTTTATATCTCCTTAATCATTTAAAAAAACAAAAGAAAAGAGACTTAAAAATTTTTCGAACAAAACTTTTTAATGAAAATTTTTTCAGTCTCATTATTATTAATTTTAAAAAGCTAACAAATGAAATCAAACGATCAAAATGGATTGCAATTCAAAGTGCAATTTGATGGAACGCCTAATGAAGGCATTACTTACCAGGTAGCAGTTTTTGACAGGGACAAAAATATTACCTACCAGGCTCCTGTCACTGACAACTCTTTTTCACTTCCTTTTTCTGCCGAGGATTTAAAAGGGAAACGTATTTTTCTTGCTCCTTTTTCTCAGGACAGAAACAACAAACTTTCTCTCGATAATCTTGATAAAGGAAATGGCTTTGAAGTAAACCTGCCATTACAGATTGACCTGGGCAAGCCGATTCTTATCAACCCCATACCTGAATATATCTGGTGTTGGTGGTGGTATTGTCTTTGCCAGGTGCGTGGGAGAGTTTTTAACTGGTGTGGCAACGAATATTTACCTGTTTACAAAGCAAGGGTACACATCTGTGAAGTTGATCCTATCATCTGGTACATCCGGAAATTACCCGATTATGAAGTTCTTAAATTAAGGGATGATATTCTTGGAAAGATTATAGACTGGCATATACCTGATCCATCTCCAATAGAAGTGGGAAATTTGAACATAAATACAAGGCCAGGGATTCTACCAATTCAACAATTGTCTGCAACAAACCGTAGTTTAAGTTTTGAAACAACTTCTAAAGTAAGCACCACTGCAAGTGTTAAGCCTGTTTTACCATCGGCAAACCTTACTTCATTCTATTCTGATTCGGCATACCTGGTAAGAAACTACCTTGTAGAAAATTATCGTATTTTATATCCTTTCTGGTGTTGGATATTTCCCTGGTTTTTAAGATGTGATGAAGTAGCTGTTGTTGAAACAGATGAAAACGGATGGTTTAATTCTTATATCTGGTATCAATGCTGCGGTGATAAACCTGATCTTTATTTCTGGGTAGAATATTGCATCAATGGCATCTGGACCACTGTTTATAATCCAGGCCTGAATTGTGGTACACATTGGGATTATACATGCAATTCAGAAGTTGATATTTATTTAAATGATCAGCGTATCCCCTGCCCTATCCCGCAACCTCCTATTGGTTACAAAGATGTATTTGTTTTCAGCATTGGCAACAATGTAAGTGTAACAAAAGTTTACCAGGATGGCACAATGAGAGGCCAGACAATGCCGGGAACACCTTTTGAAGAAGGATCACCATTTGGTGGTAGTGTTGAACCACGTGTTTATTTTGGCAGTTACTTATGTGACAGTGTGGATGGTGGCAACAACTATTTTTATAAATGGTCATTCCGTAAAGAAGGGGAGCTGACTTGGAAAGAAATTATCACTGACACATTCCGTCATTATCTTGTGGAAACAGCAGATGGTCCTGTTTTTAAACCTTACAATATCGGCGCAAATACCGATAAGTTATACCAGATATTGAGATATCATTTACCTGTTTCACAAGGTGGAAATGACCTTTGGGTTGTTGATAGCAGAACAGATACTGCCAGCACAAAATTTATAACAACTGACATTGATAATAACGGATCTGCAGATAATTACAGCCTCACAGATGGCGTATATGAAATCAAAATGGAGTTGTATAAATATGTTGCAGGAGTTGCCACAAGGGTAAACTGGACTGCAGAAGGTATCAACCTTTATGTTCCTGACCACACACTTACTTCTCCATTTGGTGATGTAACAATCAATCATGAAACGGATATCAACATCATCAATCAATACAAATATTCTGAAGGTGGAGATTTATTTGGATTTACAATGAAAATTTTCATTGACAATATGCTTCCTAACCTCACCCTTGATGATGTAAGTGTTATCAATGCTGATGCTACAACAGGTACAGCAGGTCATTGCGGTTTTATAGAATTTAAAAACAGACATACAAGTACCGTGAATTTCGAATTCAATGCCTCACAGCAAAATAATTTTGCAACATTTGGGTTCTCAATAGTTAAAGGCAATGGTACAACTGATACATTTTCTGCAGGTAACCGAGTAGGTGTTACTACTACACCTCTCTTGCACAATGGTGCGATATCCGGCACTAATCTTAACCTGGTAGGTGGAGATTATGAATTACATGTATCACCTGATTTCTTATTAGGAGACTGTAACATGGCAGCATTCTCTCAGACTGCATCCATACATCCTTTAGTGCAGGATGGTTACACCAGGTTATATAATGACTGGAGCCTAACAACAGCATTTGCATTAGAACATAAAGAACACCATAATCCAGAATAAAAAAGAATAAAAGATGATAACTTCAATTAATGATTGACTAAACAATTTTTGATGGAGCAAAACATCTTTTTTTTCATACTTTCTGTTTTAGCCGTATGGCGTTTAACACATTTATTCAACAAAGAAGATGGACCATTTGATATCTTCTTTTTAATAAGAAAAAAAGCAGGGGCAGGTTTCTTCGGGAGCCTGCTCGACTGCTTTTACTGCCTGAGTATCTGGATAGCTTTGCCATTTGGAATATGGTTAGGTGCTACATGGTGGGAAAAAATTCTAACCTGGCTTGCACTATCAGGCGCTGCAGCTTTACTGGAACAGGCAACAACAAAAAATGATGATAACCAACCACCCCTTTATCATGAAGATTAACTTTAAAAAAAATAACCTATGTGCAATTGCGGAAAAAAAAGAATTCAAATCACTCAACAACAACCCAATAATAATATCAGGCAAACATTTATCAACCAACCTTTGCAGTCAATGCCTTCCATTGTGAAAAAGCCACCTGTTTTATTTGAATACACTGGCAATACTGCATTATCAGTTATCGGGAGCAATACAAGAAAAAGTTACCGCTTTCATTACCCGGGGGATAAAATTCTTATTGATGCAAGTGATGCTGCAGCAATGCTGGCAATTCCTGTTTTAAAAAGAGTTAGCTGATAATTATTTTGAAACTGTACCTCTGGTATTTGCTTGAAGGGAGTCAATTATCACCCTTCCTGCGCCTACATATTTTTTACTCCAGTAACTATCGCTTAAATCACTGATGGTTACACCACTACTTGTTGATGCATGTACAAATTTAAAATTACCTACATACAAACCAACATGTGATATATATCGGCCCGTTTTAAAAAATACAAGATCCCCTTCTCTTAAATCTTTATCTTCAATATGTGTTGCAAAATCATATTGTTCATTTGCAGTCCTTGGCACATCCACTCCATAGACATTGTGCAATAATGTTTGAGTAAATGCTGAACAGTCAATACAGTTTTCATCATCACCTCCATAACAATAACGTGTGCCCCACCAATGATCAATTTCACGCAATAAAGGCAAATCATTCATTTGCTCAACAGGCATATCTGTTATGATTGCGTATTTGATTTGTAACCAGTCTGCTTTCTCCAGGTTAAATGAAGAATTATTTGTTGCATTGCCTGGAGAATAATATTGTAAAGATGTTTTACCATACTTATAATTTGTCTTATTGCTCCCGGGTGTAATACTTACATCATCCAGGAATTTTGCCTGGTTCTTTTTTGGGGCATCAACAGTATTGCCCGCACGAACATTATTGCGGGATGATAAACGAAGGCTCTTACAACTGCTTAAAATTAACAGCAGGAAAATAAATTGTGTTAATCTTAATTTCATGGAAGGCTGCAATATAATTATCCATTTTAAAAAACGCTTTCAATAAGAATAAATTTTATGCCATTTAATTAACACTGTGCAAAATGTGGATAATGGTTGATACAACATTAATGCATTATCAGGAAATTTGTTGGTTCGTTTTAAATCCTGGAATAAAATTATTATGCAGTTCTCTCATCTTCATGTTCATACTCAATATTCTTTGCTCGATGGTGCAGCATCCATCAGTGACCTATATAAAAAAGCAGGAAAACTTGGAATGCCTGCATTAGCTATCACCGATCACGGAAATATGTTTGGTGTTTTTGAATTTGTAAAACAGGCATGGAAGAATACAAAAGTTGTTGGTAAAACTGAAGATGGAAAAGATATAATTGAACCTGTTGTAAAACCAATTGTTGGTTGCGAATTTTATGTGGTAGCAGACAGGCACCGCAAAACATTTTCGAAAGAACAAAAAGACGAACGTTATCACCAGGTATTGCTTGCAAAAAATAAAATAGGATATGCCAACCTTGTCAAATTAACTTCATTAGGATTCATTGAAGGTATGTATAGCAAATATCCACGTGTGGATAAAGAATTAATTGAAAAATATCATGAAGGTTTGATAGCCACCACCTGTTGCATTGGCGCTTATGTGCCTCAAACAATTTTACATGATGGTGAAGATGCTGCAGAAAAAGAATTCAAATGGTGGTTGGATTTGTTTGGTGATAATTATTACATCGAGTTGCAAAGACATGGTTTGAAAGAACAGGAAATTATCAATACTGTTTTACTTAAATTTTCAAAAAAATATAATGTTCCTGTTATTGCTACCAACGACAGCCACTATACTGACAGGGATGATTTTAATGCACATGATATTTTGCTATGCATCAATACAGGAGAAAAACAAAGCACGCCTGGCTTTGATGATTTTGTCAATGATGAATTACAAATAAAAAACCGCAGGTTCAAATTTCCCAACGACCAGTTTTATTTTAAAACCCAGGATGAAATGGCCGGTTTGTTTAATGATGTACCTCAATCATTAGACAATACACAGGCAATAGTGGATAAGATAGAAGTATTAAACCTGAAGAAAGATATTTTACTTCCTGCATTCCCGATACCACAGGAATTTATTACAAGTGATGACAGCAACCTGAACCAATGGAATTATTTGCATCACTTAACTTATGAAGGAGCAAAAAAAAGATACAGTGAAATCACTGAAGAGATCCGTGAAAGGATAGACTTCGAATTATTCACAATAAAAACAATGGGCTTTGCAGGCTATTTTTTAATTGTCAGTGATTTTATTAAAGCAGGCCGTGACATGGGTGTGTTCATAGGCCCGGGCCGTGGTTCAGCAGCAGGAAGTGTTGTTGCATTTTGTATCGGTATCACTAATATTGATCCGATAAAATATAATCTACTTTTTGAAAGATTTTTGAATCCGGACAGGAAATCAATGCCTGATATTGATACTGATTTTGATGATGAAGGCAGGCAGAAAGTAATAGATTATGTTGTAAAAAAATATGGAAAAAACCAGGTTGCACAAATCATTACTTACGGCACAATGGCTGCAAAGATGAGTATCAAAGATGTTGCCCGTGTGATGGATTTGCCATTGCCTGAAAGCAATGCATTGGCAAAGATGGTACCTGACAGGCCGGGTACTGATCTCGGACGTGTATTGACAGCGCCATTTACTTCAAAAGAAGCAAAAGACGGAGAAAAATCTATTGAAGAAAATGAAGGTTATGGTGCAGAAGAATTAGAAAGCATCAAAAGGCTCCGTGAAATTTATCATGGTGATGATACACGCAGTAAAGTATTACACGAAGCAGAAAGACTGGAAGGCAGTGTTCGTAATACAGGCATACATGCAGCAGGCATCATCATCGCACCCAAAGATCTTACAGAATTAATTCCCGTTGCTACTGCAAAAGATTCTGATCTCTGGGTTACTCAAATTGAAGGCAGTGTAATTGAAGAAGCAGGTGTTATCAAAATGGACTTTTTAGGTTTGAAAACTTTATCCATTTTAAAAACCGCATTAGAACTCATCAAACAAAATCATAACATAGATATTGACCTGGATAATATTCCATTGGATGATGAAAAAACTTTTCAATTATATCAGCATGGAGAAACCAATGGAACATTCCAGTTTGAAAGCCCTGGTATGCAGAAATACCTGCGTGAATTAAAACCAGATAAGTTTGCTGATCTCATTGCAATGAATGCATTATATCGCCCAGGTCCAATTGCATACATACCCAATTACATTGCCCGTAAACATGGCCGCGAAGAAATAGTGTATGACATTCCGGAAATGGAAGAATATTTACAGGAAACTTATGGAATTACAGTTTACCAGGAACAGGTAATGTTGCTATCTCAGAAACTTGGTGGTTTTACAAAAGGTGATGCAGATGTTTTGAGAAAAGCGATGGGCAAAAAAGATCGCAAAACGCTGGATGAAAAGAAAGGTAAATTCATGGAAGGTGCTGTTGCAAAAGGGCATGACAAAACCGTCCTTGAAAAAGTCTGGACAGATTGGGAAGCATTCGCACAATATGCTTTTAATAAATCACATTCTACTTGTTATGGTTTTGTTGCATATCAGACAGGTTATTTAAAAGCACATTATCCCAGTGAATACATGGCTGCTGTACTTAACCATGCAGGCGCTATTGAAAAGATTACTTTCTTCATGGAAGAATGTAAACGCATGGGATTAAAAGTACTTGGCCCCGACATCAATGAATCATTAAAAGGTTTTGCTGTAAATAAAAAAGGTGAAATCCGTTTTGGTTTGGGAGGTCTAAAAGGCGTTGGTGAAGCTGCTATTGAAAGCATCATTGAAGAAAGAAAAAAGAATGGATCATTCAAAGATATTTTTGATCTTATCAAACGTGTAAACCAGCGCACTGTCAATAAAAAATCTTTGGAAAGCCTTGCTTATGCAGGAGCTTTTGATTGCTTCCCCGACATTCACAGGGCACAATATTTTTATACAATGCCTGGTGACACAGTAACAGGAATTGAACGCATCATCCGTTTTGGAAATACAGTTCAGGCCAATAAGCAAACACAAGCCAACACACTTTTTGGTGAATCAGTTTTGCCTGCAATTGCTGCACCTCTTTTACCAAAATGTGAAGAATGGTCGCTTACTGAAAAACTGGATAAAGAAAAAGAAGTTACAGGCATGTTTATGAGTGGCCACCCTTTAGATCATTTTAAATTTGAACTCACTCATTACGGAATTACACAGCTTTCCAATTTTAATGAAATCAAAGAATCGAAAACATTGTCTGCTGCAAACCGTGACAAACATTTACGTATAGCCGGGTTGATAACAGATGCACAACACCGCATCTCACGCAACGGAAAAAATTTCGGGTCAATGATCATTGAAGATTATAGTGGCAAATCAGAATTAATGTTGTGGAGCGATGATTATGTAAAATTTAAAAATTACCTGGAAAAAGGGAATAACATTTTGATCAACGGATATTTTAAACCAAGGTACAATGGTGAAGATTACGAATTTAAAGTTGTATCCATGAGTTTACTCGAGACAGCAAAAATGAACCTCACGCGTAACCTTGAAATAATAATTCAACCAGGATCTATCACAAAAGAATTTGTAAATTTCATTGAGGAAAATGTAAAGGCTAACCCTGGTCGCTCATCATTAAAATTTAAAATAAAAGAGCCCAAAGAAAATCTTGAAATAATACTGAATACTACTGACAAAGGCTTTTCTATGAATGAAGGCATGGCAACATTTCTTTTAAATAATCCTGATGTAGAGGTGAATGTTGGCTTGTTTAATTAATTCAATTATGGATATAGAATCGCTAAGGACATATTGTTTATCAAAAAAAGCTGTTACAGAAGATTTTCCTTTTGGTGAAACAACTTTGGTATTCAGGGTTTATGGAAAAATATTTTTATTGGCTGCACTTGATGCAAACCCATTACAGTTTAATGCTAAAAGCAACCCGGATAAAGCAGTAGAACTGAGGGAACAATATAATGCCATTCAGCCTGGATATCACATGAATAAAAAACATTGGAACACAGTGATTATTGATGGCAGCATTTCAACAAACCTCTTGAAAGAAATGGTGGATGATTCGTATAACCTTATTGTACAATCATTACCCCAAAAACAAAGAGATGAAATGTTGTAGCAATGTAGCTCTAATCAAATAAGTTTTTGAAATTTGAAATATATCATTATTTTGCCGACTGCTTATATACTTGAAAAAAACCATAACCATATTGCTCCTCTCCATTTTCCTTTTTAGTACTTATGGATATAGGTTGGTATTTTTATTGGCAGACAATAATGCCAATGAAACAATGATCGCATCTTTGGATAAAAACAATTACAATGAACATGACCTTGTGCTGATAAAATTTGCTCTGCACATCCCATATATTCAAAGTAATAGTAGTTATGAAAGATGCGATGGTGTGGTAGAGTTTAATGGTGTACAATATAATTATGTGAAGCGAAAAGTAGTGAATGATACTTTATACATGTATTGTATTCCTAACCTGCAAAAGACTGAGATTGCCAATATTCAAAACAATTATTCAATGCAGGTTGCAGACCATTCTACAGATAAAAAAGCAGTGCTGCCTGTTTTTAATCCTTTTAGTTTCACTTTTGATTTTAATTCCCAAAAGCATGAGTTCGATTTTACTTTTTCAAATATTTCTTCCTCACAAAAATCAATTTTTATAAACCCTCCTGTTCAAAAAGGTTATACCCACCAACCTGCACAGCCACCAGACATGCTTGTTTAAACTTTTATTATTGCTTGGATCAAACATTTCTAAAAAACTTTAGTTGGTAAAATGAGTATTGATCTCAGATGATTATTGATCATATCATTTGTGATTCAATATTGGTATTTGCATAAAAAGTTTTAGTCCTGTTTCCATTCAAACAATTCATTTCTATCATTAATCTGCGCTAATGATGCGCAAAAGTTTTAATAAACATTCATGTCATATATTCCATTAGAAGAGCACCTGCCCGGCGTGACAGGATTGCTTGAATACGATCAGGAAGCAGCAGCGCCGATACGTGAACTCACACAAATCTTGTTAAGAGGAGTAAGCACTTTATCAGAAGGTGAAAGAGAGCTGATTGCCACAGTTGTTTCTAACGGCAACCAATGCAGGTTCTGCACTGCAGCACATTCTGCAGCAGCAGATATTTTACTGGGCAATAATGAAACTTCAAAAAAAGTAAAAGAAAACATTGTTACTGCCCCGGTGAGTGATAAGATGAAATCACTATTAACCATTGCATTGATGGTTAGGGAAAACGGTAAATGCGTAACTCAGGATGCTATTGATACAGCCAGATCAAGAGGGGCAACAGATATTGAAATCCACGATACAGTTTTAATTGCAGCATTATTCTGTTTATACAACAGGTATGTTGATGGCCTTGCAACCTTTACACCAACTGATCCTGGATTTTATACAAGTTTAGGGGAACGGTTAAAAAATCATGGTTACAATCGTTTACAACAAGGGTATGATCATTTAAAGAATCACAAACCATTTTCGTAATGAAACCACTAATCAGCGTCAATACGCCAGCCGTTGTACCTGAGACTGTTTATCATGAAACAATATCAGTGAAACGGAAACTGGCTGTTGCATTCGTAATCTGTTTCATCAGCATCATGTTTAGTGGCATCTCCACTATGTTGATGTCTGTATATCTCCCAGTTGCAGTAAAAGACTTCATCGGTAATGTTACAGGTGAACGGATGAATACTATCAGCGCTTACATCAATTCAATATTCATTTTCGGAAGTATGTTCGGCGGTTTTATCTGGGGTGTTATCTGCGACAGGATTGGCCGTTCCAAAGCTGTTGCTTTCTCCACCGGGTTATATGGTTTATTTACACTGCTCACAGTATTTTCATCATCCTGGCTGCTGACTGGTTTTTACCGTTTTGTTACAGGCTTTGGTATTGGTGGCATATTGGTAACAACCAATATTTTAATTGCAGAATTATGGCCTGAAAAAAACAGGGCTATCGCATTGGGTATTGTATCTGCTGCTATGCCAGTTGGTTTTATTGTTGCCGGTGTTTTGAACAATTTAATACCTGAATGGAGGCATGCTTTTTTAACCGGTATTGTTCCGCTCGTTACAGCAATCATTGCCATGTTTATTTTAGCAGAACCTGATAGCTGGAAACAAGCAAGCAAGGAAGATAAAAAAGTTAAACGCCAGGATATTTTTTCATCAACACACAGGAAAAAACTCATCAGCGGTTCTGTAATTTTTGGTGCCATGCTGATTGGTTTATGGGCAGTATTTTCCTGGGCGCCAACATGGGTACAAAGCGTTACACCTGATGCGGAGAAAGCAAATGAATTGCGTGGTATAACTATGATGATTTTAGCTTTATCAGGCCTTGTGGGAAGCATTGCTTCAGGATGGATTGTAAACAGGATTGGCATGCGCAAAACAATGATTATGTGTTTCATTGTTTGCTTTATCATGACCGGAATTGTTTTCAAATTAAATCATTCCATCACTAATGCAACATTGATTGAAATGGTTGTGCTAGCATTCTTTTTTGGTATCAGCCAGGGTGCATTATCAGTATATATTCCAGCATTATTTCAAACAAACATCCGTGCATCTGCAACAGGATTTTGTTTTAATATAGGTCGTTTATTCACAGCAACCGTTGTATTCTTTATTGGGGCATTAGTTACGTTCCTTGGTGGTTATGGCAATGCAGTTTTTATTTTTTCATTCATTTTTTTAGTTGGGTTAATCGCTACTTATGTGGAGCCTGCCCGATAAAAAAATGGATACTTAATTGATAAATATTTTTTCCAACAACAAACATCTTTTTGTTTTTAACAGGAAGAGTAAAAAAATTTTTTATGGCATATATCAATGTACCTGAAGGTGTGCCGGGCATAAGGAGCCTGGTAATGTTTCGTCCTGAAACCGGAAAGCCATTGTATGAACTGGCGCAGGTCTTACTAAGACGTGAATCCACATTAAGTGAAGCTGAAAGAGAATTAATAGCAGCTTATGTATCCAAAAGAAATGACACCATGTTTTGCATGATGAGCCACGCTGCAGCATCAAGGGCTTTATATGGTAATGACAGGAATACTGTTGATGATGTTTTAAAAGATATGCAGCAGGCAAACATCAGCAACAAAATGAAAGCACTGTTACACATTGCCGGGAAAGTGCAGATACTCGGTAGGGAAGTAAAACAGGAAGATATTGATGCTGCAAGAAATGAAGGAGCAACAGATAAAGAAATTCATGATGCAGTTTTAATAGCTGCTGCCTTCTGCATGTATAACCGTTATGTTGACGGGCTTGCAAGCTTCACTCCTACTGATGAAAAAGAATATGAAGCAATGGGAGAAAGAATGGCTGAAAAAGGTTATGTGCCACCTGCACCAAAAAAATAAAATTTATTAATCAATAAAATAATTCGCATGAATAATAAAGACGATGTGAAAACCACACCAACTACTGAAAGAGGTAAAACATTTATCAATCTTGAAAACAACCTTCCTGGTATCCGCGGGCCTATGCAATACAGCCCTGAAACAGGTAAAGTATTAAATGAGCTGGCAGAAATTTTATTACACGATGACAACAACACTTTAACTCGTGGTGAACGCGAAATGATTGGCGCGTATGTGTCATCACAAAATGATTGTTTCTATTGTCAGAATGTGCATGGTGCATTGGCGCAGTATTATTTTGATTGCAACATGCAGATGATTGATGACATCAAAAAAGATTTTGCATCCACATCCATTTCACCAAAATTAAAAGCATTACTAAGCATTGCAGGCAGTGTGCAGAAAGGTGGAAAGTATGTTACACCAGGACAAATAGAACAGGCAAAAAATGAAGGAGCAACTGATAAAGAAATACACGACACTGTTTTAATAGCTGCTGCATTCTGCATGTTCAACCGTTATGTGGATGGATTAAACACATGGGCTCCGCAAGACAGGCAGGCATATATTGACCGTGCACCCATGCGTGCAAAAGAAGGTTATGCCAATATTGATTTGAATAAATAAAATTAATAACACAGCTATGATGTGATTGATGCATCTGGTTGTTAAAAAAAATAATTATGAAAATAAAAACTTTTCCTGTTGGTAGTGTACCACGTCCTCAATACCTGGTGGATGCAATGGGTGCATACGCTCAACAACAAATCAATGAAAACGAATTACAACAATTATTTGATAAAGCTTTAAAAGAAACTATTCAACTGTTTGAAGCAACAGGTTCACCTGTTATAACTGATGGCGAACAAACAAAACCAAGTTTTGCAACTTATCCCATCAGTGGCATAAAAAATCTTGCACCTGATGGAGTTGTCATCCCTTTTGCAGATGGCCACACAAGACAGTTGCCAAAAATTACATCTGGCCCTTTTCATTACACAACGTATGCAGAAAGCTTTTTAAAAAAAGCAAAACAGCTAACATCATTGCCGGTTAAGCAGGCAGTAATTTCTGTGTCTGCTATCAGCCTGTTATATCCACAGGAAAGAATTGAAAATTATTCACAGGAACAATTCATCAATGATTTGGTAAATGAAGCAGAAGCCGATATCAGGAAATGTTTAAATGCAGGCGCCCATCTTGTACAGATTGATTTTACCGAAGGAAGGCTTGCATTAAAACTTGACCCTTCAAAAGGTTTATTAAAATCTTTTATTGATTTAAATAATAAAGTGCTTAACCGTTTCTCAGAAGAAGAAAGAAAAAAAATCGGTGTGCATTCCTGTCCTGGTGGCGACCATGATTCAACGCATAGTGCAGATATAAGTTATGCTGATTTGCTGCCTTTATTGTTTCAATTGAATGCAGGTAATTTTTTTCTTGAATATGCAGGTGAAAAAAATAAACAGGATGTGTTGCAATGCATCAAAGAAAACCTGGGTGCCAATCAAACAGTGTTTATTGGTGTAACCAATGTAATAAACCCACGCATTGAAACACCTGAAGAAATACGCGACACAATTTTAGAAGCATCAGAAATAATTCCATTAAACCAACTTGGCACAACAGACGATTGCGGTTTCTCACCATTTGCAGATGATGTTTCCACATCAAGGGATACAGCGTTTGCAAAAATCAAAGCGCGTGTGGAAGGAACAAAACTCGCTGAACAAAAACTTACTTAATTAAATATTGATTCAAAAAAAATTATGCCGCACATTAATGTAGATCCAAACTTACCGGGTATCAGAAGCTTACTGGCTTTTAGCCCTGAGACTGCAGCACCCATGGGTGCACTTGCCAATCTTTTGCTTCGTACCAACGAAAGCCTGAGCATGGCCGAAAGAGAGCTGATTGGCGCTTATGTTTCTTATCTCAATGATTGTTTTTATTGTTATCAATCGCATGGCGCGATAGTTACCTGTTACCTGGATGATAACAATAAGTTGATTGAACAGGTAAAGAAAGATTATAACCAGGCTGATTTATCTGATAAGATGAAAGCATTGTTAAGTATTGCAGGAAGCGTGCAAAAAGGTGGCAGGTATGTAACAGAAGACCAGGTTAAAAAAGCAAAAGACTTTGGCGCAAGCGATAAGGACATTCATGATACAGTGCTTATCGCTGCTATGTTCTGTATGTTCAACCGTTATGTGGACGGGCTTGCTGCCAACACTCCAACAGATCTTGCCGGTTACATGGAAAGAGAAAAACAAATCATGGAACATGGTTATGGCAACTATATTTTTTCTGAACCTCAACCTTGATAAAAGAATAATTTAAAAATCAAATACACAAACCAAACATGAAAAAATCAATTCTATTTATTTCACTGATTGTATTGTCTTTGGCGCCTTTGCTGTTGTCAGCACAAAACAATACAGTTTATTTACAGGTCATAGAATCGAACGGGCAACCTGTGCCTTCAGCAACAATTTCAGTTGATAACAAAAGGACACTCATCACAGATGCACGTGGTAATATTTCAATATCAAATGCAGGCAACTCGATCATTGTAATTAGTTCAACTGGTTTCAAATCAAAAACATTAAAAGCAGATACATTAACACAATCAAAAATTTTGTTGGAACAAGACGTTGCCAATCTTGATGAAGTAGTTGTTACCGGTTTATCCACTACAGTAAAAAGAAGGAACCTCGCCAATGCAGTTGCTACCATTTCATCAAAAGAACTAAGTGGTATTGCACCTGCACAAACATTAGATGCAGCATTAGAAGGAAAAATTCCGGGCGCTTATATCAATGCAAATACAGGCGCTCCAGGTGGTGGAATTTCTGTTAAGCTTCGTGGTGTTACATCTGTATATGGGAATACTCAACCATTATATGTTATAGATGGTGTAATCGTTGATAACAGCTCTACCTCTGCCGGGTTAAATGCAGTCACATCTGCAGCAAGTGGTGGTTCGATGACATCAACACAGGATAATGCTTCCAGCCGTATTGCAGATATTAACCCTGAGGATATTGCGAACATTGAAATTTTAAAAGGTGCATCTGCTGCTGCAGTATATGGATCAAAAGCTGCTGCTGGTGTTGTAATCATAACAACAAAAAAGGGAAGACAGGGTAAAACAATAATAAGCGTATCACAGGACCTTGGCGCTATCACCGCAAGAAAATTATTAGGTGTAAGGCAATTCACAGCCGACAAGGCAGCAAGCTTATCAGGCGATAGTGCTACAAGTGTTGCTCTCAGGCAGCAATTTTCAGATGCACAGGCATCTGGTAATATTTATGATTATGAGAAAGAAATTTATGGCAATACAGGGTTTGCAAGAAATACCGAAATAAGCTTAACAGGTGGCAATGATCGTACAACCTTTTTCTTATCAGCTTCACAAAAAGATGAAGATGGTATTGTGGACAGGACAGGTTATCGCAACAGCAGTATAAGGCTTAATGTTGATCATCATATTTCTGATAAAGTAAAAGTGGGCATCACAACAAACTATATTAATTCATCAGCAGACAGGGGTTTGTTTGGTAATGATAATGCAGGTGTAACAATCGGCATTGCTTTATCTTCAACACCTTCATTTGCGCAATTACATCCTGATGCCAACGGGATTTATCCATCTAATTCATTTGCTTCATCCAACCCATTGCAGACAATTGCATTAATGCAAAACAATGAATCTGTAAACAGGTTCATTACCGGGTTGAATCTTGAAGCCATTTTACAAAGCAATTATAAAAGCACAACAAAATTTATTGCCAGGGGTGGAATTGATTTTTACAACCTTGAAACCAAAGCTTTATTCCCCGGAGTTTTGCAATGGCAGGCTGTAAATAAAGGCACATCTATACAGGGCTTTACCAAAAGTTTAAACACAAACTATATAGCATCGCTTGTAAATACATTCACTCCTTCTGATAACTTATCTCTTACTACATCAGCTGGTGCTACACAGGAGTCAGGTAATTATAACAACTTATTAAATGTAGCTACACAAGTGATAGCTGGGCAGAGCAACGTGAACCAGGCAGGTGCATTAAACGCAACACAATTCCGCAATAAATATCTGAATACCGGGATTTTTGTGCAGGAAGAAGCAAACATTTATGATGCTGTTGTTTTAACTGCAGGAGTACGTTTTGACAGAAGCAGTAATAATGGAGATGCTGCAAAATTTTATACATATCCGAAAGCTGGTATTTCCTGGAACCTTTCCAATTCAGGAATTGTAAAAGATGGTTTGTTTAATAATATTAAACTTCGTGCAGCTTATGGGCAGGCAAACAATATCCCTGCTTATGGAAGTAAGTTTACCGGTATGGCAATATCAAATATTGCAGGCAACCCTGGTGTAATTGTGAATATTCAACAGGGGGATGCAAACATCAAACCTGAAAGACAGAAAGAACTGGAAGCAGGTATTGATTTTAGTTTATTGAATAACAGGTTAAGCTTTGAATTGACATACTATAATAAAAGCATCAGTGATTTCCTGATGTTGCAAAGCTTACCGGCATCATCAGGTTTTTCAAGCAAATGGCTGAATGCGGGCGATCTGCGCAACAGGGGTGTTGAATTAGGCATGAATGCAATTCCTGTTCAAACAAGAAATGTTACATGGAATACTTCTGTTAATTTCTGGATGAACAGATCAAAAGTTACAAGGTTAATTATTCCACCAATACCACAAGGTTCATTTGGTTATGTGCTGGGTTCATTCCAGATAGAACAAGGTAAATCTGCAACACAGATTGTTGGATTAGATGGTGATAACGGTGTTGGTGTATTGGGTGATGCTGAACCAAAATTTCAAATGAATACTTACAATGAAGTAACATTTTGGGGAAAGCTGAGTTTACGATTCCTGTTGCACTGGAAACAAGGTGGAGATAATATCAACCTGACATCACTTGAAAATGATTTTGGTGGGACGAGTGCAGACTATGATAAAGTAACCAATAAGCTGGGTGTACCAGATGCAGTATATCGTATGATGCAGATTGGTACAAGTGCAAGGATTTTTGTACAGGACGCAAGCTACCTGCGTTTGCGTGAAATAGGATTGTACTATTCATTTAATGACCTGAAAAATATTTTTATTAAGGATATCAGGCTGGGGGTATCACTCAACAATTATCTGACTATTACAAAATATAAATCTTATGATCCTGAAGTGTCCAACTTCGGTACAGGATTTTCTACAGGTGTAGATGTTGACCCTTATCCTGCAAGCAAGCGTGCAGAATTTCATATTTCAATAAGCTTTTAATTATAACAACTATTACAATGAAAAAAATATTAAATATTCAAACGTTATTTTTTGCAACAACGATGTTGTTCTTTTTTTCATGCAAAAAAGATTATGGCAACCTGAACGGTCCTACTGTTGAGGCTTATGAAAAAGATGCAACTGTAGCAGAGCTCAACAACCTTGTTAGTGGCACAGAATCAGGTATGCGAAATTCAGTAGCATTTTATTTAGATGATGTTAGTACAATCGGAAGAGAAATTTATCATTTTTCAAATTCTGAACCGCGTTATGTTACTGACTTATTAGGCGCTAATAATGCTGAATTAAGCGGGAGCAATTTTTATATTGCTACACCATGGGCTTCCAGGTACAGGGTAATAAAAAATTGCAATACCCTGATTGCTTCTGCCAACAACACAACATTGGCAACTGATGCACAAAAGAAAGCTTATACCGGTTTTGCAAAAACAATTGAAGCATACCAGTTATTGATGAATTTAAATCTTACTGATTCAAATGGTATCCGCATTGATGTTGCAGACCCGGATAACCTCGGACCAATAGTAGATTATAATACTGCGATATCAAGAATTTCATCTTTACTTGATGAAGGGAAAAGCGACCTGGATGGTTCAGATGTATCATTTCCATTGGCGGGATTTTCACAATTCAATGATGCAGCAGGATTAGTAAAATTCAACAGGGCTCTTGCAGCAAGGGTTGATATTTATGAGAAAAAATGGAATGATGCATTAAGCGCATTGAATGAATCTTTCTTCGATTTAAACGGGGATTTTTATACAGGTGTTAATCATGTATTCGGGACAGGTTCAGGCGACCAGTTGAACCCGGCATTCATTCCGCAAAACCAAAACGGCGAAGTGCGTGTGGCACATCCTTCTTATGCAGATGATATCCTGACAGGCGATGACCGCATCAACAAAGCTCCTTTACGTAATTCAACAGCATCAATCTCAGGTGGTTTAAGTAGCAACAGGGATGTCTGGGTTTATACATCAAGCACTGCGCCAATACCAATCATCAGGAATGAAGAGTTGATATTGATTTATGCTGAAGCCAATATCCAATTAAATAATTTTGGTGATGCTATTAATGCGTTGAACATTATCAGGAATAAACATGGTCTTAGCGATTATAGTGGCCCACAAACTAAAGATGCACTTATTGATGAATTATTATATGAACGCAGGTATTCACTATTCTTTGAAGGTCATAGATGGATTGACCTGCGTCGTTATAACAAACTTGATGAATTGCCTTTAGACAGGCCTGATGATAATGTGTGGAGCGAATTTCCTTTGCCGGTAACTGAACAATAATTGTTTTATTTGCGGATGGCAGCTGGTCAAATAAATACAGAGATTTTTCTTTGTTGACCTGCTGCCATTCACAATTTATCAATACAACATTGTTTTAAAATGAAATCCTGGCAACTATCGGTTGGTTTATTTTTTTTAATTGCTATTGAGGTTTTACGTGTCTATTTTATAATGCCCTTCCCCGGCAGCCAGCAGTCAGATACTATTGACATCGCTTATTTCATTAACAGGAATATCTGGTGGTTAAGGCTGATTGGAATTTGCATTACTATCATACCACTATTTGTATTATTAAAATCAGGCAAGAGATGGAAAAAGATTTTAGTTATATCAATTTTAGTTTTGTATGGTGTTATAGTTTACATGTTCAATTTTAAATTTTTGGCTGACAAAATTTTTTATCAGCCAAAAAATAAATTGCTGCTAAGCGCAAATGCAGATACTACAAACAGGCAACAATTAATATTAGGTGTTGCCATTAATGATGTAGCAAAAGCATACCCGATAGAAATCATCGGTTATCATCACCAGGTAATAGATACTGTTGGTGGTGAGCCTGTGATGATAACTTATTGCACAGTTTGCAGAACCGGCAGGGTATATAGCCCAATTGTAAATGGCAAGCTGGAAAATTTCAGGCTGGTAGGTATGGACCATTATAATGCAATGTTTGAAGATGCTTCAACTCATAGCTGGTGGCGCCAGGAAAACGGAACTGCAATTACAGGTATTTTAAAAGGTGCATCACTAAAAGAAATTCCTTCACAACAAATGTCTTTAGGAAACTGGCTGGCATTACATCCCAACAGTTTTGTTTTGCAACCTGATTTAAATTTCAAAGAAGAATATGCAGACCTCAAAGGATATGATGTTGACACTTTAAAAAGCAGCCTGGAAAAACGTGACAGTGCTTCCTGGAAATTCAAATCATGGGTGATTGGTGTAAAAATTAATAGCCATTCAAAAGCTTACGACTGGAATACTGTTGCAAAAAATAAAATATTGGAAGATGAATTTTCAGGTACGCCCTTATTGCTTACGATGAGTAAAGATGAAAGAAGTTTTTATGTTTTAAACAGAAACACAATCAATGGAGTTTTGCATTTCAGTTATGACAGTTCTTCAACATTTTTAAAAGATGATAAATCAGGTTCCACATGGGGCATCAATGGTGTTTGTATAGATGGAGAAATGAAAGGAACAAAATTACAAGCTGTTCAAGCATACCAGGAATTCTGGCATTCATGGCAAACCTTTCATCCTGGCACTGAAAAATCAGAATAAAAAAAGTTTTTACAATTATCAATTAATACAAGAAAGGGTTTTGAAAGCAGGTATGCATATTTTTTTTCAAAAAAAATCCGCAACACTTTCTATAAAAAACTTTTCTTCAATCATTCAAAATGAATTTTGTTTTTCAATGAACGGTTCCCCTGCAAACCACCGCTATGAATAAAAAGTATTTTTGATGAAGGCTCAAAATAATTTTTTGAAGCCAGTTGATACAATGCATAAAAAGCTTTTGCAGTATAAACAAAGTCAAGCGGGAATTGATGTTTATTCCAAACTGAATTTATGAAGTCAATTAATTCATCAGTATATTTTGCATAACCACCAAAATGAAATTCATCCCTTAAAAAAATTCTTTGCCTTGCAGCATCATTCACTAATGCTGATAATTCATCTTTGAGACTAAAATTATTTTTCATCACACTGATGCCAATACACTTCTGGTGTGTATGAGATGCATTGGCAATACCTGCTATCATTGTACCTGTGCCAACAGCGCAAACGATATATTGATACTTAGAAAAAACAGGAACAAGATTTACAATTTCTGCTGCGCCTTTCGCACCAGTCATGCCGTAACCACCTTCAGGAATAAAAAACATTGATGGATTCGATTCAATGATAAATTGTTTATTCCTGTATTGTTCACGACTCACAAAATGCAATTGCATATTCAATGCTTTTGCATCCAATAAAGTTGGTGAATAAATTTTCGGTTCTTCGCCCCTGATAAAACCAGCGCAATTTATTTTCAATTTATAACAGGTATAAGCAGTAGCAATGATGTGGTTGGAAAATGCGCCGCCGAATGTGGCAATGCCGGAATAATTTTTCACATGTGCCTGTTGCAAATAATATTTTAGTTTAAACCATTTATTCCCGCTGACAACAGGATGAATTTTGTCAAGCCTTAAAACATCAACACCAATTTTTAATTTTTCAAAATAGCTATCATTGATTGATTGAACATTAATATCACCCAACTTTAATTCGACTTCAGCATTCATAATTTTTCAAAGAAAAAAATTGTTTTTCAAAATACTCATTCTTCATTTTGAAAAAGATTGTTCACAGGAAAACACTTTCATTTTGCCATCCATAATATTTTTTAAAAGATAAATTTGTTAAGCATGCATCTGTTTTGCGCATTATTTATGATGGATGAATAACTGTATGATAATACAGGCAAACTTTTCTCATCAGGCACTCATCACATTTTGGCGTAGGCCTGCATATCTCCCTTCCTAAAAACGACATTGCCATACCTGCGTCCCATTGTTTTTTTGGCAAAGTTTCCATGATTTGCTGTTCAATTTTTTTCGGGTCTGTACCGCTAGCAATGCCTAACCTTGGCGCCACACGGACCGTATGCAAATCAACAATCACTCCTTCCGGGGGCAACCCACTTTCTCTTAAAATTACATTTGCAGACTTCCTGCCGATACCAGGCAAAGCTGTTAAACCTTCAATAGTAACAGGAATGTTTTTGTCTGCTTTTAATGTTTGTGCAATTTTCAACAACCATTGTCCTTTTTTTAAATTGCCCCGCACTTTACTGATGTATGTATGCAATTTTTCTTCTGTTGTTTTTGAAAGAGCAGTCATGTTGGGAATCTTTTCAAATAATGCCGGCGCCAGTTGATTAATATTCCTGTCTGTATCCTGTGCAGATAAAACCACCATAATCAGAAGTTGATACCTGTTTTTATAATCCAGTGGATGCTTTTCATTTTTATATTTTTTCAATAAAGGCTTGATTGCATCAGGCCAGTTTACATTCAGCGCTTTAGTCATAGATTTATTTTTAATACATCTAAAATAATTGTTTTAAAATCTAAATCATGTTTTATTTCATCAAGGTTTGATAAATTGCAAATCCTTATGAACAGCAGCTTCCAATATACAATTGCGGATGAAAGAGGATTTAAAGGTGAAACACTCGATTACCTTTTGGCTGCTGGTTATTATCGAATGCAACACCTGATGTTTACCTGTAATGACACATTTATTAACGAAGAAAATAAATCTATTCCTGTTTTCTGGTTGCGTACCCTGGTAAACAACTATCATAATTCAAAATCTGCAAAGCACATCCTGAAAAAATGCAATGGTTTTTCTGTAAGCATTGAACCGGCATTCGTTGACGATGAAATTGAAACGTTGTATGCATTTTATAAGAGTCATGTTTCTTTTACCATATCACCCACCTGCAGCGATTATCTGCATCACCCCTATCTTGCTATGCCATTTGATTCTTTGATGATAAAAGTCAGGGATAAAAACAGGCTGATAGCTGTTGGGGTTTTTGATAAAGGCAAAGATGCCATTGCAGGCATCATGAATATTTATCACCCTGATTATGCCATCTTCAGCCTTGGAAAATTTCTGATGTTGCAAAAACTCAGGTATGCCCTAACTCACGCAATGCATTTTTATTATACCGGCTATATCAGCACAAAAATTACAAAATTTGATTACAAGGTTTTTCCAGATATGGATGCTGTACAGGTTTTATTACCCATCGAACAACAGTGGGTGCAATACCATATCTTAAGCAAAACTTTTCTTGAGGAATATTATTCAAAGCTAATCCGATAGCCTTTTATTTCTGGTAAATTTCCAAATCCTGAACAGGAATATTTTTCTTTCACTGGGAACAATTTTATACCCTTACAGGCCATTTCTTAAAATACCATATAAATACCAAAGCAACTAAAGGCTTTATGTCATTGATTTTCAATAAAATTAATTACAACTGCTACATTAATGCAAATTGTCTCTACTATATAGCTCAAACCACTATCTTTGCCGCTCTCAAAAAAAATGTAAATACGTTTTAATTATGCAACTGAAAGGATTGGTGCGTTTTTTTGCGCTTGCTTTGATACTAATTTGCTTGTACCAATTGTCATTTACCTTTATTGTCCGCAGCTATGAATCTTCCATGAAACAGAAGGCAGCTGCCTGGGTCAAAGCTAATTACCCCGATGCCGATAAAAAATATCCAGGTGATAAAGCCACCCGTGAACTTTATAAAGATAGCCTGGAAGTATTTCAAAAACAAAGGCTGCAACATTTATTAGACAGTTCTAAAAACCTCAAGATTGGCCCATTTGGAATGGTAACTTACCAATCTGCCAAAGACAAAGAATTAATGTTGGGCCTTGACCTGCAGGGTGGTATGAGTGTAACTATGGAAGTAGGCCTTGACGGATTGATTAAATCGCTGGCTAATTATACCAAAGACCCAACATTCAACAAAGCATTGGATGCAGCGGTAAAAAAGAAAGCTACTTCAGGAGCAGACCTTATCTCCTTGTTTTATACTGAATTTCAAAATGCAAGCGCCAGTGCACAATTAGCGCCATATTTTGTAACACGTAGTAATGGGAAAGTAACATATACATCTTCCAATGATGCTGTTATCAGGTACCTGAGAGAACAAGCTGTAAGCGCCTTTTCTAATACAGTAAATATATTAACTACCCGTATTGACAGGTTTGGTGTTGCATCTCCAAACATCAATCCAGACCCTGCAAAGGGTATTATCAATATTGAGTTGGCTGGAATAAATGATCCTGAAAGAGTAAGGCATTATCTTCAGTCAACAGCCAACCTCCAGTTTTTTGAGGTATATAACATAAATGATATTGGCAATAATATTTTAACAGCCGAAAAATCTTTATCCAATTATTTAAAGGGAGTATCAGATACAGCTAAGTCTATCGATACATCATCATCATCAAAAGCAGTGGCAGATACAACAAAAAATAATGCGGCTGCTGCTCATAATGATACAAACCAGATTGCCGGTTTTGGAAATGCTCAAAGTCCAAACACTAATGCCAGTTCCACCGCAACAGCTAAAGCCGGAACTGATTCAAATGAAATCAGAAGAAAGGAAATGCCTTTGCGCTCTATTATTCAGTTTGCCCAGCCTTATCAGGATAAAACCACAGGCAAAGAACAATACCCTGCTAATATTGGCTATGTTTCTATCAATGACACAGCAACATTAAATACATATTTAAACCTTGATATTGTAAAATCAAAATTTCCTTCGAATCTAGAATTTTTATATGGTAAACCTGAAGAATCAACTGACAACCAGGCAGCCAACAGTGTTGTGGTTTTATATGCTGTAAAAACTCTTGATAACGGTACTGCACAATTGGAAGGTGAACATGTAAGCGATGCACGTTCTGATTATGATGAAAGAGGCCGTCCAGCTATTAAAATGGAAATGGATGCCACTGGTGCAAAAATCTGGTCAAAAATGACCACTGCAAATGTTGGCAAACCCATTGCTATTGTCCTGGATAAAGTTGTTTATAGCGCACCATTTGTAAATGGACCGATACCAAATGGTTCATCTGAAATTTCCGGTAATTTCAGCCAGACAGAAGCTACAGACCTTGCAGATATTTTGAAATCTGGTAAGTTACCTGCGCCTGCTAAAATAGTGGCTGAACAACAGGTTGGCCCTACACTTGGCCAGGATGCGGTAAGAGGTGGTTCAATGTCTTTCCTTGTATCATTCATTGTGATTTTTATTTTGATGCTCATCTACTATAATACTGGTGGATGGGTAGCTAATATTGCATTGATATTAAACCTGCTGTTTACGATTGGCATTTTGAGCGCCCTTGGCTTTACATTGACCGCGCCGGGTATAGCGGGTTTGGTATTAACAATCGGTATGGCAGTGGATACCAACGTAATCATCTTTGAAAGAATTAAAGAAGAGCTGACCAAAGGCAAGAGTTATATCTTAGCTGTCAGTGATGGATATAAACGTTCTTATGCACCTGTAATTGATGCTCACGTTACAACCTTCCTGACTGCAGCTATATTATTCATTTTTGGTCTTGGCCCGGTGCTTGGCTTCGCAACTACTCAGATGCTTGGTATAGCCTTGTCATTGTTCTGCGGTATATTAATTTCAAGGTTAATCACAGATTTCTATACCAATAAACAAAGGCACTTTAAATACTTCACAAAAGTTTCTGAGAAAGTATTCAAACATGCAGACTTCAAATTCATTGAATACAGGAAAGTGGCTTATGGTATTTCTGTTGTTGTATTGATATTAGGTGTGGGTTCATTCTTCCACGGTTTTGATGAAGGCGTAGAATTTAAAGGCGGCCGCAGTTATACAATTGCATTTGACAAACCTTATAATACTACCGAAGTAGCAGATGCTTTAAAACCTGTATTTGAAGATTTGCCAATTGTAAAAACTGTTGGTTCTGCAAACCAGTTAAATATTACAACTGCGTATTTAATCAATCAACCTGGGCAGAATGTAGATTCAATTGTAGAAAAAACTTTATATACTGGTTTGAAAAAATTCCTGCCTGAAGGAACATCTTACAGTACATTCCAATCAAAATACAAACAGGCTTCACAAAAAGTATTGCCTTCAATATCTGATGACCTGAAAAGCGGCGCCAAGAAAGCAACTATTTTTTCTATCATCATTATCTGTTTGTACATTTTCATTCGTTTCCGTGACTGGAGATATTCTCTCGGTACCATTGTATCATTACTGCATGACGTATTGGTTACACTTTCGGTATTTAGTTTCTTAAAAAGCGTGGTACCATTCCCGCTCGAAATTGACCAGTATTTTATTGCAGCGATACTCACGGTTATTGGTTTCTCTATGAATGATACTATCATCGTTTATGACCGTATTCGTGAAGATTCAGGCCTGATGCGTGGCGATACCAAAGAGCATATTATCAATCGTGCAATCAACCAGACACTGAGCAGAACAGTGATGACTTCATTAACTGTATTCTTAACCCTTTTGATATTATTCATCTTTGGTGGTGAAGTAACCAGGGGTTTTGCATTTGCAATGTTGATAGGTGTAATTACCGGTACTTATTCATCCATCTTTGTTGCAGCTCCGATACTCATTGATTTCGCAAAAGACAAACCACTGGGAAGAGCTGGTGAACACAAGAAGAAATAATACATATCACAACTTTCATAAATCAAAGCAGCCGGTTGGCTGCTTTTTTTATCATCATCATTATTGAAAAGTTGGAGAAAGTATTTATGACTTTTTTTTCTTTAATGTTTCATCATAATTTGAAGCTATAGGTCATCCAAATATTTAGAGATAAAATTTCTATTCCTAAAAAATAAATTGCCATGGCAACACCATAAATTCGTAGTTTATAATACAAAACCTATGAACAAAGAAGTAGAGGCATATAACAATGCACAAGCTGAAGAAGATAGAAAAATCTGTAATTTACTGTATCACGAGATCAACAAACATTTACCTGAAGCAGAAAATAAAATCTGGCATGCTCATCCTGTCTGGTTTTTAGATGGCAATCCAATTGCAGGATACAGCAAGCTGAAAGATTCTGTTCGTCTATTGTTTTGGAGTGGGCAATCTTTTGATGAAGAAAAATTACAAAATGAAGGGAGTTTTAAAGCAGCAGAAATCCGTTATACCAATACAAAGCAAATCAATAAAACCGATCTTAAACGTTGGCTTCTAAAAGGTAGAGAAATTCAGTGGGATTATAAAAATATCGTAAAGCGAAAAGGTGTCCTCGAACGATTGAAATAATTTTTTCAATGAATTCATATAACCTGATTTTGGATGCATTTAATAAAATGAAATAAATTTCTCCTGGTTAATACGGAAATGTATAGTTCTTGCTCTGCTGAAAATTATCAACAGAAAAATTTATTCTGCAATCAAGACTTCTATACCCGCATCTTCAAGGCGCTTTTTATCATCCTGTTCGATGCCTTTATCTGTAACTACTTTTTGAATTTTATCTAAACCGCAGATAAATGCAAGGCTTTTTCTTTTAAACTTGCTGCTGTCGGTAACAAGGATTACTTCTTTCGCAATCTCAATCATGATTTCATTTAAATGTGCTTCATCAATATTGGGTGTAAAAATTCCCTGCTTTGTATCAAAGCCATCAGTGCTTAAAAAAACTTTATCTACAAAAAAACTACGCAGGTTTTTTTCAGCCAAAGGCCCAACAAGGCTCATTGCATTTTGCCTGAGATAACCACCTGGGATGATCACATTAACAGCGCTGTGTGCCATCAACAGATCAGCAATATTGAGCGCATTGGTAATTACATTCAAATGCCTGATACCATCTATGTGTTTTATTATTTCAGATGTGGTAGTGCCACTGTCAATAATAATTGTATCGCCATCATTGATGAGCGAAGAAGCGAGCTTACCAATAGCAGCTTTTTCAACAGAATGTAGTTTATGTTTTTCTGCGATACGCTGATCAATGCTCACCAGGTTTTCAGTATGGATAGCGCCTCCTCTTGCACGCACCAACAGGTTTTTTCTTTCGAGGTGGCCAAGATCATTGCGGATTGTCACTTCACTCACATTAAATTCTTTGCTCAACTGCGACACCATCACCTCACCTGTTTCTTTTATATGCTCCAGGATTTTCTTTCGTCTTGATACAGTAAACCTTTCTTTTCTTTCAGGCATGCTTTTGTTTTGTTTCAAATAAAGATATTACAAAAAAAAGCATTTTTTGTTTCTTATGTTTTTCTATGCATACATAAATCTACCTAATAGTTCAGGGATAAGTTTTGCAACCCGCAGGCAGAAGTTCTTATTCTGTCCTCAAACTTTTTACCGGGCTCATCCATGCAGCTTTTACTGAATGAAAACTCACCGTTATCAAAGCTATCAATACCGTGACCAATGCTGTTATTACAAAAACATACATATTCACAGGTATGCGATAAGCATAATCCTGCAACCAGCTTTTTCCAACCCACCAGGCCAATGGTGTTGCAATGAGTATGGCTACTCCTACCAACAATAAAAAGTTTTTTGCTATCAGTAAAGTAATATTGCCAATGTTGGCCCCCAACACCCTTCTTATTCCGATTTCTTTTGTACGCTGCACTGTTGTAAATGCTGCAAGTCCAAACAATCCGAGGCATGCAAGAATAATTGCCAGGCCGGCAGCCATCGTAAACAAAACAGATGTACGTTGCTCAGCCAGATAAAGTTTGTTATAATCGTCATCGAGGAAATGATAATTGAAAGGCCTGTCAGGTACCCTTTGTTTCCATACCACTTCAAGCCTGCCTAATGTAGCCTGCAAATCATTGCCATTGATGCGCAATAAAAAATTTCGTGAATAACCAGGACCAAGAAATATCAGCATCGGGCCAATAGGTTCTTTGAGGCTGTTGAAATTGAAATCCTTTACTACACCTACTACAGGCCCGGCTTGCCCCTTTTCAATCTGCCTGCCAATAGCCTGCTGAGGTGTCCACCCTATTTTTTTAGCAAGCGTTTCATTAATGATGTATGGTTGTTTATAATTTATTCCACCATTGGAAGTATCCATCATCGCAAAGTCGGATTCGTTAAAATCCCTTCCTGCTATTATTTGCATTTTTGTAGTCCTGGTAAAATCAAGCGCTACAGGCATAGCAGTCAATGAAATTTCATGTTTACCTTTTTCATCTATAACTGTAATACCATCTCCCCAGCCCACATATTCAGGTGTATCATAAGATGCAGTAACGCTTTCCACTCCTTTCACCTGCGCAAATGCATCTTTCAGCAATTTGAAATGATTACTCATATTACCACCTATCGGTAATACAAGCAGATGATCTTTATCATACCCAAGGTTTTTTGTTTGCATAAAATGCATCTGCTGAAGTATGATAACAGTGTAAATAATGAGAAAAATGGAAATACCAAACTGGGTAACGATCAGGGATTTGCGAAGCAGGTTGTTGCCACCTGTAAAACGGAAGCCTTTTTTCAATACCCCAATGATTGCAGTCCCTGACAATACCAATGCAGGATATATGCCTGCAAAGAAACTAACTGCCACAGTAAACAATACCAATGATATTACCGGCAAAGGCTGTATCAACACCTGTGAAGTAAAATGCATACCGGTAACCTCATTAAAATATGGCAACAGCAATATGCTCAGAATAAAAGCTATCACTGCTGCAATGGATGCTATCAGAAATGATTCACCCATAAACTGTGTAAAAACCATTCTCTTTGATGCTCCCATTACTTTACGCATTCCTATTTCACCAGTCCTGCCGGATGCCTGTGCAGTTGCAAGATTAGTATAGTTGGCACAGGCAATAATCAGAATCATCAAAGCAATGATGGCAAACATATAAATGTATGTTATACTACCATTGGGTTCAAAGCCTGGCAATGATGAATACAGATGCACCCTCGTTAATGGTTCAAGATTATAACGCAGGTAATCCTGTCCTTCCAAACCAGCATCAGCTTTGAAAGATGCCGTAGAAGTGAAATCATTAATCTGGCGTTGCAATTGTGGAATATCCTTTTTGTCCTGCACCAGCAGATAAGTGATCCAGTTAGCTGTCCACCAGGTTTCTGTTTTTACATTGTTGCCGAGGTTCAGGAATGACGTTGCAAAATCAAATTTCAATTGTGAGTTCTGAGGCACATCTTCAAACACACCAGATACACGTAAGTCCTTACCTCCACTTGTTATAATTTTATTTATCGCATCATTATTACCAAAATATTTTTTCGCCATTGACTCTGAAATAGCAATCTTATCAGTAGCATCCAAAGTAGTGGCAGGGTTGCCTTCAATAAAATGAAATGAAAACATTTTGAAGAAAGGTGAATCCGCATATAAGATGCGTGGTTCATCAAACATTTTATCACCACTTTTCACAACATTATGGCTGATGAATGTGCGTACTTCATCTTTCACCATAGGGAACCTGCGTTTAAACTCCGGGCCTACTTTTGTTCCCGTATATGCAACATTATTATCAGTACCACCTGAACCATAATCCATCGTTACACGCACAATACGGTCAGCATTCACATTAAATTTATCATAACTCAATTCATGGTTGATATATATCCCAATCAACAAACAGGCACACAACCCAACAGACAACCCGAAAATATTAATGGCTGAATACAACTTATTTTTCCTGATGTTGCGAAACGCTGTTTTGAAATAATTTTTAAACATTTTTTTCAATTAAAAATTACGAATTACGAATTACGATTTATCAATTATCAATTACGAATTAAAAATTACGAATTAAAAATTACGAATTACGAACCTGCCTGCCGAAGGCAGGTTACGATTTATCAATTATCAATTATCAACTACTATTCCGTTCTCAATGATTTTACCGGGTTGGCCATGGCAGCTTTGATTGATTGAAAACTGATAGTACAAGCAGTAACTACAATTGCTGCCACACCGGCCAACACAAATACCCACCATTCAATATGAATGCGTAAAGAATAATTCTGCAACCATTTCATCATAGCCCAGTATGCAATAGGTACTGCAATAAATAAAGCAATGATCACAGGCCTGATAAATTCTTTACCCACCAAAACAACTATCCCGCTTACTGATGCACCCAATACTTTACGCACTCCAATTTCTTTTATTCTTTGTCTTGTAATAATAGACGCCATTCCAAACAAACCCATACAGGAAAGTATGATAGCTATAATTGCTGCACCAGAAAACAGGTTTGCCATCATCCGTTCTTCACTATACATCCTGTCAATATTTTCATTTACATAAGAGCCATTAAACTCAACGCCAGGCTCTACTGATGCATAAGTTTTTTTAACGAGATCCATTGTTGCTGAAAGGTTACCCGTTCTCACCCTGATCCATATATAATTTAACCTTTCGCTTTTTGTAAGAAAAATTGCTAAGGGTTTTTGAATATCGTTGAATGATTTTAACCGTATGTCAGGGATGATAGCTGCAATAGTAATTCTCGGTTCAGCGCTATCATTAAAATATGAAAAGCCTGCTGTTGTATTTTTTCCAAACTGTTCAGCATAACTCTTTGTTGCAATCAGTGTGGTGCCGGTATCAGCAGCATAATCCATTGAAAAATCATGGCCGTTTAAAGGCTTTATTCCAAGAGTCTTTAAAAAATCATTACCAACATACAAAGTTTGGCCGCATATCGTTTTATCACCATAAGTAAAACATGTAATGGATGTACTCGAACTATGATCACTACCAATTCCAAGGTTTACATCACTGCCTGTAACAGAAATAACAGACCCCTGTGTTGCAAGCCTGGTACGCATTTGATCCACAATATCTTTTCCTTTATCATTATTTTTTATCGGGATGCTTATCAATGTTGTTGTATTATAACCCAATGGTGCTGACCGCAGGTAATCAAATTGCTGATAAATAATCATCGTGCAACAAATCAACACAATGGCTATGACAAATTGAGTTACAATAAGCGCATTACGCAACCCACCTGGTCTTTTTACAGTGAGTTTGCCTTTTAATATTTCTACTGTTTTCAGCCTCGCCATGATTGATGATGGATAACCTGAAGCAATAAATGAAACTATTACCATCATTAAAACAATCATACCTGCAACAACAGGTTGCAGCAACATCCCTGCATCCATTGTATTGCTGAATGTCTCGTTGAAATTTTTAATTAATAAAATAATTCCGCCAAGAGAAAAAAATACTGCCACCAATACCATTATGAAACTTTCACCCCACACCTGCAACCAGATTTGTTTTTTACCTGCACCAAGACATTTACGGATACCGATTTCTTTTGTCCTTGTAAATGACAAACCCACATTAAGATTTACGAAATTGAAAGATGCAATCAACAATATCACACAGCTTATCAAAATCAGAACATATAAAAAAGGTTTGCTAACAGAACTACTGTTGCTTAATGCAGGTGAAAAATGTTCCTGCGTAAACGGCAACAAATGGAAACTATGAAAGTCACCATTTTTATCTGCTATATATCCATTTCTTTTTTCTACCGCTGCATCTTCGGGCCTGTATTTTTTTGACAAAAACCTTAACCTGCTTTCTGCCTGTTGCTGTGTTATATTTTTTTTCAACTGCACATAAACAGGATGGTTCTGATTATCCCAGGTTTGATAAATAGCTGCATAATCAGGATCCAATTCTGTACGTGCCAGTAATGAAAATTTGATGGTTGAATTATTAGGTACATCTTTTACAACTGCAGAAACAATAAGTTTGTACCACTGCCCACTTAATTTTACTTCCACCTGTTTACCAATTGGGTTTTCTTTTCCAAAAAGTTTTTCAGCAGTAAGTTGAGTCAACACAGTATTGCTTGTACTGCTTAATGGGTTTACAGCATTTCCCTGCACAACAGGAAATGTAAACATCTTCAGGAAATCAGGGTCAACAAGGGTAGTCTGCATATCAAGCGTCTTTTCACCATACCGTACTAACCTGCCACGGTTCAATATGGATGTTGCCCATTCCACACCAATATTTTCTGTCTTTAATGCAGGTGTCAACGGGTACGCCATTGCAGTACCAGTCTCTTCACCTGAAGGGCCGATTGATTGAGTATATACTTTATAAATATTGTCTTTATTCAATTCAAAATCATCATAAGTAAAATGACGATACACCAGCAATAAAATAAAAATGCTGCATGTGAATGCCACTGCCATCCCTCCTATATTAATAAAAGTGTGCAGCTTGTTTTTGCGCATATTTCTTACAGCCAGTAACAGGTAATTTTTAAACATTGCAGATGATTTATTAATGTGTTGCCTTCATTTTACAAAATGCATAAACTCAAAACACCATTTTTCATTCAATGAATATGCCATCAATGAGCGGTTTAATTTTCAATAAGTTATAAAATGAAAAATAAAAAACTGTCCGGTATCGTACAGTCAGGTGTAATAAAATGAACAGCAATACTCCATTAGGCCTTTAGCTTCAATGCATGCACGAAGGCAATTATCCAATCAAATTGTTTTATTTTTTTCTCTATTAGAATTCAGATTTTTCTGAAAAGAACTTTGATGTTCTAACATAAAATCTATAATAGCTTATTGAATAAATCGTTGATGAAAAAAAGCAGACAAATTCAACCAACAAACCGGAAAAAGAATTTTAAAAATTTACAAAAGACATGTGAAAGGAAAATAGGATTCAGATTTATACTGCCCTATGTTCTTTTGCTTCACAATTCATATCGCTGCTTTCAACTTCCAATGTAGTGTGTTGTATATTCAGGTGTTCCAATGCATGTCGGAAATCATGTTTAATTTTTTCAACCTGTTGCAAACTGATGCCGGCATCTACAACGATATGTGCAGTCAAAGCATTCTCTGTAGTACTCATTCCCCATAAATGAATGTGATGTATTTCTTCAATGCCTTTAATTTTTACAGCAGCATCTTTTACCTGTTGCAGGTTCATATCAGCAGGCACACCATCCAATGATAAACGCAGACTTTCTTTGAGCAAATTCCAGGTGCTGAAAAGAATTGTCAATGCGACAATAATACTTAACACAGGGTCAATCCAGAACCAATCAGTGAACTGAATGATGATGCCACCAATTACTAAAGCCAACGACACCAAAGCATCACTCAGCAAATGCAGGTAAGCGCCTTTGATGTTCAGGTCTTTTTTCCTGTCGCACATAAACATCAATGCTGTAACACCATTAATAACAATACCAATAGCTGCTACCCATGCGATAGTATCACCAGGCAATGGCTCGGGTCGAAATAACCTGTGTATGGCTTCATAAACAATAGCGCCGATGGAAACCATTAACACCATGCCATTGAACAACGCAACGAGTATTGATGTTTTCCTGTAACCATAAGTATAATTCTTATTTGAACTCGTACGCATTAAACGATACGCCAGCAATGACAAACTCAAAGCAATTACATCTGCAAAATTATGGCCGGCATCACTCAGCAATGAAAGTGAGTTGACATAAAAACCAACAACAGCTTCAATGATTACAAAAAGAAAATTTAAACTAACACCTACAATAAATGCAGCATTGACATTTTGCGGTGCTGCATGTTCGTGGTGGTGATGACTATGATCGTGTGCCATATTATTTGGCAAAATTAGACTGGCACTTTCGAATTAATTGCAACATGGTTTCCAAAAAGAAAAATTTACAGGAAAATAAATGCCACTTTGTTGCAATAGTTTTTGAAATAATTTTTTTGGAATAAAAGCTATTCAATTTTGCCGTCTATAAAAACAATTTAGCTCCAACATCATAAAGATTAAAACTTACTGCATCTTTGCACACTCATGCCAAACAAGAATGAACAGGCTCCGTTATTAAAGGTCATAGGTGCATTTGCAGTTATTTATATAGTGTGGGGTTCCACCTATTTTTTTATACAGGCAGCAGAAGTAAGCTTTCCACCATTTATGGTGGGCGCTTTGCGTTTTTCGATTGCCGGCATCATTATGCTGGTGTGGTGTGCTTTGAGAAAAGAAAAAATATTTCATCCACCAATTTTAAAAACCGCTTTTATTGCCGGGAACATTTTATTGTTTGCAGGCACAGGTTCAGTCATCTGGGCCGAACAAATTTTGCCAAGTTCATTTGTTGCGGTAGTAGTGAGCGTTACACCTGTTTGGATAGTATTATTTGACCGGCGCAACCTTAAACGGAATTTGTCCAATTACAAAATTATCATTGGTGTAATTATGGGTGTTGTAGGTGTTGCATTACTGCTTGGTGAAAAAGTATTGGAAAATTTAAAAGCTCCACACAACGGGCCACTTATCATCAGTCTGTTGGTTATTGTTGCAGGAAATATTTCCTGGGCCTATGGTTCATTGTATTCAAAATATTACACTTCAGGAAATGCGTCAGTTAATGCGGCCTGGCAAATGATTGCCGCGGGGCTTACATTTATCATCATTGCTCTTTTAAACGGCGAGATAAGTCATTTCAACTGGGGCACTGTGCAGCCCAAAGCCTGGTATTCATTAATATATCTTGTAGTGATGGGTTCATTACTGGGTTATAGCGCTTATATATGGCTGCTTGATGTGAGGCCTGCCACTCAGGTTAGTACTAATTCTTATGTCAACCCGGTCGTAGCAGTGTTATTGGGGGCTTTGTTTGCAAATGAAAAAATAACAGGCATCCAGATTTATGCATTGGCAATAATTCTTCTCAGTGTCTTTATCATCAACATTGATAAATACAAAAAGATTATGCAATAATTTTTCAAAAAAATTATTGAGTTAAAATCAATCAATGCAATATCATCCCCTCCATTCGATTTTATCATGCAATGCAACAATGCGCTCACCTGTTTTTGCTGCTTTATCAGAATAACCCAGGTATAATAATCCAATCAGTTCATCTGCATCATTCAACCCAAAATATTTTTTCATGATAGGACGAAGTACTACTCCACCCGTACTCCATAATGCTGAAATGTTTAATACAGATGCCCCCAATAAAATATTCTGCACTGCCGCTGCAACAGCACATATTTCTTCCTTTGCTGTAATCTTTGGGTTATCACCTCTTTTCATATACACAATAATGATGTGAGAAACATTATCACCATTGTGCAGTGTCTTTTCATATTTCGATGTTTCAAATTTTTCAGCAGGTGTATTCTCTTTATATAAAGCAGAATGTTCTTTACAGAATTGCTGCACGGCTTCATTGGCAAAAACTACAAAACGCCAGGGTTCAGTGTGGCCGTGTGTTGGCGCCCAATCTGCCAGTTCAAGCAACTGTTGTATCACTGCATCATCTATTTTTTTTCCATTCATCAACGCAGGTTTACAACTGCGCCTGTTTCTGATGAGCTCTTGTACATCTTTAAAATTCATGCGGCAAAATTAATACCCTAAAATGCACAATGCCAAACACCAGTTATCTTTGCCGCAATCAACGAATTGTTTGCATGAATATAGAACAGCAACGTAACTACGACTGGATGAAACTTTTATTGAGTGATGTAAAAAATCATTTTGATAAAATCAAACTGGGCGGTGGTAAAAAATCAATCGAAAAACAGAAACAGAAAAAGAAGCTCACAGCAAGGGAACGCATTCAGTATTTAATTGACAACGATAAACCTTTTGTAGAGATAGGTGCATTTGCAGGTTATGAAATGTATGCTGAATATGGTGGATGCCCCGCAGGTGGCACAGTTGCAGGTATCGGCTACATCAGTGGTAGACAGTGTGTGGTTGTTGCCAACGACCAGACAGTGAAAGCAGGCGCATGGTTTCCTATCACCGGGAAGAAAAATTTAAGGATGCAGGAAATTGCAATGGAGAATAATTTACCCATCATTTATCTTGTTGACAGTGCCGGGGTTTTCTTGCCAATGCAGGATGAAATTTTCCCAGACAAAGAACATTTCGGGCGCATCTTCCGCAACAATGCCCGGATGAGCGCAAAGGGTATAACGCAAATTGCTGCAGTGCTTGGTGCATGTGTAGCAGGTGGAGCTTATCTTCCTATCATGAGTGATGAAACCATTATGGCAGAAGGTAACGGTAGTATATTTTTGGCAGGGCCTTACCTCGTTAAAGCTGCTATCGGTGAAGATATAGATGCAGAAACTTTAGGCGGCGCTGAAACTCATAATGCCATCAGTGGTATTGCAGATTACCAGTTTAAAACAGAGCAGGAATGCCTTGATAAAATTAAAAGTATCATCAGTAAATTGGGTATTCCTGTGCAGGCAGGCTTCAACAGGATTGAAGCCAAACAGCCTTCAAAAAGCAGTGATGAAATTTACAGCATCATGCACGCCAATAATGCCAAACCCTACAACGTGGTTGACCTGATTGAATGTATTGCTGATGCAGGTTCATTTGAACAGTTTAAAGAAGATTATGGCAAAACAATTGTCTGTGGTTATGCAAGAGTGGATGGATGGTCAGTGGGTTTTGTTGCCAATCAGAGATTGATTGTAAAAACTAAAAAAGGTGAAATGCAGATGGGCGGTGTTATATATAATGACAGCGCAGATAAAGCAGCCCGTTTCATTTTGAATTGCAACCAGAAAAAAATTCCACTTGTTTTTTTACAGGATGTAACAGGTTTTATGGTGGGCAGCCGCAGTGAACATGCAGGCATCATTAAAGATGGTGCAAAGTTGGTGAATGCAGTTGCCAATTCTGTTGTTCCGAAAATTACCATCATTACAGGTAACAGTTATGGCGCCGGTAATTATGCGATGTGTGGCAAGGCGTATGACCCGAGATTTATTTATGCATGGCCGAGTGCAAAAATTGCTGTAATGGGTGGAGGCCAGGCTGCCAACACTTTGTTGCAGATTCAGATGCATGGAAAAAATATCAGTGAGTCAGAACAAAAAGAATTACTCGAGAAGATTAAATCAAGATATGATAAGCAAACAACACCTTACTATGCCGCAGCACGATTATGGGTGGATGATATCATTGACCCTTCTGATACAAGGATACTGATAAGTGAGGCCATTGCTGCTGCCAATAATAATGCTGACATAGCGGAACTAAAACTTGGTGTGTTCCAGGTATAAAAACTTTTATTTAAAAAAAATCTTTTTCAGGTAGTAATAAAGCTGAAATTTATTGAAGTGAAGATTGCAGTTTGGAATAAGATAGATAATTTTATTCATTGAAAGGCCGTATAATTTTTATTGAAAACATTGAACGCTTACAAACCGGTTGGTACTATTTTGAAGACTAAATTCCTGGATGCTTTTTATCATTTGACAGTTCTGAAAAAATAATAAATTATTCTGATATTTTATGAAAAAAACACTCCTCCTGCTTACATCTTTCATGGTTATGCTTTGTGTACATTCAAATGCACAATTGAGGTTACAAGCAAAAGCAGTCCCTGCAAAAAAAATTAACCTGCATCAAAACCGCCACACTGGTTTTGGTTCACAGAATATCAATGGCGCATGCGATACAGTGAACCTTCTCACTGCTGATAACTGGAGCCAATACTATTATGAAAACCCGAATGGTGGTTACACATTTGGGGTTGGCAAAAACAGTGGATTTTCAATTATCGAAGATGCCAATGTGTTTACTGCATCAGGGGCTAACAGTAATTATATTAGTGGCGCTTCAGTTTATTTTGCTTATGCCAACAGCAATAAATCAGAAGATTTAGATAAAGACCTTATTTTAAAAGTATATGATGACAACAGTGGTTATCCGGGCAATCTGCTTGGCAGCACTTCAGTAAAACTAAGCCAGGTGCACCAGGACGTTTTAAATGATGACTTGACTACTTTTATGTTCACTGCTCCTATAGCAGTGCCAGCTTCAAAAGTTTTTTATATTTCAATTGACCATTCAAATTTTACATGGGGTGGTGGCACCAGGGATTCTTTAGCAATTATTACAAGCGCTGATGATGAAACAGCAGGTGCAGCTTACCAGCTTTTTTTAGACAATTCTACCACACACTGGCAGGCAGTAAATGAAACCTATGCAGGCAATAATGGTGGTCTTGATGTCAGCCTGTTTGTGTTCCCTTATTTAAGCAATACTCCTGATGGCTGTGGCATTGTACTGCCGGTAAGCATATTAAATTTCGGTGGCTTTATAAAAGATAATGTTGTTTATTTAAACTGGAGCACTGCAATGGAAAATAACAATAAAGGTTTTTATGTTGAAAGAAGCAAAGATGCACAAAACTTCAGCAACATCGGGTTTGTTGCAGGCACCGGCAACTCAACACAAATCAAACAATATACCTTCCGGGATATTTCTGTCAAGGACATGCATGCAACTACAACTTATTACCGTTTGAAACAGGTGGATATGGATGGTAAATATTCTTATTCAAAAGTGCTGGCATTAAACTTAAAAAATCTTGTGCAATGGCGTTTATATCCCAATCCTGTAAAGGATATGGCAATAGTTGAACTAAATCTTTCTTCTCCATCAGCAGTAACTGTCAGAGTATTTGCGCAGGATGGCAGAGTAGTAACAAATGCTGATAAAGGAATATTACCTGCAGGCACACAACAGGTATTCATCAATATGCAAAGCCTTGCAAAAGGAGCTTATACTATTCGTGTAAAAGCTGGTGCGGATACTTATTCCAGAATTATTGTGAAAGAGTAATGGTTAAAATAAGATTTAGTTTTTAGAAAAAGATGGAAAATAATCAGTAAGAAAAACGTTCGAAGGGTTTATAATTTTTTTCTGTTGCCAGTTCCAGCATGTATAAATCTTCAGGAGAATCACCGTAAGCATAAATCTTTTTAAATTCTGTAAGGTCAAATTGTTCTTTAATTTGTTTAACCTTTTCTTTACCAGAACAATTTCTCCCTTCTATTTTTCCTGTGAGTTTGCTGTCTTTTACCTGTAGCTTAGTAGCAATACATTCAATATTATATTTGGAACACCAGGGGAAAATCCAGTTTTCAGGAGAGGCAGAAACAATTACAACAGGAGTCCTTCGTTGCAGGTGCTTCCTGATTTCATGCAATGCACTTTTTTTTAAAAGGCCCGGCAATTTTTCTTCAGTAAACTTTTGACAATATTCGTTGAACGCAACGATATCCATTCCCCGCAAAAAATATATCAGCAAAATTTCTTTTGCACGGTGATTAGAAATGATACCAGTTTTATAAGCAACAATAACGGGTGATAAAATACAAATGCCGAAGTAATAACTGAACTTACCTTTAATATATTTCAGTATTTCAGCTAAAGTGTCTTTCGATGTTATCGTGCCATCAAAGTCAAAAAAGGCGATTTCATCAGGTTTATTTGGCGCTACAAAATCCATCACAGTTTCTTTTTCTTGAACATGCTTTCCGGAATGTTTTTTATGATTGTCATAATCCATTTCCAGAACCATTTCACATATACAATATTTTGTTTTTTACGAATTGCTTTTTCCACTGCATCAGCCACCTGTTGTGTGTTGGCTGTAAGCAATGGTGGCAAATTTAATCCTGCTGTCATTTTCGTATCCACAAATCCCGGCAACACACTCACCACATGAACACCGCAATGATACATCCTGTTTCTCAATCCTGATAAATATGCAGTGAACCCCGCCTTCGCACTACCATAAATATAATTGCTTTGCCTGCCACGTTCACCTGCAACAGAACTGATACCTACAATAGTACCACTTTTTCTTTCAGCAAAATCTTCGGCCACAATATTCAAAATAGAAACAGCACCGGTGTAATTGCTGTTAATCATCTTCGATGCTTCATCCCAGTTTTTACATGCAGCAACATTATCACTCATATATCCGAACACACAAATTACAACATCAGGTTTTGGGTTTAATGAATAATAAAAATCATGATGCGAAGCAAAAGCTGTTGCATCAAATTCATGCACTGTACAGTTCACACCATATCTCACCGTAATATCACCCTGCAAAGGTTTTAGCCTGCCTGAATTTCTTGCTGCCAACTGTATGTCATATCCTTTTGCAGCCATTGTGCGGGCCATAGCCACTGCCATATCTGATGTAGCTCCTAACAATAAAACTGTTGCCATAATTGTATTAAGCCGTAAGAAATTTTTTTAGTTTACCGGCATCGAATCTTTTTTCTTCTTTTTTATACCTGCCTGTTTGAACGCAAGTTGTAACACTAATACTGTTGAATGTTGTGACATCTGGTTTGCAAATTTCGGGTCTTTGACTATTTCAAACAACAACAATGTTTATGTTGTTAACTCAAGCCTGTCTGATTGTACTGAACGAATTTTTCTATCGGGATTATATTGCTGAACAATGCGTTTAAATTCTTCCAACCTAGGATATCCTGCTTTTAATACACCAGGTTTCATACGTGCATCTTTGCTCATGTATAAACGGCCACCATATTGTAACACCACCTGGTCTAATTCATCTAAAAATTCAAACAATCCATCCCGCACAGGAAAATCAAGCGCCAGAGTGTATCCTTCTTTTGGAAATGAAATCATGCTTTCCTGTTTTCCAAACACTTTCAATACAGCAAGAAAAGAGCCCAAACCTTTATCGCTGATACGGTGCAATATTTCAACAAGGCCTTGCTTTGCCTGTAACGGCAAAACAAACTGGTATTGCACAAAACCTTTTTTCCCATAACCCCTGTTCCAGTTTAAAATAGCATCTAACGGGTAAAAGAAAGGTTCATAACTGACAACATTGTGGATTTCTTTTTTAAAGTTTTTACCATAATATAAAAAATTGAAAAGCTTTACAGTAAAACTATTCAACACCCATGATGGTAAATTAAAAGGGAATGGGATGCTTTTTTTTGGTGGTAGTTTCAACGGGTCAGCTTTTAGTTTTTCAGGCAGGTCAGCAACAGTAGCATGCTCGCCGAGTATCAAAATACTCCTGCCGAAATGTTCTCCTTTTTTCAAACAATCAATCCATGCAACTGAATAAGTTGAATCTTTATATTCATCAAACAAACGGATAATCTCATCTAGGTTTTCAGCCTTTACCTGTTTCTGTTTGATATAAGATGTCTCAATTTTTTTCAACCTGAATTTCACCCTTGTTATCAAACCGGTTAAGCCCATTCCACCACAAGTGGCCTCAAAAAGTTCAGGGTTCTTACCAGGCGAACAAATCATTGTATTACCGTTTGCCAATACCAGTTCCATCTCCACTATATGATTGGAAAATGAGCCATCCACATGATGGTTTTTTCCATGCACATCACTACCTACAGCGCCACCAACTGTAATAAATTTTGTACCCGGTGTTACAGGCAAAAACCAACCTTTCGGAACGATGATTTCTAAAATTTTATCAAGTGTCAATCCACTCTGGCATTCAAAAATTCCATTCTTTGTGTCAAAAGAAATAACATTATCAAATTTTAAGGTATTGATGGTTTCTTTAGATAAAGACGCATCACCATAACAACGGCCATTACCTCGTGGAATAAAATATTCGCTTTGCTGAATGATTTTTTGTATCTGGTCATCAAAACTGAAACTGTGTTCATCACTCTGCATCACAGGATATTTGCCCCAGTTTGATATTGTTTTCTGTGCCATTATCTATTTGAATATTGTAAGATTTGGCAAATAAATTATCGAATAAAAACTAACAATCCAAAGTATCAATGTTATTTGCAGGAACCTGTCTTTGTATAATAAATCAGTAGGCGAACCACTGTCTTTATCAATAAATGTAATCTGCAGGTAACGCATCAGGCCTACTATTACAAACAAAGATGTATAATATAAACGGTAAGTGTTCCAACGCTCCATCACTTCGGGTGAAATGGTGTACATCAGGTAAGCAATGATGATAATGGCTGTAAACAATGAAAGCATTACATTTAGGAATTCAAGGTTATAACCTTTCACGGCTTTGCGCATGTCAAGGCCGGAATGAATTTTTATCAGCACATCATCGCGGCGTTTGGCAATAGCCATAAACATAGCCAGCAGGAACACCATAATCATCAGCCATTGTGATATGCCAATGAAGGCGATTACACCACCTGCTTTTATACGCAACACAAAACCTATTGCCACCAATACAATATCAAGGATGGAAATATTTTTTAACCCTAAGGAATAACCGAGGTTCATCAAAAAATAAATCATCATTACAAACAAAAATTTCAGCTTTATCGCAGCAGCAAAACCAATACCGATTGCCACACAAAAGATGAACAGTGTGATAGCTGATTTTTTTGAGACAGCGCCTGAAGCCAAAGGCCTTAAACATTTTGTCGGGTGCATTTTATCTGCTTCAATATCCATGTAATCATTGATGATATAAATGGAACTGGCAATAAAAGAAAATGCAACAAAACCTGCCAGGCAGGCCAGTAATTTATCTAAATGAAAAACTTCCCCGGAAAAAAACAGTGGAAGAAAAATAAAAGCATTCTTAATCCAGTGTTTCGGTCGCAGTAAGCTTATATATTGTGCCATCGTTTTATTATCGGCAGTTATACCTGTTGTTATCATATTTTTATTTTGAATACCCATTAATCACCTTGCTTAATTCTTCAATACTTTTTTCCCAGGTATGCGTTCTTGCAAATACTTTTCGCTTAATGGAAACTTCATCAGCATTTGAAGACAGCGCTTTTGATACCATACCTACAAACTGCAAAGGTGATTCAGAGAGATAAGTATAAGGTTCAAACATGCGCATAGCTTCAGTTTTTGTTGCCACAACAGGTTTACCCATTGCAAGATATTCATCAATCTTTAAAGGATAATTACCTTTCGTAATCTCATTATTGATTTGCGGGTTGATACAAACATCAAAAGCGCTGATGTATGCAGGCAATTCAGATAAATTTTTCCTTCCGGTAAAATAAATATTACTGTATTGGTGCAGGTTGCTTTTCTTAAAATTTTCCATTTCTGGCCCAACCAAAACAATATTATAATGTGGGTATGTTTCTGCTATGGCAGCAATAATTTTTTCATCAAGCCTCTCAGCATCCAAGGCTCCTGTATAACCGATGATGGGATAAGGGATATTGGCTATATCACCCGGCTTTTCATAAGTTTTATTACCATCAAATAATTTGATGTTACAACCCTGGCCGATATAATAGGAAGCACTGTTGTGCTGCCCGCAATATTTCGCATAATATTCTGAGTTGGTCACAACAGCATCTGCCTTTTCTATAAGTGCAGGCTCCAGCACATCACAATGTTTTTTCCAATAACTATATCCTCTTAAATAATCGCGGCAATAATAAACATACAGTGATGGCGAGAGTAGTTCTTTTAAATAATAACCATTGAAGATGTCATTATCATTAAACAAAATGATGTCTTCAAAATGTAACTCATGCAATGCTTTTTTGATATCTTTTGCAAAACGCCTGTTGTTGAAATAATTGACCATCCTGAACATGGCAGTTGAAGGCAACCAGTTAATTGATTCAATAACAGAACCCGGGTACAATTGCCACATATTTTTTTTAATACGCTGCACTTTGGGTTGCTTGTTTTTAATCATATCACAATGCTGCTTTATCCCTTCATCTTTTGTTTTTGCATGCCATGTCTTTCTGTTTAAAGGTTTGTTGACATATAAAACGCGGTTATTTTCAGCAAGGTGGGTTGCAATATCTTTACAATTGCTGCCAATATTATAGTACCAGGGCTGTAACCCAATCACAACAATATCCCTGCCTTTCAATTCGGCAAGGCCTGCGATGTCCATATCATTACTTCTTACAGATAATGTTTCCATTTCTTTGGTAGCAATTTTTTTTAATTTTTCAGCTTACCCAACCCTTGTAATAAAATCGGCGGTGTAATCAATCGGATGGTTTCTTTCATCGAAGATACAAAACGTGATTTTTTGTCTTCTTTTCTGTACTTGAAAATGGTATTGTGGTCAGCTTCACTAACGGACTGTTCTTCAACCGGCCTTCCGTTAGTGTAATAATATAATGCAAGTGATTTTCTAGATCTGCCTTCCGGGCAACGAACAACATTCGGGTTACCATGCCATGATGTACTGGTAGTAGAAAACATAGCCATCCTGTTGAACAATGGTAAAATTGATTTACGGCATGATTTCATTTCAAGGTCCCACAACTCAAACTGCCCGCCATATTCTTCCTTCCAGTCTTCGTTTAAATATATAAGAACATTCAGTCTCCTGTCTAATTTTGTTCTTGGGTGCTTATTAAAATCGGCATGTATCTTCAACATACCGCCAGGTTGTATCTGGTGCATCCCACCACCATCATAAAATGGATCAGGTATCAGGTTTTCAATTCCTGTAAGTTCTGATAAGAATTCAAGAAAAGGTTGAGAATTTAAAAAATGCATAAACTCCCTGGTTGTTTCGCCAAAACGGTACTCCCCTTTTGATGCCAGTTTAATCTGGTTGGTATCATGATATTTTATATCCGGGTTTTTCGACATATCAGGAAACTCACTCAATATTTTTTTCAATACATCCGGGTTAAAGAAATTATCAAAATAAATACTTGGAAAAGGATCAGCAGAAGCATAAGCAGCTTTATTTTCGCTGGCAAATTGTTTTAATTCTTCAAAAGATTTTGGAATAAAATTCATGTCAGGCTTTTTATGAATAAATATAAATTCAGGGTACTAAATTAGACAACAAAACGAGGTGGTTTAATCATTTTAAGCGAATATTTTGTTTTATTCCATATCCGTTGAAGTTTTACAGGTTAATGCTTTCAAAACAGAATGATATTTTTACATTCCATGAAATCCGGATTTCTGTTATCAAAAAATAGATGGCTTAGAAACGCAGATATATTTATACTAATTGTGTTTTGCTGCGTACCGCTTTTTTTAAGTTTCCCTTATCGTGTCAATATATTTCTTTCATGGGAAGGCGCTTACAGGTTATACCTGGGCCAGGTGCCATATAAAGATTTTGGCCTGCCGATGGGTTTTACTTATTGGGTGGTGCCTGCCATTTTCTTTAAAATTTTCGGGCCTTATATGCTCAGCCTCATCAAAGCGCAGGTGTTGATGAATCTTATATGTGGTCTGTCATTTCGCGGCATCCTGAAAAAATTAAAAATCGCTGACGGTACAAGGATTGCTGTAATGATTATTTTTTGTCTATCATATATCCTTATCAATTTCTGGCCCTGGTATAATAACTCAGTCATTATTTATGAATTGGTAGGTTTGAATTTTTTATTTAGTTATTTCACCAGGAATAATAATAAGAAATATTTCTTCCTCATCCTTTCTGCATTTTTCCTGTTCCTATCATTTTTTACAAAACAAGATGGCGGATTTCTCGGCTTAGCTATTGCATCTGCGCTATTGTTGTATTACGCAATTGTTACAAAAAAATGGAAAGGCTTTTTTCTGTTTTTTATTGTTTATGCTGTTATCGGTTTTTTAATAATCTATCCTTTTACAAAATATGGTTTTGGTTATTGGTTCAATCATGGCCAGCCTCCGCACACTGCAAGGTTTTCTACACAGGATTTAATGACAGAAATTTTTGCAGGCTCGCAGTGGATAAAATTTTATTTACTCTTAATTGCTTTTATTGTTGCATTCAAATTTCGCAACAACAAAAGGTTATTCTCCGATACACATGAAATGCTTTTCCTGTTGTTGACTTTAGGCATCCTGGCTGAAGCTTTGATTTTCGGAATGACAAGTTATACACCACCGGACAACAATATCTTTTTTCACAGCTTTGCTTTGGCATATATCATTTCAGGTTTATTACAAATCACTGCTATTGATATCAACAAGATTGGAAACTTCATTGGTTTATCTGTGCTCGTCCTTTTCTGGTGGTCAGCAGGTTATTGGCAATATATCAACAGGATCATTGCAAGGGTTATTCCTGCAACACCAACACAGGTTACTACCAAAGATTCTGTTCGTCCGGAAAATGTAATCAATGAACACACTTACATGCTCAATCTTGATACAACACATTATGAAGATGAAAGCACCTGGACAACAATAGATTCAATGCCTGCTTTCAGGAAAATTTATTTACCACCTTCTACTGTTGCCGGCATTAAAAGATTAAAACAACAACCTGTATTCAGAAATAAAAATGCAAAGGTTTTAAATATGACCGAACTCACCCCGCTTGATTATGAGTTGGGATATAAAACAGAGACAGGCGAAAATTATCCTTTATGGTATCATTTAGGTGTTTGCATGTTCAATCAGCAATGCGATGAGTTTTGCGAAAAAATTAAAAATAAACAATACGATATTGTGATGTTTGAAAACATTCCATCACTCAACAATTTTTATCCTTTCAGGATCAGGGATTCACTGAATGTATATTATAACAAGGTGGATAGTTTCTTAGCACCACGCAGGCCTACTAACGGCATGATTTATATTTATACAAAATAGTTTCAAAATGTTTAAAGTTTGATACCGGCGATATGTTTAACGGCAGACACCTCACCTGTTGCAGCATCAGTCATAATATATGTTTTCACACTATTGATCAACATCTCATCTAATACATTAACAACATCAGCATAAGAACAATCTTCAGTAGGTTTTATCAATACCACCATGCCAGTATCACTTCCAAAGTTTTTTCTCAGTTCATCTTTCTTTTCAATAATTCTTGAACGCAAAAATTTAATATTGTTACCAAGATCCTGGATATTTTGCAAATCAAACCCTTCATAAGTAAAGAATTTACCTGCCGGGCCTAAAATAATATTCAGCGTTTTTTTCTCCGGCACTTCTGAGGGATGAAAATTATCATTGTCATCAGGTATTGCCAGTTTCATTGATGTGGGTAACGCAATGGTTGTGGTGAAAATAAAAAATGAAATCAATAAAAATCCAAGGTCAACCATCGGAGTAAGATCAACTTTCAACAATGATCTTTTGGTAGAGCGGAAATGTTTTTTATTGCCCTTTTCAATTAGTAAAATTTCAGCCATAAATTTTATTATTGAGATAAAATTTTTTTGAAATTCCATAAGCATTGAAACCCAATGATTATAAAATAATATTATACCGTTTATCCATCTTTTGTGAATATTGAAAAAAAATATTTTAATTCAGCTATAATCAAAATATGTTGCATTAAACTTATTTGTCCTGTCAATGTCAAAAATTTAATAAAATAAACAATTGTTCGTTTTAAATCTGGGATTGACATACATTTAATAACATTCAACAATATGAAAATGAAAGAGACTGTAAAAAAAATTGCTTACCCGCTGATGGTTTTGTTGGTTGCAGCCTCATGCACCACACCTCGTTACGCATCTGCACAGGATGACGGGTATTACGATGATAATAGTGGCAACTATAACAATAATAGTAATCAAAATGATTATAGTTATAATAACGGGTCAGAAAATTATGACAACCCGGACAACTATGAAGAAAATCCATCTTCAGTAAACATCAATGTATTCAATGATGCTTTGTCACCTTATGGCAGATGGGTAGTTACTGCATCTTATGGCCGTTGCTGGGTACCTCGTTATCGTGGTTTTGTTCCTTATTCCACAGGGGGTCATTGGGTATATTCTTCTTATGGTTGGATGTGGGCTTCAGATTATAATTGGGGGTGGGCCCCCTTCCACTATGGCCGTTGGGCTTATGATCCTTTTTATGGATGGATGTGGATTCCAGGTTATGAATGGGGGCCTGCATGGGTAAGCTGGAGAACAGGTGGCGGATATTATGGATGGACACCACTTGGTCCTGGTATGCAAATAGGTATCAATATAGGAATTGGTATTCCATATAACCGTTGGATTTTTGCTCCATGCCATTATATGGGTTACAGAAATATTAATCACTATTTTGTGCGTCCATCACGTAATGTGACTATAATCCGTAATACAACAATAATCAATAATACTACTGTCATTAATAACAGGAGGTTTGTTGCAGGCCCTAGCAGGTCTGATGTAGAAAGAGTTACTGGCAGAAGAATCAATACTGTCAGGATTACAAATTCAAATAAACCTGGTGTTACAGTTGTCAATAGAAATAATAACACAATACAGATGTACAGACCAGGAGTAACAGTAAAAAACAAAAACAATAATAATGATATTAACAGGCAACAGGTAAACCGCAATAACCTTCAACAAAATCAGAATGGCTTAAATCCTCAAAGAAACTTTAATAACAATAATGCTCAGAATATACCTGATATGCGCGACAGAATAAATAATAACCGTTCAAAGAATCAGTATAATCAACAACAGGATAATGCGCAAACACAACAGCAGACGAATATCAACAGGCAGCGCAATCAATCCATGCAAAACAGGTTCGAAGATCAACAGCAGGGAAGAAATGAACAAAGACAAAATCAGTACAATCAGCAACAACAGCAAGAACGATGGGAACAAATTCAAAGACAAAGACAACAGCAGGATCGCCAGGATCAAATGAACCAGCAAAGAAGGCAACAACAAATGCGTGAAAGGCAACAATGGAATAATAATAACCAGCAAAGAGAATTTAACAGGCAAAGGCAGCAACAACCTGTTTACAGGCAGCAAGGCAACAATAATAATAATAATAATAATGAACGCCGTGGCAGGAGGCCCTGATTTCTCTTCGATAATTTAGGATTTCAAAAATAATATTCTGCTACTCCGCACAGAACATCTGGCCAACACTTTGAAACCAGGATTTGTGCGGAGTTTTTTTATTTTTGGATAGCCACGAATGCACGAATGAATTTTGTTATGGAAAAACTTTTTTATTGATTAATCCCATGAGTAAATTCTTGAAAATAAAATACCATAAACCCAACGCTTAACATTAACATGCATTAAATGCTGCAATCCCTTTGTACCTTTGCCAAAATTTATTTCAAATGCTGGATACGATTGAAAGTGCGATTGAAGATATCAAACAGGGTAAACTTGTCATTGTTGTAGATGATGAAGACCGTGAAAATGAAGGTGATTTTATTACTGCGGCCCGTAATGTTACACCTGAAATCATCAACTTCATGAGCAAGGAAGGCCGGGGATTAATCTGTGCTCCCATCAATGAAGACCGTGCCGATGAACTGAAACTCGACCTGATGGTGAGCAACAATACAGCGCTGCACGAAACACCTTTTACAGTCAGCATAGACTTAATTGGCCATGGCTGTACCACAGGCATCAGTGCACACGACCGGGCTAAAACAGTTTTAGCTTTAATTGATGAAAACTCAAAACCTGAAGACCTGGGCAGACCGGGTCATATCTTTCCATTACGTGCAAAGAAAGGCGGAGTATTAAGAAGGGCAGGCCACACAGAAGCTACAGTTGACCTGGCAAGACTTGCAGGGTTTGAACCTGTGGGTGTCCTCGTTGAAATCATGAATGAAGACGGCACAATGGCGCGACTGCCACAGCTTAAAAAAATCGCTGACAAGTTTCATCTCAAAATTATTTCTATAAAAGATTTGATTGAATACAGGCTTAAAACCGATTCATTAATCGAAGAAATTACCAGGGTGGATATGCCAACAAAATACGGCCATTTCAAACTGGTAGCTTTCAAAGAAAAAACAACCGGTGGTGAACATCTTGCACTATTAAAAGGCGAATGGGAAAAAGACGAACCCGTGCTCACCCGCGTTCACTCAAGCTGTTTCACCGGCGACATCCTTGGCAGTTTCCGTTGCGATTGCGGCGACCAGTTACACAAAGCAATGCAGATGGTTGAGGCTGAAGGCAAGGGAATGATTTTATACATGAACCAGGAAGGCCGTGGTATCGGCCTGATGAATAAGCTTCGTGCATACAAACTGCAGGAAGAAGGAATGGATACAGTGGAAGCCAACCTCCACCTCGGTTTTGGAATGGATGAACGCGATTATGGTGTGGGTGCGCAGATACTTCGATACCTGAATGTAACCAAGCTCCGGCTGATGAGTAATAATCCAAAAAAACGTGCAGGTCTGAGTGGTTATGGATTGGAAATTGTTGAGATTGTACCGATAGAAATCAAACCCAATCCATACAATGAAAAATACCTGACCACCAAGCGTGATAAAATGGGTCATAAAATTTTATCACATAAATAAAGGAATATTTTTTGGGTTACCAGCTAATGAATTCTATTCAGCTTCGTTGCGTCGCATCACTGCAGCTGCAACAAAAAAATTCAGCTCCGGTTTCCAGTTCGGTCAGCATTTTTTTTCAATTACGAATTATCAATTACGAATTACGAATTACGAATTAACAATTATCCATTAACAATTAACCATTAACAATTAACCATTCTCAATTAACAATTATCAATTAACAATTATCAATTAACAATTACAAATGGGTCTGTTCAATAAATTATTCGGCAAGAAAGAAAAGGAAAGCCTGGATGAAGGTTTGCAAAAAACCAAGACAGGTTTCTTTGAAAAAATCACGAAAGCCATTGCAGGTAAAAGCACAGTAGATGAAGAAGTATTGGACAACCTCGAAGATGCGTTGGTTAGCGCTGATGTGGGCATTGATACTACCATTGAAATCATCAACCGTATTGAAGCCCGTGTTGCAAAAGATAAATATGTAAACACATCAGAATTAAACCGCCTCCTGCAGGCAGAAATTCAAAACATTCTTACCGATGCACCTGAAGATGATTACAAAGAATTTGAATTACCCGAAGATAAAAAGCCTTATGTTTTATTGGTTGTTGGTGTTAATGGTGTAGGCAAAACAACAACAATCGGTAAGCTCGCACACAATTATAAAAAAGCAGGTAAAAATGTTTTATTAGGCGCTGCTGATACTTTTCGGGCTGCTGCTGTTGACCAGTTAACTATCTGGAGCGAAAGAGTGGGTGTGCCTATCGTAAAACAACCTATGGGTAGCGACCCCGCATCAGTTGCATTTGATGCAGTGCAAAGCGCTATTGCAAAAAAATCTGATATTGTTATTATTGATACTGCCGGCCGTTTACACAATAAAACTCATTTGATGGATGAGTTGTCAAAAATCAAAAGGGTGATACAAAAAGTTATACCAGGTGCACCACATGAAGTGTTGCTGGTGTTAGACGGTTCAACAGGTCAGAACGCAGTGGAACAGGCAAAACATTTTACAGCAGCTACTGATGTTACTGCATTGGCAATTACAAAACTGGATGGCACTGCAAAAGGTGGTGTAGTACTTGCAATAGCCAATCAATTTAAAATACCTGTAAAATATATTGGTGTTGGTGAGAAAATGGATGACCTGCTCATTTTTGATAAACATGAATTTGTTGATAGCTTGTTTAACCTTGAAAAAAAGTAATAATCATCAGCATAAAAAATAATCCACAGAAAAAAATTTTTTTCTCTTTCATTCAATAAAAAAAATTTTTACTTCATCCGCATTAAGGATTTAAAAAAATTGATTTAAACAACAATTATTTTTTTAATAGTAAAAATTCATTCACAAATATTTTCTATTTAAAAGAGAAAATTGCAATTCATAAATCGTTTTAACTGCACTACATTTTTCTTTATCCAAATCATATCTCACTCAACCCATTTTCACAATTGCATTTCCTTAAATAATTATCTTTATGACCTGTGCAGAACAAAATTTACATAGCGCATTTTGACCTGGATTCATTCTTTTACAGTGTTGAAGTTTTAAATGACCCATCACTTGCAGGCAAAGCAGTAATTGTCGGTGGCAGCCGCGACCGTGGTGTGGTTACAACCTGTAGTTATGAAGCAAGAAAATATGGCGTCCATTCTGCTATGCCTATGAAAAAAGCAGTACAGCTTTGTCCGCATGCAATTTTAATCCGTGGCACTCATGCACAGTATGGAAAATTTTCGAAATGGGTTACAGATATTATTGCGGCCAAAGCGCCAAAATTTCAAAAAGCAAGTATTGATGAATTTTATCTTGACCTCACGGGTATGGATAAATTTTTCAATCCTTTCCAGTGGGCAATTGACCTGCGCCAGGAAATCATTGACAAAACAAAACTTCCTATTTCATTTGGATTAGCGAGCAATAAACTCGTTGCAAAAATTGCAACTGATGAAGCAAAACCTAATGGCTATCTTTTTATCCAGCATGGAAAAGAAAAAGAATTTTTAGCCCCATTGCCTGTTAAGAAAATTCCAGGTGTAGGCGGGCACACATTATCTATACTCAACGAAATGGGCATTGAGAAAATCAGTGATATTCTTGAATTGCCGAAAGATGAATTGGAAAACAGGTTGGGAAAATGGGGCATTGACCTTTGGAACAAAGCACAGGGCCTGCATGAAGGAAGTGTTGATGAATGGCGTGAAGCAAAATCCATTTCCACAGAAAATACTTTTGAATCCAACACCAGTGATGTTGAATTTTTATTGAGTGAACTGGTGCGCATGACAGAAAAGATTGCATTTGAATTGAGACAAGAACAAAAACTGGCAGGTTGCATTGCAGTAAAAATCCGTTATCCGAATTTTGAAACAACATCAAAACAAACAACAATTGATTACACTTTTCGTGATGATGAGTTCATTCCTGTTGCAAAAGAACTTTTTCATCAGTTATATAAAAAAGGTAACCCTGTAAGATTGTTGGGAGTGAGGTTAACAGACTTTACAAATATTGCAACACAAGGCAACTTGTTTGATGATGTATCGCGAAAAACAAATTTGTATAAAGCCATTGACAACATCAAACTGAAATTCGGGAAAGATTTTTTAGCGAAGGCAAGAACGATAAAATAAAGGCAGCCCCAACGGAGCTGCCTTGTTGTTAAGCACCATAAAAATTATGGATGCAAATCTTTTTGATATTCCTTATCATAAGCCTTAATGATAGCTTTCACAAGCCTGTGGCGCACCACATCTTCTTCATCCAATTCAATGTGTGCAATACCATTGATGTTCTGAAGAATGCGGATGGCTTTATCCAAACCACTCTTTTGATTTTTTGGTAAATCAATCTGTGTCGGGTCGCCTGTGATGATTGCTTTTGCATTAGCGCCGATACGCGTTAAAAACATTTTCAATTGCAGGTCGTTTGCATTTTGTGCTTCATCTAAAATGATGAAAGCATTGTCCAGTGTGCGGCCACGCATATATGCCAACGGTGCAATTTCAATGGTGCGTGTGCTCATATAATAACCCAGCTTATCAGCAGGAATCATATCATCCAGCGCATCATACAAAGGCCTTAAATAAGGATCTATTTTTTCTTTCAGGTCACCGGGCAAAAAACCAAGGCTCTCCCCTGCTTCCACTGCAGGACGTGTTAAAATAATTTTTTTAACCAGCTTGTTTTTTAATGCACGTACTGCAATTGCAACAGCAGTATAAGTCTTACCTGTACCTGCAGGGCCAACAGCAAACACAATATCATTCGTGTCTGCAGCCTGCACCATTCTTTTCTGGTTCGCAGTTCTTGCGCGAACAGTTTTTCCATTAGGTCCAAATACAAGGATGTCATTCGGGTTCTTGTCAACAAAATGATCAATTGTTTCCGCATCATCACCGCCAAGAATTTGTTCAAAATAATTTTCACTCATGCCGCCACTACGTTCCATGTATTGGATGATGAGGTCAATTTTTTCTTTGGCTGATTCTACCTGCTCCGGTGCACCGCTGATTTTAAGTTGTGTGCCCCTTGAAAGGATTTTAAGCAGGGGAAATTTTTTTCTCAAAATGTCAAGCTTCCTGTTGTTTACTCCGAAGAACTCTATTGGATTTAATGTGTCGAGGTTAATAATTGTTTCTGTCAATGGCATTTGTTTTTATGTAAAAAAATTGTTTTGGGCTGTTACCTGCTAACCTTTTCCAAATTTATCCGTTGCCCATAATAAAACACAATTTTTGTTTTACACATGATGTTAATTCATTTTTATAAAGATAATGCAAATAGTAATTTTTAATTGTTAATTGATAATTGAAAATTCGAAACCCGTAATTTGTAATTCGTAATTTTTAATTGATAATTGATAATTAGAAACCCGTAATTCGTAATTCTTAATTTTTAATTGTTAATTCGTAATTCGTAATTATTAAAGGCTAAATTTAAACCCGAAGAAAATACCAAACCTCTCTGCAGGTATATCAGGAATTGGCCTTGGCAAAACACGCCAGATAAAATTGACTGAAAAGAATTTCAAAATATTATCAACACCGGTACCTACTTCCAAATACATTTTTCCATTAAGAGATTGGAATGGGCTGTTGCTTACAAAATTCATTTGCTGGTTTGCAGAAGAAAGGTCTGCAATTACTCCTTTCGCTTCCCAAAACTGGCGCAGCTTTAATTTACGTGTGAGTTTGAAATACCTGAATAAACCTGAACCAATATTATGTTCGATATTAAAACCTGCATACCTGTCTGAGAGATATTCAAACCTGCTCATTAAATTAAAAGAATATTTACCATAATAATACCAGTCATTACCCGGCAAAATATTCAGCATCTGGTAAGGCACTGTTCCGAATGTCCTACCTGCAAAAACATTGTAATAAAAATAACCATAGGGTGCAATGTTGATATAATCTGAAACAGAAATATCTATCTTATCATATTTATAACTGCTGTTTAAAATATTGGGGAAGCCATGCTTATAATTGAATTCAACAATCGGGTAATCACTACCCAGACTATACCTGTAAAAATTATCTTCAAAAGTCCTTTCCTGGTATGCATACCTGATGCGCAAACCTGTTTCAAAAGTATTGAACGGATGGCCTTGTTTAGCGGGAAATAAATCAGAGCCTGGTAAATTCAACAACGCTTTATATTCCTTACTATCCATCGTTACACCAAATCCAAAACCGGAATGTGTTTCAGCATAATACTCTATTTTCTTTTGTGTTACCTGTTGGAATTTATAAGATATACCGGGCTTCCTGAAAAAGAATCCAAATACATTATCCGAACCTAACTGGTCATAATATACCTGCCCGTTATCAAGGTCCTTTTTATAAAAAGCATCAATATACTGCCAGGGCGTTCTACTGAAAACATATTTTGCTTCTACTTTTCCTTTGTAAGCATTATCCTTAAAACCATAAGCAAGGTATCCGCTCAGGTTCAGGTTTTTATTAAAGCCTTTGTTGGTGGCTAAATCAAAACGCAACCTTGTACCTTCATATTGGTTGCCTGATATCCATGAATACCAAGGACCAATCCTGATGTTACCAATATCTTTTGTGCCTGTTGTCAAAAAATTTACTGCATTCCTGTAATGCACATAAGTCTTGTTTTTCTCAAGTGTATCCAACACTTTATAAACTGTTTGCTCATCAGCATTCAGAGGCTCATGTCTTTTTTCCACCCAGAATGAATCGGATTTTTTTGCAGCATCTTTTTTCAATACAATATCTTCATTGGATTTATTGGAATTGAGAACGGAAGTTATCAATGGACTATTCACATGTACATCTTCATACGTGGCTGTTTTGCGTGCTTTGAAACCAAGATGCTTTTTTCCTGTTGGTGTAATATCAGCAACAAATTTATCTTTATATAAAAACCAGGTGCTGTCATTTATCAACCTGAATTCCTGTATCAGTGTGAGGCCGGAAATAAAATTCAGGTTTGCATCAAGCGATGGCCGCAGTGTTATTTTTTGTATGGAAAAAGATGTATCATGCACCCAGCAATCACCTGTAAACATATCGCCGCCGGGGCGCTTTGGTGTGAATGAAAAATGAACTAATCTTTTACCGGAAAGATATTGAGTATCGAGTAATTTAAAACGATAGTAAATATCTGCATTATCACTAAATGGGCTTACGTACATTTTATCAAATACAGGGATTGAATTGCTATACACATCCACATTCTGATAAGTAATGCCCAGTTGTTTTATGATGCTTTCATTATCTATACCATTTGTTTTAGCGGCTTTAATGATTTCTTTTGTTTTCCGCGGGTCTTTCTGATAATAATAATCAGATAATGTCTCAGTTAAATATACCGGCAAAAAAGGTTCTTTTTCAGAAGTGCTGTCCACGTAATTCAAAACAAAATCAAGTTTCTTCAGGAACGGGTCTTTTGCAACTTTCTTTTTATTAATGTTTTTAATATCCAGTTCAAGTTTATTATACACTTCATAACTGTAATTACTAAACTGTGATTTATCGTTTTGTGGTTTATGTGCAATAATTTTTCTCCAGAACCATAATGCCCTGTTGTATTTTGTTTTTACCACCACTTCTTTTTGTGATGGCGCCACCACCATGTGTATAGTTACAAAAACAGAGTCTTTAAAAAATGATACCGGTATTTGCGATGGAGAATATCCTACACTGGTTACCAGCAAAGAATCATTGGGCAAAACATTATCTAATGAAATTGAAAACCGGCCTAAGGAATCGGTGAGCACACCGCCTCCATGCAAAACAAACTGAACAGATGCAAAGGGTATTGGTTCATCACTTTGCCTGTCAATGATTTCACCATTGATACTTTTTGTTTGTGCCTTTGTAATAAGGGGTAAACAAAAAATAACGACCAATATCCACAACAAAAATCTCCTTTGCATCGTGTCAAAATTATTCTGTGCCGGTGAGAAAACATTCAACCTGTCTAAAACGGTGCCATAATTATCGCCTGTTTAACAAGTTTATGGCTAACGGGCATTCGTCCGTACAGGGAAATTCTTGACATCCGCTTATCTTTGCAGCCTTATGGAAAAGAGCAGGTCGGTAGCATTTCACACATTGGGTTGTAAACTGAATTATTCAGAAACATCAACACTTTCCCGTTTGCTGGAGAATGATGGTTTTGAAAAAAAAGAATTCACTGATGAAGCTGATGTTTATGTTATCAATACCTGTTCAGTAACAGATAATGCAGATAAAGAATGCAGGCAACTGGTAAGAAGGATTCAACGCAAGGCGCCTGAAAGTATGATTGTAGTTACAGGTTGTTATGCTCAGTTAAAACCAAAAGAAATTGCAGAGATACCAGGCGTTGACCTTGTGTTGGGTGCAGCAGAAAAATTCAACATTGTGCAACACTTAAAAGAGTTACACAAAAATGATGCTGCTAAAATTTCAAGCTGTGATATTGATGATGTTGAAGGTTTTCACTCTTCATATTCGCTACATGACCGCACCAGGACTTTTTTAAAAGTGCAGGATGGTTGTGATTACAGTTGTTCATTCTGCACCATACCAATGGCACGTGGCAAAAGCAGGAGCAACAGTATAAAAAACGTAATTGCTGATGCGATGATGCTTGCTGAAAATGGTGTGAAGGAAATTGTTTTGACAGGTGTAAACCTTGGAGATTTTCATAACAGCAATTCAATCATCCCCGGCACAACAGGTTTACAAAAAAGAGATGAAGATTTTTTCCAGCTTATCCAGGCTTTAGATGAAGTGGAAGGTATCGAACGTTATCGCATTTCATCCATTGAACCGAATTTACTTACTAATGACATCATTCATTTTGTTGCAAACAGTAAAAAATTCATGCCTCATTTTCACATACCATTGCAAAGCGGCAGCAACAGGATTTTAGGTTTGATGCGCCGCCGCTACCGCCGTGAATTATATGCAGAGAAAGTAGCCACCATAAAAGAGCTGATGCCGCATTGTGCTATTGGTGTGGATGTGATTGTAGGTTTCCCTTCTGAAGATGAAAATGCTTTCACTGAAACTTATGGCTTCTTAAGCAAGCTTGATATTTCCTACCTGCATGTATTCACTTATTCTGAAAGAGACAATACTAAAGCATTGGATATACAACCTATCGTCCCTTTGCGAACAAGGCATGAACGCAATAAAATACTCCGTAACCTTTCCTATCAAAAGATGCAGGAATTTACTGCAAAGCACCAGGGTGAAACAAGAAAAGTATTGTTTGAAGACTTCAACAAAAATGGTATGATGGATGGATATACCGATAATTATATCCGCATTACAACTCCTTACCGGAGTGAATGGGCTAATCAAATAATAGACTGGAAAATTTAATTGATAAAATAATTTTTTACCATGCCGGGTTACGACAAATAATTCATAACTCTTTTTTGAAGTCAACTTTTTTCAACCACATAGGTTTTGCTTTGAGCACTCTTTTATAAATGGAGCAATTTTCATCATGGGCGCCCGGCAAATATCCGGTACTCACTAAAAACTCATTTACAATTTCACCTCCTGTAAAACGAAAAGTTTTCTTAAACAACTTCACCCATTCTTCGTTTGTTTTCGGATGATGCAATTGCAACCATTTTTCAAATGAACCAAATTCTTTCTGAAGAAGAAGAATGGCTTTTGCATTTTCAATAGCGGCATTAATTTTTAAACGGTTGCGGATGATACCGGCATCGTTCATCAATCGCTCAATATCTTTTTCTTTGAATGCTGCCACTTTTTTAATATTGAAATTGTGGTAAGCATTTCTAAAAGCTTTTTCCTTTTTCAGTATTGTTTCCCAACTCAACCCTGCCTGGTTTATCTCCAATACAAGCCGGCAAAACAATTCATTATCATCATGGATTGGGAACCCATAATATTTATCATGATAAGGCTGATGTAAAGATTTCTTTTCTTCATTCATCGTTTCAATGGCTGTGCAGTAAGACATAAAAGAAATTTTTAAAAAAATATTCCTTCAAAAAATATTTCTGCAATATTGGGCAATTAATTGCTTCTTCCAATTTTCAAATGCACTTATCTTCGCCGCATGGCAAAAGAGATTGTGGTTAGTGGCATACGCCCTACCGGTTTTTTACATCTTGGAAATTATTTTGGCGCAGTGCGCAATTACATCCGTATGCAGGATGAATATGATTGTTATTTTTTTGTTGCAGACTGGCACAGCCTGACCACACACCCTGACACAAAAAGTTTACAGGAAAGTGTACACCGGGTGATTGCAGAAAATATTGCCTGTGGCCTCGACACAGACAAAGCCTGTTTTTTTGTGCAAAGCGATATACCCGAAATTGCTGAGTTGTACCTGTACCTGAATATGCTTGCTTATAAAGGTGAACTTGAAAAGACACCGACATTTAAAGACAAAGTGCGCCAGCATCCTGAAAATGTCAATGCAGGCCTGCTTACTTATCCTGTTTTACAAGCAGCAGATATTTTGATTCACCGTGCAGTGAAAGTCCCTGTGGGCAAAGACCAGGAACAACACCTTGAAATGGCCAGGAACTTTGCAGAAAGATTTAATTATCGTTATGGTGAAATATTGCCTCTGCCTTATGCATTTAATTATGGTGATTCACTAACAAAAATTTTAAGTCTTGATGGCAATGGTAAAATGAGCAAGAGCGCCAACCAGATGGCCACGATATATTTATGTGATGATGATGATAGCATCCGCAAAAAAATCATGAAGGCAAAAACTGATAGCGGGCCAACTGAAAAAGGGATGCCTAAACCAGACTATATTCAAAATTTATTTACTTTACTCGAAATCACCAGCAGTTTTGATGTGATAACAAAGTTTGAAGATGATTACGATGATTGCACCATCCGTTATGGCGATATGAAAAAACAACTGGCAGAAGATATGATAGCATTTATCCGGCCCATCCGGGAAAAAGCGGAAGCAATTCAGCATGATAAAGACTATCTTTCAAAAGTTATCAAAACAGGTGCCGACAAAGCAAGGGCAAGCGCTGCAGAGACATTGAAGCTTGTCAGAAAAGCAATGTCATTGAATATTTTTTGATGAAATAATTGTAAAGTTGTAAGTTTAAAATTATCTATGGCGAAACAAAAAAAACCAAAGCACATTGCTGTTGCCGGAAATATCGGTGCAGGTAAAACAACTCTGACTGAACTGCTGAGCAAACATTACAAATGGATACCCCAGTTTGAAGATGTAGATCATAACCCCTACTTGATGGATTTTTATGAAGACATGCCACGCTGGAGTTTTAACCTGCAGATTTATTTTTTAAATGGAAGGCTAAACCAGTTACTCGATATTCAAAACGGAACTGAAACCGTTATCCAGGACAGGACCATTTATGAAGATGCCAACATCTTCGCCCCCAACCTGCATGATATGGGGTTGATGAATAAACGTGATTTTGACAATTATTTTAATTTTTTCAAAACACTGCAATCCATGGTGCAGCCGCCCGACTTATTAATTTATCTCAAAGCATCAGTACCAACATTAGTGGGGCAAATACAGAAACGTGGCCGGGAATATGAAGAAAACATACGCCTCGATTACCTGAAAAAACTGAATGAGCTCTATAACCGCTGGATTGATAATTACAAGGAAGGTCCGGTTTTGGTGATTGATATTGACAAAAATAAGTTTCCTGAAAACGAAGAAGACTTAGGTGACATCATCCGCAAAATTGATTCAATACTCTTCGGTTTATTTTAGAAAATTTACTTAGGCTGTTACCAAAAATAAAAGTATCCCGACAAAAGGATACTTCACAAATAATAAAAGCAATCAGTTTAGTAAGCCCTCCTGTTTCCACAGGAAGGCTTTACTTAAAGATCGTACTAATTTATCCGTCTTTTCAAATTAATAGACCTTCTCGTAGTAAATTTGCATTTAATAAGATTCAAACAAATAAATAATAAACATGGAAGACTCTGTATTATCATCCCCATTTACATTACAAGTTGACAATGGCAACATCCCTTATTTATCTGAAGCGGCAAAGTGGGCTAAGTTCCTTTCGATCGTTGGTTTTATTATTTGTGGTTTAATGTTAATTGGAGGTTTGCTGGTAAGCAGTTTGTTTTCAGCATTCAAGAGCCAGTTTGACTCTGAGCTCAGTTCAATGGGAACGATGGGATCTGTCATTTTAATGATTTGGATATTTATTATTGCATTATTCTATTTTTTCCCAACATTGTACCTTTTCAACTTTGCCTCCAAAATGCAAACAGCAATCAGGACAAATGACCAGGAAACTCTCAACAATTCTTTTAAAAATTTAAAAAGTTGTTTTAAGTTTTTTGGAGTAACTCTCATAATTGTATTGTGTCTCTATGCTGTTACAATTATCTTCTCAATTGTTGCAGGTCTTGGCCTTAGTTAAACTTTATTTTCACAGCTATTAAAATCTATATTCAAAAAATGCGAATAATTTTTTCTCATCTTTTGTATTCAAGCAGGATATTGTAAAGATTTTTTTGTGTGCCCGATTGATAAAGACCTATCCTCATCATTTTGTCATCTTTAACAAAGCATACTATAATAAAAGCTATTTCTATCTTTTATTAGATTACTTTTGTGAGGTGAGCATAATTTCAATAAATATTACAAATAACAACAACAAACAAGTGAATAAATCATGTTATTCGCCTAATGGTGTTATATGCTCATTTACAGAATTTTCACCCTTTTGCCAAAAGCTATATTACATCTCAAATTTCAAGGACTTTAACACTTCAACCCCAGCCTGATAAATAGAGGTCTGGGGATTGCTATCCTTTTCCAGGTAGGTAAAAGACTAAAAAATATTATTGTTATTATTTGCATTGTGCAGGCGAAAAAGCAATAAAACATGTTGCCTTTGCCACTGCATAATTTTCTGTTTTTAATACAGCCAACATTTTATAATTTATTACCATGTATAAAATAAAACTCAAAAACCACATTGATCAAATGCTGGTTTTCTTCAGGAAGATTGCATCAATGCACAGGCTATCCTTTACAAACCATGAAGTTTTTCATAATAAAATAATTGGTCTTGATAAAGCTAATAAAACACTTTTGGTGGTAGAAGGTGATGACCAGAATTATGGATCAAAATTTATTGATTTGGGCGAAGTAAAAACCTGTCGTTTAAAAAGGATATATCATGCCATTAAAGCAGATGGTTTCAACAAAAAAAAACTTCATGATTACCTGAGTGCAGTTACACTTGAGTTTTATTTTAAGAATAATAAAAGTCCATTTGTGCTGGATTTTTACCAGCCGCAAACAAAGAATATTTATAAAGTTGCTGATCTTGAAAAGAAAGCCCGAAGGTGGGAAGCTTTACTGTCTAAAATCCTGGCACCGTTACAACCACAGGTCTTAACACCTCAACCGGTTAAACTGTAACAACAGGTATCATTCATTCATTTTCTAAAACGAACAATTATGAAACAAACTACAAATCCCATTTTATTAAGGGAAGACGATTATGAAACATTAATCAACTATTTAAAAAACGGCAGGTATGCAAACAATGCAGACGCAAATAATAAAAGAGATCTCCAGGCTGAAATAAAAAAAGCTACAAGGGTAAGTAAAGAACTTTTCCCCAATGATGTAGTAAGACTGAACTCAAAAATAAAAATCAGGGACATACACAGAAATAACGTTATGGAATTGGTGCTGGTGATGCCCGATGAAGCCGATATCAAACAGAAAAAGATTTCAGTAATGGCACCTGTTGGCACAGCGCTGATAGGTTTTAAAAAAGGTGAAAATGTTAACTGGCATGTACCGGCCGGAGAAAGGACTTTTGCCATATTAGATGTAATTAACCCGGTGGAATAATTTTTAATTAATATTTTTAAAAACAAAGGATATGCATACAGGTTTAATAATTATTGCAGCTATCTTTTTATTAATTGTTTTTATTACTGAGCTATTTTTCCAATTGAAAAAAAAGAAAAAATCTGAGGATCAAAATCTTCAATCAGTGTTCTTTAACCTGATACAGAAAAACGGGCTTGTCGTTCATTATAAAGACGTTTTGTATAACAGGATTATCGGGCTTGATCGTAAAAACAATGTGCTGCTGTTATTGGACCTGAATTCATCCCATACAATGCAGTATTGTCTCCATCTTGATGATATTATCGGATGCAGCATTATTCAATCAAACGGGAAGGATGACAACAGCAACAAGGTGTTTTTAAAAATATTGCACAAAGATTATGCTGACCCGATTTTATTTTGCTTTTATGATGAAACTTTTGATAACAAAACTGACAAGACCTGTTTTATCCTAAAAGCAAAAGACTGGAGCCAACGACTCAATTTTCACAAAAAATACTGGTGGCTCAGGGCAAAAGAATATGCGTAATAAATATTAAAGCGCATTCATCAATCTAACAGTGTGGCATTGCCGAATTTGCAAAGTATCTCTCTTTCCTGCAGAGTATAAAAACAAAGTTTTATAAAACGGTAATCCAACCTGCAAATACACCCGGATATATAAAACCGGGTAAGAAAGTCATAGCAGGCACTCTTTATATATGTGTAAACAAGCCGGGCCAATACATGATATCATTGTTTAATTATTTGCAATGATGCAATAAGCGCCTGGTTTGTTACACAACTTTTCACCGGATAGAATGTATTTTTTCATTGAACAATTTTCATTGGGAAAGAAAACTGTTTTCTTATCCCATCACTTTTAATTTCATCAATCATAGCTTTGCTTCTTTTAAAAAAGAAAAATAACTGCAATACTCTTTAACCGTTAAAACTACTTCTGAACAAAATTTTTATTGAAAGAATAAATTAATCCCACGCTCCAGAGAAAATCTTTTGCGCCGGCAATATCACCACTGAGCCGGTGATTGATGATTGCACCAACAGACAATGGAAAGTTTTTTCTTGCAAGGCTGAACGATGAATTAAAATACCATCCCTGCCTGTCATCCTGTTTCAGGTAATACACCTGGGGTTTAAAACCTGCATAAATTTTATCAACGATTCTGATGTTTGTAAAATTTGTATTGAAAACAACGAAATGTGTATTCTTTACTGTGCCTGCATCAAGGCCATAAGAATACAGGTAATACATTCCCACACTGATATTATTGGTGAGAAAATAGTTAGGAACAATTTCTGTTGCAAGATAACGGCGAACAATATTTGTTTCAACCGAATCACCATTAACAGGCAATGTGCTTATTTTATAATTGAGCCCAAGATGTGCGCCTGTTGTGAGCCGGAACTTTCCCGTGGGTATTACTTTATACCGCAACCAGAAAAGCATAGTCCATGGTTTTGCAGACAAAGAAAAACGTATGTCAGATTCAAAGCTAAACCTGTTGTTGCCTGCTGAAAGATTGATGATAACCGCGGGTTTGTTTAATGAAAAATTAGGCACGAGTGAAATGCCATTGTTGGTAACATTAACAGTGCCCGACAAATGATAGCTTTTTGATGTGCTATCTGTTTGTTGTGAAAAACATGGATTAGCAAAACAAGAAAGTGTAAAATACAGGAGTAGTTTATTTTTCATGATTGATTGTTGCTTAACTAATGATGTACAATATATTCATTAAAAAGTGTATTGTTTTATTCAACCACTTTTATTTTCTTCAACCATTCCTTTACTTCACTTTCAGCTTCTTTTAATTTATCACCTTTCATCACAAACAAAACTCCATCTCTTTCAATGCCGCCCGTTATTGAAAAGCCTTCTAACACCTTACTGTTTTTACAAAGTTCCTTTACAGTTCTAAATCCACTTCCTACCCCGTATCCCGCATTGGTGTTGAACGGGATAACAGTTTTTCCGCTTAAATCATATTCATGCAAAAAACTTTTCATGGGCGGTGGCATTTGCATATCCCAGGTCGGAAAACCAATGAATACCACATCATATTTTTCAATGCTGTCAATTGTTGTTTTTAATGGTGGCAGATAACCACTTGCATTTTCATCAACCACCTGTTGAACTGTCTGTTTATAGTTTTCCGGATATGGTTTTTGTAATTCAAGCGCAACTAATTTTCCTCCAACATTGCGTTGAATAATTTCTGCAATTGCTTTAGTGTTGTTTGTTCTTGACAAATACACAATCAATATTTTTTTATCACCCATAGTTTGAGCATTTGAACAGCCGGATGATATACACAAGGCAACGATTGCGGAAAGTAACAGCGTGTTTTGCATTTCTATTTTTTTGTAGCGTTTCAACAAATAGATAAAATATCAACATTTATATTTTCAATCATGCAAATCATTGCAGAGATATTTTTTTGATTGATTAAGAGAACTGGTTGATTTAATAATGAACTTCAGATTATCAACCTGAAGCTGCCATGAAAAAATACTGTACAAGGGAGTGACACAAGAGGCGATGCCACGAAGAACAATTGCCGGTAACATAAAAAATTTCAATTAATACAACGCCTGCAGTTGATTCAATAGTACTATTGTTGTGTGCCATTATTATTCAATTTCACAGGCCGCATCAGGTGTGAAAAAGTGAGCTGAGCCATTTTCCATTTGCCGTTTTCTTTGATGTAAACTTCTGTGACCATGAAAGGATTGGTAACTTCCCTCCCACCTACTTCTGCAACGAGGTCAATGTCATTCAGGAGAATAGCTGTGTTGCCAAACATGTTCACGGTAACAGAATAAACAACTGCTTTCTTGTACCAGATGCCACCGCTTTTAATCGTGTTGAGTTCCGGTTGTTTTCCCCAGCTTCCACCCATGTGAACAAACATTGACTTATCATCAAACAACTCATTTAATGAATCCACATTTTTGTCTGCCATCCATTGCCATTTCTTTTTTGAAAGTTCTTTTATTATTTCTTCATCATTATTGTTGTTGCTTGTTGGTACTGGTATCGAATTATAATCTTCATCAGTTAGTTTTTCCTTCCAGATTGTTTTTCCTTTTTCTGATGGAGAAATAGCAATGTATGCAAAGTCGCTGTTCGGTGCGGCTGCATGCCAATGTTCTACACCAGGCTGGCATTTGATTACATCTCCCTGATGAACAATTTGAACGGGCTTCCCTTTTTCCTGGTAATACCCTGTGCCTTCGGTAATCAATAAAATTTGCCCGCCGGGATGAATATGCCAGTTCAATTTTGAACCTGGCGCATATACCGCCTGCGCCACACCGAATTTAAAAATGTTATCAGGTTTATTCAATTCATTGAGCCAGATGGTGCCGGTATAATCATCTGTGTTTTTACCAATTTCACCTTTGGGGAAGATGGATGATTGCTGAGCAAATGCATTGAAAGAAAAAATTGTGATAAACCCGATGCATATTAAAATTGATTTTTTCATGTGCTTATTTTTTGAGTAGTATTTTTCTTAAACAAAATCGAAGTTCAAATTCATTGTGCTTACCTGTTAATCATCTTCTGCGCCTTTTCACTATACCTTGCGCCATGTACTTCAATGTTTGCAAGCGCTTCTTTGATGGCAACAAGATTTTCATCACTGAGATGAATTGATGAAGCGCCAACGTTTTCTTCTAACCTGTGCAATTTTGTTGTGCCTGGTATAGGAACAATCCACGGTTTTTGAGCGAGTAACCATGCGAGTGCAACCTGTGCATTTGTGACCTGCCTACCGGACAGGCAGGCATTTTGTTCTTTAGCAATTTGTGAAAGCAAATCAACCAATGCCTGATTGGATTTCCTGTTTTCTTCTGAAAAACGTGGCACTGAATTCCGGTAATCATTTTTATCGAACGTAGTATGTTCATCAATCTTTCCCGTTAAGAAACCCTTACCCAAAGGACTGAAAGGCACAAAGCCAATTCCCAATTCTTCCAGTGTAGGAATGATTTCATCTTCAGGTTCACGCCACCAAAGAGAGTATTCACTTTGTAATGCTGCTACAGGTTGAACAGCATGCGCTTTGCGAATGGTTTGCACACCTGCTTCCGACAAACCAAAATGTTTCACCTTCCCTTCTATAATCAAATCTTTCACTGTTCCTGCAACATCTTCAATCGGAACATTCGGGTCCACTCGATGCTGATAAAATAAATCAATCACATCTGTTTGCAAATATTTTAATGATGCCTCTGCAACAGCCCTGATGCGTTTGGGGCTGCTGTCTAAACCAAGGGCTGGGCTACCTTCTATAAAACCAAATTTTGTAGCGATAACAACTTTATCCCTGTATGGTTTCAAAGCTTTTCCAACGATTGTTTCATTACCACCCTGGCTGTATGCTTCAGCAGTATCAAAAAATGTAACACCCAACTCCACTGCTTTTTGAATGAGTGCGATGGCATCAGTTTCATTTGTTACTGTGCCGTAGCCAAATGTTAAGCCCATACAACCTAAACCAAGTGCTGATACTTCAAGGCCGCTTTTACCTAATGTTCTTTTTTGCATTGTTGATATTTTTAATGATGTCAAAATTTTTTGATTAATCAAGCTGAATCGTTTCTTAAATTTTGAGGTTTGTTCTTCTCAATTAATTTCAATGACAAAGGTGGAAAAATTGAAAGAATGGATTGTTATACAGATTACTGATTTAACTACCATTATTGCTGATAAAATTAATTTGTAGATGCAGATAAGACTATCAGGGGCTGCAAAGGCATGCAACAAATCATACATATTAATAAAACAGATGCTAATCACCAGTCAAAAAGACTTGATGAAAAAAAATTGTCTTAATTCAAACTCCTGTATTCATTCGGTGTCATCCCCAGTTTCTTTTTAAACAAACGGTTGAAGTGCTGCGGGTATTTAAAGCCCAAATCATAAGCTACCTCATTGATGGATTTATCCATATCAAAGATGCGTTCTTTGGCTACATCTATGAGTTTGGTTTGTATGTATTCCTGTGCAGAAGCACCGGTTTCTTTTTTAATTAAATCACCAAAATAGTTGGCTGATAAATGTAATTCATCTGCACAGAAAGCCACAGAAGGCAGACCTATCATTACAGGTTTATCCGAAGAAAAATAATTGTTTAAGATATCTTCAAACTTACTCAGTATCCCTTTGTTCACGTGTTTGCGGGTGATGAACTGACGGTCGTAAAACCGGGTGGAATAATTAAACAACAATTGCAGATGAGATATGACCAAAGTCTGACTGTGTTTATCGAGGTTCTGTCTTAATTCATCCTTTATCAAATCAAAAATATTTAAGATGATTTCTCTTTCCTTTTTGGAAAGATGCAGCGCCTCATTGGATGCATAGGAGAAGAAACTATAATCGTTCATCAGGTTTCCCAAAGCCGTACCCCGGATAAAATCAGGATGAAAAATAATCACCTTGCCTTTGGGTTTTACACCCGGCGGGTACTTATCTACTGTGAGTATCTGACCGGGAGCAACAAACAGTAAACTCTCTTCTTGGTAATCATAAGTTTCTTTACCATATCGTATGTCACCACATTTAGTGTCTTTAAAAAAAACACAGTAAAAACCATAATTATATGATGCCGGCTCCAGCATTTTCAAATTAGCATAATCCAGCACATTAATCAAAGGGTGTAAAGTTTCAGCGCCTCTTAATTCGCTGTACTCACCTACGCTTTTTATTTTAATAATTTCCATGGCTTTTGGAATTGTTGTCTAAAGTTAGACGATTAATTTAATGATAGTTTTTTTCTTATTACAAAGTTGCAACAGAATAGTAATAAAATAGTAGATGAATTACTGATAAATGTACCCAAATTACAGATGTGTTTTTCTCTTGAGAAACAATTTTGGTTTGTAACGATAAGCCATTTCAATAGCCGTATTATTTTTTTCTCTTGCCAACCTGAGAGCCCTTACAAAAATTTTCTTATTAAAAACTAAGACTTGTTAAAGGTTGATTAAATCCTTAGGGTTTTATCTTAACGATTTTGTCGCCTTGCATTACGACAAGTACACTATTCTTTTGCCTTTTGTATTCAATAAGTTTAGCATACATTATCTCAAGTCCATGAAGTAACTTATCTCTCAATTCTAATTGTTTTTCATTTGTTGTCATGAATATTTTTTTAGATATTATTCACACAAATATCTTACAATTGATTATACACTCCATCCTCCACCGGCTCCAGCCATTCCGGTTTGCCGGCAGTGATGGCGATGTGTTCAAACCAACTGTCTTTGGTGGCGCCATGCCAGTGCTTTACGCCATCGTGGGTAACTACCACATCACCGGCTTTTAGAAATCGTGCAGGTTGTCCTTCTTCCTGGTACCAGCCTTCTCCGCCTGTTATCAATAATATCTGAAAGCCATCACGATGGATGTGCCAGTTATTCCTGCATCCCGGTTCAAAGGTTACCAAGCTAACACCAACATTCAATTTTGGGTCAGCCACCAAACTTTTCAGATAGCTATCACCAATAAAATATTTTGCATAATTGATGTTCTTCTCACCGATGGAAAAGATACCACCGTTTTTTATTGCTACGTGTTTTGCCATTTTAAAACCTCTTCTTAATTTTTTTCAGGTTGAAGCGGCCCATAGAAATAAGATGCCGTTGCCCCACCATCAATCAGGAAATCTGCCCCGGTAATAAATGCGCCTTTTTCAGATAATAATAACTCTGACACGTTGGCTACTTCATCTGCTGTTCCCGGACGACCTGCCGGACATTTGGCAAACATATTTTTGTAGAAACCACCTCTTGGCCCGTTGATTTCATCCAAAGCCAATGGCGTGATGATGATACCAGGTGAAATAGAATTTATCCTTGCACCTTTTTCTCCCCATTTTACAGCTTCTGCCATTACACGTTTTACATTGCAACGTTTTGCCATTTGATAAGCATGCAAAGTGTCTTTTATGTTTTTGGGTTGCAGTATTTCCAAATCCAACAATGCTTCGGTGGGAGTGGTTGCCAACAACATGTCTTCTTCTACAGATAATGCCGGCATCCGGTGACCCGACTGGCTTGAAATGGTAACACCGGTTCCACCTGCTTTTATCACTTTACCAAACTCTTCCAGCAAAAGTGATGTACCATATAGGTCAACCTTTAGAATATGTTCAATGGATGCCTGGCTTGGTGATACGCCTGCCGCATTGATGAACATTGAAATATCACCTTCTTTTTGTGCAGCTTCAATGAGTTCTGCAACCGATGTCCTTGATGAAATATCCGTTTTGAAAGGTATGGTGTCAAAACCTGCTTCCTGCATGGTTTTGGCGATTGCTTGTGCGTTTTCAAATTTCCAGTCAGCTACAAAAACTTTCTTTCCGTATCCCATTCTCCTGGTTATTGCCATACCGAGCTGTCCTGCCCCGGTAAGTACGATGATGTCTTTAGATTTATTCATTTTATTGCCTTTATATTTTTACAATACAAAGTTCAATAAAACCAAAGATTAGAAAGTTATACAGATTACAGTTTCCGCTACCAGAATTACTTCTTTGCGGATTTTCAGCTACTTTAAATTTATTCCTTCCTCCTGATAATTTAGAATCATCATTGTATTTCAGATTGTCTTTCATCAAGATTTTATTGGATTCTATATTAAAGATTGTAATTCATTGTTGTCCGACTAAAATTTTTCAAAATATCTGAAACCCTTTACCAGTAAGGGTTTTAAGTCCGCCAAAGGCGGATGAGGTCTTGAAAAGCAAAGAGTTATTATCTCTAGTCGGACAATATTGATTGTAACTATTGATTTATAAAAACAGATTCCTTACTTCTAAAACCAATGGTTGGTATGGACTCTAAAGATTTTCTGAGTTCCTTTAATTCCTGGTCTGAAAACTCTACATTTAAAGCACCAATGTTTTCCATTAAATGATTAGGATTGGTTGTTCCGGGAATTGGAACGATGTAAGGTTTTTGAGCAACTAACCAGGCCAACGCAATTTGTGCCGGTGTTGCATTTTTCTTTATCGCCCAATCTTTAGCTAATTCTGTTACTTTAAGATTAGCTTTTAAAGCTTCCGGTTTGAAATATGGTACACCTGCTCTGCGGAATCCCGCTTCCGGAATATAGTTTTCATCAAATCTTCCTGTTAGCATTCCACGACATAAAGGTCCCCAGGGCACAAAAGCAATATCCAATTCTTCGCAAAGCGGAAGAATATCGGGTTCCATCACACGCTCTAACATAGAATACTCAGATTGTAATGCTGCCACTTTTTGTATAGCATTTGCTTTCTTAATCGTTTCCGGATTTACCTCTGACAAACCAAAATTTCTTGCCTTACCTTCTTTAATTAAATCTTTTACAGTTCCTGCTATATCTTCAATTGGTGTATTCGGGTCCATTCTATGTAAATACAATAAATCAATAGTGTCTGTTTGTAAACGCTTTAACATACCATCTACTGCAGTACGGATATGTTCGGGGCGACTGTTTCTGGCGTAGCGTTGATTTCCACCGATGTCGAACCCAAACTTTGAAGCGATACTTACCTGATTCCTGATAGGTTTTAAAGCCTCTCCAACGATTTCTTCACTGTAGTGAGGTCCGTAAACTTCAGCAGTATCAAAAAAATCAACCCCGTTATCCACTGCCTTACGTATTACTTTCACCATCTCTGCTTTATCCTGTGGTGGGTTGTAAACACCTGCCATACTCATGCAGCCCAATCCGATTGCCGAAACCTCTAACGAACCAATTTTACGCTTCTTTTTGTTGGAATAAGAAACATTCCTATTATTTAAACCTACATTTCTATTGCTCGCAAAAGAAAATAAACCCATGCTTCCGAAGAATAATCCTGTTGAAAACAAGGTTGCGTTTTGCAGAAAGCCCCTGCGATTGATATTTTTTTTCATTTTAAATGTATTTAAAGTTTGATTTTATTTTTCGATTCATTGTCCATGATTCTTATTGTCAGAAGCCGTAGTGAGTGGTTGTTTATTTGTGCTCTGTATTTAATTTGATTTCATTTTTCAGAATTTTATTGCTGATAACTGATGATACAAAGTTTCGAAAGACTCACTATAATAATGTTATACGTATTACGGATATTCTAACCCTTTTTACTGATTTGCCTTCTCCGTACACCCAGGAAAATTACAATTGCAGATAATGAAACGAAAAGAGCAATAATCCAACTCATTGTCCAGGGGTTTCCATCGGGTGTGGCAAAGATGGCGATGAGGATTGTGGAAACGATACCGCTTCCATATTGCAATGAACCTAATAATGCTGCACCTGCGCCTGCCATTTCAGGAATTTTATCTAATGCAGCAGCCGTAGTACATGCTGCAATAATTCCATTCATGCTGAAAATAAAAAACAAGGGAATGACTACACTCCATATTCCACCTATTTCAAATTTTACAAGGCTTATCAATATGATGCTTGCAATCATTGCTACTGCTGTGGAACCTTTCAGTAAAAAATTCAAACTATATTTTCTTACGAATTTCCTGTTCAAAAAACTTAAGCCAATAAGGCCGACAACATTCACTCCGAATAAATAACCATAATACTCTGGTTTGACACCATAATAATTGATATACACCAATGGTGAACCTGCGATAAACGCATAAACGCCCATGTAGAAAAAAGTAACACAAAGGGTGTAAATCATGAAATTCCGGTTCTTAACCAGGAGGCCATATTTTGAAAATGCAGACCATAAACCTTCTTTGTTTTTGCGTTCTTCAGGCAAGGTCTCAGGTAATACATGTGATGCAAAAAATAACAGCACACCAATGACAGCAAGCAACCAAAATATGCTGTGCCAATTGCTAACGACTAATATTTGTCCGCCGATTAATGGGCCTGCAATCGGAGCAATAGCCATTACAATCATTAATGTGGAAAGCATTTCAGCGGCTTTTGTTTGTCCATACATATCTCTTATCATCGCACGTGAAAGCATCGGCCCGGTACAGGCACCCAATGCCTGAATCACACGCCAGAAGACAATTTCAGCCATCGTTTGAGACATTGCACAACCAACAGAACCAACAATGAATAAGGATAAACCAATGAAGAGAGGTTTCTTTCTACCATACCTATCACTCACAGGCCCCCAGAAAATCTGTGCGATAGAAAAGCCAATGAGAAAACCAGTAATCGTTAATTCTATATCACCCTGCAAAGCCTGTTGCATCTTCGGCATTGCAGGCAAATAAATATCAACAGATAATGATGTCATTGCCATTAAGGCGCTTAAAATTCCTAACAGCAGGACACCTGAAGTTCCCTTTTTTAAATTGATGGTTCCAACATTTGCTTGCATAACCTACTCCTTTTTTGTTGATACAAAGTTGGAACAGATGTGTAGTTTAATTGGTATATGGATTACGGAAGAATGTACCTATTTTACAGATTGAGTCATTTTTTCAAGCAGCCATTGAAAGATGGTTTTCAGTTTTATTTTTAGTACGGTTTGTTATTAATTGAAAATTCAGAAGATTACTCATTTTTAATTTTTCATATACTCCTCTTCCGTAACAGGTTTAATCCATTTTGTGGGTCCCTTTTCCCTGCCTGTAATGGCAACCTGGACAAATTTTTCATCAGGGACTGCACCATGCCAGTGCGGAACATTGGGTGGGCATTTTATCACATCGCCTTTATGTATAATTCTTTTGTCGCTGCCTTCTTCCTGGTAATATCCTGTGCCATCCAAAGCCAGGATAATTTGTCCCGCAGGATGTGAATGCCAGTTAGTTCTGGCACCTGGTTCAAAGGTTACATTTCCAACACTTGTAGGGTTAAGGCTATCCGCTTCTGTCAACATTTGCAGGTAGGCAGTGCCTGTGAAATTATTGTTGGTTATTTTATTTCCTTTTGCAAAAATTGTTGATGATACGTCCCGTTGTTTACAGGAAAATATCATCATTCCAAAAAGAAAAAATATTGCTGTGTTTTTAAATTTCATAATAAGAATTTCAGAGGTTTTGATGATAGAAACTAACCAGTTTGTTTACAGCCTGTGATACATATTCCGGCTTCCAATAAGTTTGAATATGTGTTGCTCCTTCAATCACAAATAATTCTTTATTCTTTGCATTGATGGCCTTCGCAAATGCCTCATCCGTCATATACTTTGTATCTGCCTTACTACCTGCTATCATCAACAAAGGTTGATTGATTAAATCCATATTGGTGGTAGCATCCCAGGTCATTAAATCGAGCAGGCTGCTCCTGGTATATAAAAAAGTAGAATTAGGATGTGCATGTGTCCTGTAATAATACACATATCCTTCGCGATATAAATCAGTGGGCGTATTGGCAATTTCTTCATCAGTTATACTTGCCACTCCAGCGTACAATATTTCACCACCTGCCGCTTCCTGTGCACGTGCATCGGATGCCTGTTTTAAACGCTCCTGGATAGTGTTCAATTGTGAATTCTGAAAACCATTACGCCTCACTTCACCGGTATTGAACATACTTAATGTTGCCACTGCTTTAAAACGTTTATCGCTTTGCACAGCTTTTAAAGTATAACCACCCCCGCCACAAATTCCTAAAGCGCCAACACGGTTAGCATCTACTCCAGGATACTGAGTAATAAAGTCAGCCATGCCATCAATATCTTCAGTACGGTATGCAGGATTATCGGTATGACGTGGTTCACCACCACTTGCACCCTGGTAAGCTGCATCAGCAACAATGGTTATAAAACCCGCTTCTGCCAGACGTTGTGCATACAAACCTGCAGTCTGTTCTTTCACTCCACCGTTTGGATGTGCAACAGTTATTGCCGGATATTTTTTTGCCGGGTCATAATTGGCTGGTGTATAAACATTCGCAGCGATATTAATCCCGTTTAGTTTGTAAGTAACCGGGTGAATATTCACTTTTCCTTTTTCATTTTTGGTAATAGCGCCTTCATATACCAAAGTCCAGGGGTTTTGCTGGTACTTTTCAATTGTTTGTGCATTCACAACATCAGTAACGTTTAGCGCAGTTGCGATGGCAATTGTTGCTAAAATATTTTTCATCATTTAAGGTTTTAATTATTAATCAGATTAAATTTTATTTCCTGTTTTTCAAAATTTCATTCAAAGCATTTTGTGCAGCTTCAGCATTATCTCTTCCTGCGGTCTCGTGAATAACTTCAACAAACTGTTGCAATTGATTTGGTGTTAAACCAACATTCAAACAGATATTCAGATGTGAACGCAACATAGGTTCTACTCCGCCAATAGAACTCAAAACAGAAATTGTTACCAACTCTCTTTGAGCATAGTTTAATACATCACGTTCAAAAATATCTGCAAACAGATGTTCTTTCAGGAAAGTATCTATTACGGGGGCAAAAGCTCCATATCCGGACTTTGGTGTACCCCAATTAAGACCGGTCAATTCATACAATGTTTTTACACCTCGTTGATATTTATTTCTTTCATCAGCGTGCAAAATGGGTTCCTTTCCAACCTCATCCGAAACACCTTTTTTCTTTCTTTCATCCAGCACTTCCATAAATGTTTGCAGCCCACGGATGCTGCGTGGAAAACCACAATAAGCATATAAATGAACCAACACTTCTTTTATTTCATTGATGGTTAGACCTGCTTCAAGTCCTGCGTTCAATGCTGTTTTTAATTTTATCAAATCACCTGTTGCAGTAAACGAAGAAATAGTGATAATTTCTATTTGCTGTGGGCTCAGGCTTGTATCAGCAATTTTCATTTCGTGTGCTTTTGTATTTATTGTAAAAAATAAGATGCCGGCAACCAGTGCGAAATGTCTGAATATTTTCAATTGCTTCATCATACAAAATTTTTTATTCACTTAATCAAGCCCTTTTTGTTTCAGCCAATTGGATAACACGTCTGCTATTTCAACATTATTCAAATCAGAAAATGGAAAATGTGTGTTGCCTTTAATTCCTGTTTCGGGTAAATGCACAACAGTAGCATCGCCTCCGTGTTTGTTGATAGTGGCAGCCCATATCCTTGCCATTTCAAGCCCGGCACGCCAATGGTCTTTATTCCAAACTTTAGTTGGTGCATCAGCGATGTTATCACCATAATAAATTACGATTGGAATTTTTGTCAGCTTGTTGAAGTCTTTTAAAGATATTTCCACGCCTTTCAATTCACCAAAAAGACCTGATGATTTTATAGGTTGAGGTAATTCACCTTCAGGGAACACAAAACTGCTGTAAGGTTCATAAGCCACTACCGCTTTAACCTTATCGTTTTTTATTGCTGTTAACCAACCCGGGCCACCGCCCTGTGAGTGTGTAATCAAAATGCCTTCTCCAATCTTTTCAAACAGGCTGGATAAAGCATTTGAAATTACATTAGCATCAAAGCTACCTGTGTTCGGTGTCATCTGCCTGTAGAACTGATTGAGCGAAGCTGAGTCTTTAGGAAATTGAACACCCGGAAAAAAATCAGGGTAATTGCCTAACCTGAATTGAGTGAACCAGAACTGTTCATCAGGTGTGGGTTTGATAGTTGCTTCAACCATGCTCTTTCCGGCTTCGCCACGCCGCGGCTGGTCAATGAGATAAACAGAAAAATTTCTCCGTAGAAAAATATTTTGAAATCCTTCTCTCCCATCCGGTGTTGATTCCCATGTTTTTTTTGATTGACCTGCACCATGCAAAAAAACCAAAGGATACTTACGTGCTTTTACCGGAACCTGGTAATAAACATAAGCATGGTCGCCGTGAAAAGTTTGCCCCTGCGGTTTCAAGGAATTATTCAAATCAAATGTTCCCGGTTCTGTAATCATTGTTCCACCAACTGCAAAACTGCCCTGCATTTCAATAACAAGAGGCTCTTGTTTTTTTATCGTTTGTGCATTCGTGTTTTGTAATATTAATGTTGATATAAGTAATGCAAATACAATGTTTATTTTCTTCATCATGCTGTTGTTTTTTAATGAACAATTTTTGAATAGAACTAATCATTCAGTTTTCTTTCACCCAACCATTTCACCATAGCAGGGTCGCGATGGTCAAAGAATAAACTTGCATTTGTATCAAGTGTTTTGATGGCTTCCATATCATCAGCACTTAATTCAAAATCGAGGCTGTTGAAATTTTCTTTCATCCTTTCTTTGCGCACTGATTTTGGAATAGCAATAACACTTCTTTGTGTGAGCCAGCGAAGAATAACCTGCGCAATTGTTTTATTGTATTTCTTACCAATGGAAGCAAGAAGTTCATTTTGAAAAATATTATTCTTGCCTTCAGCAAATGGACCCCAGCTTTCTATCTGTACAGAATTTTCCTGCAAAAATTTTTGTGTTTCTGTTTGTTGGTGAAATGGATGTGTTTCAACCTGGTTAACGGCAGGAACAATTTCGTTGTGAATGATTAAATCCATTAACCTGTCAGGATGAAAATTGCTCACACCAATTGCCCTCACTTTTCCTTCTTTATATAAATCCTGCATCGCCCTCCATTCACCATACACATCGCCATAAGGCTGATGGATAAGATATAAATCAAGATAATCCAACTGTAATTTTTTAAGTGAATTTTCAAATGCTTTTTTTGTTCCTTCATAACCATCAGACTGAATCCAGAGTTTTGTAGTTATAAATAATTCATCCCTGTTTACGCCACTGCGTTTGATGGCTTTTCCAACTGCTTCTTCATTGCCATAAGATTGTGCAGTGTCAATCAAACGATAACCTGTTTCAATAGCATCCACCACACTTCTTTCACATACATCCAAATCTTTCACCTGGAAAACACCAAATCCCAGGATGGGCATTTCAACACCGTTGTTCAGTTTTATCTTTTGCATGACATATTTTTTTATCACTGCAAAGTTCCAATGAATATCTTGTCCACATGGTATATGGATTGCTGATTTAATTACCATTATTGCAGATGGAATTGGTCTGATAAACTAATGTGGGTCCGCAATAGGGGCGGATGAATTTTATAATACCGGCTAATGTTTTTTATGGCATCCGCATATCTTTTTTCAACTGAAAGAAAATACAGGATTACCGAATCTGAAAAAATAATAACTCAAGTTTCGTTGTTAGGGCCCAAAAGGTGTTAAACAGTGGATTGTATCACTTTAGGATTAGATTTCAAACAACAATGATAAGGTAATAAGGTTGAATTCATTAAAACAACATGAGCTACTAAGGTAATAAGGTAATAAGGTTTGGTTCAAGCCGTTTGTAAACTTAATTATCTTAGTAGAAACATAAGCAAAGCAATGCTAACCTTATTACTTTATTTGTTACCAGTATTTGAATTTGCCCACTGCGAAACATGAGTTAATAAATAATCCGAAAGATAAACTTAGCCCTGCCGCTCAGGGATATAGTGTACAAGCACTTCATCAGCAAATCATTTTTCAACTGAAAGAAAATACAGAATTACCGAATCTGAAAAAATAATAACTCAAGTTTCGTTGTTAGAACCCAAAAGGTGTTAAACAGTGGATTGTATCACTTTAGGATAAGATTGCAAACAATAATGATAAGGTAATAAGGTTGTATTCATTAAAACAACATGAGCTACTAAGGTAATAAGGTTTGGTTCAAGCCATTTGTAAACTTAATTATCTTAGTAGAAACATAAGCAAAGCAATGCTAACCTTATTACTTTATTTATCCCTTGTAGTTGAATTTGCCCACTGCGAAACATGAGTTAATAAATAATTTCAAAGATAAACGTATCCCTGTCGCTCAGGGATATAGTGTACAAGTGTGCGACGCAACGAAGCTCAATACAAGTTACAAAAGCCGGTATCATAATTATTGTTTTCTTATATCGCACACTGATTAAAATACCGGATATAAAACATTTTTACTTCAATTGCTGTTTAAGAAAATCTATTACTTTAATCCTGATATCATCTGCATCAAACATGCTTCCAAAATGCGGCGCATCTTTCACCATGATAACCTCGTTCTGAACACCATTTACAGTTAACCATGAACTCAACAGGAGAGATTGCTTTGGTGAAACGAGGTTATCTATTTCGCCATGAATAATTAAAAACGGCGGGTCATTTTTATCAACATAAGTTACAGGGCTTGCAGCCTTAGCCAAATCAGGACGCACCAATGGCGCTGCACCAATCAGTATGCCTTCGGGAGATTTTTCATTATCAGCACCAGGAAATAAAATCAGTTCAGCAGGACCATAAAAATCAACAACAGCTTTTATGCTGAAAGATTTATTTGTTCCCGGCATAAAAAAATCCGGCACATTATTATTTTTAGAAAGTCCAAGCAATGATGCGAGATGGCCACCTGCGGAAAAACCCATAACAGCAAATCGCTTTGTATCAAAACCATATTTATCTGCATTATCATACAGGTATGAAACTGCACGGTTGCAATCCAATATCTGTGCGGGAAAAACTGCTTGTGTGCTAAACCGGTAATCAATGGAAGCAAGCGCAAAACCGCTGCTTACAATCTCCGCTACAGTTTTTTTCATATAACCAATATCAGCGTATTTATCATTGCTTAACCAACCGCCGCCATGAATAAAAATTACCAGCGGCAATTTACCTTTTGCATTTGCAGGCAAATAAATATCCAGCAGATGCTTTTGCAGGGTATCGTTGTTGTAAGGAATGTTTGCATGCAAAACTGTTCCTTGCGGAAAGATGTTGATAACAGGATTGGTTTGAGAAAAAACCGTTGTAGTTGCCAACAATAGAAATAAAAAATTAAAGTGAATCATTTTCATTTTAACTGTATCTGATTTTTGCTGTTGTTGAATGAAAGTATTTATTTTCAAAAATATAATTAATCTGCTCAACATGTTGAGGGTGCATTACAGATTTGCTCAGGCGGGTGGTGACACTCGTCTGTAAGAAAATTAATCAGACCAATATGTTATTTATATACCACGTGAAAGCAATTTTATTCCCGATTTCGCGGCTTTCTCAATCACATCCAATCTTGCTTTATTGGGGTCGTCTTTACCCTTTGCTGAACCGTCGGGCTGAAATTCAATGATGCTGTCAGACTTCGGATTAAATACCGGCCATTCAGGCAATCCTTTCCCATTCGGATTTCCTGTCTTTGCAAAATTTGCCCAATAAGTGTTCATCATTTTAGCAACCTCTTTATCCTTGTCTGCAATCACAGAACCATTCCAGCTTCTCAGGTTGTCAAACACATAAGAAATTTCAGAAGCATGTGGAGCGCCATAAGGCATTCTTTGTTTCATTGCTTCGGGAACATAAGAGAAACGATATACATAAGCCGGTTCGCCAATTGATGTAAATGCATTTGCTGTAAACCTTGCAGGTTCTGCCCACACCACATCGGTATTCACCATAGAAAGCATCTTTGCAAAATTGGAAGTATCATAAGCAGTAGCTGCTTCATTTTTTAAGTTGCCAAATAAATCCAATAAATCTTTTGCAGAATTTGCATTTACAAAACCTGCAGGTATTTCTGCACTGTTTGAACCGATAATAATCGGCACCTTTGACTGTCTTCCGGATTTATAAGCGCTTTCTGCAGTTTCAACCACCAACTTGCCATCGAGTATCGGACCGGAATAAGTGCGTGGTCCTCCCTGGCCGTTTGTTTCTTGTCCACCATCAACAATCTGTGCAACAGTTAATGCACGAAGTTTAGCAAGAGCAGCAGCATCAGCGCCTTCGATACCATATCTTTTTGCAAAGTTGATACCGGTTGTTTCTGCGGAAACAGGGTAATACGTATCGGAATTGTCTTTGGTCATCGGCCTGCCGGTTAGCACACCATCACGTCCACCACCTGATTCAATAATTGCTTTTTGAAAGAGCCCATTTGCAGAAGGAATGGTTAAAAGAGAATGCACAGATACGCCACCCGCTGATTCACCAAAGATGGTAACGTTATCAGGATTGCCACCAAAATCAGCAATGTTTTCTTTCACCCACTTCAATGCAGCAATCTGGTCCATGTACGCATAATTACCTTTTGGTTCATCAGGATATTCTTTGGTTAAAGCTGGAAAAGCAAAGAAGCCCAGTCGCCCCAAACGGTAGTTGAAAGTAACTAAGATAACACCTTGCTTTGCAAAATTAACTCCCGAAAAATCAGGTTGTGAGCCGCTGCCAAACATAAATGCGCCACCATGAATCCAAACCATTACCGGAAGTTTTGCATTCTTTGCCGTTGCTGATGGCAACCATAAATTCAGGTACAGGCAATCTTCTGAAGAGCCTTTTGCAATTGAATCGCTGCCGCGTTGAAAGCCAGCCTGTGCACAATCAGAACCAAACTTTGTTGCATCACGAACACCCTTCCATGTTTTTACTGGTTGTGGTGGCCGCCACCTGAATTCACCAACAGGTGGCGCTGCAAAAGGAATCCCTTTAAAACTTGTAACACCATCAACAGCAATACCTCTTAACATACCGGATTTTGTTGTTACAGTTACTGATGTTGAATCAGGTTGTTGTGCAATTACTGCACCTGACAAGAGTAAAGCAAATCCAAACACTAATTTTTTCATCTTGAAAATTTTTGAATCTTATTTTTAAATTTTTGATGTTGTAATTTGATTGTAAAGGTCTCTTCCTTTTCTAAACCGGGTTGTATATGGATTGCTGATTTATCTACCATTATTGCTGATTAACGGCATGCTTCAAATCTTCAATTAAATAATGCGGTAGCTTTGGATTCAGAATATAAAATTCAGCATTATGGATAACATGCGCAGGTTTGAAACCATCAATGATTACAATGTGTTCAACAATAATGAAACACTCCATCCGTTGGTGAGTGTAGTTGACTTATCCAAAGCCAATCCACGACAGGGTTCAAAGATGTATTTTGGTTTCTATACCATTTTTCTGAAAGATGTAAAATGCGGCGATTTGGTTTATGGCCGTAATACGTATGATTACCAGGAAGGCACATTGGTCTTTCTCGCTCCTGGTCAGGTTGCAGGCGTTAACAGCAATGGTGAAACATATCAACCCAAAGGTTATGCATTGATTTTTCATCCTGATTTGATTCATGGCACATCGCTTGGTAAACACATCCACGATTATACATTCTTCAGTTATCAATCTAATGAAGCGCTGCACTTATCAGAGCGGGAAAGAAAAATTGTGTTGGATTGTTTTTCAAAAATCCAGTATGAATTGGAACATGCAATTGATAAGCATAGTAAAAGATTGATTGTATCAAACATTGAATTGTTTCTTGATTATTGCACCCGCTTTTATGACAGGCAATTTATTACCCGTGATGAAGTACATAAAGGTGTTTTAGAAAAGTTTGAAAATTTATTAAACGAATATTATCAATCAGACAAACCTCAGACTATCGGTTTGCCATCCGTTGCATTTTGTTCAGGTGAATTGCACTTGTCATCCGGTTATTTTGGTGATTTGATAAAAAAGGAGACCGGTAAAACTGCACAGGAATATATTCAATCAAAAGTGATTGATGTGGCTAAAGAAAAAATATTCAACATTAATAAATCAGTGAGTGAAGTGGCTTATGAATTAGGATTCAAATATCCTCAACATTTTACACGATTGTTTAAGCAAAAGGTTGGCGTAACACCAAATGAATACAGGATGTTGAATTGAAGCAGGGATTCATTTTCGAAACCTGAAAATTGTATTATGCCTTTTTCTATTTAACAAGAAAAAGGAGAAAATTTTCTACTGCACTTCAATCATTGCTGTCCACCTGAACAATCCCCATTCTATCACAAGTATTCCATGTATCGAGTCCTTCTGTTGTATCGAAATTGTAAATTCTTCCAAAGGGGCAGGCAAGATATCATTGTTCATTTTTACTTTACCCAGGTTGAGCGCACCATTGTACTGTGTGCCCCACTGCCCTGTTTGTTTATTTACAATAAGGTCAACACTATTCTTATGCGGAACAGTCCATAAGCTGTATTTCCCTGCTGGTATTTGCATTCCTGCAATTTTAATAGGGCTTGATGTTGCAAACTGTGTTGCTGCATTTGCGCCAGTACGCCAAACGTTATCATAAGGAATTACATTTCCAAGCAAGGTACGGCCACGCAACAAAGGCCTGGCATAGTCAACAACAAATTGTGCATTACCAATATTTGCATGCATGGTATCACGCACACTTAATTGTTTTACATTACCCGATATTGCTTCCAGCGCTTCAAACCTGTCTGCAATGATTTTCACACCAGGAGGGTTGTCAAGACGTTTGACATTTACTTTATATGTTGTTCGTGCACCAGAATAACCAAGCATATTAAAGTTGGGATCAATCGTTGCTTCACCAGTCCCCGAAAGCCAGTCGTGTTTGATATCCACTTTGCCATTGGCAAGAGGTGTTACATGGACTTTGCCCAATGGAAATTTATCAAACTCCCGGTCAATATAAAATTGTTGCATATCAACAGTAGTACCTTGTGGGAGCTTTAATGCAGCTGCATGTTTCAAAGCTGCAGCAAAGCAGATTTCATAAAGGCTATACATCTGGGGTACATGTGCTACTATTATGCCACCACCTGTTTCAAAATTACGGTTCACTGTACCGGTCTTGTCCGTTTTAGAAATATGCACTTTATTACCTGATACAACTGCTGTTACTTTCCGATCCTGTTCGTCTTTCGGTTCACTTGGCGTATGAATGTTCATCACAAGATGACGTATGCTGCCATCATCACCAAGTTTAACCTCTGTATGCCGCACACGCACTCGGGGGAACCTGTCCACTTCATCACTTGTTACAGTATTTCCCTGGCGGGTTATATTTTCAATAGAAATTGTGTCATCACCAAGCATTGCTACAAATCCATATTGTTCGCCTGGTTTTGTTTGACAAGATCCTACTGATAACAATGCAATGAAAATAATGCAATACACAAATGAGTTGGCATGTAGGTGATAAAGGGATTTCATAGCTTGATTTTTTCGGTGTGAATTAAAGATTGTTATTATTAAAATAATGAATTGCATCTAGCTTGGTTTAAACAAAATGGAGCATTGCATGCACAATTTATTTGAAAGGTCTTTTATCCTGTTAGAAGGTATTGAAGAAAATTTCAGCATGCTATACTGGTTACACTTCATAATAATGCCAACACTTGCAGAAAAAATGCAAAGAGACCTAAACAATTAAAAATAATTTGAAATGGCTAACAACATTACAAAATCAATCAGGAAAGTAACTTATGAATCAGCCCTCAAATATCCGTAACATTTTAAACGATTGTTTAACCAAAAGGTTGGCGTAACACCAAATGAATACAGGATGTTGAATTGAAGGTTAATAAATTTCATTTCAACAACAAAAGGGTTTTTATTCAATCAATTTTTGCAGGTGATTAATAACAGACCCTGTTGCACCTGCATGTTGTTTTACAAAATCACCGGATGTTCTGCACGCAACTGAATATAAGTTTTCATCTCCCATCAATTCATCCAACTGTGCTTCCAGTTCAAGTGCATCCTCAACATCAAAAGCACCACCTTTTTCAACGAGTTCATTTGCGCCAGGAAAATTTTCATAAGCAGGCCCAAACACAATTGGTTTATAATATACTGCTGCCTCCAGTATATTGTGCACACCATCATTGCCAAAACCACCACCTACATAACAAATCGTTGCATAACGGTACAAAAATTTCAATATGCCCATACTATCAATGATAACTGTATTGATTTCTTCCGGCACTATTTTATCATGATTAATAAGCGCATCATATTCTGAATAAAAAACAGCATGTTTGTACAGGGCTTTACACTCCAACAATCTTGCTTTACTGATTTCCTGTGGCGCAATAATAAATTTTATATCATGATGTGTGTTCGCATAATGGTCTATCACTTCATCATCATCAATCCATGTGCTGCCGGCAACAATTGTTTTTGAGTTGCTGATAAATTTTTCAATAGCTGGAAAAGATTTTTGCTCAGCAGCAATTTCCAATACTCGGTCAAACCTTGTATCACCTGTTACAGTAACATTTTCAATATTTACTTTTTTCAGTAATTCTTTTGACTCATTTGTCTGTACAAATATCTGCGAAAAACAACCCAGCATTTCACGATGTATCCGCCCATACCATTTTAAAAATGTAGAACTATTGAAAAAAATCCCTGCAATAAGAATGACAGGTATATTTCTCCGATGTAATTCTTTCAGATAAAAATACCAGTATCCATCCTGTATAAACAATGCAGCCGAAGGTTTGGTAATATCAAGAAATGTTTTTGCATTCACAGGTGTATCCATGGGTATATAAAAAACATAGTCAGCAACTGTAGTATTTTTCTTCGCTTCAAAACCCGATGGTGAAAAGAAAGTAAGGATAATTTTTTTGCCAGGATAAATTGATTTCAACTCTTGCAATAACGTCCTGCCTTGTTCAAATTCACTCAGCGAAGAGCAATGCATCCATAATTTTTGGGAGGGGTCTTTTGACAGTGCTTTGCTTATATTTTCAAAAATATTTTTCCTCCCCGTCAGCCAGAGTTTTGCTTTATTGCTAAGGGGCGCTACCAGTGCAGCTATCACCGGATAAAGCCTGACATAAATGATATAAATTAGTTTTTGCATGCAGCAATTGCAAAGAAATCAAATTTATGAAAAGCATTCAGCACATACCTTCAATCAACAATGAAATGAAAAAAATGTTTGCACATAAAAACAACTCATTCATTCGCCCATAACCTTGCTCCACCTTTTATACCCTCACGGTTATTTGCAATAATCATATTATCATCCAATGGCATGGTAAGGTTTTTCGCATTGCCACCACTGATATACAGGCGGTCATAATTAAATACAGTTTTTAAAATAGCAAACACTTTTTCCATTCGATAGTTCCAATGTTCTTTACCTTTTTTCTGATAGGCTTTTTCACCAATATATTCATCATAATCCTTTCCTGTTTTTACAGGGTGGTGTGAGATTTCAAAATGCGGCAACAACTTCCCATCCAATAACAATGCAGTGCCAAAACCCGTGCCTAATGTTACCACCATCTCCAAACCTTTACCACTTGCAATACCAACACCTTGCAGGTCTGCATCGTTTACAACTTTTGTTGGCCTCTTTAATAATGCTGATAGATTTGTTTGCAATGGAAAATCTTTCCATGCTTCAGTGCCGAGATTAGGAGCAGTTTTTACAATACCATCCCGCACATAACCGGGAAAACCTACTGATACTTTTTCATAGCCTTTAAAATTTTTTACCAGCTCTTTAATCAGGTCTAAAACGTTTAATGGAGTTGGCGGTTGTGGTGTAGGCATCCGTGCATAATCTGCAACCTGGTTACCATCAGCATCAAGGATGGTTGCCTTTATGTGCGAGCCGCCAATATCAATCGTTAAAATATTCATCGTTGGTTTCATTACTTGAATTGCAACAGGTTTTTCAAAACAAGTATCGTAAAATATGTTGTTACAACCAAAGTATCTTATGACCACAGGTGCATAAATTATGCCTGTTCATTTCCTTTACCATTTGATTGCTCCCATTTCTTTGCAGACACAACCATTTTTATTTCGCTATAACTGACTGCATCACCCAACTTTTCTTTGATGGATGAAATAGATAGTTCCCCGTCAATACATGATTCTATTAAAATAATTTTTTCTGATTGCACCAATTCATGCACCGAAATCAAACCACGTTCAATATAATGCGAGAGGTGTGATTCAATAGTGGAGATTGCAAAATTTCTAATCTTTGAAATCTCAGCAACCGAATGGCCTTCTTTATATAAGTTGTAAGTGATTTGTTTTGTATCTGCTCTTGGAGTTGATGATTTTGTTCTTTTCTCTTTTATATCTTTTTTAGTATGGATGAATGACGACAAGTGATGCTCTTCACAATACTCATTGATTACATCCAGGAAAAGCTTTCCATACTGCTTTGCTTTGGCACTACCGAATCCTTTTATCATCACAATTTCATTCATATCCTGCGGCAGGTATTCTGCCATCTCATCTATAGTAGCAGTGCCTGCAACATAAAATACCGGCAGGTTTTTTTGTTCACAGATTTTATTTCTCAACTCTCTTAAACGCTTATGCAATACAGGGTGCGGGCTGTCTTTTTTATTATCATCCTTTGCAGTAGCATAAGCATTCACACCGAAAGCAGGAGTAGTAAAACTTTTCTTATAACTGTAGTATTGTTCAACAGAAAATTCAGGCAAACAGGATTGCAATAATTGTTTCTTCTCTGCAAGCAAAACAAACAGGTCTTTCAAAGAATCATTATACGATTTTGCATGTTGTTTGCTATCTGTGATTGCCGGTGATTGTTTTACAGTATCCATCAATTCATCTGCACGCTGAATAAAATATCCTGATGCCGCTGCTAATCTTTGCTGAACTGTTTCATCCTGTTCGGGCAACTCATCACGCTTGAAAAACTTATTCAATTGCTGCTGAAATTTCTCTGCAACACCCTGCTGCTCCACTGCTTTTGTTTCAAGTTCATCTATCCATTGCATTAAATCCTGATTAAATACAGCAGCATTATCTTTCACTAAAGTTTTTAATTCCTGGATTTGTTTTACGATTGTAGTGAGGTCGAATAATGCGAGCAATAAATTTTCCTGGTAAGACTTTTTTGATTGATATAATTCATTTCTCAATGTTTCTTCCAGTTTATCACGTTTGGAAAATTCAATGATACGTGTGTCTGTTTGTAAACCTGATGGAGTTATCTGGCTTTTTAATACAATACCATTTAATGTAGTGCAACGGCTCAATGCCACATAAACCTGGCCAGGCGCAAATGCACGTGCCGCATCAATTACAGCCTTGTCAAATGTCAAACCCTGGCTCTTGTGAATAGTTACAGCCCAGGCTAACCGCAATGGATATTGCATAAATTTTCCTATCACATCTTCTTCCAATTGTTGCGTTTGTTTATCAACTGTATATCTGATGTTTTCCCATGTTTCTACATTCACTTCTATCTCTTCTTCATCACCGTCACACTGCACATAAATCGCATCATCATCAATCTTTGTTATGACACCAATCTTTCCATTAAAATATCTTTTTATCTTTTCACGGTCATTTTTTATAAACATTACCTGTGCACCGGTTTTTAATTCAAGCAACTCATCTGCAGGGTATGCTTTTTCATTAAAATCACCTTCAACTATTGCTTTAAAAATTTGTGGTTTTGATTTTAATTTACCGAGCTCAGTGTTATTGATTTTGTCTGATTGAAAATTATGTGTTGTCAAAAAAATATAACCATCATTATCGCTTAATTCAAACCAGGGGTCATAACGGCTGTTCAACAACTCCAAACCTTTTTCACTTAAATTATTATGCCGCACTTCATTCAACACCTGGATAAAACCTGTATCAGACTGCCTGTAAATTTTTTGAAACTCAATATATGCCGGTGGAAACTGTTGCATCACCTGGCTGTCAAAAAAATAAGCGCTCCTGTAAAATTGTGATAACAATTCCCATTCTTCATCAGGCACAACAGGAGGCAGTTGAAACATATCTCCTATCAGCAAAACCTGCACACCTCCAAATGGTTCACTGTTCCGGTTCCTGAAATATCGCAACACCACATCAATGGCATCAAGGGTATCACAACGCACCATGCTGATTTCATCAATGATTAATAATTCAAGCTGACGCAACACTTTTCTTTTTTCATTGGTCAACCGCATCCTGCCTATCAGGCTATGTTTGTTTACAGCACTATCATTCTGCATAAAGCCGCGTGCTTCCGGGATAAAAGGTGATAATGGTAATTGAAAAAATGAATGAATGGTGGCGCCACCTGCATTGATAGCTGCAACACCTGTCGGTGCAGTTACTGCCACCTGCTTGATGCAGTTTTCCCTGATATATTTTAAGAAAGTGGTTTTACCGGTGCCCGCTTTGCCGGTGAGAAAAATACTGCGGTTGCTTTCATTTACCAGGCTCGCAGCGAGCATAAACATTTCATTATCCAGGTCAATTGCAGGCATAGGGTTTCAACTTACAAAATTTATAAATTATAACTGCAATTTATTTTCTTTCTATCATTTTCTCAATTAAATATTTACTGTTGTTTTTTCTATTTTCTTCAAACACCTTTTTATCATTTCAACTGCTTCATCCACTGTTTCTTTTTTTGTCCTGAATGATAATATTGCAATCCTGATAACAAATCGTTCATTGATAACAGACGAACTTAAAAACACAGAACCATCAGCATGTATTGCATCCATCAGTTGCCTGTTTTTTTCATCAGCATCTTTTGCAAAAGGATACCAGAAATAACTGATGGATAAATCAGGCCCGGGCCCAAGACAAAAACCAAGTTCATCAAGTTTATTCCTGAAATATTTTACCAGTAAAAGTTTTTCTTCAAGGCAGGCAATGAATGGTTCAATGCCATGCAACTGTAATGGCAACCATACCCGCAAACCCCTGAAATGTTTTGTAAGTTCAGGCGAAACGTTGGCAGGGCTTTGCAGCATTTCTTCCATAGCAGCATCCTGCATATAATTGGCAGTATAATAATTGGAATGCAACACTGCTGATTTATCTTTTATCAGGACTGCGCCAGTACCGTAAGGTAAAAACATACTCTTATGCGGGTCAACAATAATTGAATCAGCTCTTTCAATCCCTTTAAACATTTCCTTTTTTGAAGTGAGGATAAAGAAACCCCCATAAGCTCCATCCACATGAAACCACATTTTATTTTTTTCTGCAACTGTTGCAATTGCATCCAATGGGTCAATAGCGCCGGTATCAGTTGTACCTGCAGTACCCACAACAAGAAATGGTTTAAGCCCAGCTTGTTTATCCTTTTCCACCATTAATTCCAACAATCCTGGTTTCATCCTGTGATGGTCATCCAGTGGAACATAACGGATTATCACATCTTCAAGCCCGATTATCCTTAAAGCCTTTTGAGTGGAATGATGTACCTGCTCGCTTAGATACACCACACTTTCCCTGACAGTTTCATTTTTTACTGCATACTTATCCCTGGCCGCCGTAAATGCGGTAAGCGTTGAAACAGAACCTCCGGAAGATAAACTGCCTACTGCAGTATCGGGAAATGAAAAGACTTTTTTCAGCCAGTTGATAACTTCATTCTCAATAGTAGCTGCACCGGGCGAAGCATAATAAACCCCTGCATAAGGATTAGTAACTGCTGCAATAAAATCAGCAAGCGCCGATGCAAAAATTCCGCCACCAGGCACATACCCTAAATGTTTCCCTGATGCAGCATTAATACCGGTTTCAGTTACTTCTCTTTGATATATTTCAAGCAGGTTGGAAAAAGATTCCTTATCGTTATTGATTTTTAATGAGCCAACATTTTTCTTATTAAAGACCTTTTTATCTTTTAATCCCGAGATAAACCGGTTTGCAAACATTGATGCCTCTCCTATCAATTCCTTTCTTTCATTTTCATTGACTTCCAGCCTGTCACTTACAGCCCTTAACTTTTCAAGCGCCTTAATTATATCTTCAGTATCCACGATAAAAATGTTTTAAAAAAGTTCAATACATGCAGGTAGAATACAAATCATTCGTTGATTAAAATCTGTCAATGCAGATTTAATCCTGCTGTCCTACTTCAATAAATAAGTTGTCAAAATAAAAATAAAAACCATAACTGTTCCTTATTTTTCTTGGCTCTTGTGACAACACAATATTTCCCACTTTCAACTTTTGATACAGGCTATCCACTTCTCCAGCATCATTTAGCATAAAGCCTATATGAAAATCTTTGGGATAAACATTTGCCTCATCCTTGGAAGAGGAAATAACAAGCGTAAAGTTTTCCTCGTTTTTTAAAACAGCAATTACATTTTCGCCTTTTATTAGTTCACACTTAAAACTGAAATATGTTTCAAAAAAATTTACTGCCTGGCTTACATTGTTTACAACCAGGTTAATGTGGTTAATTGTCATGTTTGTATTTTTTATAATCGAATAATCATTCTATTAATAGTCAAAAAAAATCATCTTTTCAATGCAGCTATAACAAGCTCAAAAGCCTCTCTTAATTTCTTTTCGGTAAGTGAAAACTGTTTCCCTGCCATGGTTGCCTGGTTTAAATGAAATTGCACAAGCGTATAAAAAGGCCCATAAGCCATTGCCCAGAAAATTTCAGGCGGCAATTCTTTTATCTCTTTTCTTTTAACTGCATTATCCACAAAATCAACCATCAGTTTCCTGAAAATACTTGGCCGGATGTCTTTATGATTGATAAGCGGCGAAGTCCTGAATTGTTCGTAAAACCTGTAATGCACAGGGTTTTTAGCTATATTCCTGAGCCTGTTTTTCCATTGAAGCCAAAGACCTGTCTCAAAATCAAGGTCAGGTGAAAAATTGGTTAAAGCATCTTTTTCAAACTTATCCTGCACCTCAATAAAAAGTTTATTGACCAAATCTTCCCGGCTCCTGAAATAAACATAAATGGTAGAGACTGAAATTTTTACCTTGCCAGCAAGCTTCTGCATACTCAACCCATCAAACCCATTACTGACAATAATTTCTATTGCCTTTTGCCTGATTAAATATTCCTTATTATCATCCTTAGTTCTCACGGTGCAAATATAATCGAATAATTATTCTATAATAAAAAAATCCGGATTTTTATATAAACGGCAGGTTGACTGCATTCAGGCAAAAAAAAACCGGCCATAGCCGGTTTTAAAATCCATTCCCCAACCCTACACTTTTCCATTTTTAATTTCTTCCACAATACCCGGGTCAAGCAAAGTGGTTGTATCTCCAAGATTTTTTGTTTCACCTTCAGCAATCTTTCTCAGGATGCGGCGCATAATTTTACCACTACGTGTTTTGGGCAACCCACGTACAATCTGAATTTTATCAGGCTTTGCTATAGGCCCTATGATGCGGCTCACCGTCATAACAATATCACGTTTGGCAAGTTCAGCATCATGATGACCTGTATAAATTACATAAGCATAAATACCCTGTCCTTTTATATCATGCGGGTAACCTACCACCGCACTTTCTACAACACCCGCATGCATGTTGATTGCATTTTCCACTTCAGCAGTGCCTATCCTGTGGCCGCTCACATTCAACACATCATCCACACGGCCTGTTATCCGGTAATTGCCATCTTTATCTTTTAATGCACCATCACCTGTAAAATATAATCCGGGATATGTAGCGAAATAATTAGTACGGCAACGTTCATGGTCTCCATAAGTTGTCCTGATGATGGAAGGCCAGGGAAACTTCATACATAAATTTCCTTTTAATAATCCTTCTTCATCCGGCTCTGTAACTTCTTTACCATTTTCATCTACCAGCACAGGTTGCACACCAGGCAGTGGAAGTGTTGCCCAGCTTGGTTTTGAAGGTGTGATGCCTGCAAGGTTTGATATCATGATACCCGCAGTTTCCGTCTGCCACCAGGTATCTATCACAGGGCATTTCTTTTTACCGATATGTTCATCATACCAATGCCATGCTTCTTCATTGATTGGTTCACCCACAGAACCCAATACTTTCAATGAAGACATATCATTATTGATATATGGTTTATCACCAAAGCCCATCAGACTCCTGATAGCTGTTGGCGCTGTGTATAAAATATCAACCTTGTATTTATCTACAATATCAAAAAACCTGCTGGGTGAAGGATAAGTTGGAATGCCTTCAAACATCAATGATGTTGCGCCTGCAGCAAGCGGCCCATACACAATATAACTATGGCCTGTAATCCAACCTATATCAGCAGTGCAGAAATGCACCTGGCCTTCCTGGTATTGAAATGCATTCACAAAACTGTAAGTAGTAAAAATCATATAACCGGCACAGGTATGCACCACACCTTTTGGTTTACCTGTTGAGCCTGATGTATATAAAATAAACAACGGGTCTTCTGCATCCATCTCTTCTGCATCAAACCGCACTTTACCATCTTTCTCCACCTGTTCTTCTGCATACGCCATCTCATCTTCCCACCACACATCACGGCCTTTAATCATTGAGACAGGCGTCCTTGTCCTGGTATAAACAATTACCCTCTTGACAGTTTTATTACCAATCATTGCATCATCAATAACATCTTTCAACGGTATTACTTTTTCACCGCGATAAGCGCCATCACAGGTGATGATATATTCTGCATTCGCATCTTCCAACCTGTCTGCAATACTTTGCGCACTGAACCCGCCGAATATCACTGAATGTATAGCACCGATACGTGCACAACCCAACACAGCATAAGCCAACTCAGGCACCATACCCATATAAATACACACACGGTCACCTTTTTTCACACCATTATTTTTCAGCATCTGCGCCACCTGGCACACCCGTTTGTGCAAGCGGTTATAAGACACAACACGCGTTCTCTCTTCAGGGTTATTCGGCTCCCAGATGATGGCAGGCTCTTCACCTTTTGTAGCAAGATGTCTGTCAATACAGTTTTCAGTAATATTCAGTTTCGCACCTTTGAACCATTCCACTTTTGGTTCGGTAAAATTCCAGTCAAGCACCTTATCCCATTTCTTCCTCCACAAGAAACTTTCTGCTACATCAGCCCAGAATTTTTCCGGGTTTTCTACACTCTGTTTGTAACGCAACTGGTATTCTTCTAATGATTTGATTTGATAAGAATATGGCATGCTCAATAATTTTTAATTGCCGTAAATTTATTAAACATCTTCAGAAAGCCAACAATAAATGTTTTATTAACGCTATCATTGTATTGAAATTTATCGCAGCAATTATCTTTGTTGCACAAAGATTTTTTTATTTGATGATGTTACCGGCAACAGGTTCTCTGGGCATCCAGGTTGTGTCACTCCCTTGTACTGAAGTATTTTATGGCAGCAGTTCCGTCGCACTAAAATCATTCTTCTGAAGATTGGCATCCCGGTCATTTAAGAATAAAAAATATTATTTCAAATACAGCCACATGTCAATAGAAGTCCGGAATTTATTAAAACAATATGGTGAACAAAAAGCAGTGAATGATGTTTCATTCTCACTTGACAAAGGTGAGATAGTTGGTTTCCTCGGGCCCAACGGCGCAGGCAAAAGCACCACCATGAAAATGATAACCGGTTATTTGCAACCCGATGCCGGCAACATAAAAGTTTGTGGCGTTGCAGTTGATGAAGATGTGATGCAGGTGAAAAAAAAGATTGGTTATTTACCTGAATCCAATCCTTTGTATTATGAGATGTACGTGATGGAATACCTGAAATTTATTGCAGGTGTCCATCATCTGCAAAATGCAACAGAAAAAATCAGGCAGGTCATTGAGCTTACAGGTTTGACCATCGAAAGCAAAAAGAAAATCGGGCAATTATCAAAAGGTTATAAACAACGTGTAGGCCTTGCCGCTGCTTTACTGCACGACCCTGAAGTATTGATTTTAGATGAACCCACCAGCGGGCTTGACCCCAATCAGATTATCGAAATACGCAACGTGATAAAAGAGCAGGGTAAAAATAAAACTGTGCTTTTCTCATCACACATCCTGCAGGAAGTGCAGGCTATCTGCGACCGTGTTATCATCATTAACCGTGGTGAAATAGTTGCAGACAACAAAGTGGAAGATTTAAAACTCAACACCAAATCAAACCGCATCAGCGTTACATTCTCCACTAAAATTGATATTGGTAAATTAAAAAATTTATCTGCAGCCAATAACGTTAACACCATCAATGAACATAGCTTCATCATTACAACAAATGACACCAACGAATTGCGCAGGCAGTTACTTGAACTGGCAGTTGCCGAACAACTTGATATCATTTCATTACAAACAGAAGGCAACAGCCTTGAAGATATTTTCAGGAACCTGACTACAACCAAATAAAATGATGATACAAAGCTTTAATGGAAACATGAAAAATCATTCATCATATCGTTGTTTTATTATGTACCTTTTAATATTCACTAACCAAAGAAATAATTTTTCATCATGTTACAAACTTCCACACTACAATTTTTAAAACAGCTTGCAAAAAACAATCACAAAGAATGGTTTGATGCCAACAGGAAAAAATATGAGGCAGCAAAAGCTGATTATGCAGCTTCAGTTCAAAATATCATCAACACATTTTCAAAAACAGATGCTGCCATTGCATCATTGGAAGCAAAGAAATGTATGTTCCGCATCAACCGGGATATCCGTTTCAGCAAAGACAAATCACCTTATAAAATAAATTTTGGCGCCAGCATTAATGCAGGTGGAAAAATCAGTAACAATGCAGGCTACTACCTGCATATACAGCCGGGTGAAAGTTTTGTGGGTGGCGGTGTTTACCAACCAATGCCTGATGTTCTAAAAAAAATAAGACAGGAGATTGATTATAATTTTGATGAGTTTAAAAAAATTATCGGTTCTAAAAAATTCAAATCAGTTTATACAGCAGGACTAAGTACAGGTGAAGGCATGAGTTTAAGCCGGCCACCAAAAGGGTATGAAGAAAATAATCCCGCAATAGAATTCATCAAACTCAAAAGTGTTATTGCAATCGCACCATTAACTGATGCACAGGTAACTGATAAAAAGTTTGTCGCTACAGTTGTAAAAGCATTTGAAGCATTGCACCCATTAATTGTATTTCTGAATAAAGCGCTGGCAGAATAAAAAATAATTATTCCCAAAACCCAGGTTGCATCCTGATGCCTAACCCGGGTTGACCTGAAACATAAACTTCGTTATTGCGGTAAGTTAATCCTGTTGCAATATCTTCTTTTAATAACAATGGGCCATCCATATCCACATAATCAAGTTGTGGTAAAAAATGTGCAATAGCAATAGAACCAACAGTTGATTCATTCATACTGCCCATCATTATTTTCAAATTCAATTGCCTTGCCCTTTCTATCATGCGCAAAGCAGGAGTAATGCCACTGCACTTCACCAGTTTGATATTGATACCATGAAAACAGCCGGCACATTTTTCAACATCATTTTCAAATACACAACTTTCATCAGCAAACAAAGGCAAAGGAGATTTTTCATATAATATTTTCATTCCTTCAAAATTATTTTTTGCCAAAGGTTGCTCCACCAGTTCAACACCCATCTCTTTCAGTACAGGAATTTTTTCGAGGGCTTCATCCAATGTCCATCCTGCATTGGCATCCACCCTGAAAACAGCGTCAGTGTGTTTTCGCAAAGCCTCCATCGTTGCTAAATCATTTTCAGTGCCGAGTTTTATTTTATAAACAGGTGATGGATGTTGTTGCATTTTCTCCACCATTTTTTCAATGCTGTCAATACCGATGGTATAATCAGTAAGCGGGATATTTTTCCAGCCTTCCCTTCCCGGCAAAGATTTATCATTCCAAACCTGGTATAAAGGTTTATTGTGCATCTGCCCGAATAAATCCCATGCAGCAATATCCAATGCACAAATCAAAAACGGGTTATGCTCAATCAGATGATGAAGGTAATGCCAGTACCGGTCGGGCGCAGTGAATGCAAATTTTTCAATCATTGTTTTTTTACTTTCGATATCTGCAATCATCTGCTCAACAGTAATATTGTAATAAGTAATTGCTGGCGCTTCACCATAGCCTACACAATTTCCCAACTGTAAAGCCACAATCAGAGATGGCTGATGCGTTTTAGTTCTTCCGCCTGAAATAGTAAATGGATATTCAAAAGGTAGTTCTGTTTTTTTATAAAAAAGTTTCATTGTTGAATTTTTAATTTATACCCGTAGCTGTTGCAGCAATAATTTTATCATCATTGACACCCTGCACAAAAGCTATCACCTTAAAATTTTCAGATGCAAAGTTATCCGGTAATTTCAAAGTAACATTTCCCGTTTTTGATGCTACGGCTGTTTTAATATCACGGACAATATTTACATGATGCAAAATAGCGCCGTTGTTTTCACCGCTCCCGATTTTATCTTCCGCCTCTGCCTGTACCAATGCAATATGTACAATGCCGCTATCAGCATCTGTTGCATATTGAACATTGATATTATTATTTACCTGTTGTGTTGTAATACTTAAATGAACTGATGAAAGATGTTGCAATCCATCATTGACAGCTGCTTCCAGTTTTTTTACATCAGAACCGACAAATTGTTCACTGCCATTCACAACAACCTGTGGAGTATAAAGAGAAGCAAGATTGAAATGCTGCGCATATTTTTTTTGAATGGCTGAATAAGCAGCATCACTGAATTTATCTTTCCATCCCAGGTTATTCCAGTAATCAACATGATAACCTAAGACATAAACATTTTTATCATTGTGTTTTAATAAATCAGCAACTGCTTTATCAGCAGGCGGGCAACTTGAACATCCTTCTGAAGAAAATAATTCAACAACTGCAAAACCTTTTGCTTCATTGCCTGTAGTTTGTCCTTTGCAACTTAACAACGATAAGTTAAGCATAACCGCAATTATACAATATGAAATTTTCATTGATTCATTTTTTGAAATCAACGATAAAGACATCAACCCAGATGCCGCAGTTTTGTTAAACTTATTTCAGAATAATCGTTGATGATTATGTCTGCAACCTTCAACTCTTCTGCTGTGTGTGTAGTGGTCAAAGCAACCACTTTCATTCCTGCATCCTTTGCAGAGCGCACTCCTGCGAAAGAATCTTCAAATGCAATGCATGCCGAAGGCGGTACATTCAATATTGATGCAGTAGTAAGAAAAATTTCAGGATGTGGTTTGCCATGGGTGATTTGAGAAGAATCAACCACTGCTAAAAAATATTTCCTGATGGGTATGTGTTCAAACATAAAATTGATGTTGGGGATAATGCCTGATGTGGCAACAGCTTTCGGGATTTTTGCTGCTTCCAACTCATTTAAAAAATCAATTAATCCATTGACGGGTTTGATATGTTGCGCATATAATTCACGGTATAAACTTTCTTTTTCATTTGTATATGCTTCAATTTTTTCAGGGCTCAATGAAGTATTGAAAATATAATTAAAAATTTCCTTGTTCATCCGTCCATTGATATGCTGCTTATATTCATCAAGTGAAAATGGTTTTCCGATTTTCTGATAAAATGCCCTGAATGCATCAATGTGATAACTGTTATTATCTATCAGCGTACCGTCTAAATCAAAAATTACCGCCTGTGGAAACATTATTTTATTTACAGATAAAAGTTGTTGAATAACCTTGTTTGAAATGAAACCTTTTCAAAAAAATATTTATTCCATTTCAAAACAATCTATGCTTTATGGCCCATGCCTTCATTAAATTCTTTACTGCCTTTTTTAGGGATGCTTAGTGTATGCCAGTTTTCATTTTTAATCATTTTACCTAAATACACTATCTGACCAATATGGCCACCATAGTGGTCCAACTGTCTTACAATCGCATCCACAACCAGCATCGGCTGGCTCCTGATTGTGATTGTTTTCATCACATCACCGGGTTTTAAATTTTCCAAAGTGTTTAAAAAACAATCCCAGCCTGCATTCCAGGCTTTCAACACATCCTGTTTGGTTGACAATTCATTTTCAAATTCATCATCTCTTTTACGCCAGCTTTTTTCACCATCCTCGGTTAAAAAGTTTGTCCACCTGCTCAGCATATTGCCATGCAGGTGTTGCACAATCACTGCTATGGAATTACTTTCTGATGATGGTTTGAAAGTAAAATCCTTGTCTTCCAGTTGTTCAAATGTTTTTTCACCTTGTGATTTCTGTGCCTTAAATTTTTTTATGGCTGCATCAAGGAAAGCTTCTTCAGTATTCATACAAATATTTTTTTATAATAAATCTTTTGAAACCCTTAACTGGTAAGGTTTTCATGCCCCTCTCCTTGGGAGAGGTGTTTGGGAGCCTGCCCGCCTTTGGTGGATGAAGTCTTCAAAAAGCTTTTATTATTAATTGTTGGAAATATTGTTTTTTATTATCAACAGTACTATCTAATTCTCAATCCACTTAATAAAATTAATACCCGCTCACACTATCATCACCACGTTTATCAGCAGCAGCTTCCCTTTTTCCATCAGGTAAAATTTTTATCAACTCTGTTCTGCCGATAGCGCCTCTTTCTACCAAAGTATAACCCATCGCCTGCAACCCTTTTGCTGTAGCTTCATTAAATCCTTTTTCAATAAACACAGTATCAGGTCTCCATTGATGATGAAACTTTGGTTTATTCACAGCATCATCAGCATTCATTCCAAAATCAACAACATTCACTATGCTCTGAAATACAGATGTAGTAATAGTTGTACCGCCGGGTGTGCCCACAACCATGAAAGGTTGGTTGCCTTTCAAAACCAAAGTAGGTGTCATTGAACTTAACATACGTTTGCCCGGGGCAATTGCATTGGCATCTCCACCAATAGCGCCATACATATTTGGCACGCCAGGCTTGATGCTGAAATCATCCATCTCATCATTTAAAATAAATCCAGCGCCACCAACTACAGTTCTACTTCCATAACTATTATTGAGTGTTGTTGTTACAGAAACCATATTGCCTTCACCATCTATCACACTGATATGTGTCGTCTGGTCGCTTTCATGCACATCACCTGCATTGATATCATCACTTTTACCGGCCTTTGTTGAATCATAATTGCTCATCCTTTTTTTTGCATACGCTTTACTCAGCAATACCTGTTGCGGTACATTCCAGAAATCAGGGTCACCTAAATGTTGCGCCCTGTCGGCATAAGCCCTGCGTTCTGCTTCCACCATCAACTGCACGCTTTTTACTGTTTGAAAACCATAACTACTCATTGGATATGGTTCAATCATATTCAGCATTTCACCCAGTATAATTCCACCACTGCTGGACGGTGGCATGCTCACAACATTATAACCACGATAATCAATTTCAACAGGTTTGCGTGGCTTGCATACATAATTTTTTAAATCATCATAACTGATGATGCCTTTGCCTCTTTGCATTTCTTCTACAATCAGCTTTGCAGTTTCACCTTCATAAAAACCTTTAGCGCCATTATCGCGGATGCGTTTTAATGTTGCTGCCAGTTCTGGCTGATACAATGTATCACCTGCTTTCCATTCACCATCTTTCACAAAAGCAGTTGGCATGGTATTGTATTTCAAAAAATCTTCACGGTTTGCATTCAAACCTTCTGCTTCACGTGCTGTAAGTACAACACCATTTTCTGCAAGATCAATCGCAGGTTGAATCAATTCTTTAAAAGGAAGTTTAGCATATTTATATTCTGCAAATAAACCTGCTACAGTGCCGGGGACGCCAGTAGATAAATGCCCGTTTTGCGACCAGTCTGTCCTTGCATTACCTGCAGAATCAATATACATATTTCTGCTTGCTTTACCCGGTGCCATCTCGCGGTAATCCAATGCTATCAATGAGTCTTTGGAAGTTCTTGCAACCATATATCCACATCCACCAATATTGCCTGCAGAAGGGTGCACAACAGCCAGCGCCAGTTGTGTTGCAATCATCGCATCAAAAGCATTGCCACCTCGTTTTAAAATTGCAAGCCCTATTTCACTTGCCAATGGATGAGCGCTTGCAACGCAACCATGCGTTACCGTTAAATCTTTTACTGATGAAAAATGATAAGGATCCACTTCTTTTCCTGCACCAACTATAGGTTGATTTGTTTGTCCGCAGGATGCAAAAATAATTGAGAATAAAAAAAGATAAGTTACTACATGTTTCATCCTAATATTAATTTTTATTGTTTGAATTTTTCCAATCCTCATTATATTCTTGCACGTACTTTCTTGTTAAATTTTTTATTTCAAACCTAAATCGAAAATTTACCAGGCATCAAAATAAAATATGAATGAAGATAATTTCATAGATAAAACTGTTATCCCAAAATCTCATTGGCTTTTTTTGAGATCATATCGCTGATGGCCCCTTTAAAAAATGAGACAGCAAAAGGAAGTTCAGAATGTATTTGCACAGCATCATCATTCACAACAATATCTCCTGCAAGGTTAAACCCTTTGGCATTAAAACTAAAACTACCTTTATTATCCTGCCAGTCTTCTTTCAGGTCTGTAACAACATTTTTCTGTTCCTCTTTCATTTTATTGAGGAGGTTTTTGATCCTTGATAATGCTTCATCTTTTGAAAGCTTGTGTGGTATGTTCAAATCAATTGCAGACATAATTATTTTTTTTCTGCGCAAATATATTCCCTATTGCAAAACAACCGGATTAAACTATATCCAAGGAATTGACCTGGGACTTGTATTCTTTTGGTAAAAGTGCAGCTTTCAGTACACCATCCAGTTTTATCAACCTGCAAAATTTATACACTGGCAAAATAATGCTCATCATTGAAAACCGGCTGAATCCAAGTAAACGGTGTACCGTTTCAGATACCAGCAATTTCTGCGTTTCTATCAATATAAAGTACCTGAAACTGCCAAGGCTTTTTTTATATTGCTTGAATAAGTCAATAGTCAATTCAGTTTTTGCAAGGTCATTCCGGAGATGCAAATCATAATCTTTTTTCCATGCAGCAAAATTCAACGGGAGTGATTTTATCTGCATAAGCTCGCCTACCCTGTAAAACACATTGAACACTTCTTCTTTTTCTTCATCACTTAATTTTCTTTCAAGCAATTCGTAAGAAGCAATTGAATAATGAATCAACATATATAACACATCCCTATATGCCCATCCGGGAATTTCTATGTTGCGGCGCCGTTCAACTGATTGATGAATTTTATTTATCTTATTTATTGAATCAAGTGAAGTATCAAGATCTGAAAATATAATCAGGCGTGCATAAGTTACTGTCGTGAATAACCTGCCTATAGGGTCAGCAGGTAGTTTACCTGTAAAGTAAAGCCAGTCCACAGCCTTATTCAAAGCAAACTCTGCAGCAGAACCGGCAAAGATGAATAAAACAGTATCTGCCTTTCCCCAGATTTTCCTGACTATTGAATCACTATCTACAAAAGTTTCTTTTAACTGCACATTTTTTTATCTATACAAATAAACAAAAATTGATTGAGCAAATAAGTTAACCATTTATCAAAACAAGTAAACATCCGACAAAGGAACTTTATATCCGGAGATTGCCTTTAGATACTGTATTCATTAATAACTTCCTTCGATTAATGAAAATGTTCAATCAATATTTTTTAAGCCACAAATATTATGTTGACATCAGAACAATATACATTTGCATCACTTTTTTAGAAAATGAAGATAACAGAGCACATAGCCAACTCGAAGGATACACTTGTTTCTTTTGAAATATTACCTCCTTTAAAAGGTAAAAGCATCAATTCAATTTACGACCATCTTGACCCCTTGATGGAGTTCAAACCATCTTGGATAAATGTAACCTACCACCGCAGCGAAACAGCATTTAAGAAGAAATCAGATGGAAGTTTTGAGAAAGTGGAAGTCCGCAAAAGGCCGGGGACCGTCGGTATTTGCGCAGCCATTATGAACCACTATAAAGTGGATGCAGTACCACATATTATTTGTGGCGGTTTTTCAAGGCGTGAAACAGAAGATGCGTTGATAGACCTGAATTTTTTAGGCATAGATAATGTATTGGTCATACGTGGTGATGCAGAAAAAAATGCAGCTTCATTTGAACCGGAACCTGATGGCAACCATTATGCTATTGAATTGCTGAAACAAATTGTAAACCTCAACAGTGGTATATACCTTGATGATGATATCCGCAATGGTGGCAAAACAAAATTCTGTATCGGCGTAGCCGGCTATCCCGAAAAACATTTTGAAGCACCCAACCCTGAAATTGATATGCACCGCTTAAAAGAAAAAGTGGAACAGGGAGCTGAATATATCATGACACAAATGTTTTTTGATAATCAGAAGTTTTTTGATTTTGTAAAGAAGTGCCGCGATAATGATATCCATATCCCTATCATCCCGGGATTAAAACCCATCACCAGCAAAAAGCAACTATCGGTATTACCAAGGATTTTCCATGTTGATATTCCTACAGATTTGTCTGAAGCAATTGCCCGTTCTAAAACCGATGAAGAATGTGAGGCTATCGGCGCTGAATGGCTGATAACACAAAGCAAGGAATTAAAAAAGTTTGGTGTGCCTGTTTTGCATTATTACACTTTAGGCAAACCAAGTGTAATTAAAAATGTGGTGAAAGAAGTGTTTTAGTTTTTCAAAAACACATTACGTAAACTAATGCCGGTGCGTTATAATTGTGTCATGCATATCATTTATCTGCATACACATTAATTTTGATTAGCAACAAATCAACAATTATACTTCAACATCCTGCCTGGAATATTTTCAGATTTTTATACAACCGCGAAACCCCCTTGCTGCATAATAAGAATCAGCGCCATTGTGATAAGTAAAAACATGATTGTACCTGCGGTCGCAAAAAATTGCACCACCGTGCTTCCTGATTGCAACAGGTGTTTTTACCCAACTGGAAGTCTTTGTATCAAACTCTCCGAGTTGCTGCAATTCACGGTATTGTTCTTCAGTTAATATTTCAATGCCCATGTCATTTGCCATTTCAATTGCACTGTCATCCGGTTTATGTTCTTTTCTTTTTTCCAGCGCTTCATGGTCATAACAAATACTTCTTCGACCCTTTGGACTTTCTACAGAACAATCAAAGAAAATATATTCGCCGTTTTTTTTATCGAAGCCCACCACATCAGGTTCGCCACCGGTTTGCTCCATTGCCTTCAGCGACCAGAGCTTTGCTGCATCAGCATTAATATTTTTCAACACATCATTCCATTCAATCCCTTTATGCCTGTTCCTGTTCTTTTCAAAACGCGCTTTCAATATTGCCAGCAAATCTGATTTTTGCTGTGCTGATAATTTTTTATTGACACTATTATTTTTCCCCATTCATAAAACTTTTAATCGTTTACTTTAACCAATACATTAAAATCTTTTATTGCATTTTTTTCTATCCAATATGTTTTGATTATTTGTTTGTGCAAAAATTAAGCTCACTCTCCTAACATCTGCAACATAAGAATTAATATTACCACTCAAATATAATATTACAGAATACATTTTTCTCAATGGCATAATACACCGGGGAATATTTTTTCTTTTAACACAATAATTGAAATGAAGCAATAATTCAATTTCCTGAATCAGAAACTTTAATTTAGCTGCAAAGCCTGGAAACAGCAAAATATTGACAGGTGAAAAAAATCAGTCAAATTCAGAAATATTTATCCTGAGTTATTAATTAATATGAAACCTTTTTTAAAAGAAACAGCAGAAGATTTATACAAAAAATTCGGATTGGGTATCAGGGATTGTGCAATAGTTTTCAATAATAAAAGACCTGCAGTGTATTTACAAAAATACCTGGCAGAAATAATTCAAAAACCATTTTTCAGCCCATCCATTTTTACCATCCAGGAATTTTTTGAAGCAGCAGCAGAAGAAAGGCCTGCAGATTTTTATATGCAGTTTTTCACTTTGATGGAAATCTATAATCAATTGCTGGCAGAAGAAGGTTTAGAACAATTGAAAAGCAGCCGGTTTTTCCCTTTGTCAAGAATCATACTCAGCGATTTTGAACAGGTGGACAAAGAACTGGTGGATGCAGATAAATTATATAAAGAACTGGAAGATATTGCAACCATCAATCTTGAATTTAATTATCTCACACAGGAACAATATGATTTCTTATCACAATTCTGGTTATCTTATTCAGAAGGGAAACACAGGAAGCAACAGGAATTATTTATCCTGATGTGGCGAAGGATGCCGGCATTGTATCATCGTTTTCATGAAGCATTGGCAAAGAAAAAACATATTACATCAGGTGGCGCATACAGGAAAGTGGCAGGTATGAAAATTGAAGAGATTGATTTCTTCAAAAAATTTGAAAAAGGAAAAATTATTTTTATTGGTTTTAATGCATTCACCCGCGCTGAATCACAACTCTTCACTCAATTACAGGAATCAGGTAAAGCATTGTTTTATTTTGATTCAGACAGTTACTATTTCGATGATGATTTACAGGAAGCAGGATATTTCCTGAGAAAGAATATCAACCGGCTTCACTTAAAAAATGAAATTGTTGCTCCTGCAAACCTGATGAAAACAGGCAAACATCCTGTGCAGGTTTTTAAAGTGCAGGGACAGGCTGCGCAGGCAAAAATACTCAACCACATACTTGCAGATGATTATGGCCAATCAACAGTAGCAGATGCAGTAGCAGTAGTGTTGGCAGACGAATCATTGTTGCTGCCCGCTTTACAAACAATACCATTGAAAAAAGATGATGAAGACATTCAACTGAATGTAACGATGGGCTATCCCTTAGGCATTTCCGCAGTGTTTGGTTTTGTTGACTTGTGGTTAAACTGCCAGTTGGAAATGTTTAATTCAATGAAAGGGCAAAAACATATTACACCATACATTTCATATCAACACCTTGAATCTTTTCTCACACATCCATTTTCATGTGTAAGCGATAACATGAAAATAAAAATCAGGAAAGCCTTGCTGGAAGAAAATGCTTTATGGGTTGAGCAAAGCCGTATAACAAGACAAGGTGGTATGCTGAAAAAGTTTTTCAATTTCTCCAATCAACCCAACCAACTGATTGCTGATTTATCTGACATGTTGCAGAATGTATTAATACAAATTTCACAACAGCATCAACTAAAAAATACAGATGCGGAGTTGTTTGTAAAAACGATTCATGAACTCAACCGTTTTAATGATAATATAAAAGATTACCTGGACAAAGAGGAGTTGCCTTTTATTATTTCATTAGCTCAAAAAGTTTTGCAAAGTATCACTGTACCATTGAGCGGCGACCCTTTGCAGGGTATTCAACTCATGGGCCTGCTGGAAACACGAAGCCTTAATTTTAATAAGGTTGTTTTCCTTGGTTTTAATGAAGGAATTATTCCAAGAAAATCAACCGGCAATAGTTTTATACCAGACAGCCTGCGAAGAGTGCATGGTTTACCAGTATTAGAAAACCAGGATGCCATCTATGCTTATACAGTATATCGTTTATTGCAAAGAGCAGAAAATATTTCAATCGTTTATAACTGTCTCACAGATGAAACCAATACAGGAGAGCCCAGCCGCTTTTTAAAACAACTGGAATATGAAAGTGGTTTTGATTTTCAATACTTCGATTTGGAATTAAATGTGCAAACTGCAGAACAACAGGAAATAGAAATTGATAAAAAAAATACTGTTATCAAAGAAAGGTTACAACAAATTCTTTTGAAGAAAAAAACTTTATCACCATCTGCTATTACAACTTATATCGCCAATCCAATAGACTTCTTTTTCAGGTATGTTGCCAATATCAAAGAACCGGAAGAAGTAACACCAAATGTTGAAGCAAACGTTATCGGGAATATCCTGCATAAAACGATGGAAGAGTTTTACAGGCCGATGATAAAAAAAATCACTTCCAAAGAATGGATACAAAACCGCCGCAAGCAGGTTGAAGCGCTTTCTAAAAATGCATTTGCGCAGGAGTTTAATATTACCAATGTAGATGAATATGAATTTACAGGTATGCAGTTGGTGGTGTTAGCCATCGTGCAGGAATATGTAAAAATTATTACAAACCAGGATGAAGAAGATGCACCGTTCAAGATACTTGCGTTGGAAGAAAAAATTTCTGAAGAGATTTCATTCCAGTTAAAAGGCAAACAGGAAAGCATTAAAATCTTTGGTATCATTGACAGGGTGGATGAAAAAGATGGTGTAACAAGAATTGTTGATTACAAAACAGGCAGTGATGAATTAAAATATAATTCAATTGAAAAATTATTTGATACAAATGACAAAGGCATCAACAAGGCTTTGGTGCAAACCATGGTGTATGCTTTTTTGTTTGAAAAAAAATTCCGCATTCAAAATGTTTTACCTGTACTATATGTTGTCCGCAGCATGAAGGAGGAAGGCATATATTTTAAGAAACGCAAAGAAATATTACAAGGCGAACCACTCGCTGAATTTAAACCGGAGTTTATCATAGCGCTTGAAAATAAGCTTGCTGAATTGTTTGACGATGATATTCCGTTTAAAGCAAGCGAAGTGAAAGAAAATTATCCCTATTCCATTTATACAACTTTGTTCTAACTTTATATCAACCGCAGCATAAACAGATAAATGAATAAATATTTTATGCTGTCAGATTGAATTGATAACATTATTGTTTCTTTTGAATAAACCTGCTTGCCATGACCGACAGAAGAACATTTATACAACTTGGAATAAAAGCCGCTGTCATAATAAGTGCCGGAAAAACTGTACAGGCTTTTACCACACCAACAATTGATGGACTCCCTGCAAAAGAAAATATTATTCTTCGTTTTATTGTTGTTTCAGATGGGCACTATGGCCAACCCGGGACACAATATGAAATATTGCATGAACACATGATTCAATTGCTTGGTGAAGAAAAAAAATCAAGAGGCATTGATTTCGTTTTTGTCAACGGCGACCTATTTCATGATGATATTAAAATGATTCAGCCTGCAAAGGATACCTGGGATAAGTTGGGGATACCTTATCATGTATCTCACGGCAACCATGATAAAATTGCTGAAGCGGGATGGGAACAAACATTTCAGACAAAATGGAATTATAGTTTTGAAAAAAATGATATTGGTTTTATTGTATTAAACAGTGCAGATGAAAAAGGAAATTACATCTGTCCTGATTTGGATTTCACCAAAACACAATTAGATAAATATGCTTTGAAAAAACACCTGTTTGTATTCATGCATATCACTCCTTTCAACTGGACAAAGTATGGTTTCCCATGCCCTGAACTCGTAACTCTTTTTACAAAACAGGGTAACCTGAAAGCAATCTTTAATGCGCATGACCATGAAGAAGATGGCATGAAAGAAAATGAAGGAAAATTTTATTTTTTCGATTCACACATTGCCAGTGATTGGGGCACCCCCTATCATGGTTACCGGGTTGTTGAGGTATTAAAAACGGGTGACGTCCTTACTTACCAGGTGAACCCTGAAGAAAAGAAAAAAGTAAATAGTAATACAATAGCCCTGCAGGAATAAATTTTCAATTGTATAAAATACAATTTTAAAAGCAGCTGCTATCGTTTCGCTCCAATTTTTCAAGCAGCAAAAAGCCTTAGCATTGATATTAATGCAGTTATAGGAAGAACCATTTCCCTGAAATGATGAGAAAATTTCGTGCAAAAAAATTTTAATTGTTTTTTTGACAATTAAAATAATTACCCATATCTTAGCATTTCGTTTGAAAATAATAATTGTATAAATAACAATTATTAGCTGATTGGAATTCGATTGCAACGGCCTTAACAACTAAGCATAATAACGACTGTAACAACATTTCTCAAATTCAAAATTTCAAGAACCAAACAGGCATTCTGTTTAAAAAAACCTTCTATGATTATCCGATTACTAAAAATGCCACCCGCCATTTTTATTCTGAGCTTTCTGCTGCTCACAGTGGGTGCCAATGCGCAGACACCTGGTACGATTTCAGGAACAGTAAAAGACTCTGTTGGCAATGCGGTCCCCGGCGCCACTATTACCAACAAGCAGACAAAAATTTCAGCAGCAGCAGATGCTGCAGGAAAGTTTGTAATAAAAGCCCAGCAAGGTGATGAGCTTGAGATTTCAAGCGTAGGTTTTGCCAATGCCAATTTTATTGTTGGCCCGCAATCATCTATCAGCATCAATCTCTATGCATTATCCAACTCATTAAACGATGTTGTTGTAGTTGGTTATGGAGCTGTAAAGAAGAAAGACCTCACAGGTTCTGTTGCACTTGTGAATGTATCAGAAGCCAACAAAAACCCATCGTATGATGTAGCTAAAATTCTGCAGGGCCAGGTTGCAGGTGTAAGTGTCCATGGCTCTGGTGAACCTGGTGGTTATGTACAGGTGAAGATACGTGGTATCAGCAACTTTGGAGATAACAGCCCTCTGTATATTATAGATGGTGTACCGGTTGAAGCGCCTTTTGATTTTTCACCAAACGATATTGAATCAATTTCAATTTTAAAAGATGCTTCTGCAGGCGCTATCTATGGTTCACGTGCTGCAACAGGTGTTGTTATCATCACTACAAAAAAAGGTAAAGGCGGTGCACCGAAATTCACTGTCAATGGTTATGCAGGCGTGCAGAATGTGCCTAAGAAAATTTCTGTTTTAGACAGGGAAGAATACCAGAAAGTAGTGAATGCTGCAACTGATAATGCAGGGCTTTCATTGGTTCCTGCTAATGATCCTTCAAGCCCATATTTTGTAAGTGATATAAATACAGACTGGCAGGATGTTGCATTAAAAACCGGCGTTATTCAAAACTATAATGTAGGCATATCAGGAGGCTCTGAATTATTTAATTACAATGCATCACTTGACTATTTCAATCAATCAGGTTACCAGGTGGGGCCACAGGGTTATAACAGGTATTCATTTAATGCCGGATTGAATGGCAGGAAAGGTAGGTTTAGTTATGGCATCAACATTAATTACATGGGTTCTAAAAAAGGTAATTATTCAGGCACTGCCAACCACGCTGTTTTTGGTGGTACTGTTACTGCAATGTTGACTGCTATCCCTACTGTTGGTGTATATGACTCATCAAAGAAAGGTGGTTATGCAGGAACAGATCAAACCATTCATCGTGCTATCTCTGCCAATGTTGTCGGCCTAAATAAAATAGTAGATGACTGGAGCAAACGCAACAGGATTTTGTTAAGTGGTTGGGCACAATTTGAAATTGTAAAAAACCTTAATTATAAAATTGCTGCAAGTTATGACAGGACTGACTGGGAAAACTATCACTATGAACCCAGCTTTGATATGGGATACTACTACATTAACACACAGTATTTATATACTAATGCTACAGGGCAGCCATACACACAATTAACTGAACAGACATTAACCTACAATTTTGTAAAGGGCAATCACAGGCTTGACCTGCTGGCCGGTTATTCTTTTCAAAAAGATTACAACCAATGGTTATCAGGTAAATCAGTTGGCGATGGTGATCTTGACTTTCAGACATTCAGTTTTGCTGCAGCCGGTTCAAATGCAATAACACAATGGAAAGGCACTGCAACAAATACAGGTTTGTTCGGAAGGGCCAACTATAATTTTAAAGATAAATATATCGTTACTGCAAATTTCCGCCGTGATGGTTCTTCTAAATTCGCACCATCAAACAGGTACGGTAATTTTGCAGGTTTTGCAGGAGCATGGAATATTTATAAAGAAGAATGGTTACATCTTCCATCTCAGATCAGCAGCCTTAAATTACGCGGTGGCTGGGGACAACTTGGAAGCCAGAAAAACCTTGGATATTATGACTGGCAATCTTATATAAACAGTTATGCCAATTATAATTTTGCAAACATTTTTGCTGCAGGCGGAACAACAGTTTCTGTAACTGACCCCAACTTAAAATGGGAAGTTGCACAAACATCAGATATTGCACTTGACATGGGCTTCCTCAACGAACGTTTGACTGCAACAGTTGAGTACTTTAATAAAACAGCAAAAGATATTATCACTTCATTACCTCTGCCTTACTCTGTTGGTTCTATTCCAAATTCAATTATTACCAATGCAGCATCAGTAAAAAATACAGGTGTTGAAGTTACGCTGGGTTATAAAAAATTGTCAGGTAAGTTTACTTACAACATAAATGCAAATTTTTCAACCCTTCATAATGAAGTATTGAAATTAGGTGGCACAAACAATCCTATCTACGGAGCAGGCAGTAAAACAGTAGTCGGCCGTTCTGTTGGCGAATTATTCGGTTACCAGACAGAAGGAATTTTCCAGACACAGGGAGATATAGATAACCATGCATTCCAGTCAACACTAACAGCTCCTGGTGATGTAATTTTCAAAGCACAGGGTGCAGATAAAAATGGTGATCATAATTATATAATCACCGATGCCAATGACAGGACTTATCTTGGTACTACTATTCCAAAATATTATTTCGGTTTTAATTTCTCTGCAGGTTATGCAAACTTTGATTTCTCATTATTCATCCAGGGAAGTGGTGGCAATAAAGTATTCAATGGTGTTTACCAGGCATTGATGACAGGTCAATATGGTAACCAGCATACAGATGAATTGAATTACTGGACTCCATCCAATACTGATACAAAAGTACCTCGCCCGATTATCGGCGACCCGAATGGTAACAATCGTTTCTCTGATCTTTTTGTTGAAGATGGTTCTTATGTAAGATTGCAAAATGCACAGATTGGTTATTCATTGCCATCAACATCAGGCATCATCCAGAAACAAATACTTTCAAAACTGCGCTTTTATGTTTCAGGCGAAAACCTTTTAACCATCAGCAAGTATAAAGGTTATGATCCTGATTTTATCAGTGATGGTTTATTCAGCCGTGGTTTTGATTATGGCTCATTTCCTAATCCACGCACCATCCTGGTTGGCATACAGCTAGGTTTTTAATTACTCACTTTCAAATTTTATAAAATGAAATTGTTCAATTTAAAATATAGTATCGCAATCTGCCTGTTAATAATATTCAGCAGTTGCGAAAAACAGTTAGACCAGGTTAATCCGAATGCACAAACATCTTCATCATACTGGAAAACAGAAACTGATGCTCTTGCAGGTGTGAATGCATGTTATCAGATGCTGATGGAAGATGGTGGCTACATGCGTTTCACTCCAATACTTTTAAACATACAGGGTGATGATGTAAGAAGCAACAGCCCATGGACTGCTATTTCAAATGTTGGTAAATTCCAGTTGGGCACTGCAGACCCTGCAGGTTATGCATGGACTTTTGATGAATATTATCAAGGTATATTCCGTTGCAACCAGGTGTTGGCTTATGTTCCCACTATCAGCATGGATGAAAATTTAAAGAACAGGATTTTAGGTCAGGCATATTTTTTAAGAGGCCTTTATTATTTTCATCTTGTTGATATGTTTGGCAGCGTGCCTTTACCAACAGGCATTGCAGAAACATTACCACAATCATCTGTTGCTGATGGATGGGAAAGAGTAAAAGCTGATTTTAAATCTGCTGTCGATCTTTTACCTGTGAAATATTCAACAACAGGCGGCATTGATGCGAATGATTTAGGCAGGGCCACCAAAGGTGCAGCAATGGCTTATCTTGGTAAAGCATATTTGTTTAATAAAAACTTTGACAGCGCTGCAGTACAGTTTAAGAAAGTAATTGATCTGGGTATTTATCAACTTGTACCGAATTATAAAGACAATTTTACTGAAGATGATGAAAACAATAGTGAATCAATTTTTGAAACACAGTTTTCATTAACCGCAGGTGGCCCTGATTTACAGTGGCAAGGTGTCCCGGGACCAACATGGGGTTTCTATTCAGCAAGGGCAATTACTTTTGGCCCTCCGAATTTCGGATGGACTGATGTGCAGCCCACACAATCTGTATTGGATGAATTCCGCCAGGAAAAAACTGTTGATGGCAAAATTGATCCACGTTGTACTGTAACTATTTTATACAATGATACAGCAGATACACATCAACCTACAACACCAATGTACCAGACAACATTCCAGGATGCTTACGCTTCAAGCCCGGCTTATATGGCGGATGTGTATTGCAAAAAATATGAGAATATGTATGGCAATAAAGTGAATGAATATGACTGGAAATCCGGCATCAATGAAAGGCTGATGCGTTATGCTGATGTGCTTCTCATGTATGCAGAATGTGAAAATGAATTAGGTGATCGTGCTACTGCTGCAAAGTATATCCAGATGGTCAGGACGAGGGTTAATTTACCTAACAGGCAATCAGAGTTTGCAGGTTACACACAGGAACAACTTCGTGATCAGATTGGTCATGAAAGATTGCTTGAGTTTTGCCTGGAAGGTCACAGGTTTGATGACATCCGCCGTTGGGGTTGGTTATCTAATCCGACAAAACTTGCCTGGTTGCAATCAAGGGATCCTGAATTTAACAGCTATTTACCTGGCAGGGAATTATTGCCAATCCCTCAAACAGAAATTGACAATAACGCAGGTGTAAAACAAAACAATACATATTAGTAGTCAAAAAAAGGAAAGCATATACTGTTATATGTTTTCCTTTTATCCCGTAAACAGAATAAATAAAAAATGATGCATAACATTAAATACTTCATTTCGTCCAGGAAGAAAACAATTGTTTATTGCATCATATTATCATGCCTGGTTGCGTCATGTAAAAAAACATCTACCAATCCATCAGGTGGAGATAATGGCGGTGATGATACAACAATTATTACTCCACCACCTCCCCCATCATTTGATATCAACAGCATACATGACACGTATGCAGATGTTGCTTCAGCAGATGATTATTTACAATGGGGCCCTTATAACGTGCATGACCCTTCTATAAAAAAGTTTGGTGATTATTATTATTGTTACAGCACAGATGTTGCTTACGGCACAGATATAAAGCCAGGCATACAAATCAGGAAATCAAAAGACCTGGTTGAATGGAAATTTTATGGATGGGTTTTCAGTTCACTTCCTGCAATGGGTTCAGATTTTATCAAGCAGGAAGGTGGGACTCCTAACAATTCACTCTGGGCGCCTTATGTTATGAAAGTTGGAAATGAATACAGGTTGTATTATTCATTATCATCATCAACAGCCCGGTTAAGTGTTATCGGTCTTGCAACAGCAACTAATCCTGAAGGCCCATGGACTGAAAAAGGCCTGGTAGTAACATCTACTGCTGATAATTATGTTCAGACAAATGCAATTGACCCGACTGTAATTGTTACACCTTCAGGTGAACAATACATGTATTACGGTTCTGCATGGGATGGTATTTATATTTTAAAACTTAATGCAGCAACAGGCCTTGCAGCCACTACAGGCGATAAAGGAAAACGCATTGCCAACAGAGGTTTTACAAGTGGACAATACAATGGCAACATAGAAGGCGCTGAAATAATTTATAATGCATCATTGAAGAAATATTTTTTATTTATTGCTTACGATTGGTTGCAGACAAAATATAATGTTCGTGTTTGCAGGTCTGATAATCCTGAAGGGCCATTCTATGATTATAACGGTGTTGATGCCAATACAAATGTTGATCATGGCCCGATGATAATTGCACCATACCAGTTTAGCGGACATGGCGGATGGCAGGGCACTGCACATTGCACAGTATTTACAGATGATGAAGGGCAATATTATATTGCTCACCAGGGCAGGCCGGCAGTGAATAGTTATTTTATGGATCTGCATGTGCGCAAATTATTCTGGACAGATGACGGATGGCCTGTTGCTTCACCTGAGAGATATGCATGGGAAGATAATGCAACAGTTTCGAAAGATGATATACCAGGCACATGGGAAAGGATTGTATTGGATTATAAAATTGTTCCCGGTTATGCTGATGAACAAACATCACCTGATATGCAGGTAGCGCAAAACATAACAATAGATGCAGCAGGCACATTAAACTCTGATGCATCAAGCACATGGAGTTATTCCAAACCGTGGTTAACACTGAAATGGTCGGGAGGAATTACTGAAAAAGTTTTTGTGCAGGCAGGACGTGATTGGGAAAATAAAAAGAATACAATAATATTCACAGGTCTGAATAATAGCGGGATTGCAGTCTGGGGGAAGAAAAAATAAATTCAACCATTATATTAACCTGCATGACAAATATTATCTTGTTACATTTCAACTTACATAAAATATTTTTGCGAAATTTTTTTATAAAATAAAATAACAGACATCTTTTAATCATGCAGCAAAAAAGTTACAAACGTCAGAACAAAATGTTAGTAGCAGTGGACTGTATTATTTTCGGTTTTGACGGAACTAACCTGAAATTATTATTAATTAAGAGAGGATTTGAGCCACAGAAAGGAAGATGGAGTTTAATGGGTGGATTTGTGACACCCGATGAAAATATCAGCCAGTCTGCTGCCCGCATATTAAAACAACTAACAGGTCTTACTGATATTTATCTTGAACAACTTTCTGCTTTCGGGGAACCGCATAGGGACCCTACAGAACGCACAGTATCTGTTGCCTATTTTGCTTTGATTGATATTAATGAATACAAAGAACAAATCAGCCATGAATACAGCGCTGAATGGTTCCCGTTGAAACAACTGCCATCATTAATTTTTGACCATAAGGAAATGATTGAAATGGCAAAAGAAAAATTAAGGTATAAAGCCGCATTCCATCCTGTATTATTCGAGTTGCTCCCAGAGAAATTTACTATTCCCCAGTTGCAAATCATGTACGAAGATGTTTACAACATGGTTTTGGATAAAGGCAATTTCAGCCGTAAAATAATTTCTACAGGATTGCTTGTAAAACAAAAAGACAAAGAAAAGAACGGTTCAAAAAAAGGAGCTTTTTATTATAAGCTTGATAAAAGGAAATATCAATTGAAGTTTAATTCCTTCCTCAATTTTATACCCAGCCCGAAGATTGAAAAAAGTGCTTAAACAGGGTTAACGGTTCTTGCAGGATTTTTAATTTGAATTTTTTACTGGTTTAAAATTGATATCCATTTTATAATTGGTTTGCATAAAATAAGCCATGCGACAACAAAGAGTTTTTTGAAAATAATTATTAAATGTAATTTTGACAATTAATAAAATCTGACTATTTTAGCTGCATCGTTTGCGGCATATACAATAACTTTTAATTTCAGGCAGGCAGATAATCTTTCGATTGGGTTTTATGAAAAATAAATATGCGGTGTTATACCATTCCAGGCTTTGCCGAACTGATATTTTATAAATAAATAATCAGTGATAAGCTTCTTCCGGTTCAATCACTATCATTAAAAAACGATTGCAACATATCAATGAATAAAAAATCTCAAAATAAAATGAAGTTGAAAAATTTAATCTTATGCGCAGCCTTCCTGTTTTGCATGAATGTAATGCAGGCGCAGCCATTAGTGGTAAACGCAGACAAACCTACTGCTTCAATTCAGCCAACCATGTGGGGGATATTTTTTGAAGACATAAACTTTGCAGCAGATGGTGGATTATATGCTGAATTGGTCAAGAACCGTTCGTTTGAATTTTTTGCACCGATGATGGGATGGACAATTCAACAGGCATCACAGTCAACAGGCACCGTTTTAGTTACAAACAGGTTGGAAGCAGACAGCTCAAACCCACGCTACATAAGGGTTACACGATATACAACAGATGGAAAGTTCGGGATAACCAATGAAGGGTTCCGCGGAATGGGTATCAAACAAAATGAGCAATACAATTTTTCAGTTTGGGCAAAAAATGAAACCGGAAATATTTCATTGCATGTTCAATTGGTTGACAGCACAGGAAATAATTTAGGCGAATCACAGGAAGTAAATATTTCAGGTAATGAATGGAAACAATATAAAATAAGCTTCACTGCAAATGCAACAGCATTAAAAGCAAAACTCAATGTATGGTTTGAAGGAAAGGGTGTTGCTGATTTTGATATGGTCTCTTTATTTCCGCAACACACATGGAAGGAAAGACCAAATGGTTTGCGTGCTGACTTAGTGCAATTACTGGCTGATATGAAACCCGGCTTTCTTCGTTTTCCCGGCGGTTGTATTGTTGAAGGAAGAGAACTTGCAACACGTTATCAATGGAAAAAAACTGTTGGCCCGGTTGAAGACAGGAAGGTTATTGTGAACCGCTGGAATACTGAGTTTGCACATCGTCCAACACCTGATTATTTTCAAAGTTTCGGGCTTGGGTTTTATGAATATTTTCAACTGGCTGAAGATATAGGCGCTTCACCATTACCAATTTTAAATTGTGGTATGGCTTGCCAGTTCAATACTGCAGAGGTTGTTGACACGACACAACTTGACCCATACATCCAGGATGCACTTGACCTGATTGAATTTGCCAATGGTGATGTATCAACAAAGTGGGGGCACCTGCGTGAAGTGATGGGGCACCCCGCTCCTTTTAATCTTAAATTATTAGGTGTGGGTAATGAACAATGGGGGCCGCAATATATTGAACGGTATAAAATTTTTACAAAAGCTATCAAATCAAAATACCCGGAAATACAATTGGTGAATAGTGTGGGCCCAGACCCTGATGGAGAAAAATTTGATTTCCTGAATGATACACTCCGTGCATTGCATGCTGATATTTTAGATGAACATTATTACCGTCCACCATCATGGTTCCAGGACAATGCAAACCGTTATGATAATTATGACAGGAAGGGTCCGAAAATTTTTGCAGGTGAATATGCAGCACAAAGTGTAGCAACAGTCAGCCCATTAAATAAAAACAACTGGTTATGTGCATTGTCTGAAGCAGCATTTATGACCGGCCTTGAACGCAATGCTGATGTTGTAAAAATGGCTTCTTATGCACCACTGTTTGCACACGTTGACGGTTGGCAATGGACACCTGACCTGATATGGTTTAATAATTTATATTCTTACGGCACACCTGATTATTATGTACAGAAATTATTTGCCAACAACAAGGGTACAAACGTTGTTGCCATCACATCAAACAATGAAACATTAAAAGGCAAAGACAGTTTGTATGCCTCAGCAGTAATTGATGCACCGGCAAATGAATTGATATTGAAAATTGTAAATACATCATCACTATCAAAGTCAAAACAAATAAGCATCAACAGTAAAAAGAAACTGGCAACAAAGGCTTCGATAACAACATTACAAAGCAATGACCTTGATGCAGTGAATTCATTTGAACAGGCAAATAATATCATACCCCGGACAAGCGAAACAAATGTGACGAACAAGCAGTTAAACATCACCCTTGACCCTTACTCTTTTACAATTGTTCATATAAAGATGTTATGATAACAGATGGACAAACTATATAAAATAATATGTGCCTGGATATGTATTATTTCCTGCATATTCGCAAATGCGCAAACAGATACATCAATATCTGTTCACGACCCTGTTATCATACGGCAGGACAGCATGTATTATATTTTCTGCACTGGTTATGGCATATCTGTTTTTTCATCAGAAGATATGAAGCACTGGAAAAAAGAAAAACCTGTATTTGCTGCTCCACCACAATGGGCAGTAAAAGAAATTCCCGGGTTTCGTGGTCATACCTGGGCGCCTGATATAAGCTATCATAATGGCAAATATTATTTGTATTATGCAGTATCTGCTTTTGGGAAAAACACTTCAGCAATCGGTGTGGCAACAAATAAAACATTAGACCCATCGGATAAAAATTTTAAATGGGTTGACCATGGCAAAGTGATTGAATCAGTGCCGGGCCGCGATATGTGGAATGCAATTGACCCCAATTTAATTTATGCTGAAAATCAACCCTGGCTTGCGTTTGGTTCATTCTGGGATGGTATAAAACTCGTTAAGCTCGACAGCAGTTTAACCAAACCTGCAGAACCTGAAAAATGGTTTACGATAGCAAGCCGGAAAAGAAATTTCATCTTACCTGATAGTGTTGCTGGCGATGCTGCAATTGAGGCTCCTTTTATTTTTCACAAAGACAATTATTATTACCTGTTTGTTTCGTTTGATTATTGTTGCCGTGCTGAAAAGAGCACATACAAAATGATGATTGGCCGTAGTTCATCTGTTTATGGGCCATATATTGATAAAGATGGTGTACCGATGAATCTTGGTGGTGGCTCATTATTGTTAGAAGGTGATAAATACTGGTATGGTATAGGCCATAATGCAGTTGCAACTTTTAATGGTGTTGATTACATAATATTTCATGGTTATGATGTTAAAGATAATGGCAAACCAAAACTGCGTATTGAAAAACTGGATTGGATAAATGGCTGGCCTGCTATTTCAAGGCATAGAAATAATTGAAATGTTTTGAGTATATATCAAACATATTGAACAGCCTTTGAAAAATAAAACTCAAAATCATTTATGCAATTTCTTGACAACAATTTGCATTTTTCAATTTATCTAATCCCCTGCACACTTAATCTTTTATCCCGGCTCAAAACAGACCAGACAATAATAAGGCTAACCAGCATGAATACAGCACCGAGTGCAAATGATATTCCCGGAAATTGAACAGGCGCTTTTTCACTGGTAAAATAAGTGAAGAGGTCATTCATCAGCAATGGCCCAAGCACAGTGGTAAGGCTCATCAGACCAGTTAATGCACCTTGTAACTCTCCCTGTTCATTGGCAGCAACATGTCCTGCAAGTGTTGACTGCAATGCAGGCCCTGCAACACCACCTAAGCAATATGGTACCAATATGGCAAACATCATCCAGGTGGAAGTAGCAAATGCGAATAACAACAAACCAATGGTATATAAACCGAAGCCAACATAAATACTTTTTGCATCACCAAGTTTTGGGTTCACTACCCTTGTCAATCCAACCTGCACACCACCCACCAACACACCAACTACTGCAAGAGACAAGCCAACCAATCCCGGTGTCCATTGAAAACGATACATTGTAAAAAAACTCCAGTTGGCCTGTACAGCCTGTGCTGCCATGTACATAAGAAAATATCCCAATGCAAGGCCGCTCACTGCCGGTGTTTTTCTCAAAAATTTAAAAGCGCCGAGTGGATTTGCTTTCTTCCAGTCAAATGCACGGCGGTTGTTTACACTCAATGATTCGGGTAAAACAAAATAACCATACAATGCATTCAATAAACACAAACCTGCTGCAGCATAAAATGGAGCCCTTATGCCCCACCCTGCCAATAGACCACCTAAAGCAGGGCCGATTACAAAACCCAAACCAAATGCGGCGCCGATGAAACCAAAATTCTTTGCTCTTGTTTCAGGTGTACTCACATCAGCGATGTAAGCAGATGCAGTTGTGAAACTGGCGCCTGTCATACCGGCAATTGTACGACCGAGAAATAACCATCCGTAAGTTGGCGCTAATGCGAGAATCATGTAATCAATACTAAAACCAAATAATGATGAAAGTATTACAGGCCTGCGGCCATACCTGTCGCTCAGGTTGCCAATCACGGGAGCAAATAAAAATTGAACGATGGCATAAGTGGACAATAACAAACCACCATAAGCGCTGGCTTCGTTGATGGATATATGTTTTAATTCAGCAATCAGTTCAGGCATAACCGGAATGATAAGCCCCCATCCCATTGTGTCAACCAATAATGTGATAAAAATAAAACCTACAGCTGCTTTTCTGTTGCTGCCCATACCATTTATAATTTGAGATGCAAAGGTGCCGGATTTTTATTTTCCGATTTTAAATTTTACTGATGAGTGGTTGCATCAAAAAAAATTACTCTTATCAAAAAAGAAAAAATAAAGATGTTCAAGCGACATCAATTTCTTTACAATCATCAAAAGCATTTATTACAATAAGAAAACTGAAAGAATAATTTGTTTTATCTCCCTTTCCAGATTACTTCCTGCACGTTCAACTCCTGTGCAGTTAACCTTGCAAGCATAAAAAGATAATCACTCAAACGGTTTATATATTTTATGATGAGTGGTTCAATAAACAATTCATGTTGCTGCATGTTCACACACAGCCGTTCCGTTCTCCTGCAAACACATCGTGCAATATGAGTAGTTGAAACAGCTACATGGCCGCCGGGTAGAATAAAATTTTTCATCACCGGCAATACTGCATTCATATCATCAATTTCTTTTTCAAGCAGTGTGACATCTTCTTCCACCAGGTCGGGGATGTGCATACCGGTTTTTTTATCAGGGTCACAGGCTAATGCAGCACCGATAGCAAACAACCTGTCCTGCACCTGTTTTAAAATTACACGTTGATGTTCATTGGGTGTATAATCTGTAACAAGGCCAATAAATGAATTGAGCTCATCAACAGTTCCATACGTTTCAATGCGCAAATCACTTTTGGAAACTTTTGTACCACCTATTAATGATGTTTTCCCTTTATCACCGGTCTTTGTATATATCTTTATTGACATGGTGCAAAATTAAACAACAAGGCTTTAAGCTATGCAGCAATTCAAACAGATGTGATTAAATATTTGCTGGAACATAACTATTCCTATACATTTAATTTTTAAAAAATATACATCATGACATTAATGGGTTTCATTGTGCTTCTGATTATCGCCGCAATTTGCGGTGGTATAGGCCAGTCAATCGCAGGTTATAGTTTAGGAGGTTGTTTTGCCTCTATCATTGTCGGGTTTATCGGCGCTTATATCGGTATGTGGATTGCAGGAAAATATGGCCTGCCGCAATTTTATACAATTACAATCCAGGGTGAATCTTTCCCAATCGTGTGGTCTGTCATTGGTTCCGCAGTTTTTACATTTATCATTGCTTTAATCAGGAAAGTATTTTCAGGGAAATAAAACTGCTGATTTTTTGACTCGCACGTTTTGATAAAGTGTTATGCAATTGCGTAGCAGATTTTTATTGTTTGTAATGATAATATTGGATGAAAACAAAACTTGTAACCAGGATGAAGCATCATCACTTTTTCTAAAAATCTTTCTCATCATTTATTTCAAAACATTTTTTTGCAACAAATTACCTGCAGCCAAAAAAATAATTGCATCCATTAATTGTCCAGTAATTTTCTTTGTAAAAATTATTTTATATGCAGCTTGATGAAAGTTTATTGAAAAAATATGCGCAGGTGATGGTGTTATATGCAGTTAATAATGGCGAAGGCATCAGGAAAGGTGATACTGTTCTTTTAACAGGGCAGGAATGCAGCAGGGATTTATATGTTGCCATTGCAAAAGAAATTTACACAGCAGGTGGCCATATCATACACAACTATCACCCTGATAATATCTGTGAGAAAAGTATATCAAGGTTTTTACTGGAAAATGGCAGTGATGAACAGATAGCATTTTTCTCAAAGCCTTATTGGCAGGGCATTGTAGATGCAACAGACCATATCATTTTTATTATTGCCGAACCTGATGTACATGCATTTGAAGGTATTGCTTCATCAAAAATCAGCATGATGAACAGCGCAAGGGCGCCTTATATGGCAATGCGTGAAAAAAAAGAACAGGAAGGCCGTTTATCATGGACACTTTGTTTATACGGCACACAATCTATGGCAGATGAAGCAGGCCTGTCATTGGATGAATATTGGGAACAGATTATTGAAGCCTGTTACCTGCGTGAAGATGACCCGGTAAAAAAATGGAGACAGGTACAGCGCGAAATTGAAACCATCAAAGACAAACTGGATAATTTAAAAATTGAAAAATTATTTATCAAAGGCAGCAACATTGACCTTGAAATAAAAATCGGCCCTAACAGAAAATGGTTAAGTGGCGGTGGAAAAAATATTCCCAGTTTTGAAATATTTACATCACCGGACTGGCGAGGCACGAATGGCCACATTTATTTTAACCAACCATTGTATTATTCAGGGAAACGCATTTCTGGTGTTTCATTAAAATTTAAAAATGGTTTGGTGGTTGAATCATCAGCAACAGAAAACGCAGATGCATTACAGGAAATGATTGCACAGGAGAATGCAGATAAAGCAGGAGAATTTTCATTGACAGATAAACGCCATTCCCGCATCACAAAATTTATGGCTACAACATTGTTTGATGAAAACATGGGTGGCGATTTTGGCAACACACATATAGCGCTCGGTAATGCATATAAAGATACTTTCCCGGGCGACATGAGCACAGTAACAACTGAAGAATGGGATGCTATGGGTTATAATGCCTGCCCTAAAGTGCATACTGATATCATCAGTACAGAAAACAGGACAGTAACAGCATTATTGTATGATGGTTCTTCAAAAATTATTTATCAGGATGGAATGTTTGTGATATAAGTAATACAGAAATTTCAGTTGGGTTAAAAAGTTTAATTTTCAATAAATATTATTTTACCAACGATTAAGTTTGAGTGCATGAAAAAAGCCGGTAAAAAACCGGCTTTTGTGTGAGTGCCTCAGGCGGGAATCGAACCCGCACTCGCGTTTACGGCGAACAGGATTTTAAGTGTCCGAAAATACTTTTCTTCATTTAACTTATGTGTGCTTATTTTAACTTAATGAATTGATTTTCAATATTTTAAACTATATTTCTTATCTTTGCTGAATACAATGAATAGGGTCTTTAACCACCCGATTGTTTGAAAATTGTTTGAAAATTTTCGTGTGAGGTTGATTTAGTGTTAATGTTTAAATTTTCAAATCATGTCTGTTACATTCAGCATTGTCCTCGACAAACGGAGGATCATTTCCAAAACCGAAAATTACCCGGTAAAGTTAAGGGTAACTTATCAAAGGAAAAGCAAGGAGTACAAAACCATCCACAAATTGACAGTAGGGGATTTCAACAAAATTGAAGCACCCCGTATCTCTGAGTCGTTACAAAGGGTAAAGGATGATTTTAAGGAAATTGAAAGCATGATGGCTTTGGCCGTCAAAAAGGTATTTCCATTTGATTTTTGGGTCTTCAACCGAGACTACATAGCACCAAGCAAGCTCTTTGTAAAAAAGAAAAGCAAGAAACCGCTACCTGTATCTGCGGATACAGCAGCAGATACTTTTGATTATTCCGAATACGAAAAGCTATTCCCCATCATTAAAGAAAGCCATGATGAAATTGGGAGAATATCGGGTGTCTATTGCGATTATATCAAGCAGCTTATCCGGGAGAAGCGCATCGGCAGTGCTACAAAATATAGAGATAGTTACAGTGTCATCAAAAGTTTTGGCGGCAATATGTATTTTCAGCATATCACGGTCGAATGGCTTAGATCGTTTGAAGGCTGGATGATTGGTAAAGGACGCTCACGGGCTACTGTAGGAGGCATTTTACGTCACCTGCGATGCATATTTAACGAGGCAAATCACAAAAAAATTATCAATAAGGAAATGTGCTATCCATTCGGACAGCGCAAGTACCAAATTCCAACAGGAAAGAAGCGAAAGAGGTCATTGGAATTAGCCGACATTAAGAAATTATATTTCAGCGAACCTTCCTGTGATTCGGAAGCCTATGCCAAAGCACTGTGGTTCTTTATGTATTTCGGTAATGGGATGAACCCCAAAGATGTTGCCTACCTGAAATACAAGAATATTGATGGGGAATATTTCTCTTTTTATAGACAGAAGACAGACCTCACTTCACGTCATGATCCCGCGCTTATCACTGTATATATAAATGAGGATATGCGTACTACTATTGAGAGGTATGGCAATAAGGACAGAGATCCGAATAACTTTATATTTCCGGTATTAAAAGAAGGGATAACTCCTTTAGAAGAATATTTTGCAATACCACGCTTCACTCGTTTCATTAATGACTGGATGAAGAAAATAGGTAAGCGGCATGATATTGAACTTGCCCCGACAACCATCGTGACAAGGCATAGCTTTTCCACAATTATGAAGCGTTCGGGCGCAAGCACCGAGTTTATCCAGGAGGCTTTGGGGCACATGGATAAGAAGACTACAGAAAATTACTTGGGCAGTTTTGAGCAACAAGTCAAAAAGGAGTTTGCACACAAATTAGAGGCGTTTAAAAATGACCGTGAGGAATTGGTCGAAAATGGTATTGAGATAAAGCTATAAAATGAAAAGGAAAATATTTCCAGAAGGCATATTTATCAGCCTGTACACACAAATGTCAAATATTTTGCGCAAAATATTTGACATTTGGGCCAAAGGATGGCAAAAATATAAATCACTTATTTTTAATGAATTACGATAGTTTTGTCGTTGTGTGGCCCCGTTTGGCGCCTTTATGGCCCCTATATCCCTCTACGCCGAACGGTATTGGTAGTGCCTTTTCCTGTCGTACCTACTTTATCAATCAACTCCTTTATCAATCAACTCCTTTTCAATCAACTCCTGCAAATCCCTTGTTGCTGTACGTTTCGATATATCAGCTAATTCCTGATATCGGGCATTACTTATGTCCACATGCTCTTTAATGTACAGCAAGGCATTAATTTGTCTTTCTTCAGATTCAGCTTTTTTAAATGATTAATAAATTATAGGATATTTGTTGGCGTATAACTCAATGAAAAAATCCAGTTAAAAATTTATTGGCTTGAATATACTTTTAAATCAATATTTCCAACAGTCGCAAGGCAGTGCTGAACATTACCTAAAAGCAGTAAAATGTCATTAGATGCTTTTGCTTTACTTAAAGCTGGTTGAACAATATACATGTGATAGCGGATTGTTTTCGTCCATTTGGCTTGCTCCAACAAATTCTCTAAGTCATCTTCACTTCCCTTGATTATTCGACTACAAGACGCACCATTCAGTTTTTTCGGGTTTCTTTTAAAGAGATGCGTAAATATTTCTCTGCCATCCTTATGCTTCCATTTTAAAGCCTTTTGCGCCTGTCCACAGACCTGATAAAAATTATCAATATTATTGCTTACTTTCCCTTCTAAGGCATATTTAAGATGATACAAATGAACATCAATAGCATCTCCTGTATCGTTAATCCCAATAATATCAGCTATTTCACCTTTTCCGTCATCATCGTAAACTACCTGAAAATCATTCTTTATTTTTTCAATGAAGTAATATTGTATGGAATCCTGAATATATGGCTCAATATCTTGGGACTCCTTTTCAATATTTACACCAGCCCAACTATCGGTGATAATGCTGTCTTGAGAAATTACATCGGGTTGATTTTTGAGTTTTACATATAGATTTCCAAATAATTGTGACCCGTCAGCGAACCAAATTGTAGGTACGTTGTCTTGGAAGAATTGTACCAAACTTTCAGTTTTTCCTCCGAATTGAATTAGGCAGTTTTCATTGGTTAGCTTAACAATTTCGTAGTAAGTTTCATTTGTTGCCGGATTGATCCCTAAATTAATTTGAAACCTTATGGAGAACTGGTCTGTATCAACAGAAAACTGTAAAGGCTGATCAAGGGTCGGCTTGAACAGATTGAGCTCCACATGGGCAAAGTCAAATATAATTCCATCTATAACTAACTCATACCTATTCTCAATATTTTCATACAATGCCGGGTTCCAATCTATTAAAATAGGCATAATGTCTAAAGGACGCTGGCTTAGCTTTTCAATTGCCAATGTATGCTGCAATACTACATTTGGATCAATGGTTTCATCCTCTACAATATCACCGATTACTTTACACCATTTGGTTAGCTCGTCCAAATTTCCTCTTTGATAAGACCAAATTTTTCCTTTCACAGAGCACCCTAAGGAGGTCTTTTCACCTTTTTTATAGCCAACCCCGAATATGTTATTCTTTATTAAGGTTCCCTGCTCTAACAATTTGATTCCATCTTGAACGCCCTTACCGAAATAGGACTGGAAAGTAATATCTTGCCCAATTCCTCTCCTGGTCCCTACATTGAAAAGTGAAAGCCGATTAACATTGTGAAATATCCTGAAGACTCCCATTCCTGTGATTAGGCTAACAGCACCTTCTCCAAAAACCTTTTCAAGTAAATCTTTCCCTGAATATTGTTTTAGGGAAGTGTTCAAAAATATCCTATTAACGTTGGGGCGTACATCCCAATGAACTATTATTATGTCCCACTTCAAGTTTTGAACACTCTCAAAATTTCCCCATTCAATCCGTTCGATCTTACCCAAAATAATGACCAATGTATCTCGATGGTTTGTATCACTAAATACATGCTCATAACTCAAAAAGAGTTCTTCCCAATAGTGTTTGGCAGGTTTCCACTCATTGACGGTGGTTTTATAGATTATCGTGCTAAGTGCCGGATTTATTTGGGCAAAAGGAATAACAGAATCATCCAAATTTGTAAAACCATCTAAAAATTCCTTGATATTTATTTCCTTTTGGGTCGCATTGGCGCTAAAACGGGGCAATAATAAATTCCAATCAGCATTCCGGGCATACAACTGATCTAATTCTTCATGAATAGGCGGGTAGGCTGTATTCGTAATGAAACTTGCATTACCTAATTCGTTATAAGATGTTCGTGTAAATCGTCCAATAAATTGCAATGTTACAGGCAGGCTTTGCCTTTCATCATGAATAGCCGCAATTTTCAGGTTTGGTAAGTCAAATCCTTCGCCTAACATATTTACACAGACGATTATTGAATGTTCTCCCTTTTTAATTGCCTCTATTTTGTTATTTAATCCAGCCACCCCGGTATAAACTACTACCGGCTTGTGCTCTGGATACTTTTTATAATATTCAAAGACTTCTAAGGCTCTTTTTTTGCTCATACACCTTGCCATAAGAATATGATTATATCCTGCCGCAATATCTGCTTTCAATTGTTGTACGGCTTTGTCGACAATTTTTTCATCCGCTAACTTTTTGTTATATTCTCTAATAGGCAAGTAATTAATAGTCTTATAATATTTCTGTTCCTGTGCTTTTCTCAATGAAAAACTAAAAATCACTTTTCCTTGCAAACTTTTGCCATCATTCCTGAATGGCGTTGCTGTAAAGAGTATTACTTTTTCCGTCTTAAATTTCTCAATCAGTTCTTTCCATGTGTCAGCTTCTGAATGGTGAGCTTCATCAACAAAGAAGTGCGAAAAAGAATCATTTAAAATTGCTTTTTGTTCAATCGAAAATCCTGTTAGGAGATTCATCGTTGATACCACTACATTGCATTTTAAAATAAACTCTTTAAGTTCATCTGCATTGGGAAAACCATGATTTATTATACCAACAATAGGATTCAAGCATGATGCCTCAACAATGCCAAATTCTTTCAATAGGCCCAATGTGATGAACTTGTCGGAAATTTGCGTTCTTAAAGAATCAGATGGGACAGATACCAACAATCTATCACAACAATTTGCAATAAGAGTTGCTAACATTGTTTCAGTTTTGCCGGTTCCTGTTGGCATAACTACGATAGCTTTATCCTCCGGATTTTGAACATGGGCCAAAATGGAATACAACGCAGCCAATTGTGGCGGTCTTAGTCCCTTAATGTTAGCTTGTTCATTTTCTTTTATAAATTTGAAATTGTCCACCCACGTATCAACTACATCTTTTGGCGTTTTATTTTGAAATAAGGGATGTTTAAGCCATTGCCTAACTTTTATTTTCCCTGCATTAAAATCTGCCCTTGTTGGCTTCTTCGATGTCAGCAAAGCATATTCGTTTGCTCCAATATTGGGATCTGATTTATCGCTTGTCAAAATAAAATTAACACCAGCGCATTCGATTATGAACGGAGTGGTACTTGTAATTTGAATATTATCAAGGTAAGGCGCATCTCCAAAATGTTGCCATATTTCATTGCCGTTATTTTCAAAGATTAACTTTGATATTTTGGGTAGAACTAATGTCATTTCTTTAATCAGTTAGTATGTTAAATATTTTTCTATCTTTAGTTACTAAGTAATAATTACCCTCACTCTTTTTTTCATTTAATGTTTTTACAAGCACCTTGGGAAATGACACGTTTGGCACGTATATGGCACGTATATGGCACGTTTGTGGCACATTTGGCACGTATATGGCACGTTTAAATCTGACGTTTCAAAACATAATACGTTCCTTTTCCTGTCGTACCTGATTTGACAATGAATTCTTTTTCGACTAATTCTTGCAAATCACGGGCAGCGGTACGATGTGATGTTGCATTTAACTCCTGATAAATACTATTGGTTATTCTGCCCTGTCGCTTGGTAAAAAGTACAGCTTTGACCTGTCTTTCATTAAGATTCTGCTTTTTTAAGACGTCTTCCGTATAAATATCCTTTAGGAAAGTAACCATAACGCCACCGAAGGATTCCTCAAATATCGGTTCTGGTAATTCGGCCTCCTTAAAAGCTGTCAAAATCTTTTCAATGCCACGTCCCCATGATTCAATATAGCCGGCACGAAAAAACGCTTCTGCGATATGTTTGTTTCTGGGGCGGGAAGGATGTTTCTGTGTTAATCTTTCCAAAGGAATATCAACGGGTAATTTTCCAGGATTCCATAGCATTAGTTTATCATCATATACGCTAAGCTGGATTGTAGTGTCAGTATAATCCTTATGGACGATGGCGTTTAATACGGCTTCTCGCAACGCAGCTTCGGGATATTCAAGTTTTTCGATCCGCTGGATACCTTCGTAAGTAATGGGAGAAATCAGATACCGGTCTTTGAGCAACTGTATAACCTTGTCCACCATTTCAAAAATATTTCCTTCCACGGTGTCCTGAAATTTCAGGTCAGCATTGGACACACCGAATTTTCCGATCTTGAAGTAGCTATGTATAAAGTGACGTTGCGGCCTTTTACCGAACAACAGGACGGTTGCCGCCCTTAGCTTGCCTTCCAGGGTTATCAGATCCAAGTTTTGTAGTAAAGTAAGCAGATCATCCTTGTCAGCATTCTGATAAATACGCCCACTTTTAATACTCGCCTTCAAAAAAGAGGTGATCGCACCCTCATCTATATCCTGCAAAGTTGCACCTTCAGTTATCGTATCATCCCAGGTTTTGCCAAGTTTTCTGTATAAAAAATCTTGCAAGGCAATACCTTTCAATTCCTGTTTGGTGCTGCCGCTCCGATAATGGTATATCCCGTGATAAGAAATAGGTACATTGCTCACTGGAACTACGATTTCGATATAACTTTTCCCTTCTTTCTTATGCAGGTTGACATCTACAACAAGGCCCAGGTGATTGACTATTTTATTGGGTAGGTCGTCCATCAGTTTCTTGTAACCATCCACTCCTGTAATCTTGCCGGTATCGTCAATACCGATGTATATCCTACCACCCTGCGCATTTGCGAAGCCACAAATCCATTTCAGGTATTCATCCCTCCATGATTGTTTATATTCTATATTCTGTTGTTCAGACATAATCAACATATTTTATACTTGCACACTGCAAAGGCTTACAATAAATCATTAATATCATTGGCTTCTTCTTTTTCTGCTCCGTCCTTTTTTGTTCCGCCATTTACCCAAGTTTTGGCTACTGCGTGGAAGTCGTCATACTTAAAAGATGGGGCTTCTAACCATTTCTTTATGAATTGCGGATTGTCACTATCAGGTTTAGGACTTGCATTGTTGATCCTTACCTGAACGGGAGTTCTCACTGCATCACCCATTATAATGGCTTGCTGTTGCGGCAAAATAGGCAGTTGTTGAAGTATGTCTTCATTTGCAGAAGATACCAACTGCCTTATATATCTCTGGTCTTCTGGATTCTGCAACCTATGAATGATGAAAGAATTACATTGTGACAAAACGGTCTTTGATAATTCAGATGGTCTTTGGCTCGAAATCAGTAGCGAAACTCCAAATTTTCTTCCTTCCCTGGCAATTCGTTCAAATACTTTCTTTGATATTGAAACTCTATCGTTCCTATCCTTTTCAGGGATATAGTTTTGCGCTTCTTCCAATATCAATGCAATCGGAATATCTCCCCTTTGTTTAGATTGTTGCTCCACTTTGGTTATACGGGATGTAAATTCCAGAATGATCCGCCCAATCAGACCAGTAACGGTTTCCAGTACCTCAAACGGGAGTAAGGAGAGATCTATAATAATAATTTGGCTCTTTTTATCCTTTTTAACCTTTCCGTTTTGATTGAAAGTGTCTGAAAAAAGACAAGTTAATTTGTCTTGGGGAACAAGGAAAAAGTGGCCCAAGACAAAGGCCAAAAATTTATTCAACAAATAATTATCATCCTCTTTTTCCTCTACGTTGCGATTTAACAATAATGGAGAAGATAGACGGTCGTCTGTTAAATAAGCATGTAATCTAAGTTTTAAAGTAGCAAGATTTTCCCTCAAACGAGATGAAGAACCCTCGCTTTCCTGAATAGCCACTTCAATAAATTGGGAAATAAGGCGGTCATAACTAAACCATTTAGGCAAATCCACATTCCTATCGGAGTTAATTACTGCGGACTGTTTTTGTCTTGAATAGTCATCAAACTTAGTCCTCAATGTATTTACATGACCAAGACAAACATTAAAATCCTCATCAAGCGATATATCGGATAGCAGTTTTTTTATTTCGCTTAAAATCCCGGCTGTAGCACTTATAGAATTAGAAAGTTGTTTAAACTCGTTATTGACAATATGCTTTTGTCCTTTAACATACTTCCCATAATTATCATATTTCTTTGAGGCGAAATATTTTATATCTCCATTCAATATATGCTCAATTTCGGCTTCTACGGGAATTGATAAAAACTCCATTTGAGTTCCGGCAGACGCATTGTCTTTGGCAAGGGCTATGGAACGTTTTAAAATCGGGGCCTGTGTTAATTCACTTGGTCGGAATAGAAAATCAAAGTCATCATAATTCATGAACCAATAAGGGACTTTGAGTTCCTCGCTTGAAATGTAAAATGTATTCATTTCTTCAGGAACCTTGATACCCTTTTTATTTTCATCGGTGAAGGCTTGTTTATATTCTCCGTTAGTGTCAAAAATGATAATATTGCTCGACTGTAGTTTTTTGTTTTCTGGATAGGGATGCCTAAAAAGTTCCTGTAAAATGGCAGATACCGTACATGATTTCCCCGAACCGGTATTGCCTAAGATAGCGGCATGTTTGCCAAAGAATTTGTCAGGATTGATTTTTACATGATAATCGCTGAACGCTGGTGAAATACCAATAGGCAAATAATAATCATCCTCAAAAGATATTGTTTCTTTTGCTCTGGTGTCGAATATTTCATCCAAGTCTTCTTTTACGACATACCAGACCGGATTATCAAGGATCGGATAATTATATACGCCCTGTATGTATTGAGGTTGGCCGCTTTTGCTTTCAATAGTGCCCAATAGCGTTGCAACCAGATACCGTTCGGCTTTTGGAAGGGTTATTGAGCCGCTGGTTTTCTCTATTTCAGTTTCATCCTGGATTTTTACCCGTGTGATGATGGCCACCAACCTATCAGCTCCTACTGGAATTATTATATAAGAATTTATCCTCGCTATTTCATAAATATCATTGAAGCCGCTTTTATAAAGGCTTTTGATATTGCTGTCAAGCTGAACAACAACCCTGAAGCTGTCAACGGAAATAATTTTGCCAATTCGTCTTTCTGACATTACTTTAAGGTATTATGGGATTGACAGGATCGGGAGATTGATTATTATTGTCTATCGCTCCTTTGTTATCTTCATACAACTGCTTCAACGTAGCGGACAGTTTTATCTCATTATCTATTTCTACCAGATCAGGCAGCAAATTTTGAACGAAGAAAGGAAAATCTCCGTAGTTTTCTCCCTGAATGATTATTATTCTCGGATCATCAAGTTCAAGTAGTTTCCGTATATTTTCATTGGGCTTATCATTCGCTCCTGCACCGAAATAGTCAATAACAATAAGTGTGAAGGAGGGAATAGATAAAGACTGATAGATTATATCATTGATATGTTCGTCAGCAAAGGAGTAACCGTATGTTATCAAGACGGACTGTTGCTGTACGATAGCATTTGCAAATTGCCGGAACAATTCAGAATACGGATACTCTAAAGTATAAGTCTTTTTTGTGGCAGAAGGATAAATCATCAACCCACCAAAGATGCCATCGTCAATTCCCTTTTTACTCCTTATGTAATCAATAGGGTATTCTTTTATTCCGTAAATATTTTGTGGTTCTGGTTTTTCAGAAATCCATGTCAAAGACCCATGCAGTTTATAATATTTTAGCACCTTTTCGATACGGTGTACCTTCCCCTGTGTGGTAGAACCTGGATAGAAAATATCATAGTCGAAGCTCTCCGGCTTGAATGTACGTTTATTAAAACCTGAAAATCCATCCAGATATTTTACACCAAGATTATCAAATGCGTATTCAAAGGCAAGGTCATAGTTTGTGGTAAATAGATTTACCCTGCGTAAATTTAGCGGACGTTGCAGTATCTTTTTTACAAACCGCTCATGGAAATGGTACCTGTTTTTAGATAAAATATTTTTGACATCCTCGCTAATTTTATTGGACAATGGTAACGTATCCAGGTCGCACAATTCAAAAAGTGCCTTTTTTATTACCCTAATAAGTTCCTCAATATTCTTAAAATCCAACATGTCTGGATTCTTGGAACTGACAAAGCTTAAAGCTGTCAAATAATCAAGAAGGCTCTCAACAGGGTAGCTTACCCATTTATCTTTCTCAACTTTTTCATCTGGCTGCAAGTAACCTATAATCTTTTTAAACTCCTGAAACAAAATTCCATCTTCGCCCTCTTTCTTTTCATCCGTCGCTATTAACGTATTGGCTATTGCAGTAACGATTTGAGGTGGTATTCCAGCGATTGAGATGCTTCCCAGATTAATGGAAGAACCTGCCCCAAATAAGAAACTAACATTATCCAGTTCAAGATAGTTTTTAAGCAGTGCTCTGACTTTGGATGCAGGGTCTTGAGGCCACTCCTTAAGTTTGTTGATGCCGCCTACATAGACTTTATCAGGGTTTAAATTTACCGTTTCTGCCATGAGTAAAAATTTGAAATAACAAGGTGTTAAATTGAATTATTCAGGTTTCTTCTGTTTCTTTAGTTTATTGATGACCATTGTAAGCGCTGCGATAGCATAATCTTCATCCTCTATTAAGCCAGAAATTCTATCTGTGAGCCAGAGTATGATTAAGTCCTCAATAGGCTGGTCGAGTATTTTTGCGACCTTAATTACCTGCTCCTTTTTTAAATTCCTTTCGCCACGTTCAACCTTACTTAATAACGCTGTATCAATATCCAATTCTGCTGCGACATGTCGCAGCAGAAGCCCTTTATCCTCTCTTAATTTTCGTATTGTCGCTCCAAACACTTTGATGTACATTAATTGACTTGACACAAAGTGACAAATATAATTAAAATCATCAACATTTACCCCTTCTTCACCACCAAATAACTTAATCCCGGATCATTCAGCAATCTTTCCACTTCTGACTGAATAATATCCTGTATATCCTGCTTTATCTGGAAATAATTGCGCTGTACCATACTATTATCCAGCTTACGGATCACCTCAATATTCTTATAGCTCGCTTCCTCTCTTTTTAATGCCTCATGGTCATTGATTATTTCGCAGTGGAATGCTTTCAAATCTATTTTATTATCCGGATCGTCTGCTACCATGCCAACAAATTCACCAGAACTGAGTGCGGATATTTTTGAAGGGGGTATCGCAACTTCCAGTTGCTTGGAGCGACTGATGGATGTATCACCGCTATTGATAGAATAACTTTCCCTGTCCTGCATGATTTTCCCGAAGCGTTCGGAAAGTTGTTTGGCGGTATCGCCTGTTACCTGTCCCGCCACGATATTGCCAGTGATGTTCATAATTACATCTGCTTGCTCCCGACCATAATCCTTACGAAGCTGGCTAAAATCCTGAATGCCTACACAGGTTGAAACTTTATTGCTCCGGGCGGTAGCGATAAGGCTATCCATGTTATTTAAATAAATAGTCGGGAACTCATCAAACACCAAGCTACTTTTCAATTTCCCTTTCTTATTAACCTGCTTTACCAGTCGGGTTACATATAGAGAAAGGACGGCGCCATATATCTGAATCTTTTGCGGGTTATTGCCCATGCAAACGATCTTAGGGTCATCGGGATTATTAATATCAAGATTGAAGTCATTTCCTGATAACACGTAATATAATTGAGGGGAAGACAACCTTGCCATAGCTACCTTTGCGGATGCTATCTGGCCTTCAAGCTGTTCCATTACATCGTTTAAATAGGCATTCAGAAAGGGATTAATTAATACCTCACACTCTTTAGCGGCTTCTGTTCTGAACAGCGTAAACAGGCTGTCATAGTCTGCCTGCATCAGCTCGATGACGTGAGGCAATGTGCAAAATTCTCCGTCCTTGTATTTTTTCAAATACCATATTACCGCAGTCAGGAAATTTATTGGTGACTCTACGAAAAAATCGCCCTGGCGCTTAATCCACTCCCTGTTTAATCCCATTAAAATGGTACGTGCAGATTCAGCGGCATCGGTAATGTCCGTCATGGCAGACGGTTCCAATGGATTGCATCGGTGGCTTCGGGTCAAATCGTCAAAATTGATAACAAAAAACCTGGGCGGCTTTCTGTACCTGTGCTTGTTTTTTAGCCACGAATTGTAGGCAATGCGGGAGAGGTCGTCGAACTTAAAGTCGTACACGAACATGGTAAAACCCTTGCGGATATGTTGGGTGATAACGTGCCTGATGACGAAGTAGGATTTACCTGCTCCGGGCGTACCCAGCACCATGACTGCCCGGAATGGATTGATAATGTTAATCCAGCTATTATGTACCTTATTTTTTAGCCGGTAACGTGCCGGAAGATTAATGGAAAACTCATTCTCCAGGAGGCGTTCTTCCTGCGGAAAGGTTTCGTTTTCCTTATTAAAAATGTCTTTGTTATTGAACTTGCTTTTAATGATGCGGGAAAGCAATGTGCCGCCTGAAAGCACCAATAAAAAACCTATTGATGTGATGCCTATATAAACGATTGCCGTCTCCTGTGCTGGCAATCGGAGCATTAGGGAAAGGTAGCTGGCAAAGTAGAGCAGCAGCCCGGTAATAAGGTAAGCAAAAGCCGTTTTGTAGTTCAGCTTCTCATCCTTTCGTCCTTTAGCTCCGAGTAGGGAAATAGCCAGAAAGCCTAAAGCAATCAGCTTACTTTTAAAGAAGTTGCTAAATATTCCTGTGCGGTAAATATTACCTAAAATGCGGTCGCTGAAAGTGCTGCTCAACCCCCATTCCTGAAACGCAGTGTAGCAGTAATAATAGAAGTGTATCACTAAAATAACGATACTGATCAACCTGGTCATGTCCAGAATTTTCCTCAGCGCCTGTTCGTTCTCACCTGTCTGTACAGCCATTGTTCTATATTTTATTGGTTATTGGAAATGTTCTTTCTCTTTTTCTTTTTCCTACTCTTTTTCTTCAACTGTCCGGGTACATAATCGCTCGCTTGTTCGGGTTGTATGAGGGCATCCAGTATGTTGGCCGGAGAAGTTGTGGCGTGGACAGTGTGGTAGTCTGGTGAAGTATTGGTTGCGCCGGACGTGACAGTTTGCGCAGACAGTGATACACGTTCTGTTTTTTGGCCTCTTTGTGGTAGTAATTCGGGCTTTACAGCTTCCTTGTAACTGCATCTTTCCTGTATGGCTTTAGCACTGTATTGCTTGCCTAATGCGCTACCGTTGAAGACACATTTGGTCTGGTGATCAACATAGGTTATCCCATATATCAAACCTGCATCGTTCTGACGCAGGGCAACGTGGATACCCTTCCTTTCGAGCTGCTTCATCAGCTCATCCAGAGTAGGCGTTTTGCCGATAAATAATCGGTCTATTTCGTTTTTGATACGGGCTTTATAAGGGCGCCGTTTTGCATCATTCGGCGCATAATTTTCCTCCAGCTTTTTCAGGGTAGGCTTGTTGTAAAAGTCGCTGGCTTTTATGGGCACACCTACGGACTTTCCGTTTTCATCCAGTATTCGGTAAACTAAGCCGCCCCCTTTAAAAATTTTGGAATGCTCGCTGCCGCGATCAGCCATTACGTAGTATTGTTTCAATACCGCATTCAGCTCTGGCAGGCTGGTGTAATTATACCTGGACAATACTGCATCAAGTACATTGGTGATTGCTCTTTTGGTTTCTGTGCGTCCGTATTGTACCTTCCTTACATCAACAGGTTTTAATCTAAATGCTTCCCGTCTTGCATGAGCGTCGGCTACCACCAGACCAAACATTTTTTCAATCTCTTTCCGTGCCGGTTCTGATTTACGAATACCTAAATGATGCAAGTCAATGCGGTTGCCGTTAGACTTAATATTAGTGGTGACAATGTGGATATGCGGATGGCCTGCGTCATGATGCTGATAGATAAGATAGGGCTGTTCACCAAAGCCTAATTTCTGCATATAGACTCTGGCAATATCCGTCAGCTTTTCCTTGCTCAAATGCGTTTCCGAAGGGTCAAAATTGAGGGAGATGTGTACATTTTTTCGCTCAACATCCTTGCGTAAATCTGTCCTTTTAAGCAGGAATCCCAATTTAATTTTCAGGCTCATTTCCTCTGCGTTCAGCGGAAAATTTTCTGCTCCGATGCACTCTGCAACGCCTTCTTTTACCTTGTTCTCATTGTAGTTGAAAATACGGTGCATGGAGTGACCGGGCTTGATCACTGCAACCATATTTCAAGCATTTTTTTTACATTATTCCTGACCTCATCCACCTTATTGCTAAGGATTTTTTTCTCCACTTCATAAGCGATTAACCAGCTTCGGAACTCGGCGATCTGGCTAAGCGTATGCAGCTTTTTAACTGCCTGGTTGAAGTTGTTTCCAACAGCATTAAGTTCTCCGCGCAAGCGGGTCAGCTCTGCCATTAAGTCATCCTGGGAGCTATTGCGGTAGGTTGTCACAACAGGCTTATCGAACAAGCTGTGACGTACATAATCACTCAGCTTTCGGCAGGTAGATGCCTTCCACTTCTTTTCAATTTTTGCATACTCATCGGGTGTCAGACGCAAACCGATGATGCGTGTCCTGTTTGAATGTTGTCCTTTCATCACTATTCATTTTCACGTTTTCAAACACAATTTCACTTTTCAGACGCCCTGCCCACGAGTTCCGAGTGATGGGCAGCCAGATCCGGTTGTTTAAC
>CAYNTP010000004.1:0-204757 GCA_964400415.1 uncultured Parafilimonas sp.
TTGAGCATGTAGCTTATTTCCCCAAAATGCAGGCTTCTTATGGACAGGGTGGTAGTTCTTATGGTTATGATGCCAATGGGCAGCCGAATTTTTCATCTATTGAAAACCAGAGTTATGGCCCGCATTTTACTGGTAAATATGTAGAGTTGGGTGTTCCTCTTGAAGATGGATCACAGGATTCAACTTTATATGCAGGTAATGATACCCGCAAAGATTTCTGGGCACAGGGTTTGACCAGCCAGACGGACTTTTCTGTAAGCAGTGGTGACAAACTTTCTACAATGTACGTTTCTGGACAGTATGCTTCTGTACAGGGTACTACGCCAAAAGACAAGTATAACAGGGCTACTTTACGCCTCGGTGGAACAAGAAAAATCTATGGTGATAAGTTGAATGTTTCTTATTCTTTAAGTTACACTCAAAATAATTATGATATCACATCACAAACATCAAGCATATACAATAACATGTTGAATATGCCATCCAATATTGATATCACAAGATATGCCAACTGGAAGACAGATAAGTTTGCTAATCCAAACGGTTATTATAACCCATGGTACCTGAACCCTTATTGGCAAATTGATAACTATCGCCAGGATATAAGAAATGAATATATTGTTGGAAATGTACAATTGAAATATTCACCTTTAAGCTGGTTGAGCTTTACTGCCCGTCAGGGGATTACTAAAACAAATCAATATAATAAAAACTATAATAACGGGTTTCAATATACCCAATTTGCAAAAGATGCAAGTGATAATTCGAAATCAGATATTTCTGCTTCTGTTTCAGATGGAGAAAATTATAGCCTGAATTTATTGAGTGACTTATTTCTGGAAGTAAATAAGAAAGTGAATGACTTTTCTATCTATTTTCTGGCAGGAGGTCAATGGGATCAAAATTCATATAAAAGTGTAGGAGTTTCTGCTACACCACTTGTGGTACCAGGTTTATTTAATGTAGGTAACTTGGTAGGTATTCCTGGAGCTAGTGAAAGCAATTATCTTCAACGTATTATGGGTGTCTATGGAAAATTGACATTGGGTTATAAAGAATTTTTATACCTGAATGTTACAGGAAGAAATGATTGGACTTCAGTACTTGCTCCTGATAGCCGTTCATTCTTCTATCCTTCTGCTGACATCTCTTTTGTAGCCAGCCAGGCATTAAGTTTCCTGAAAAATAGTAATGTAGTTGACTACCTGAAATTGCGTGGTGGTGTTTCTAAAGTGGGTGAAGTGAACCTCCCGGGTACTTATGGTGCTTACCAATTGCAAAGAACTTTCTCGCAACAAAGTGGTTTCCCATATGGTTCATTGCCAGGTTTTGGCTTGGATAATACTATTGTTGCAGCAGGTCTTCAACCTGAAATTACTAAGCAATATGAATTTGGTTTTGATATGAACCTGTTGAAAAACAGGATTACAACTGCAGTAACCTGGTGGCATTCTGTTACTGATAATCAGACTGTAAGAACTGGAGTTTCTTATACTTCAGGTGGAAGTAGTTATTTAACAAACGTTGGTCAGACAATGGGTCAGGGCCTTGAACTCGAATTGCATTATACACCTATCAGAACACGTAATTTAACTATCACTATTGGCGGTAACTATTCTTATCTTGACAATATGGTTAATTCTATCAGCGCTGATGTTGATAATATTGCATTGGCAACATATGGTGATGGTTCTGGTTCTTATGCAGTTGCTGGACAGCCTTTCCCGGTAATTATGGGTTTTGACTACACCAGGGATTCAAAAGGCCGTGTAATTGTTGATGCATCTACAGGTGAACCGACAAAAGATCCAACTCTTAAAATTTTGGGTAATGCTGTTGCTAAAAACAGGATTGGTCTGGATTTCGATGTGAATTGGAAAGGTTTTGAACTTACAGGTACATTCGAATACAGAGGTGGTTATGATATGTATTTTGGTGGTGGTTCAGACTATGACTGGGCTGGAACAGGTATCAGAACTACATTATTCCATCGTGCACGTTTTGTTTTCCCGAATTCAGTATATGCTGATAAGAATGGGGATACTGTATTAAATACCAATGTCACTTTATTAGATGGAAATGGTAACGCAGGTTACTGGACTAGTGATGATAACAGGGCTGTATCTTCCAACTATGTTTCATCAGGAGCTTTCTGGAAATTAAGGGAATTAAGCCTTTCTTATCAATTGCCACAGTCTTTACTGTCTAAAACCAAGTTTATTAAAACGCTGACTATTAGTTTACAAGGCCGTAACTTGTTTTACTGGTTACCAAAAACAAACTTTTATACTGATCCTGAATACAGTGAAGTTAGCAGTACCAGTAATGGTGTGGGTATAACTGGTTTAAGTTCTGCTCCTCCATCCCGTTATTATGGTGGTACTATTTCTATCACATTCTAATTGATATAATCTTATTGTAAAAGGAATTGATCTTAGTACAATAATTTAAAAAATGAAAAAATATTCTGAGATGAAGAAAATAATAAAATTTAGTGGTTTAGGATTGTTGCTGGTTTTTGGTTTAACATCATGTAAGAAATACCTTGATATTAATACAAACACAAATTCAGCAACATCATCTACTCCTGAGTTAATGCTGCCGCAGGCATTAACTGCGACTGCAGGAGTAGTCAATACTTATAATTCAATGGGTGCCCAATTAGGTGGCTTCCAGGCAAATGCAGGTGGTTATGGAGGTTTTGGTTCATCTGTTACTTATGATTTGGGTAATGATGATTACCAGAATTGTTGGAACTCTGCATATGATAACCTGACTGATTATCAATGGATTATTATTCATACCAATGGTAATCTGGATTACAGTTATTATAATGGTGCTGCTAAAATTATGAAAGCTATGGAATTTCAAATGTTAGTGGATGCTTATAATGATGTACCATATACAAATGCATTCCAGGAAGTAGAAAATCTGACCCCTACTTATGATGATGCTAAAACTGTATATGATAGTATATATGCTTTATTAGATGATGCTTTGGCAACTATTAATGCTGGTCAGCAAGATCAGGCTAATAATGCTTCAAGCAATGTACAGGATCTTGGTTCTAAAGATGTAATGTTTGGTGGAGATATGGATGAATGGAAGAAACTTGCCAATAGTATGAAATTGCGGGTTGCTGTCAGGGCAAAATCAGGGGGTTTATCATTCAATGACAATTATGATCCGGTTGGTTTTCTTGATATGGATGCAATAGTAAATCCAGGATACCAACAGGCTGATGGAAAACAAAATCCTAAATACAATTCATGGGGATATCACTACGATGGTGCAACAGGTAGTAGAGCTTGGATACCCACTGACTGGATTGTGTCATTTTACACAGGTTTAAGTGATAATAGAGGTTTTGCTGTTTTCTATGGTTTTGGGAACTCATTCCCTACAAACCAGTTAGGATATGAAAGTACAAGTGTGGCTTCTGCACCTAGTTCAGGTAGTTGGTTATCATCTTATGTTGCTGATCCTAAGAACAATAACATGGGTGTTTTGAAAGGATATTCCGCAGGAATGGTAATTTTTTCAAAGGCTGAATCAGATTTTTTGCAGGCTGAAGCTGCTTTGGAAGGGGGCTTTGGTGTAGTAGGTGATGCATCAGACTATTTCTATTCTGGGATCTATTCGTCTTATAAATATCTTTTTACAGAGAATGACGGAAGCGATGGTGCTGTAGAATTATTTCTGCCACCTTACGATAATTATGATACTTTGTATGCAGATTATCTTAAAACGAATGAAGGAATTTACCTGGTTGATTATAATGCAGCCACTGATGATGCTCAACGCCTTGAAGCAATTATGACACAAAAATATATTGCTTTAAACATGATAAATTCTGATCAGGCATGGAATGATTTCAGACGAACAGGTTACCCACTAATTGTAAATGGTTCTAGTAATCCTAATTATTCTTTTGCTTCTTTGCAATCAATCAGTACAAGGCCTGATAAACTTGTATCAAGGATACTATATCCAACAAGTGAGTTGTCTTATAATAATAAGAATTTACCAAAAGGTATTGATCCTTTCAATTCTTTAATCTTTTGGGATCCTAACTAATTGTCGGGGTATAATAATTTTAATAAAATAACTCATAAAAAAATTATATGAAGAGAATACTAAAAATTACAGGGTACTTATCAATTGTTTCGAGTTTGCTATTTACATCTTGCCTAAAAGATGACTCTTTAACATTGAATACAAGTTTATCAAACAGCGTAACAGAATTTGCCAATACGGGTTCAATAGCTACCAATCCAAGTAATGGTGCAGCTCCAAGGTTTGCCATTGATTTAGGTACTTTAGCAGTAGGTGATCAAACAACTTTTAACGTAAATGTTGACTATGCAGGTGCTAAAACAGCCCCTAGCGATATTACTGTTACTATTGATATTGATCCAACAATTCTTACAACATACAATACTGAACATGCTGTTGATGGGGCTAATTATACAATGCTTCCTGCCGGCATACTTCAATCACAATTTCCAATGACGATAACCATACCTAAAGGGCAGTCTTTTGGACAGGCACAGGTTGCATTACAATTAACGTCTGCTTTTGATTTCGGCGCTACTTATGGTATTCCATTGAAAATTACTTCTACTTCAGTAGGTGATATAAGTGGGAATTTCGGTACCGCTATTTACAGTCTAGTTGTAAGAAATGGTTATGATGGTGTTTACTTCGCCAGTGGTGTTATGGTACATCCTTCTTATGGGGGAAATTATACGGATAAGGAAGAAGACATGGTTACTACTGGTGCAAATTCAGTTCAGTTCCAAATGAATACTACTGTTTTGTTTGGTGTATATATTAATTTAACAGTAGATCCTGCAACAAACCTTGTTTCTCTTGAATCAAATGATGTAGCACTTGATCCTTATGATCCGGCTGCGAATTACTACGATCCGGCTACAAGGACATTTTACCTCGATTTCGGTTATAGTGGCGGATCACGCCATATAACAATGGTCGCGGTTTATTCGGGGCCGAGATAAGTTGTCTTGAAATTAATATTTTAAAAACCCACTATTTAGTGGGTTTTTATTTTTTTGCCCGGTTAAAAAAAGCATTTCTCTTCACCTATTTTATTGTTTCTTAACAATACCTATACAGATTGACCATCTAAACATTTTTTTAAAACAATAGTTTTGCCAAAATTTATTTGAATGCGTTTTTTAAAACCATTGTTTTATTTCCTGTTGGTAATTACTTTTTTTTCAGTATGTAAAAAAAATACAGATAGTTTTGATACAACTCCAAACTTCTATTTTATCAATGGTGGTACAAGTGGATTTGAAAAGAGCCTGATCTTGTTTCCTGCCTCAGATACAATTACATATAACCTGATCATTTCTTCCACCTATATTTTGACGAATGCAACTACAATCAATTTGGCAGTAAATGATAATTACAGACAAAACTATAATACGACAAACGGTACTTATTATAATGCTATGCCTTCAACAGCTTATAGTTTCCCAACAACTTTTACAGCTAATGCAGGCAGTGTTTATGATACAATTCCAATAACAATTTATAAACAAAATTTGCTGAATAATAAATTTATACTGCCCATTTCTATTACGTCAGTTAGTAATTATAAAATAGATACTACTTCATCTGTTATTTATATAAACACAAATGATAACCAGTTATCCGGAATTTATTCATCAAAAGTTTCTAAGTTTATTTATACCGGTGATGCAATAGACAGCAATCTCACTTCGATAGATACTTTTACAATGATAAAAAATTTGATACCAATATCAGATACTACATCAGAACTAGATTATGCTGATTTGGGTCCAAACGGATGGAAGTATGAAATAACTTATGCGATTGATGGTTCGGGTTTCACTGTTAAACCCAATAGTGTTATCACCAATTCTGTCCAGGAAGGAAGTTTTAATATTATTACAGCGACATTTGACATTTATACAAAGAATCTTTACCTCAAATCCAGTTATAAAAATTCGAGCGGGAATGAGCGTATTGTAGAAGAATCACTAACATTGTACTGAATAAATTTATTTTATGGCAGACCAGCAACAACCACAACCTAACCAGTTGAATATTGAGATAAGCGAAGAAATGTCAGAAGGCACTTATGCCAACCTCGCCATTATCACCCATAGTCATGCAGAGTTTGTAATAGATTTTGTCAACGTAATGCCAGGCACCCCAAAAAGTAAAGTGAAATCCCGGATAATATTTACCCCAATGCATGCAAAGCGTTTTATGCGTGCTCTCCAGGAAAATATTGAACGGTATGAAAATGTACATGGTAAAATTCAGGACCTCGAACAGGTAGAAATACCCCTTAATTTTGGCGGGCCTACAGCACAGGCTTAATAACTGCCGGTTTATTTTTTCATTTCTCTTTTGATGAGATGTAATTATTCTTTATCACAAATTGTTATCATTTTGTTTTATTGATTTTTACGTAGCTTACGGCTATGATAGGAAATCGTTTTATAAAATTTGATCCCGCAGCAGAAGGGAAAAGCAAATTTGAGCAACTACTCGATTTGTTTATGCAGCTATTGACATATACCAGCGGTGATGTAGCAGAAGCATTGCAGTGGATGAATGAGCTTGATAAAAAATACCAGCTCACTGATGAAGATTATGGAATGGGCGATTTTATTGAAGATTTAAAACGAAATGGTTATATTAAGGATAATGATGAAACCGGCTCAATACAAATCACTGCAAAAAGTGAACAGTCTATACGCAAACGTAGTCTTGAAGAAATTTTTGGTAAGCTGAAGAAAACCAAACAAGGTGATCACACAACGAATAAACCCGGACAGGGCGATGAAGTAAGCCCCGATTACCGGCCATTTCAGTTTGGTGATATGCTGGAGCAAATTGATTTTACAGAAAGCCTCCGCAATGCACAAATCAATCATGGCATTGAAAGCTTCCAGATGAATGAAGATGATTTGCAGATCAGGGAAACTGATTTCAAAACACAAACATCAACTGTGTTAATGATTGATATTTCACACAGTATGATTTTGTATGGTGAAGACAGGATAACGCCTGCCAAAAAAGTTGCGATGGCATTGAGCGAACTCATCACTACAAAGTATCCAAAAGATACATTGGACATTGTTGTCTTTGGAAATGATGCATGGCCTGTTGAAATTAAAGACCTCCCTTACCTGAAGGTTGGCCCATATCATACAAATACAGTTGCAGGTATTGAACTGGCAATGGATATTTTGCGAAGAAGAAAAAATCCGAACAAACAAATTTTTATGATCACTGATGGGAAGCCCACTTGTTTAAAAATCGGTGGCCGTTATTATAAAAATGCATTTGGCCTTGACAGGAAAATTACCGGCCGTTGTTTAAATCTTGCTGCACAATGCAAAAAATTAAAAATACCCATCACTACTTTTATGATAGCAAGTGATCCTTATTTGCAACGTTTCATAACAGAGTTTACAGAAACAAATAATGGGAAAGCCTTCTTTGCTTCACTTGATAAATTAGGTGCATTTATTTTCCGCGATTTTGAAAGTGGCAAAAGAAAAACAGTGTATTGATTTTTTACCACAAAGTCACGAAGGTTACAAAGCATAATTTTATAATTTAAGTGAAACAACAATCTTGGTGAACTTTGAGTCTTCGTAGCAAAATAAAAAAATATAGAAAAACAGTGTATTGATTATTTACCACAAAGTCACGAAGGACACAAAGCATAATTTTATAATTAAAGCGAAACAATAATCTTGGTGAACTTAGAGTCTTCGTGGTAAAATAAAAAAAAGAAAAATTTCATGGACATAGAGAAAATAAAAACATTAGGTGAATTAAAAAAGAGCGGTTATAAATCCGTTTCTATTAAAGATGAGATCAGAAGAAATCTTATTGAAAGTATCCGCAATAAAGAAAACCCTTTTAAAGGTATAATCGGTTATGATGATTCTGTAATTCCAGATACTGAAAGGGCTTTGCTCAGCAGGCATAATATTTTGTTCCTGGGTTTGCGTGGCCAGGCAAAAACAAGGATGGCCAGGCAAATGACAGATTTGCTGGATGAATACATCCCTGTTGTTGCAGGAAGTGAAGTGAATGATGACCCATTGAAACCACTTAGTAAATATGCAAAAGACCTGATCGCAGAACATGATGATGATACTCCCATAACATGGATGCATCGCAGTGAACGTTATGGTGAAAAATTAGCTACGCCTGATGTAAGTGTTGCGGACCTGATCGGGGATATTGACCCGATAAAAGCAGCTAACCTTCGTTTAAGTTTTGCAGATGAAAGAGTGATTCATTATGGCATTATTCCACGCAGCAACCGTGGCATTTTTGTGATCAATGAAATACCCGATCTGCAGGCGCGCATACAGGTGGCTTTATTTAATATTTTGGAAGAAGGTGATATCCAGATCCGCGGTTTCAAATTGAGGATGCCGCTTGATATTTTATTTGTGTTTACTGCCAATCCTGAAGATTATACCAACAGGGGAAGTATTGTGACTCCATTAAAAGACAGGATACAAAGCCAGATATTGACACATTATCCAAAAACTATTGAAACATCATTGGAGATTACAGAGCAGGAAGCGCATATTGTTGATGAACAGAAATCAAAAGTAGCTGTCAGTGATCTTGTAAAAAGATTGATTGAACAGGTTGCGTTTGAAGCCCGCAATAATGAATATGTTGACAAGAAAAGCGGAGTGAGTGCGAGGCTTCCCATTTCTGCATTTGAAAATGCATATAGCAGCGCTGAGCGAAGGGCTATAATCAATAATGAAAAACAAACTCAGATATGGATTAGTGATCTGAATGGTATCATCCCATCAATCACCGGTAAAATTGAATTGGTGTATGAAGGTGAACAGGAAGGGCCTTACCAGGTGGCAGTGAATTTATTGGATAAAGCAATCCGTTCTCAGTTTATCACTTATTTTCCTAACCCTGAGACTTTGAAGAAAAGAAGAAATACAGGAAAGCCTTCGCAGCAGGAAAGAGAAAATGATAACCCATATAAAGCTATTACCCGTTGGTTTGATAGTGGGAACCACCTCGACATTTTGGTGGATATGAAAGACAGTGAAAAAATTGCTGCTTTATATAAAGTGGATGGTCTGTATGGTTTCGTGAAAAAATTCTTTCCTCATGCTAATGAAAAAGAAAACGCATTATTAATGGAATTTGTTTTGCATGGTTTGTCAGCCTATTCTCTCATCAGTAAAAAAGTGATTGAAGGGAAAATAGAATTCAAAGATCTTATAGGCAGTATGGTGAACCTTGGCCAGGTGAATTATTCTGATGATGATGATGATTTGAATGAAGACAACTTTAATTAATTTTAAATAAAAACTATGTTGTTTCGTTCTGCACTTATTTTTCTTATCGCTATTTTGTTTTCATGTAAAGCAAAAGATACTTCTCCCGGAGATTTATCAAATGAACTGAAAGAAACGATACAGGCTTCATTATACAAGAGTGTCAATAATGATTCCAGCAAAGTAAAGTATCATGTGGAAGATGTAAATTATTTTGAAGAGGCAGATAAATATATCTGCGAATTCAACGTGCATGTGCAAACCAAATTGCGTGATACTACAGGCATAATGAAAGCAGAAGTTTCAAAAGATTTTAAAACCATCAAATGGATTTACTGAGTCTGGCAAAACGCCGGGTGGCCAATTGATTGACTTCTTTTTCGCAAATGCGGCTACGTTAGAAAAATTATCTTTTCTATTCTATAACCATTGTTGCAATTGAATGTGGCAGGCTCACAGCATCTGCGGCTTCACCATTGATCCATAAATGATAATTGATTTTATCTCCTGATGTGTTCAATACCACAACTGCAATTTTTCCATCTGTATTAATAAATGCTGTAGTCTGAAGCTTATCCCTGTTTGCAGATGCAATAATCCTTTGTGCACCCGGCCTGATAAATTTTGAGAACTGGCCGATATAATAATAACTGTTTGTATAAATCAGTTTTCCTGTTTTTGTGTCAGCATGCACAGGTGCAAAACAAAAATTACCCACATGGTTGGGCCCACCTTTTTCATCTAATAAAACATTCCAGTCAGTCCATGCAACAGTACCGTTATTAAAATCATGCACCATGGATGTGCCATATCTTTCACCTAAATCCCAGTTGTACATCCTGCTGATTTTAAAAGATTCCGCACAGCCTTCAGTAAAAATCAAATTCTTTGTTGGGAAAGATTCATGCACCTTTGCCACGTTATCAAACTGCATAGCGCTGCCAGTCCATGTTTCATACCAGTGGTAGCCAATTCCCCAGACATATTTGGCAGCATCTGCATCACTTAAAATTGTACTTGCCCTCTGATAAATAAGGTCGCGGTTATGGTCCCAGCATATTAATTTTTTATTACTTAAACCATTTTTTACAAGCGTTGGCCCAAGGTATTCTTTTATAAAGTCCCTTTCTTCTGTTGCTGTGTAAATACAGGATTCCCAGGTTTGTTTGGCCATAGGTTCATTCTGTACAGTCAATCCCCACACCGGTATGCCCTGTGCTGCGTATGATTGAATAAACTTCACATAATAATTGGCCCAGCTTTGTTTGAATTCATCTTTCAGTTTACCACCGTGCAGCATGTCATTATTATCTTTCATCCATGCTGGCGGGCTCCATGGTGATACAAAAAGTGTGATATGATTATTGGCTGCCTTTTGTACTTCTTTAATAAATGGTATTTTATATTTTTCATCATGCGAAACATTAAATGATTTTAAAGCTGCATCATTATCATCAACATAAGTATAACTGTCACTGCTGAAATCACAACTGTTGATATTCGTTCTTGCCACTGTATAGCCGATACCATTTACTGTATCATAATATGCTTTTAAAAATTCCTGCCGGCTTTCCTCAGGCAGTTTATAAAATGTTTCAGCAGAAGCATCTGTCAAAGCGCCACCGATACCGATTAATTGCTGGAACCTTTTTGATGGGTCAACGAATATACAGACCTGTGTTTCCAATGGTTGGCCCATATTAGAAAAATGAAGTGTGTCAGTCAGTGATATCCTGTAACTGGTATTTTCTGCTGTAGTATATACCAATACTTTTTTGTCAGAGGCATTATATGGTTTTTGAGCAGTTAAACAACTGCAGACAAACAACGACAATACTGTAATAAATAATTTCATCTAATGTTTTTTCTCAAATGTAAAATTTTTGAGAACAATAAATGAATTAAAAAGATCAGTTAGCCATCAATGCTTTTATTCCATTGACTGCAATCTGTAAACCCACACAAAAAATGAGGAAGGCACTGATGCGGTTTACTACATTTTCTCCTTTAGGCCCCATATATTGAATGAGTGTTTTAGTGTTGAGATAAAAAATGAAAATCAAAAGACAAATAAAACTTATCGAAATAACAAGGGCGCCTGTATTCAATAAAAAACTCCTGGTATCCTCATGGTTGCTGCGTGCGCCTAAAGTAAACAATACTGAGATGGTTCCTGCTCCTGCTGTAACCGGGAATGTAATCGGATAAAAAAGTTTATCCTGCAACCTTTTATAAGCAAATGCTTCTGCAGTGTGTGCAGCTTTTATTTGTCGTTCTGAAGCATTGCTCCCGGCAGATAATGTTTCCCATCCCATTTTACAAATCATCACACCACCTGCCAGTTGTATTACCGGGATTGATATTCCGAATAATTCCAGTAACCAATGACCAGCTATTAAAGTAAATACGCAGATGATAAATGCATAGAGTGTAATTTTTTTGACTGCATTCCTTCTTTCTTTCCTGGTAAGGTTATCAAAATAAGGGTTTAAAATAAAAGCTGTTCCAATGGGATTAACAACAGGAAATAATGTGATGATTCCGAAAAAAACAAGATGTATTAATGATTGATAACTTACTTCCATAAAAATGAAATGCGTAATTCAGAATTAAATTTTACAACAATATAAAAATACAAATCTGGAGTGTTACAGGTTCAACAATTTCATTCAAAAATGCATCTGAATTAATACTTTAAACAAAAATGTATAATTTAAGTACTACCTTTTGTTCCTGAAAAAGAGCCAACTACACAGAATGAGATTTATTATCCAGGGAATTTCTATGCTACTTTTAGTTTATTCAACTTGCTCTTGTCAAATTTTTTCGTAGCATATTCGAGGGTCAGATGAAGTTCTTTTTTGTTGCTACCAGGCATTTCAAACATTGCATCAGTAAGTATGTGTTCACAAATGCTTCTCAGGCCCCTTGCACCCAACTTAAATTCAAGCGCTTTGCTTACCATAAAGTCGAGTACTTCATTATCAATGATCAGTTTTATTCCTTCCATTTCAAACAACCTTGTATATTGTTTGATGAGGCTGTTCCGGGGTTCTGTCAAAATATCCCTGAGTGCTGCAGCATCAAGTGGGTTGAGATATGTGATTACTGGTAAACGACCCAACAACTCGGGGATCAATCCAAATGAACGGATGTCCTGTGCATTTACAAACTGTAATAAATTTTTACGTTGATGTTCCTGGTCTTCTTTGTTGACATTAAAACCAATTGCATTAGTATTGATCCTGCGTGCAATTATTTTATCAACACCGTCAAAAGCGCCACCACAGATGAATAGAATATTTGTGGTGTTTATCCTTATCATTTTTTGTTCAGGATGTTTTCTTCCGCCTTGTGGTGGTACAAGCACTTCAGTACCTTCCAGCATTTTCAAAAGACCCTGTTGTACACCTTCACCGCTTACATCTCTTGTTATGGATGGGTTATCACCTTTGCGTGCAATTTTATCTATTTCATCAATAAACACTATCCCTTTTTCAGCAGCAGCAACATCATAATTGCAGGCTTGTAATAATCTGGTGAGCATGCTTTCAACATCTTCACCCACATAACCGGCTTCTGTAAAAACGGTAGCATCAACAATAGCAAAGGGAACATTTAATAATTTGGCAATGGTCTTGGCAAGAAGCGTTTTACCAGTGCCTGTTTCACCCACCATAATGATATTGCTTTTTTCAATTTCAATATCATCTGCCTGTTGTTTGCGGGTTATTCTTTTGTAATGGTTATAAACGGCAACAGACAAAATTTTCTTTGCATCTTCCTGGCCGATTACATATTGGTCAAGATAATTTTTTATCTCTACCGGTTTGCGGATATTGAATTTATATTGCGTAGTCCTGTTCTCATCCCTTACCTGTAATTCCTGCATAATGATTTCCTGTGCATGTTCTACACAGTTTTCACATATATGCCCTTCCTGTCCGGCTATGAGGATTTTTACTTCATCACGGCTGCGTCCACAAAATGAACAATGCAGGTTACTTTGTTTTGCCATCTTTTTCTTTAGTTAAATAAGAAACGGCAAAAGTACAATTTTTTAAAACTTTTGCCGCTTGTTTAATAACCTTAAACGGTTAAAGTTTTTCAACAATACCATCTACGATACCATATTCTACTGCCTCTTTGGCATCCATCCAGTAATCACGGTCGAAATCTTTCATGATTTGTTCAAAAGATTTGCCAGTATTATCAGCGAGGATGCGTGCACTGATTTCTTTTGTGCGTTGCATTTGCTTTGCATGAATTTCTATATCTGCACTTGTTGCCTGGAAGTATCCGCCAATACTGGGTTGATGTATCATTACTTCACCATGCGGGTAAATCAATCGTTTTCCTTTTGCGCCACCACTTAACAAAATAGAACCCATGCTTGCAGCTAGCCCCATGCAGATTGTTGTTACGGGTGATTGTATCATGCGCATTGTATCATAAATAACCATACCGCTTGTAACAACACCGCCCGGGCTGTTGATATAAAATTTTATTTCTTTTCCAGGTTTGTCTGCATCAAGCAACAAAAGTTTGTTGACTACTTCACGTGCAGATTTATCTTCTACAGCTCCCCATAAATAAACAGACCTGTTCTTAAGAAAAAGCTGTTCCATTTTTTTCATCAGGTAAGAAGACTGTTCCGGTTTATCTTCTTTTGTCTGCTCCTCGTCATCATCATTCAATCTCAAAGGCAATACTTCATATTTTGAATCTATCATATTTATCAGTTTAATAATTACAATTGAGTTTTATTAAAATTTCATTTTTCACCAATCAATAGAAATCTTATTTTTTTACTTTCCTTGGGTTGGTAAGCAATACTTCATCCACTACTCCATAAGCCTTGCTTTCTTCAGCAGTCATCCAGAAATCACGGTCACAATCAGCTTCTACTTTTTTTGCATCCTTTTCTGTATGAAGGGCAATGATTTCATACAACTCATTTTTTATCTTCTTTATTTCATTGGCAGTGATAGCAATATCAGTAGCTTGTCCACCGATAGCGCCAAAAGGTTGATGCAACATGATACGGCTGTGTTTTAAAGCGCTACGTTTACCTTTCACACCGGCACACATCAATATGGCGCCCATGCTTGCTGCCATGCCAGTACAGATTGTTGAAACATCAGGGCTCACAAATTGCATGGTGTCATAAATACCAAGGCCTGCATAAACACTACCACCAGGACTGTTGATATACATCTGGATGTCGCGTGTCCTGTCAGCACTGTCTAAAAATAAAAGCTGTGCAGTTACAATGTTGGCAACATAGTCATCAATCGGTTCACCCAAAAATATTATCCTGTCCATCATCAGACGGCTGAATACATCCATTGCCTGTACATTCAGATGACGTTCTTCCAGGATATATGGCGTCAGGTTGGTAATGGTGTGTTGTTTGAAACCATGTATGGTATTTGAACTGATGCCCCTGTGTTTTACTGCGTATTTTTCAAATTCCTTTCCTAAATCCATAATATTATTTATTTAAAGCGTTGAAGTTAATCAGAAACGTAGCTAAACCAAATTTTATGCAAAATAAAAATCAGGACAAAAGGGCAGGTTTGAATTTTTATTTAAAGAGGATGAGTGAAATATTAATCCATATTATTCTTGATTAATATTGAAATTTGCAGCGTTTAATTGCATATCATGAAACAGCAACAGGCTTTCGACAAGTTTAGGAATAAGCAGAAAAATTCTAAAATAAAAGAGACCATCCGCCGGGAGAAACGTAAATGGAAGGAAGAAAAACAACAAAGATTTGAAGAAAGAAAAAAAAGGATGCAGGGGAACAGGGATGTTGAAAGTGCTGCATGGAATAAATCCAGGACAAATGTGCATCACAAAAATTTCAATGATACTGCAAAAAGAGCCGGTCATAAACATAAACCGCAAAATCAAAGTATTCAAAATTCAGGAGAAAATATTATTGATAACAACAATAAGACAATGCCGTTAAACAAGTATATCTCTCATTCCGGTATTTGCGGACGGAGGGAAGCTGCACTCCTGGTGAAAGCAGGTAAAATAAAAGTGAACAATGATATTGTCTTTGAACCCGGTTATAAAGTGAATGACGGTGATAAAGTCTTTTTCAACAATAAACAGCTTCACATTCAGAATAACCTTGTTTATATTTTATTAAATAAGCCTAAAGATTACATCACTACTGCAAAAGATACACATGGCCGCAAAACAGTTTTTGATTTAATAAATGGAGCAACAAGAGAAAGGGTTTTTTCGGTAGGCAGGCTCGACAGGAATACAAGCGGTGTTTTATTATTGACAAATGATGGCGAACTTACACAGAAGCTTACACATCCTTCATTCGAAATAAAAAAAGTGTATGAAGTGAAACTGGATAAACCGGTTATAAAAAAAGATATGGATGCAATTGTGAATGGGATAAAATTAGATGATGGGTTTATTGCTGCTGATAAAATTGCTTACGTTGACACAAAAGATAAATCAGTTGTTGGAATTGAAATTCATAGTGGCCGCAATAGGATTGTCCGACGGATTTTTGAACAACTTGGCTATGATGTGAAAGGCCTTGACCGCGTATTATTTGCCAACCTCACCAAGAAAAATGTTGAAAGAGGAAAATGGCGTTTCCTGAGTGAAAAGGAATTGAGGTTACTTAAATATATGAACCAGGGTTTTGTAAAAAAGAAATCTAAAAAATTACAGGATATTTCTTAGTACCAAGACAAGCAGAAATTATTGGTCATTATTAAATGTATCGCCCTGGCTGAGGTCGCCGGTAGTATATCCTTTTTTAAACCAATACATTCTTTGAGCAGAAGTGCCATGAGTGAAAGCATCCGGAACAACATAACCCTGCATTTCTTTCTGCAACCTGTCATCACCCACTGCACTTGCTGCGCTTAAAGCTTCTTGAATATCATCAGGGTGAATAACGTTTTTCATTTTCTGGTCGTAATGAGTCCAAACACCTGCAAGAAAATCAGCCTGTAATTCCAGTTTCACACTGAGTTTATTGAATTCTGTTTTACTTAACCGTGAACGCATCTGGTCCACTTTATCTGAAATGCCTAAAAGATTTTGTACATGATGGCCTACTTCATGAGCTAAAACATAAGCCATTGCAAAATCACCATTGGATGCGCCAAAGCGATTGTGTAATTCATCAGCAAAAGAAAGATCTATATAAACTTTCTGGTCTGCCGGGCAATAAAAAGGCCCTGTTGCAGCGCTCGCATAACCACAACCAGCCTGTGTTTCACCTGAAAACAATACCAATGTAGGGTCAGTATATTGTTTATTCATACTATTGAATAATGAATCCCATACATCTTCTGTATCAGCCAATACTACTTTAATAAACTGACCTAAAGTATCAGAAGGGTCATTGTTGTTGACGTAGCCACTTTGTTGTTGCATTTGCCCGGCAGGTTGCTGCAAAACCTGGTTAGGGTCGCCACCTAAAAAATAAATAATTACTGCAACAATCAATCCACCAATACCGCCAACTGCAACATGGCCACCGGTGATACCGCCTCTGCGGTCTTCAACATTACTGCTTTCGCGCCGACCTCTCCAATCCATAAGCTGATTAAAATTTTTTGATTAGATAATTTATCTGCCAAATTAAAAAAAGGTTTTATTAATTATGGATATTTTTTGTAGTGATGTTATCCTGGCATTTGAAAAGAGAGAATGTTGAATAAACTGGTGCAATATTGCTTCAATAATGAAGAAAGCAAATCCTATTGAAAAAACGAAATACACTTTTAGTTTTATTAAAGTTCTGAGTAGTCGTTACAGAACTATCAGAAACTAAGAGAATATCTAAAACTATTAAACCGGAATGTACAAATCTGTAATCTTTGATTGAGTAAAGTTTTGGCAAGGATAATACCGGGTTAGGAATAGTTATCCATAGATTTTATAAAAATTTTGAGGTATAAAAAAACCTTTCAGGGAGCCAGGATTTTATTATCAGAATTTTCTTTCCAAATAACCTTTTATTAATTAATAGTATCCCTGTATATTTGCGCAAAATTTGAGGGGCCATTATGACCTTAAAATGCGTAAAATCTTTACTGGTAGCGGGTTTCAGCGTTTTTAGCCTGTTTTTTTCAAAAGCTGTTTTTGCACAAGATCATTCACCTGAAACTGAACAAAACGCTAAAACTGAAGAAAAAGAAGGCTTTGATGCAAATGAAGTCATTTTTGGCCACGTGTTAGATGCACATGAGTTTCATTTTATGTCATTTAAAGGAAGTGATGGTGAAGAACATGAAGCAGTAATTCCATTACCTGTATTATTATACTCTCCTCAAAGAGGTTTTTCTTCCTTTATGTTCTCCAATTTTCATCATGGGGAACAAACCTACCAGGGATATAAAGTCATTACCAATAAAGAGCTTGAAGAAAAATTAGTGCCAGCTGATAAATATCATGCAGCCCAGATTGTACCTGTTGACAGCAATGGAAATATTGATGAAAGCGTATCTGTGTATGATCTTTCACCCACAAGAAATGTAGTGCAGATGATACTTGCTTTGGCATTATTTGTCTGGGCAATGATTTCAATAGCAAAGAAGTATAAAAAAGGACAGGGCATCACATCAGCTCCGAAAGGCGGACAAAGCTTAATGGAGCCGATAATAATTTTCTTAACTGATGAGTTGGCAAAACCATGCCTCGGTAATAAATACAAAAAATACCTTCCTTATCTGCTGACTGTATTTTTCTTTATTCTTATCAACAGCATGTTTGGTTTAATTCCGGGAACTGCAAACGTAACCGGTAATATCGCATTCACATTTACACTGGCGTTGGTGTCTTTTATCGTAATACTTTTCAGCACCAATTCTCATTACTGGATGCATATCATATGGCCACCCAATGTGCCGATTGCTGTAAAGCTAATCCTGATTCCGGTAGAAATCTTAGGGATATTTATTAAGCCTATGGCATTGATGATACGTTTGTTTGCAAACATGATTGCAGGCCACATCATTATTATATGCCTTATTTCACTGATATTTATTTTCGGTGCGATAAACGTTGGTGCAGGATGGGGATTTTCACCGGTATCAGTGGGTTTCGTAATCTTTATATATTTTATTGAAATTTTAGTTGCCTTTATACAAGCCTATATATTCACCAATCTAACAGCAGTCTTTATTGGCCAGGCATTTGAAGGCGGCCATAGTGATGTTGATCATTATGAAGATGCAGTACTCGTATAAATTTTTTAATCACAAATACAAACTATAACTATGGATTTAATGAATGTAATTCTTCTTGATGCAGTAGCAAATGCCGGTGGTGCTATCGGCTCTGGGTTAGCTGCAATTGGCGCGGGTATCGGTATCGGCCAAATTGGTAAAGGTGCTGTTGAAGCAATTGCCCGTCAGCCCGAATCATCCAATGATATCCGTAATAACATGATCCTTACTGCTGCGCTTGTAGAAGGTGTTGCATTGTTCGGCGTTATTGCTGGTATCCTTGCTATGTTCGTTAAATAAAAAATTTTGGATCCTTTTGCGGGATCCATAAATTTTTTGTTGGGTATTGATTGTTTGAAAAAAAGCAATCTGTTTATATTTTAAAAACTCCGCAAGGAGTTGGAAAAATTTTTATTATGCAGTTACTTACACCAGGTTTCGGATTGATTCTATGGACAATGCTGTCATTTCTCGTTGTGCTTTTCATATTGGGAAAGTATGCATGGCCAGCAATTTTAAATGGCTTGCATCAACGCGAAGCAACTATTGCTGAATCTTTAGCCTCAGCTGAAAAAATTAAAGCTGAAATGGCTAAAATGAAAAGCGAAAACGAAGCGCTTCTGGTACAAGCCCGTGAAGAAAGAGCAGGCATGCTGAAAGATGCAAAAAATACTGCCGATAAAATGGTGGCTGATGCAAAAGAAAAAGCAAAAGCAGAATATGATAAAATTATTGCTGATGCCCAATCTGCCATCAACCAGCAAAAAAATGCAGTGCTGACCGATCTGAAAAACCAGGTTGGTTCATTGGTTATTGAAGTGGCAGAAAAAGTTTTGCGCCAGGAATTGAACGATACATCCAAGCAGGAAAATTATATCAGGCAACTGACTGATGAAGTGAAGTTGAACTAAGCCCCTTCCCTAAAAGGGTAGCCTGAGATTTGTAATTTTAAAACATCTTTCTGTAGGGAGAAAGGAAAAACCTGAAAAGGTTTTGGAATATGCCGAATCCACGATTAGCAACAAGATATGCGAAGAGCCTGATTGATCTTTCTGTTGAAAGAAATCAACTGGAAGTTGTTTTTACTGATATGCAGCTTTTGCAGCAGGTGGCTAAAGCAAGCCGTGAGTTTGTAAATCTCCTGCGTAGCCCTATAGTTGCTGCTGATAAAAAGCAGTCCATCGTTGATGCGATTTTGAAAAATAAAGTTTCAGGTTTAACTGATGCATTCCTGCGCTTATTAATAGCTAAAGGAAGGGAAGCTGATATGCCTGAAATAATTACAGCATTTATTGATCAGTATAATGCTATCAAAGGCATTCATCAGGTGAAATTAATTACAGCAACAAAGGTTAGTGATGAACTGAAAAATGCAATTGTTGCAAAAGTCAAAAAAGAAGCTAACCTGAAAAATGTAGAACTGGAAGCGCTTGTTGATAATAACCTTATTGGTGGGTTTGTGTTAGAGTTCAATAACAATCTGGTTGATGCTTCTGTTTTAAGAGATTTAAAAGATATCAGCAAACAGTTTAAAGAAAGAAACGTGTTTGTTCAAAATATAAGGTAATACCATTCTTTAGAAAGAATGGATATTATTTAATTCAGTGAATGAAAAATTTGAAAAAGAAAATAAATTAATAATAATAAACTAAACACTCCGCTGATGCGGGATGGGGGTATATTTTATGGTCGAAATAAAACCTGATGAAATTTCAGCGATACTGAGACAACAGTTGAGCAATTTTAATGCATCTGCTGACCTTGAAGAGGTAGGCACTGTTTTGCAGGTGGGCGATGGTATTGCCCGCATTTATGGTTTAAACAATGTGCGCAGTGGTGAACTGGTGGAGTTTGAAAATGGAGTAAAAGCTATTGCTCTTAACCTGGAAGAAGATAATGTGGGTGTGGTATTGATGGGTGAAAGTGGTGATATCAGGGAAGGTGGAAAAGTTAAACGAACCGGTAAGATTGCTTCAATCAAAGTAGGTGAAGGTCTCGTAGGCCGTGTTATTAATACCTTGGGTGAGCCTATTGATGGTAAAGGCCCGATTGCAGGTGAATTGTTTGAAATGCCATTGGAACGTAAAGCGCCTGGTGTTATTTACAGGGAGCCTGTAAAAGAACCTTTGCAAACAGGTATCAAAGCTATTGATGCAATGATTCCTATTGGCCGTGGTCAGCGTGAATTGGTTATCGGTGACCGTCAAACAGGTAAAACTGCTATCTGTATTGATACCATCATCAATCAAAAAGAATTTTATACTTCAGGAAAACCTGTTTATTGTATATATGTTGCTATAGGTCAGAAAGCATCTACCATAGCAGGTATCATGAAAACACTTGAAGATAATGGTGCCATGGCTTATACAACTATTGTGGCAGCTTCTGCATCAGATCCTGCACCTCAACAATTCTATGCTCCTTTTGCCGGTGCAGCTATAGGTGAATTTTTCCGTGATACCGGAAGGCCTGCATTAATCATTTATGATGACCTTTCTAAACAGGCTGTAGCTTATCGTGAAGTATCATTGTTGCTCCGCCGTCCACCAGGCCGTGAAGCATATCCGGGTGATGTGTTTTACCTGCATAGCCGTTTATTGGAAAGAGCAGCAAAAATTATCACTAATGATAAAGTGGCAAGTGAAATGAACGACCTACCTGACAACATCAGGCACCTTGTAAAAGGTGGTGGTTCTTTAACTGCTTTACCGATTATCGAAACACAGGCTGGTGACGTATCTGCATATATTCCAACCAATGTGATTTCTATTACTGATGGACAGATATTCCTGGAAGGTAACCTGTTTAACTCAGGTATCCGTCCTGCAATTAACGTTGGTATTTCAGTAAGCCGTGTGGGTGGTAATGCCCAGATTAAATCAATGAAAAAAGTTGCAGGTACATTAAAGCTTGACCAGGCTCAATACCGTGAACTGGAAGCCTTTTCAAAATTTGGTGGCGACCTGGATGCTGCTACCAAACTTGTTATTGATAAAGGTGCACGCAACGTTGAAATATTAAAACAAGCCCAGTTTTCTCCTTTTGCAGTAGAGAAACAAGTAGCTATAATTTATCTTGGAACACAGGGTTTGTTGCAGGGTGTGGCTGTTAAAAAAGTAAAGGCATTTGAAGAACATTTCTTAATGGAGATGGAAAATAAATTGCCAAAAGTGTTGGCTGAATTTAAAAAAGGTAATTTGCCTGAAGATGGATTGAAACAAATGGTGGAATTGGCAAATGGGTTAATTCCACAATACAAATAGAGGATTGTTACATAGATTAATAGTTAAGTTAAGCAGCCCTGGATTTTTCAGGGCTGTTTTAATTGGGTTACTAAAACAAAAATATTTTTCCTGGGAATTAAAAAAAATTATCTACCCGCTACCTTCGCAGTTATGGCGAAAGCTGTTTATACAAAAAAAGAAAAAGCTGTAATCCTGGTTACTAATGATGATGGTGTTTCGGCGCCGGGCATACATGCATTAGTGCAGGCTGTTAAAGATTTAGGAAAAGTTATTGTTGTAGCTCCTGATAAACCACAAAGCGGTATGGGGCATGCAATTACAATAGGTCATCCTTTGCGTTTATCTAAAGTGGAACACTTCGGTGATGTGGAAGCATATCAATGTAGTGGCACACCGGTGGATTGTGTTAAACTTGCAGTAGATAAAGTGTTGCACCGAAAGCCTGATATCTGTTTGAGCGGTATCAATCATGGAGCTAATCATTCTATTAATGTAATCTATTCAGGCACTATGAGCGCTGCATTGGAAGCTTCAATTGAAAGCATCCCGAGCATAGGGTTTTCTTTATTGGATTATAGTATTGAAGCAGATTTAACTGGCGCATCTTATTACGCAAGGTTATTAGTAAAACAGGTCTTGAAGAAAAAGATTGACAAACATCTTTGCTTAAATGTAAATGTTCCTCCTGTGCCAAAAGAATTATTAAAAGGATTGAAATTATGCAGGCAGGCTTATGCTAAATATGAAGAACGTTTTGACGAAAGAGATGACCCGCATGGGAAAAAATATTACTGGTTGACTGGTGAGTTCCAGAATTTTGATAAAGGAGAAGATACTGATGTATGGGCGCTTGAAAATAATTTTATCAGTATTGTACCTGTGCAGTTTGACCTGACTAACTATGTACTAAAAACCAAATTGCAAAAAGTTATAACCATTAAGAAGTGAAGCGAAACAATATTCCTTTTGGTATTTTGATAGGGTCATTCTCACCTTTGATTGGTATTATGGCTATTTACTTTACAAAGTTTTATCCAACATTTTCAATTGTTGATTTCATTAAAATTATTTTTATTGAAAAAACTGTATTATCCGGAATATCGGTGTTTGCAATTTTTGCCAATATTGTTTTAATTACTTTTTATTTCAACAGGAGGCTTGATGAAACAGCAAAAGGGATATTTGGTGTTTCATGTTTTTATGCAATTGCGATACTGATAGCTAAATTCTTTTTATAAGGATCAAATGTTAAGCATTTGCAAGATCAACAGGTATATTAATTGTGAATGTGCTACCCTTTCCTAAAATGCTCTCAACTTTTATTTTACCCTTATGAGCATCAACAATGGTTTTTACATAGCTCATCCCTAACCCGAAACCTTTTACATTGTGCAGGTTGCCGGTATGTGCCCGGTAAAATTTTTCAAAAACTCGTTTCACAGTTTCCTTGCTCATTCCAATACCATTGTCCTGTATTTGAATAACAAAATTTTTTGCAGTCCTGTGTGTTATCAGTTTGATGATAAGATTTTCATTTGAGTATTTGATGGCATTATCAACCAGGTTTGAAAGGATATTGGTGAAGTGTACTTCATCTACCCATATTTTGTCATCAGTTGCGTTGAACAAAAATTCTGCCTTACCATTTTTACCTTGCAACTGAAGCTGAAAATTATCAATTATGCCTGTCAAGATCGGGTGTATATGTACTTCCTTAAGATTGAGTTTGAATTCCTGTTTTTCCATCAATGCAGCCTGCAAAATAGTTTCCACATGTTTGTTCATGCGTTTATTTTCTTCCTTGATGATATTGTTGAAGTATTGCCACTTCGTTTTATCATTAATCACCTTTTCATTTTTCAAAGCATCCACTGCCAAAGAAATTGTTGCCAGTGGTGTTTTAAATTCATGGGTCATATTGTTGATGAAATCACTTTTTATCTCACTCATTTTTTTCTGGTTAAGCATGGTCCTGACTGTGATATAAAAAGCAGCAATAATTATTGCTGTAAATAAAATGGAAAACACTATCATCCAGGTTAGCGATTGCATTACCTGTGCTTTAAAATCAGGAATAATAACAATCAGGTTTTCGTTAGGTTCAAAACCAGGTAAAGCATCATCTGAATTATTAAAAATCGGGAAGATGATAGTTTTGAAATGAGAAGTATCTGCACTTTCCCTCAAAAAGTTTTCGCTTTGCATTTCCAGCATGGGGCGATCCAGGTTATTGGCAATTGCAAATTCATATCTTAAGTTCTGTAAATCTTCTTTTGCAAGAGCTTTTTGAAGTTTCTCCTGGATTTCCTGGATAGTGTACCTGTCAGCAATACTGGGTAGCCTTCCAAAATTAAAAGATAGATTATCCGGGTATAATTGTAATCCTTGTTTTCTGCCTAATGCCAATCCACCGGTCATTGGATGTTTACTCAAATCTTGAGTTACACTGTATATAGCTTTACCCACTTTATCACTATATCTTTCCTGTTGTATTACCAGTTGGTTCTTAAACCAGTTAATCTGGATGATGATGATACCAGTTAATGAGAGCGATATCAGGATAATTATTATTGGAAAGATTTTCTTCATTCAAACAAAGATATTTGCTATATGAGCCCTTGTAAAAGTATATAATATCTTTATCAGCATTTTAACGGCAAAAAAATAATCCAATTTATTTGTATTTTGTTTTGTTTTTGTAATATGCAGATTATGGATAAAATTCAACCAGGTACAATACTTATTGCTGATCCTTTTTTAAAAGACCCTAACTTCTTGCGTACTGTTATTTTTCTATGTGACCATAATAAAGATGGGAGCTTTGGCTTTGTATTAAACAGAAAACTAGAATATACTATTGGTGACCTGATTAGGGATCTTGAAGGTTGCGATTTCCCGGTTTACTATGGTGGGCCTGTTCAACAAAATACAATTCATTTTCTGCATCGTTGCCCAGATTTGATTACCGGTGGTGAAGAAATTATCAGTGGAATTTATTGGGGTGGTGAGTTTGATGAACTAATTTATTTACTAAAAAAAGATAAACTTAATTTTTCTGATATCCGTCTTTTTCTTGGTTACAGTGGATGGGGTGAAGGCCAATTAGATAATGAACAAAATGAAAAAACCTGGCTCACCACTTATGGAAATAGTAAATTAATTTTCCCTGTTGATACATCATCAACTTGGAAAGAAGCAATAAAACAATTAGGTGGTAAATATGAACAACTGATCAATTACCCAATTGATCCACATTTGAACTAATGCCCTGCTTCATTACTGCCATGATATTGACCAGTATTATGACTGCCGCATGTATGGCCTGTTTGAGTCTGTGTATTGGTGTTCTGATTGGTAGAAGATGTGATTGTTTTCGTATTCTTATTTGTTGCTTCATTACTCACTGTTTTAACTGAAGGTTGTTTCACATCTTTTGAACAGCTTGTAAGAGCAATCAGGGAAAATGTTATTGTGCAAATTAGTAAAAATGCCTTTTTCATAGTTTTTGTTTTAGAAGTGAATAATCTCTATGAAACGGGGCTTATAAGTTGGTAGTTGCTTAAAGTTGTAAATAAATTTCTCAATTGTAATAAGAGTTTTACAAAAATGCACCAATCGATTTTGCAGAGATAACTGCAATAAATTAAAAACATCACATGCTACAACTTAAAAAAAATTAATACATTGATTACTGGATTATTAGATCATTTTGCCGGAGTAATAATAATGTTGCGATATTCAATAGAATTATGATCACCTTGAAGGTAAATTGGTCCTGGCTCACCCTCGTGGCTGTCTAATGCCCCACCAGTTATCCCAGGTATTTCGCGATTACAAATTACAGTCACACCATTAGCAACAACTGTTACCATTCTGCCAACTAAAGTGATATCAAAGCTCTGCCATTCATCAGGTTTTTTTGCAACCATTTCACTTGGTTCTATAAAACCATATATAGCGCTGAATACATCTTTATAAGGTTCGTCTTCATGGCTGGCTTCTATCTGTACTTCATAACGACCACGCAGATAGACACCACTGTTGCTGCCTTCGGGATAACGAAATTCAACATGCAACTTAAAGTCATTGAATGTTTGATCTGTTATAAGGTTGGAACCTGTATGCGGGCTTTTTAAAATTCCATCCTGTACAATCCATTGATTAACCTTTCCGGAAGGATGCCAGCCTGTGAGGTCATTACCATTAAATAATTTTACCGGTTGTCCCCAAACTGGTGGTAGTCCACGTTTTAGTGATGGAGCCCTCACGCCTGTCCATGTATAACTATTCCCATCAGCAGCTACTAAAATTCCTGATAAACTATCACCATTAAGATCTGCATCAAACCATAAATCTCTTTTTTCTTTGCCTTCCCATTGAGGAGGAACAGAGAAACTTAATCTGTTATTACTGAAATTTATTCTTTCAACCGGTCTCGCACTGCCACCAATTCCTACATATCTGCCCACAAGGATATATCCAGATTTTTGTACTTCAAGCCATGAAGGAAATTGCCTGCCATTTGCTTGAATAGTCATATCCCATCTGCCCACTATTGCATTATCATCATTTTTCTGGAATGAAAAATCTTTCGCAGTAGCTGAGTGATTAAACAATACAATTAAGACTATTAAACAATAAGACAATATTTGTATAATGGAAGTATATTTTTTTTGCATGGCTCCTGTTTTTTTAAATATTTATTAATTTGAATAGAAATAAAGTTACAGGTATTTCTATTTTCCATTTGCCAAAAGTATTGTTGAAATAATTACAGCTAAATGATGTCATTCAAATAAATTTGTTTTTACATCATGAAAAATAAAATTGTAGTCGCAGTAACCGGAGCCAGTGGTTCAATTTATGCAAAATTATTATTGGACAAACTAGTGCTGATAAAGGATCAATGGGATGAGCTATCTGTTGTGATGAGTAATAATGCAAAAACAATTTGGGAAGCTGAACTTGAAAATAAAAATTACAATAATTATCCTGTTCAATATTTTGATAAAAATGATTTCAATGCTCCTTTTGCTTCAGGCTCTGCCCAATACAATATAATGATGATTGTTCCATGCAGCATGGGCACACTGGCACGCATAGCATCTGGAGAGAGTGATGACCTGGTTACAAGAGCTGCTGATGTTATTTTAAAGGAACGCCGTAAACTCATACTTGCCATTCGTGAAACTCCTTATAGTTTAATTCATATCAGGAATATGGAAACGATAACACTGGCTGGTGGAATTGTTTGCCCTGCCACACCATCATTTTACAGTAAACCTTCTAATATTTCTGAATTAGCGGAAACGGTTGTGAATAGGTTATTAGATATTGCTGGATTTGAAATAAAAAGTTTCAGGTGGGGGAATTCTGAATAAAAAAAGGAATTTTTCAGGGACGAAATTGCGTATAACGGTTTCATTCTTGCGCAAAAAAATATTTAATAATAAAAATTTTGCTCTAAGGTTGTAAAATTGAAAAATGTTGAATATATTGCTGCTGAATTTGTTGGTTTAACCAATTGGATTGCTGCTTAAAACAATCCTTTTAAAAGGTCACAATGTGCTGTGACCTTTGTTTTTTGCCTGATCTGAATATCTTTATAGCCTGCACTTTTACTGATTTGTAAAATTTACACTATTATTGTACTGCAAATAGACTGAGGTTTTTTATTATCACTAACCAATATTATATATAATAGTTTCGTTGTACAGTGGATCATATTTACTGTATAGCAAAAACAATAAAATTCAATAGTCCTGTTTATTAATTTATATACCAGAAATAGATTGAGTGTAAAGAAAGGAACTGCTTGCTTGTATTTGAAAAATTGCTTTTTATTATCCTCCCGGGAAGCATTTATAATCCGTAACTAAAACTAAACGTATGAAATTTCAAAACCTAAAAGACTTTAAACTTCCGGAAGATTTCAGAGGTAAGCCTGCATGGTTTGTACAAACCTGGTGGATGGTTCAGACATTATTCTTTAAACCATCACCACAATTTATGTATGGCTGGAGAAGATTTTTACTTAGATGCTTTGGCGCTAAAATTGGCTATAAAGTAATGATAAGGCCATCAGCACATATTCAGTTTCCCTGGCGGTTAAAAATTGGGGATTATAGTTGGATTGGTGATGAAGTTGTTTTGTATAATCTTGGTTTAATTATCATCGGAGATCATACTGTTGTTTCGCAACGTTCTTATTTATGTACCGGTAGTCACCATCATTTATCAGAAGATTTTTCTATTTATACAAAACCTATCATCATAGAAAATGAATGTTGGCTTGCAACTGATGTATATGTTGCACCTGGCGTTCATATTGGTGAAGGTACTATTGTGGGATCACGCTCTTCTGTTTTTAAATCTTTACCAATGGCTAAAATCTGCTTTGGTAATCCTGCTAAAGTTATTAAGGATAGGACGCCTGAAGATATAGACGACTATAAAAATATTACATTGGTTCCGGCAGCTATTGAAAAGAAATCTGTTGAATTATGGGCAGATTATTTTGGCTCAAATGCAATGTCAAGTGATATGTAAGACACTTTCTTCTGCAGGTAAATCTGGTTTCCGACTTTTTTCAAGACTAAAAAATAATAAACCCCCGCAATTGCAGGGGTTTATTATTTTAATCATTCAATTCTTTATTTCACTTCTTCAAACTCTGCATCGGTCACATTTTCTGCACCCTGAGCATTGTTGCCATTTTGTGATTGTGCACCTGCATTATCCTGTGGTTGTGCGCCACCGGCTGACTGTTGTGCTTTATACAATTCTTCACTCGCTGCTGTCCATGCCTGGTTCAATTCTGTCATTGCTGCATCCACGGCTGCTATATCCTGGCTCTTATGTGCATCTTTTAATTTACTCAATGCACTTTCAATAGGTGCTTTTTTATCAGAAGGCACTTTGTCGCCAAATTCTTTCAACTGTTTTTCAGTCTGGAAAATAAGGCTGTCAGCCTGGTTCAGCTTATCAATTTTTTCGCGGGCTACTTTATCTTCTGCTTCGTGTGCTTTAGCATCATTCTTCATCTTTTCAATTTCATCCTTGCTCAGTCCGCTACCTGCTTCAATACGTATTTTCTGTTCTTTGCCTGTGCCTTTGTCTTTTGCACTTACGTGTAAAATTCCATTGGCATCAATATCAAATGTTACTTCAATCTGTGGCACCCCTCTTGGTGCAGGTGGTATGCCATCAAGGTTGAAAACACCAAGGCTCTTATTATCTTTTGCCAAGCCTCTTTCACCCTGTAAAACATGTATCTGTACACCCGGCTGGTTATCGCTCGCAGTAGAGAATACTTCTGTTTTCTTTGTTGGTATAGTTGTATTGGCAGGAATCATAGGTGTTAATACGCCACCTAAAGTTTCAATACCAAGTGTCAATGGTGTTACATCAAGCAACAACACATCTTTTACTTCTCCGGTTAATACAGCGCCCTGTATGCCGGCACCAACTGCAACTACTTCATCGGGGTTAACGCCTTTATGTGGTTTCTTGCCAAAGAATTTTTCAACTATTTCCTGGACTTTCGGGATACGTGTAGAACCACCGACTAATATTACTTCATCAATCTGAGAAGCGTTGTAGCCTGCATCTTTCAATGCCTGTTCACAAGGCTTCAGACATCTTGAAAATAATGCGTCAGATAATTGTTCAAATTTTGCCCTTGATAATTTTATAACAAGGTGTTTAGGCACGCCATCAACTGCTGTGATGTATGGCAGATTAATTTCTGTTTCTGATGAAGAAGATAATTCAATTTTTGCTTTTTCAGCAGCATCTTTCAAACGCTGTAAAGCCATCGGGTCTTTACGCAAATCAATTGCTTCCTGCTTTTTAAATTCATCAGCCAGCCAGTCCATAATCACTTTATCGAAATCATCACCACCAAGGTGTGTATCACCATTGGTTGATTTTACTTCGAATACGCCATCACCTAAATCAAGCACTGAAATATCAAATGTACCACCACCCAGGTCAAATACTGCAATTTTCTGGTCTGCATGTTTTTTATCAAGGCCATAAGCCAAAGCTGCAGCAGTAGGTTCGTTCACAATCCTGCGCACATTTAATCCTGCAATTTCACCGGCTTCTTTGGTAGCCTGTCTTTGTGCATCGTTAAAATATGCAGGCACTGTAATTACTGCTTCATGTACTTCCTGTCCCAGGTAATCTTCGGCAGTCTTCTTCATTTTCTGAAGTATCATAGCAGAGATTTCCTGTGGTGTGTATAAACGGCCATCAATATCTATCCTTACAGTATCGTTATCGCCACGCACTACCTTGTAGCTCCAGTGGCTGATTTCTTCTTTTACTTCATCGTAGCGGCGGCCCATGAAACGCTTCACACTCATGATGGTGTTATGCGGGTTAGTGATAGCCTGTCTTTTGGCAGGGTCTCCCACTTTACGCTCGCCATTTTTTAAAAATGCAACAACGGAAGGTGTCGTGCGGCGACCTTCATCGTTGGCTATTACAACAGGTTCATTGCCTTCCATTACTGAAACGCAACTGTTGGTTGTTCCTAAGTCAATACCTATTATTTTTCCCATATTATATAACTTAAAAAGTTTAGATTTTACAGGCTTATGAAACAATCATTATGCCACGGGGAGCAAGGGTGTTAAAATGGCAGGTATTTTAGCTATAATTGCCAAAGGTTTTCAAATTGATGTCATTTTTTAAAGCAGCTTTGTACTAATGCGCGAATTTTTTACTGACAGGATTTTTATTCTTTCCAAAATAGAACTGGCCCTGAAAGGCCTCCTGGTTGTAAGCCTTTTACTTTTTTTTGCGCCTTTATTGATATTGCCATTTTTCAACCATGTTTCAGCCGATGATTATTTTTATGGTTTGCATTTAAATGAATATGGCTTCTGGCAATACCAGTCTTACATTTATCATAACTGGTCAGGTTGGTTTACTGCAACTTTTTTAGGCTCATTTTTTTTAAAAAATAATTTCCTGTTCAACAATTATTACCTGCATAGCCTGCTTTTCTTAGGTGGAAATTTTATTGCTTCGCTTTCGTTGATTTATTCCCTCAATCAATATTTTTTAAAGAAAGATTTTAGATTTTTACAGGTTGTTTTACTTGCTTTTGTATTCACTGCTCTTGCTATTGTTTGTGCCCCTGAAACTTCCGGTTTGATATTCTGGTTCAGCAGTTCCGTGATGTATTTTGCTGGCCTGATTTTTTTTCAATTTGAATTGTTGTTGTTTGTTTTATTATTTTATTCAAACAGCGTTTTAATTAAGGCGATTTCCTATGTTTTTATACCATTTCTTGTCTTTATCAATAATGGTTTTAGTGAAGTGATGATGATAATGCAACTGGTTATTTTTTGCTGGTTATTTTTTGCCGGATTTTTTAAGGAGACAGGAAAATGGTATTTAATTATCCTTGCAATATTTTATGTTGTATCATTAATTCTTTCTGTATCAGCCCCGGGTAATTACCTGCGTGCTGGTTCTATTCCTGCATTAAAAATTGCCAACTATATTGCTGCATGTTTGTATAGCTGCCTGCAGGTTGTTTCTTCCATTTTTAAAAATCCACTTACATCGCTGGTTTTGATTTTTTTATTTTTCAGGGGAAATTATGCCAAACAATTTTTGTCAGCTGCCTTCCTGCAAAAAGCAGTTTTCTATCTGCGCTTTTTATGTGTTGCTTTTCTTGCGTTTTTATTGTTGTCTGTTTTTGCAGGTGTGGCTGGTTTAAAAGGAAGGATAGCGCCAGATAGGTATATCAATATTGTTTGCTGGTTTTGTATGTTGATGTTGTGCATGATTGCTTTTATCAGTGGGGTAGTTACACGTACCAATCTTACCGGGTTTAGACTTTATTCAAAAGAATTAAGTGTTGCCTGTTATGCAGGTTTGATTGTTTGTTTATGTTGCAATGATTATATCAATACTGCTTATAAAAGCACTTTGTCTGCTCCTTTGTATAATGACATCCTTAAGGAAAGGGAAGCTGTTTTCAAAAATGCTTCAAAAAATAAAACTACTGCTGAAGTTGACAGTTATGAACTTGCTTTGAAAAAAATTATCTCGCAGAAACATCCCAACAGCAGCATTACATATATGAAATGGGCGCAACAAAAACCTATATTTCTTTATAACCATAATGGTGAAAATGATGATGCTTCCATTGAAACATTGAAAATGTTTTATCAAGTGGATAGTGTTATTATCAGAAGGTGATAAGCAAATTATTTTTTGCTGATAACAAACAAAGCAGTATCAGAATAAAAAAAATAAACATCTTCGTTTGTTGTTTTGTTGGTGTCAACAGAATCTTTTATTAAACCGAAATCATTGGTGAAAATAGTTCTGTAATTTTTTTGTAAGGGCAAATCCTTTTGCGATAAAGATTGTTCAGTAATACTGTCAGCAGTTCCTGGATTTTTTAGCCAGTTAATTCCGTCAGTGAACCCGCTCCTGAAAATCAAAGCGCCTGCATTTTCCTGCGGAATATTGATGCCTGTAAGTTTTTCTTTTTCCACCAGGTTGTTGACCGCATTGATGGTTGTATGAACCACATTACCTGCAAACCTGTAATGCAAAGCATGTAGATGTAGTATGAAAATATTTGTTGCACAAACTATGATTGTGAAAGCAAACTTTCCAATCAATTTGAATTGCGAAAAAAATATTCCAATCATCAGGCAATTAAAAAATGATGGCAGGTATAAAAATCTTTCGCTTTCCACACCTCTTGTATCTATGCTTAAAGTGGTATAAGGTAAAAGTGAAATTGCGAGTAAAGAGAGCAAAGCCAACAATAGGCTTCTATGTTGTTTATTTTTAAAAATGAGGATGGCAATAATAAATGCCAACACTAAAAATAAACTTACAAATACAGTTGGGTTTTGTATGGGTGCAACCCAACTCCGCATAAAAAGTTTTGCATAATTCCCTGCCAGCACAACCATGCCATTGGAAAGCCCACCCTTTTCATATTCTGAATAAATATTCCCGGTGAAGTAATACCGAATGCCGAGTGTAATGATAAAACTTAGCCATACAATTGAAACAAAACTTATTTCCTTTTTAAAGAATGATATTTTTCTTTTTATATCAAAATATGAAACCAATGAAAATAAAAGCGGGATGATATAAGTGGATTCATAACTCAACCAGGCAAGAAAAGAAAATAGGATGCAGAAAATAAAATTGATTTTTTTTTCTCTTGATAAATAAAAAATACAGGCGGGTAAAAAAAATAACATGCCTATCATAGCAGAACGGCCCAGTATCCAAAACACAGCTTCGCTGTGGTTCATATACAGCCAGAATATAACTGCTACAAAAAAAGCAGTTGCTGTTGAATGATTATTGGATGAATATTTTTTTAAAATCTTTTTTGAAAGGATAAAAACAAAAACAGAATTAACAAGATGAAGGATTAAGTTGGTGATATGATAACCCCAGGCATTTTTCCCCCATAGATGATAATCAAGTATCATGCTCAAATCGCAGAGTGGCCTGAAAGAATTATGCTGCAGCAATACACCATCACGGCTCAACGGTATATGTACCAGGTCGTCATTTTGAAAATACAGTAAATATGGATTGTATAAAACAAGGCCTGTAATTGCAGCAGCAATCAGTATGAAATAAATTATTGTTGATTGTTTTATCACAATCCTGTTGACATTATTTTATGCTTCCACCACATCAGTTAAACTTAAATAATCATGCAGTGGTTTATCTAAAAAAGGAATGAAAAAGCAATCAATAATAGTGATGCGTACAAGGCTGCGGACAACCACCTGCCAGAAAGCTGCACGCTTTCCTTTCTTGTTTACCACTTTTGAAAACGTTAGCCATTTTGCTGGTGAACGCATAAAGATGGCTTCAAAAAAAGTATAATACACAAAAATGGTAATGAAGAATACCCCATAAAATGGAATGTAGGGATAGTGCCAGTACATCACTTCAAGGTCATACCAATGGTTTAAAAAATAAGTAATAATAAATATCAGTAGAGTATCCAGCAAAAAATTTACTACCCTTGTACCGAAGCCAGCTTTTCCCATGCTGCAAATTTGTAGTAATAATTTTATATGAAAATAAAATTGCTGTTGTTGCAATGAAATTTTTCTTAACTGTTGTTGATATTACAAATAAGAAACAGCAAAGCATGCTTAATAACCACTGATTAAATTAAGGGAACCATATTTCTTTTACAAGGATATAAATACCCATTGCCATTACAAACCATCCAAAACCTTTTTTAAGTTTTTCGCCGTTTATTTTTTTGCTCATAACGCCGCCAAGGATTACTCCTGTAATTGCAATTGCAGTAATAATAAACAGGAAACCCCAGTTGGTTTCGAGGTGGCCTGTATCACCAATGAAGCCGATTAATGAATTGAATGCAATGATTAATAAAGAAGTCCCCACTGCTTTTTTCATAGGTAATTGCAACAATAAAACTAATGCAGGTATTAAGAGGAAACCACCACCTGCGCCAAGGAAACCTGTAACCAGCCCGATACCTATGCCATATAAAACAAGTATAGTAAAATTTATTCCATGCTTTTTATCAGTGTTTTCCATCTGCCTTTTTCTAATCATTGAAATGGAAGCTAGCAACATCAACACAGCAAATAAAATCATTGTGAGAACAGAGAACCGGAATGTTATTTCGCCCAAATGAATATTTTCCGGAATGCGATGGATGAGAAATTTTCTTGTCAGGAAAACTGTGATGATTGATGTTGCACCAAACAATAAAGCAGTTTTAAAATCAACTAAGTCTTTACGCCAGTTGGAGTAAGCCCCGATAAGGCTTGTTGAACCCACAACAAATAAAGAATATGATGTTGCCAGTATAGGCGATACTCCAAATAAATAAACTAATACCGGTACAGTAAGTATGGAGCCGCCTCCACCAATAAGGCCCAATGATAAACCAATGAATAACGATGCTATATATCCGGCTATGTGCATTATGGGCGGTAAAATTGATGTTATGGTTTAATTCAGGATGTGATATTTGTTACAATGCTACACTTATTTTTCAAGCCATTCAATAGAATTTCTTTGCAGGCGGAGAAAACCTTTTGTTTCCATCTTCTTTAAAAGCCTGCTGATGACTTCGCGGGAAGAGTTTAAATCACTGGCAATTTCCTGGTGAGTTAGCTTTATTGTTGACCCGAAATGAATTGCTTGTCTTTTCAGGTAAAATTCCAATCTCTCATCCATATTACTGAAAGCAATGGCATCAACAGTTTGCAGCAGTTCTTCAAAACGGGCACGATAAGATGCAATCACAAATTGCGACCAACTGTTGTATTGCTTCATCCATTTATCCATATATTCCAAAGGAACAGTCATCACCACCACATTGGTTAAAGCTTTGGCAAGCACTTCACTTGATGGTTGTTGAGCAGCACATACCATTGACAAAGAACATGCCTGTCCTGAACTCAATGCATAAATAAAAAATTCATTTCCTTCATTATCTTCCCTGTACAATTTGATAGAGCCTTCAATCAGTAAAATAGTAGAGCGGATTTGCTGGCCTACCCGTAAGATGGTATCACCCGCTTTTATTTCTTTTATATTGCCATGCAATAAAAGCTCATCATATAATTCATCTTCAAGATTTGGGAAAAGCGCTTTCAGTGAATTTTTATCCATAAACACAAATTTATAGTATTGTATTGCTCTATTGTTACTGTTGTTTTATCTGCCTGTTTGTTGAAATTGAAAATATCTTACTCTTTTGATAGCTGTTCCAGGAAGCCTGAGAATTTTTCAGTTGAATAATTGGCAGCGCCTGTTTCATTAAAAACAATTTCGCCTTTTTTATTAATGACAAGAGTAGTAGGCAAAGTGCCGTTAAAAATATCATTGCCCACAGCAGATGATAAGAAATATAGAGGCAGGTTATATTGATGTGTTTTTAAAAATGCCACTGATTTTTCAGGGTTGTTATCTGCATCCACCATCACAAATACGATATTGTTGTTGCCTGAAAATTTTTTGTGTAATTCATTGATGGCAGGCATTTCAGCAATACATGGCGGGCACCATGTGGCCCAGAAATTCAGGAAAACAACTTTACCTTTTAATGAAGAGAGTGGGATAGAAGCACTATCAGTATTGGTAAGCATGATTTCTGAAGCTGGTTGAAACTTTTCCTGATGAAGAGTAATATCTGGTTTGAAAAGCCCGATTTTCATTAAACCCTGCAATACAAATGCTTTTGCACCTGCACTGAAAAGCATCAGCAATAAAAAAATAATCAGTAAGCCGTTTAACCAATTTGTTTTAATATACTGCAACCAACGCTTTGAAGTTTTTTGATTTTCATTCATTCAATATTTTTTTTGAATTGGCATAATTATGTCCTGCAACATTTCTAAAACAACAAAGGCAACTTTTGATTGGGTTGCCTTTGTTAATATTAATTTATCACGACAGTTGAACTAGTAAAAACATTTCCGCCTGTTGCTACCCATTATTGTTTTTATACAACTCAACATACGCTGTTTAAAAAAATTTATAATTGAGTAGTAGGTTGGGCATATTCTGTTAAATTGAACCTGCCGCTTTCTTTAATTGATTTAAACCCATCTTTTATATCAATGACATTATCAAAACCGCGTGCCCTTAGTATTGAATTAAAAATTATTGACCTGTATCCACCTGCACAATGTGCGTAATAGGTTTTGTTTTTATCGAGGTGGGTAATGCTCTCGTTGATAAAATCGAGCGGTAAATTTTCAGCTTCCACAATATGCTCGCTGTCATATTCACTTTTCTTACGCACATCAATAATGTTGATGTTTTCTTCCTGCATTTTCCCTGCTAATTCTTCTGCAGTTATGGAATAGATGCTGTCAGTTTCCTTGCCTGCATTTTTCCATGCATCAAATCCACCTTTCAGGTAGCCGATAGTGTTATCATAACCCACACGTGCAAGCCTTGTTACTACTTCTGCTTCACGGCCTTCATCTGTTATCAATAATATTTCCTGTTTGATGTCGGGAATTAAAGCGCCAACCCAGGGAGCAAAATTTCCATCTATGCCAATGTTGATAGAGTTAGGTATAAACCCTTTTGCAAATGATTGCTGGCTCCTTGTGTCAAGTACCAAAGCGCCGGTTTCATTGGCTGCAGTTTCAAAAGCTTCAGGGCTTAGTGCATGTTGACCTTTTGATAATACTTTATCAATACTTTCAGAACCATGAATGTTCATCATCACATTCATCGGGAAATAAGCCGGTGGTGTTACTAATCCTGTTGTAACAGCTTTAATAAATTCTTCTTTGCTCATTGGTTGCAAAGCATAATTTACTTTTTTCTGGTGGCCTAATGTATCTGTTGTTTCCTTGCTCATGTTTTTTCCGCAAGCACTGCCTGCGCCATGTGCAGGATAGACAATGATATCATCATCAAGCGGTAAAATTTTATTGTGAATTGATTCATACAAATGTCCTGCAAGTTTATCCTGTGTCAGTTCTGCATTTACTTTTTGTGCAAGGTCAGGCCTGCCCACATCACCAATAAAGAGGGTATCGCCGGAGAATAAACCAATTGATTTTCCATTTTCATCTTTCAATAAAAAACAACTGCTCTCCATGGTGTGGCCGGGAGTATGAATGACAGTAATTGTGATTTTACCAATTGAAAATACCTGGCCATCTTCAGCAATGATTGCTTTGAAATCAGGTTTTGCTGTCGGGCCATAAATAATTTCTGCGCCTGTTTTATTGCTGAGGTCAAGGTGCCCACTCACAAAATCAGCATGAAAATGGGTTTCAAAAACATACTTGATTTTTGCATTGTTTTTTTGGGCCCTTCTTGTATAAGGTTCTGTTTCACGCAAAGGGTCAATCACTGCGGCTTCACCATCACTTTCAATGTAGTATGCGCCCTGTGCCAGGCAACCGGTATAAATTTGTTCTACAACCATAGCATAAAATTTAAGATGCGAAAATAAAAAACACAAACAAGGATTTTAGTGACGTAAATCACCTGTAATATATGACGATGAAAAATAACAGTTTGTTTTAACTAACTATCGCCTCTGATTCATTTAATTGTTATAGTGACATTTGTTTGCCTGGTGGGGTTGACTAATGTAAAAATCATGCAACAGTGTTGTTTGCATTCTCCAGGTTATTGCTGTAATAATATAAAGTGCAGCTATTATTTTCGGTGAAAACCTGCCTGCAGATTTGTTGGACTTCATCAGCAGTGACTTCATTGTAATTTGATAGTTCCTGATTTATCATGTTGGCATCACCAAGCAATTCATAAAATGCAAGGCTGTTGGCACGGCTCATTACAGAAATGTCTTCAAAAGCAATCATGCTTTCAGTTTTATTTTTCACCTTCTGTAATTCATCATCACTCACTTTATTATTTTTTAAAATGGTAAGTTCTGCTTCAATTGCATTCTCAACAGTTTCCATCGAAACACCTTTAACAAGTTTGCCTTCAATTGTAAGTAAGCCTGCATCAAGGCTGCCGAAATGATAGCATCCTATATTGCTGAATAATTTTTTTTCTTTCACCAACGACTGATATAACCTGGATGAACCGCCACCACCTAAAATTTCTGTTACAAGGTCAATAGCATGATAACCTGCATCCAACCTGCCGGGGATATGCCATGTTTTGTAAAATGCATCCAAAGGCACATCTGCTTTTATTGTCAGTTTACGCGGTTGTGTTTGCACTGGTTCTTGTGGAAGGTTGCGTATATATTTTTCACCGGGTTCAATGAGTCCGAACCATTTTTCAGCCAATGCTTTTACATCATTTGTTTTTACATTACCTGCTACAACAAGTATAGCATTTTTTGGCCTGTAATGTTTGAAGAAAAATTTCTTTACATCATCTAATTGCGCATTTTCAATATGCTCCAGGTTCTTGCCGATAGTCATCCACCTGTAAGGATGTTTCTGATATGCAAGCTCCCTCAACTTATGCCAAACATCACCATAAGGTTTATTGATATAATGTTCTTTAAATTCTTCACTCACCACTTTGCGTTGCACATCAAGGCTTTTCCTGTTGAATGCAAGGCTTAGCATCCTGTCGCTTTCCAGCCAGAATGCAATCTCAATATTTTCTACAGGCAACTGGCAATAGTAGTTGGTATAGTCATTGGTGGTATAAGCATTGTTTTCCCCGGCGGCTCTTTGTATAGGTTCATCATAATCCGGGATGTTGATGCTTCCTCCAAACATTAAGTGTTCAAATAAATGTGCAAAGCCTGTTTTGCCCGGGTCTTCATCTCTTGCGCCAACATCATACAAAATATTTAAAACAGCCATTGGGGTAGTTGTGTCTTCATGTACAATAACACGCAATCCATTATCTAAAACAAACCGGTTAAACTGAATCATTTTCTATTGATAAATTACTGGTAATAAAAGCGCCAAAGCTACAATATGCTCTTTACTTTCATATAGATTATCTGGGGCTGGCCATTACGCATAATTACAATGCGCAGCTTAGTCCTTGAATTTTGCATGAGTACTTTATAAGCCTGAATATTATTGCTGAAATTTGATTCAACACCAATAATGATGTCGCCAAATTTAAAACCTGCTTTTTCTGCCGGGGAACCGGGTATGATATCAGTCACTGTAATAGCGCCATTGATAAGATAAAAGCCAAGCCCGGTATAAGAATAGTCAAATGAATCCAGGTAATGTTTATTGGGTTTGATAAAAATTTCCTGTTGCGGATAATTGACAACAACATTAAACCGGCGCAGAATGTCATTGCCTATTAAACCACCAAGTGCCGGATAATTGGTGACATTATATTCATCACTGAACTGGTAAGCGGGAACATTGTGAAAGCGGTAAGGCCCAATTTTTAATTCTTTGATGACAGAAAGCTGCATGTCTGTTTTTCCACCAAGGCCTTCAGCAAGTGTCAGGTATTTTTTTCTTCTTTTTTTAAATATTGCGCTGTCTTTTGCAAAATCATCACTCATCAATAAACATAAACCTGCGCCTGTATCAAGATAAAATTTACTGAGTATGCGGCTATTGTCTTTTACAAAAGCCATTTGCATGGGTATGGTTGAAAACTGTGGTTTTAAAAGATAACCTCCCCTTGGATATTTATAACTTCCCGGCACATATACTTTTAATAACTGGTTGTCGTAATCAATGAAAACAATATACCTGCGGAAAAAACTATAACCGATGATACCATCAATATGCATACCATAAGCGCTGGATAAAATATCATAATTGTTGATGTGAAAATCTAAATCGGGAACAGTCAAACCCGGCAAGTGCAATGAATGGTCGTTGGCAAATGAAACCTGTTTCATTCCTGCAATGCCCCGCACAATCCTGTCGCTGGGTACAAGCGGTAATTTAAAATAATCACAGGTTAATGAATCAAGTGAAATGCCACCACTGCCTGTGTCTAAAACAAAGTTTAAACTGTCTTCAAAATTATCAAGTGTGGCGTGAAGGATAACAATACCTCCGGTAAGTTGGGTAAAAGGAATCGTCGTGATATAAGTGGAAGGAGGTGGTACAAATTCTTCCTGTGCTTTCAGTTGCTGGCTTGTTGAAAATAATAAAATAACAAGTACGAGTTCCTGAAAAGGAAATACCTTTTTTAAAAATATTTTAATCAGAAATAAATCCTTGTAATTATACATATTTTTCTCATTCCGTTCATAAATAACACCTATTGTAAAGCTCAGGAAAACCTTTAATATAAATGTAAAGATGTTTACCAATGGTTGTAAAAAGGCTACAAACAGCAGATTGTTCAGTAATTTTGCTGCTTGCAGGAACAGACCGGCACACAATTGTTGTAATGAAGACAAATTAAGAAACATGAATGTTGCAGCATTATACGAAAAAGCATTGAATTTTGAATTTCTAAGTGTAGAGGAAGGTGTTTATCTTTTTGAAAATGCACCATTAACTGAATTGATGTTGATTGCTGATGAATTGCGCAAAAAACAGGTGCCACATGGAAAAGTTACCTGGCAGATAGACCGTAATGTAAACACAACAAATGTGTGTATTGCCAATTGCAAATTTTGTAATTTCTACAGGATACCGGGGCATGCAGAAGCATACATCACTGATATGCCTACTTATCGTAGAAAAATTGAAGAGACTTTGCAATATGGCGGCGACCAGTTGTTGTTGCAGGGTGGCCATCATCCAAAACTCGGGCTTGATTTTTATACCAATATTTTCAGGCAGATAAAACAGGAATATCCAACTATCAAGTTACATGCATTAGGCCCACCCGAAGTAGCACACATCACTAAGCTGGCAAAGAAAACACACAGGGAAGTGCTGATGGAATTAAGGGCAGCAGGCCTTGATTCTTTGCCCGGTGCAGGCGCTGAAATCCTGGTTGACCGTGTACGCAGGTTAATCAGTAAGGGCAAGTGTGGTGCTGATGAATGGTTGGCGATTATGCATGAAGCACACCTGCTCAATATTACCACCAGTGCCACTATGATGTTTGGCCATGTGGAAACGGTTGAAGAAAGATTTATTCACCTGGCACGCATCCGTGAAGTGCAGGCTATGAGACCCGAAGGAGCAAAAGGCTTCCTTGCATTTATTCCCTGGACCTTTCAGGATGTTGATACATTGCTTGCACGTATCCGTGGTGTGCATAACCTCACTACTGCAGAAGAATATGTGCGTATGGTTGCAATGAGCCGCATCATGTTGCCTAATATAAAAAATATACAGGCAAGCTGGTTAACAGTTGGCAAACAAACAGCGCAACTCTGCCTGCATGCAGGCGCTAATGATTTTGGCAGCATCATGCTGGAAGAAAATGTTGTGAGCGCTGCAGGAGCGCCTCACCGTTTTACTTATCGTACCATTCAAAACGCAATCATTGAAGCAGGCTTTGAACCACAGTTGCGCAACCAGCAATATGAGTGGAGAGAAATACCTGAAACAATTGAAGAGCAGGTGATAGATTATTAGTAAAGCTTGCTTTTATAAATTTATCTTTTACCGATATTTTTTTGGCATTGAATAAATATGCGCGTATAAGAACATTTGTGCTTAAGCCGAATATGAATTGTATAAAGTTTCAGAATATTCATATTTTATTCAAGAACCCGTTGGTTTTGGTTGTTCTGAAACAGAACAATCTCTTACTGCTGATGTTTTGAATTATCATTTAATTGATACAATCAACCTGGAATCATTACCTGTATTTTCTTTCATTGAAAACATGTAATATGATTTATTAATTTGTTTATCTTATTTTCATTCATAAAAAATTTTTTATGGCTGTGATAAAACTTGATAAAATCAGTACCAGGGCGCCAAAAGGTTTCAGGAAAGAAAAAATAAAAAATGAAACTCAAAAAATCCTGGAGAAATTAGATGAACTGCAGAATTTATTATATGCTGAAAGCAAGCATGCAATACTGGTGGTGATACAAGGAATGGATGCCAGTGGAAAAGATGGATTGATTAGAAATGTCCTTGGCCAGATGAACCCACAGGGTGTAATGGTGCAATCATTTAAAGTGCCAACTGCTGAAGAACTATCGCATGATTTTTTATGGCGCATCCATAAGCATACACCTGCAAAAGGGATGATACAGGTTTTCAACAGGTCGCATTATGAAGATATTCTCGTTACACGCGTACATAAAATAATTGATGATGCTACTGCGCTTGAACGTATCAAAGCCATCAATGATTTTGAAGAGATGCTGGTGAAGAACAACAATACCACTATCCTAAAATTTTATTTACATGTTTCACCTGAAGAACAACAACAACGCCTCGAAGAAAGGATAACCAATAAAACCAAGCAATGGAAATATAATGGGAATGATTTTAATGAAGCGCGGCATTGGAAAGAGTATATGAAAGTTTATCATGATGCTTTCAAGCACTGTGATAAAATAAAATGGCATATCATCCCTTCAGACCAGAACTGGTATAAAGAATACCTGGCTGCATCAATTTTATATGACACTTTGAAAAATTTAAATATGCAATATCCAGGTATGAAAAATGATGGTTAAGTGAACTATTGCAGTTACTTGCTATATTCACAAATATTTTTTAATCCAAAAATTACAATTTATGGGATTTGTAAAAGAATTTAAAGAGTTTGCCATCAAAGGCAATGCTATTGACCTTGCTGTAGGTGTAATCATCGGCGCTGCATTCGGAACTATTGTAAACAGTGTTATCAATGATTTAATCATGCCTGTTGTGGGCGCAATCATTGGTAAGCCTGATTTCAGCAGTCTCTATTATGTTTTGAAAGACCCTAACAATGGTGTTACCTCGGGGATGACCCTTGAAAATGCTCGCAAAGTGGATGGCGCATCCATTTTTGCATATGGTAATTTTATTACTGTTGCCATTAATTTCCTTTTGCTGGCTTTGGTTATTTTTATGATGGTGCGTTATATAAATAAATTGAAAAAACAACCTGAACCGGTTGCTGCAGAACCCGCACCCCCTTCTTCTACTGACCAATTACTGATAGAAATACGTGATGAACTGAAGAAAAAAGCATAATGTTTTTCACATCACTTAAACTGTGTAAAACTCGCTTTCGCAGTGTACATTTCTGTGTTTACATTGCAGCGGTTTACACAGTTTTTTTATTTTAAAAACGCAGGATGACAACAGAGAGCTACCAGATTAAACTTCCGCAATTCGAAGGCCCATTTGATTTGTTGTTGTTTTTTATTGAACGCGATGAACTGGATATTTATAATATTCCTATCAGTAAAATAACTAAGGATTTCCTGGAATATATCCATCAGCAGGAAAAACTCAATATTGAATTGAGCAGTGAGTTTATCCTCTTTGTTTCTACCCTCATGCGCATCAAAGCAAAGATGCTGATACCAAGAAAAGAATTAGATGCAGATGGTAAAGAAATTGACCCACGCCAGGAACTGATTGATAAAATACTTGAGTATAAAAAATTCAAAGAAGCTGCTGCGCAGATGGCTGAAATGGAAGCTACGCGTATGCTGATGATAAAACGCGGCAACCTGCAGCGTGAGCTTGCCAGTGTGGGTGAAGAAGCTGCTGATGGTACAGAAATACAGACTATAACTTTATTCCGTTTGATGAAAGCTTTTGAACGTGTCATCAAACGGTTAAATGAAAAAAATAATAAACCTGTTCACACAGTCATCAGGTATAATTATACAATTGAAGAAAGCCGGCAGTTTATGACTGATTTGGTAGAAAAAGAAAAAACTGTTGCTTTTGAAAAAGTATTTGAAATCTGTGAGAACCGCATCCATGCAATATTTTTATTTCTCTCGATGCTCGAACTGGTGCAGCAGAATTATATGAATATTATGGTAGGCGAGGGGCGCAATAATTTTATCCTCGGGTGGAATGAAAATCGTGAACCTGATGTTGTTGAAGAAGAAGCACCGGTAATTGATCCGCAATTAAATTAAGAATTTAAGTTTTACTATTACATCTGCTGGTTGCAGTAATGTGCCGCCTTATTATCTTTGCAAAATAATTTTGTTCCGCCTGCAACGGAATCCATATTTTTTAATGGATCCTGACATAACTGTTGGGACTGAAATTTTTTCTATGGCAGTATTACACAACCGTATTTCCGGCGAAGAATTAAAGCGCCGTTTAATGGAAGAAACTGAACCCAGGACTACCATCAGTTTCTACAAATATTTCCCGGTAAAAAATCCACAGGAGTTCAGGGATTATTTATATAAGCACTTATATAATCTCAAAGTGTTCGGAAGGATTTATATTGCGAATGAAGGTGTCAATGCACAAGTGAGTGTGCCTGCACACAACTTTGATGCATTCAAAGAATTTTTATATTCAATAGAAGAACTGAATCACCTCCGTTTAAATATTGCAGTGGATGATGATGGCAAAAGCTTTTGGTTGCTATCTGTGAAGGTGCGTGAAAAAATTGTTGCTGATGGCATAAATGACCCAGGCTTCAGTATGGAAAATAAAGGGCGTTATTTGGATGCGCAGCAGATGAATGATATGCTGCAAAAAGAGGATACTATTGTGATTGATATGCGCAATCATTATGAATATGAAGTAGGTCATTTTGAAAATGCTATTGAGATACCATCCGATACTTTCCGTGAACAATTACCGATGGCAGTGGACATGATGAAAGGCAATGAAGAAAAAAATATCATCATGTATTGTACCGGTGGCATCCGTTGTGAAAAGGCAAGCGCTTACATGCTGCATAATGGTTTTAAAAATGTTTTTCATCTTGAAGGCGGTATCATTAATTATGCAAAACAGGTGAAAGAAAACCACCAGGCTTCAAAATTCATCGGTAAAAATTTTGTCTTTGATAATCGTCTTGGCGAAAGGATTACTGATGATATTATTGCCAGGTGCCACCAGTGTGGTAAACCCTGTGATACCCACACCAACTGTGCCAACAACGGTTGTCATTTATTATTTATCCAATGTAATGAATGCAGGGAAAAATATGATGGATGTTGTAGCATAGAGTGTAAAGAAACCATCCACCTCCCGTTGGAAAGACAAAAGCAAATCCGTAAGGGAATAGATAAAGGAAGAAATATTTTTAATAAAAGTAAAGCAAGGTTAAGGCCAAGGCTAAATGAAAAATCCCGCGAATAATTACTTCCCGGGATTTTTTGTTTTGTTATTCAGTTACCAAAACATTTATAATTTTTTCAAAGCATCGGCAATACGCTGAAAGGTAGTATCGCTGCTGATATTTTCAGGCACAAATTTTTCACCGATAACTGTTTCATATAATTCTATGTATCGTTGTGAAATTGTATTAACCCAGTCGTCATGCATTTCAGGAACTGTTTGTCCTTCTTTGCCCATAAAATTATTTTCAATCAGCCATTCCCTCACAAACTCTTTACTCAGTTGTTTCTGTCGTTGTCCTTTGTGCTGCCTTTCTTCAAAACCATCTTTATAAAAATATCTTGAACTGTCAGGAGTATGCACTTCATCCATCAGGTAAATTTCGTTACCTATTTTTCCAAACTCATATTTTGTATCAGCAAGTATTAATCCATGACTGTCTGCAATTTTCTTTCCACGCTCAAATAATTTCAAAGCATACTGGCTCAGTATTTTCCATTCATCTTTAGTGGCGAGGCCTTCTGCAACTATTGCATCAGGGCTGATATCTTCATCATGGCCTGCAGCAGCTTTTGTGCTCGGTGTGATAATTGGTTCAGGGAAAAAATCATTTTCTTTCAAACCTTCACCCATTGATGCACCACATAAAATCCTCTTCCCACTATTGTAAGTGCGCCAGGCATGGCCAACCAGGTTACCACGTACTACCATTTCAATTTTAAATGGCTTGCATTTTTTACCAATAGAAACATTGGGAGCAGGCACATCGAGCAACCAGTTAGGGCATATATCTTTTGTTGCTTCCAGCATGTGTGCTGCAATCTGGTTCAACACCTGGCCTTTGTATGGAATGGGTTTGGGCAATATCACATCGAATGCAGAAATCCGGTTGCTTGCAACCATCACTAACAGGTCTGTCCCGATGAAATAAACATCTCTTACTTTACCACTGTAAAAGCCGGTTTGATTGTCAAAATTGAATTGTTGTTGTGCCATAGAATTACAAACCTAAAGAGTAGATTGATGCAGACAAAATCAATCATTGAGCTATGTTGATAGCCGGTTATCAAGTTTATTCCACAAGATGTGAATTAATATTTTTGGTATATGGGTTTTAATTGCTATTTTGAATTACTAAATTTCTAATTATGAGACGATTATTGATTGCCCCTCTTCAAATAATCATTCTAACGTTAGTAGCTTCTGCTGTTTTTTGTCAATCAAATACAGTGATAACAGGGAATATTAAAAACGGCCAGACAAAAGAAAACCTTTCTGCAGTTTCAGTTACAATTAAAGGAGGAACAGCAGGTACTTATACTGATGAAAAAGGTAACTTCAGGTTAGTGACGACAGAGGCTCCACCTTTTGTAATTGTTATTAGTTCTATTGGCTACACCACGAAAGAAGTGGATGTGGCAAGTGCCAGCCAGGCAGTGAGTGCAGAACTTGAACCAAGCTATGCATTAGGACAGGAAATAGTTGTGGCTGCATCAAGGTTGCCGGAAAGGATCCTTGAATCTCCTGTTACAATTGAAAGGTTGAATTCTTCAGATCTGAGGAATACTGCAGGCCCCAATTATTACGATGCACTTGCCAATTTAAAAGGAGTTGATATTACAACATCAAGTATCACATTTAAAACACCATCTACGAGGGGCTTTAATGGAAGCGGTAATTTACGTTTCAATCAATTGGTGGATGGTATGGATAATTCAGCTCCTGCATTAAATTTCTCAGTAGGCAATGTGATAGGCCTGACAGATCTTGATGTTGATAACATGGAATTATTATCAGGTGCATCATCTGCTTTATATGGTTCAGGCGGTATGAATGGTACCTTACTTATCACGAGTAAAAATCCATTCAAATACCAGGGCTTTAGTGTGGAAGTGAAAGAAGGCATCATGCACATCAATGACTACAGGCATAAAGCATCACCTTATCATGATATAGCTTTTCGCTGGGGCAAAAAAGTGTCAGACAAATTTGCATTTAAAATAGGCGCTGAATTTACTAAAGCTGATGATTGGAGAGCTGATGATTCCACTGACCTGGAACGCAACAATGTTTTGAGTAAAATAAAAAGTGGAACAAGAGCTTCTGATCCTAATTATGATGGCGTAAATGTTTATGGTGATGAAGCAAGTGCAAGCATGCTGGGTATTGCACAAGCTGGTGTCTTTGGGCCATCCAATACCAGCCTGGGTGCTGTAATTGGAGCATTGGGTATTAATCCCAACGATGGCTTGAGCCCTGCTGAGCAACAACAAATTCTAACTTTTTATTCTCAACAGGATCCTTCTATTTATGGCCCTTTACCTGCATTTAGTGGTGGTATTTTAACCGGTGCATATTTAAATAATGGCGTCCCGATAAACGTAAGCCGTACTGGCTATTACGAAAAAGACCTGGTAAATTATGATGCGTATAATTTTAAAATTTCAGGTGGTATTTATTATAAACTTAGTAATACTACAGAAGCATCACTGACTGCAAATTGGGGACAGGGTACAACTGTTTATACAGGCGCTGACAGGTATTCTTTAAAAAATTTCAGGATTGGACAATATAAACTTGAGGTTAGGAATCCTAACTGGTTTCTGCGGGCTTATACCACACAGGAAAATTCAGGAGACTCTTATGCTTCAACACTAACAGCACTTTCAGTGAATGATGCATGGTTGGATAATGCTACCTGGTTTGGAACATATTCTGCTAATTATGCAGGCGCTGTATTACAGGGAGCTGACCCTGCAACAGCTCATGCAATTGCACGAGGCGCATCAGAGGTTGGCAGATATCAGCCTGGTTCTACTCAGTTCAACACTGCATTTAAAAATTCAACAACCACTTCAATTAATGATGGCGGCTCTCAATTCGCTGATAAATCTGCTTTATACCAGTTTGAAGGGCAATATAATTTTTCTCAGTTTGTAAAAGTGCTTGATGTGTTGGTAGGCGCAGATTTTCGTTCTTATCACCTGAATTCTGCCAATACTATTTTCTATGAACCTGATGGGCCAATTAAAATCGGTGAATTTGGCGCTTATCTTCAATTACAAAAATCTTTGTTTAATGATATCCTGAAACTGAGCGTTTCAGGCAGGTACGATAAGAGTAAAAATTTTAAAGGCAGGTTTACACCAAGAGCAACAGCTACCATACAGGTTGCAAAAGATAATAACATCCGTTTGTCTTATCAACAGGCTTATCGTTTTCCCAACAACCAGGATCAATATATTAACCTTGCAACACCAGGCACTATTTTAATCGGCTGCCTGCCTGAATTTAATGACTTGTATAATTTTAGTGGCAACCCGGTTTATACTGCAACTAGTGTAGTAGCATTCAGGAATAGTGGTGACCCTACAAAACTGGTGCAGGCTGAATTTGCAAAAGCAAAACCGGAAACAATGCAGTCTTATGAAATTGGTTATCGTGGTGTAATTAGTTCCAAATTATTAATTGATGCATACTTTTATTTCAGCAAGTACCAGGATTTTATAGCGAGAGAAGCTGTGGCAAGAGGTGCAAGTAATAACCCTGCTACTTCAATTGCAGAGTTAGCAAGCCCTTTTACCAGTTCCAACTATTCATTTGTTGTAAACAGCCCTACACCTGTTAAGGCTAACGGTTGGGGCATTAGCGCAGAGTACCAGTTGGGTAAAGGTTATGAAATAACAGGAAATGTTTTCAGCGATCAGTTGACCGATGTACAACCTGATTTGGTGTCATTCTTTAATACACCAAAAACAAGGTTCAACCTTGGTTTTTCAAACCCAAATCAAATCAAAGGTTTTGGTTTTAATGTAGTGTATAAATGGCAGGATAAAGTAAATTGGGAAGGTACATTTGGATCAGGAACTATTCCTGCATTCGGCACACTTGATGCACAGGTGAGTTATAAATTTACCAAACAAAAAATCCTGTTGAAATTAGGTGGCACCAATGTTACCAATCATTATTACCGCAATGCATTTGGTAATCCTTATATCGGCGCATTGTATTACCTGAGTATCGGGTATAATGTATTTTAAAAAACCAACAAAAAAGATAGGGGCCCTTTGCGCAAGCAGGGGCTTTTATTTTTGTAGTATGAAAAAGAAACTTGTTGTTTTGACTGGTGCAGGTATCAGTGCTGAAAGCGGGCTTAAAACTTTCCGCGACAGTGATGGTTTGTGGAATGGTTATAATATAGAAGATGTGGCAACTCCACGTGCCTGGAGAAAAGATAAACAGTTGGTACTTGATTTTTACAACATGCGCAGGAAAGATGTTTTAAATGCGAGGCCGAATGTTGCACATATTGGATTGGCAAACCTTGAAAAAGATTTTGATGTACACATCATCACACAGAATATTGATGATTTGCATGAACGTGCAGGCAGCACAAAAGTTTTACACCTGCATGGAGAAATACTGAAGATGCGCAGTGAATCAGATGCTTCATTGATGTATGAAATCAAAGGTGATATTTTGTTGGGTGATGTTGCCAAAGATGGTGCTCAGTTGAGACCGCATGTTGTCTGGTTTGAAGAGCCAGTACCTATGATTGATACTGCAATTGAAGTGGCATCAACAGCAGAAATATTTGTTGTTGTGGGCACATCACTTGTGGTTTATCCTGCAGCAGGATTGATAAATTATGTACCGCGTTATGCCCCGAAATTTATTGTAGATAAAAACATCCCTTATACTGCTTATGATTGTACGGCAATTGAAAAACCTGCAACGGAAGGTATTATTGAATTAATGGATTCATTGAAGCAATTTATCTGATATAAAATTAAAACGCCCGGAATAATCCGGGCGCCTTATACAATTTTCAGTTGATAAATATTACCACCTGCTGTTGCTGTTGCTGAAAGACCTTTTCCTGTTGTTGTTTGATCTTTCTTCGCGGGGCTTTGCTACAGTTACACTGATAGTCCTGCTGTCAACAACTGCACCATCTAATTCTTTGATGGCTTTTTGTGCTGCTTCATCATCCGGCATTTCTACAAAACCGAAACCACGGCTACGGTTTGTAAATTTGTCTGTAATTACTTTTGCTGAAGAAACTTCTCCGTACTCTTCAAAGTATTCCCTTAAGTCTTCATCCTGAACGGCGAAACTTAAATTGGAAACATAAATGTTCATGTTTGTTATCTGTTTTTATTATAAAATGTCTGAGAAAATAAACGTTGTAAAGAAAGATACCCTATTGCAGAAAACTCTGTATCAGAAAAATCTTGAACCATTACTTTGACTATCAACTCAAATTTGAGGCGCGAAGGTAATGGATTATCATCTATTGAAAATATTTTCTTCCAATGATTTTATTGAATTAACACCAATGAAACTATTTAAACAGAAATATGGAACTGTTTAAAAAAAATCATAGCTCCTATTATTTTTTTACCTGCAGGTATTGCTGCAATGTTTTCACATATTCTTCAAAAGCCTTAATTCCTTTAGGAGTGATTTTGCAGGTAGTGTTGGGATAGTTGTCTTTAAATTCTTTGTTGACATCAATATATCCTGCTTCTTTTAATTTCTGCAACTGTACACTGAGGTTGCCTGCAGTTGAATTTGTTTTTTCTTTTAAAAAAGTAAACTCAGCTTTTTTAACGCTTATCAGTAAGCTTATGACTGCCAGCCTTAACTGCGAATGTAATATCGGATCCAGGTCTTTAAACATGATTCATCTTGATTCGTTGATTGATGGTTCTACTTTTTATAAAAGTTATTATTTTAAAATGACTGAATTGCCATAAGGTTTATGCCTTTAGCAATTCAATCATTAACCAAAAATTACTGGCATGCAGCCAACATTTGTTCACTTTGATCCAAACCCCAATGTGGCATTAATGGTTTATGTTGTTCAGCTTTTCCAAGTTCCACTGCTTTTTCAAACATTGGTTTCGCTGCCTCTTTACCACCGCCATATTGTTCGGGTGTTCCAAACAAACTTGAACCTTTTAAATAATATGCCCTTGGGTTATTGGGATTAAGCTGGATGGCGTTGTCTAAAGCTGTACCGGCCTGCATACCATAAGTCATATAGCGTGTTTGCGGGTCAATAAGCATTTGCTGTGTATAAGCCATATTTCGAATGAGCAATATTTCAGATTTTGCATCATTATCTGTTGCCAATGCATCTGCTTTATCTTCAAGAGCATTGATGCGGCCTGATAATGCATCAATGGTTGCAGACAGGTTATCTGTTTTTACAGCAGTTACTCCTTTGTCATCAGGGAAATACATCCAGCCTGTTCTTGTCAAAGCAAGGCCACTCCAGTAATAAGGGAGCCATTGTGTTTTTTCAGCATCACCGATACGTTGAAAAGTTGCTGCTACGCTTTCAAAATCTGCTACTGTTTTTGCTGAATCCAATTGTGTGAGCGCCTGTTTCATAGCGCCTTCATATTTGTCACTTTGTGAAAATGCTGTAACAGAAATGAATACTGTTGCTGCTAATAATAAATGTTTCATGTGTGTTGTATTTGTTTTTTATTTATCATCTTCATTCATAAAAATTTCATGGCCTGTAAAAAAGATTGAAAATATTTTTATGAACTGAGGTGAATGAATTTATTGTTGATTTTTCTGTTGTTCTAATAATCGTTCATATTCCTGCCTTGCGGTAAAAATATTATTTCCCTGGTAGGCAGCAAGATATTGAAACAAAATACCGATGCCCCAACCCATCATTGGCCATACAGGCCAGAAATATGATCCCGGGCGAGAAGTAAAATACCAGATGCATATAAAGAATGCATTCATGCATACATACACTGAGAAGCTCCATTTAAAAGCTGCTCTCTTCCTGGCGATTTTCCAGAGTGTTTCATCAGAGTGGTTTTGATAGTTGTCCATATATTTTTGTTTTTATTTGAAGAAAAATATTACAAACATTTTTTAATGTAATGCAAACCAATACACCCATCCGATAAATAATAATTGCAATGGTATTCGAAACCATAAATATTTTTTTCCCTGCCCGGTAAAATCTGCTTTTTCGAGATTTACATTTTTTAAAGCTGCATAAATATTCGCAGGCAATATCAATACAAAAAATATAATCAATAAAATTCCTGTAATCTTTATCATTGATGGGATCATTAATCCGATTGCAGCTGCTATTTCAATTAAACCTGTTAACAACACCATTTGTTTTTTTGCAGGGATAAAAGCCGGCAACATCATAGCCATGCCTTTACTGAATTTAAAATGGCCAAAAGATGTGAGCAATAACATCAAACTCATTGCAAGCCTTCCACTTAAATTAATATTAGCAGTACCTTGTATCAATAATGTTATACAAAGCGCTGCTATGAAAACAACCAGTAAAACAATCAATGGTTTCATGGTAATTATTTTTTGGCTTTTAGCTTTTCATACTCTTTATCTTCAGAAAATAACGATGTGCCCATATATGCCTCCATGTAATTAATCAGCAATGAAAAAATAAAAACACCGATCGGCCATGCAGGCCAGAAATAAGAACCGGTACCGGTAGTAAAATACCAGATTGCCACAAGCATCAGGCTGGTTATTACCAGGTAGGTTGCAGTGAGTTTAAACTGCGCTCTTTTCTTTGCAAGCTTCCGCAGTTTATCATTCTGCACTTTTTCAATCATATCGGCAATCACCTGCAAACTTTCTTTTGGCGAAAACTGTTCTTCGTTTTGCTGATTATTCATAAAATGATTTTTATAAATTATTATTTATGGCGTCCTGGCTCCTGTCAATGCCCCAGCTCAGGAAACAACCGATAAAATAAAACCTTGGAGCTGTAGGCAAAATAGGTTCTTTATTCAATCCATTGTATGAATAATTATAACCAAACACCTGCTTCTGTCCCAACAAATTTGACATACTCGCAAATAACACAATAAATGTTTTTGCATCTTTTTTTCCGAGGCTTGGTAAATATTCAACACTGAAGTTTAAACTGTTATAATCCTTGGTACGTCCCTGGTCGGCAATCACAAATTTACCCTGTGTATTATCAAACATAAAATTGTAATAAGGCCTGCCGGTAGCAAAAGTATAAGTGGCATTAAAACCTGCTTTCCATTTTGTAACAAAATGTTTTACTACTACAGATGCAGTATGTTTTGCTGCAAAATTTGGGGCCAGTTCCTGCGGATAGTTTAAGAAATCACGTTTGGTATCGAGGTAAGAATAACTGATCCAGTAATCAATATTTTTAAAAGTTTTTTTATCACGTAGAAACAACTCAAAACCTTTTGCATAACCATAGCCTTTATTATTGTATGTGGGAAATGATTTTACAAGGTCATCATATTTTTTATAAAATGCTTCAATCCTGAAAATCCTGTCGTTCCTGTTTACCTGGTAATTGGCAATGTAGTGTGTTGCTTTTGTATAATTAAGCGATGTATTATATACCAGTTCATTGGATAAAGGCTTCTCATAGAAGATGCCGTAAGCCAGTGAAATTTGTGCGCCTTTCCCCACTTTATAAGCCATTGAGATGCGTGGTGCAATATTGGCCTTCCTGATGATGGAAGAATATTCATAACGTGTGCCCAGCTTCAATGCTATATCGTTAGTGACATAAATATCGCCTTCTGCAAACAATGCAGCATAGTTATCTTTTTGTTTGAAATAGTAATCGCTGTCTATGTTGATGTAATGTGAAGGATTATATGCATACCAGTATTCACCTCCAAAACGAATGGCACTTAAACCGCCTAATTTCTTTTCAAATACTTCTTTCACCTGAGATAAATCCTGCCTGCTTTTCAAATGAAAGTTTTTACTGATCCAGGGTTGGTAGTCCCATGATTTATCAGTGTTGGATGCATCCTGCACCTGTTGTGAAATATCATCTCTGTTAGTGCTGTAACTCAAACCGAGATTCATCTTCCATCCATTGCCAAGGTTCTGTCTCCAACTTAAATTATTGTACCAGTTATGATTGATAACTCCAAAAGCATCTTTATAGTCAGCGCTGTCAATGTCAGGTCTGCGCAAGCCAAGATGGTTATAGTTGAAAGTAGTATAATATTTTATGATACCACCTTTTGTTTTGATACGGAAGTTGGCATCACCTGAATGGAATTCAGGCATATCAAAATAATCAGGTGTCTGTTTCACTATATTGAAATAGGCAATAAGGTTTACATAATCATAGTCAACACCCCAGGAGAAATTTTTATTTTTTGAAAGTTGCTGAACACCGCCACCAACAACGATAGGAGAAATAGATGCAGTGGCCGAAGATCTATCAGGCATGTCAATTGACTCCAGGATAACTGCTGATGATAGAGCCTGTCCATACAATGCTGAATAACCACCTGTTGAAAATACGGTCCCTTTAAACAGGAAAGGAGAGAACCTGCCACGTGTGGCGATATCAGGAACACTCGTATAGTATGGATTATTCACCATGGTACCGTCAATAAACTGTTTTGTTTCTTCACCTGTGCCACCACGTACAAACAGACCTTCCTGGTTCCCGATTTGTTGTGCGCCTGGCAGGGTTTTTAATGCAGCAGTTATATCTGCATTGCTGCCCGCAGTTGTAGCTATGTCAATTGAATTTAAAACTGTAGCTGCCCTTTTGTTGTCACCTGCTTCAAATGAACCTGCTGTTACAGTTACTGCATTTAATATGTTGAATTTTTCTTTAACCGTTTTATTGATGGTGATGGTCTTGCCTTCCAGTTCAATGATGGAGGAATCATCATCATAATTCACGTTGGTGAATGATAAAACATATTTGCCTTTTTCAGAAGTAGTGAATTGATAATTGCCAGAAGAATCAGTGATGGTGCCATCATAAGTCCCCTTTAAAGTGATGCTCACACCGGCTATAGGATTACCTTTTTTATCTTTTACATTTCCCTGCACTGTTGTCTGGGAAAAACTATATGTGCTGATCAACAGGAAAGCCGTTATAAATATATTTTTCATTTTCACGATTCATGCTTTGAGACCACAAACGTAAAGTAGTTTATATTATAAACCAAAATTATTTACAATATATTTTCAGGAAATCGGCGAACGGCAGAATGGAGGAGGTGAATGGCGTTTATTTAATTACGAATTACGAATTAAAAATTACGGATTACGATGTTTGTATTAAAAATTACGAATTACGGGTGGATGAAAACAATGAGCAATTAAAAATTACGAATTACGAATTACGGGTGAATGAAAACAATGGGCAATTAAAAATTACGAATTACGAATTATGGGTGGATGAAAACAATGGTCAATTAAAAATTACGAATTACGGGTGAATGAAAACATTGAACAATTAAAAATTATGAATTACGAATTACGGGTGGATTAAAAAAATGAACAATTAAAAATTACGAATTACGGATTACGGGTGGATGAAAACATTGAACAATTAAAAATTATGAATTACGAATTACGGGTGGATTAAAAAAATGAACAATTAAAAATTACGAATTTCAAATTACGAGAGGATGAAAACATTGAACAATTAAAAATTACGAAATACGAATTACGGGGTGATAGTTACTATAAACATCTTAAAACTTCAACGCCCGTAATTCGTAATTTTTAATTCGTAATTGATATCTCGTAATTGAAAAATTATTTATTCGGTTGTGGTGTATAACGTAAATAAGGTTTTACAACCCTAACACCTTTTGGAAATTTTTCTTTTGCTGCTTCATTGGATAATGCAGTTGAAACAATAACATCTTCTCCATCTTTCCAGTCTGCGGGTGTTGATACACTGTAATCAGCAGTAAGCTGAAGGCTGTCTAACACACGAACAACTTCAACAAAATTTCTGCCGGTACTTGCAGGATAAGTGATCATCAGTTTTACTGTCTTGTCCGGTGCAATAATAAACAATGAACGCACTGTTGCAGTAGCAGAAGCATTGGGATGGATCATGTCATACAATTCAGCCACAGTCCTGTCTTCATCAGCAATGATCGGAAACCCGACTGTTACATTTTGTGTTTCATTAATATCATTGATCCAGCCTTTATGTTTATCCAGCGGGTCAACACTTACTGCCAACACTTTTGTGTTGCGTTTGGCAAACTCTTCCTGGAAGGCTGCCGTTCTACCTAATTCAGTAGTACAAACAGGTGTATAATCAGCGGGATGAGAAAATAAAATTCCCCAACCATCACCTAAGAATTCGTAAAAATCAATTTCACCTGCGGTTGTTGTTGCTTTAAAATTGGGCGCTTTGTCCCCTAAACGTAAACTCATAACATAAATTTTTTAGGTGCGTGAAGGTAAAAAAACATCAGGTAAGTAGGTCGTTAAATTATTCTTCCCTGCGGCGTACTACCAGGTACCAGTCGTTTTCAAGAGATAAATATCCAAATTCGTAACAGAAATAATAAACATTTCCTTTTTTATTGGTGTAAGTGTGGGTGTGATATTTGAATTGAAAACCAGCATCTGACAATTTTTGTTTGGTGGTTTTTCCCATTTCTTCATTGGCAGGTAAAACCTCTTCAAGGATGCGGCGGTTTTTGCTAAGTGTGTTATTAATGTTGCGCATGTAATTATTAGCATGTGCCTTCAATACATTGTTGTAGTTGTTACGGCATGAGTCGTCACAGAATTTTTTATCTGATCTTCCTTTTAAAGTCCTGCCACATTGCAGGCATGTCCTGGTTTCTGTTTGCATAGGTTTTAGTTGAGAATTAAAGATAGGTTTTTCCGGTGAATAAACGTTTACAAACGATTATATGTGATAGTAAATGGTAAAAAACCGGGTATGGCTTTTTTGCAATAGCATCTTTGTTCTGTCATCAGCAAGGCGCCGCGGTGATTGAAATAAAAAATTACAAAACAATTAAAAACTTATTTTATGTACGCTCTAAAAAACAAAGTACAGTTGATCGGAAACCTTGGTAATAACCCTGAAATCCGCACTATAGAAAGTGGTAAAAAAATGGCACGCTTTAGTGTTGCCACAAGCGAAGTGTATCGCGCTTCAAATGGCGAAAAAGTTACCGAGACTCAATGGCATAATTTAGTTGCCTGGGGTAAAGTTGCTGAAATTGCTGAACAGTATTTATCTAAAGGCAGCGAGGTGGCTATTGAAGGTAAACTGGTAAACCGTTCTTACAACGATAAAGAAGGTGTAAAAAAATATATAACAGAAGTCTATGTGAATGAATTGTTGCTGCTTGGTGAAAAGAAGCAGAAAGGTTGATGTTTTTCACCCCTTGACAAAACCCCGTTGATTGTACAATCTCCGGGGTTTTTTTATAATATTTTATTTTGTCAAACTAAAATAATTAGTAAATTGCGTGCTAAACAGATTAGTTATGAGTTATGCCGGAAAAAACCTGAAGCATTTACGCAAGCTACGTGGATGGACACAGGAACAGTTTGCACACAAACTAAAAATCAAACGTTCACTTGTTGGAGCTTATGAAGAAGAAAGGTCAGAGCCAAGATTGGATGTGCTGGAAAACCTGTGCAGCATTTTTAAACTCAGTCTTGATGAACTGTTGCTGAAAGATTTGTCTGCTTCAAAAAAAGGTGGCTCTTATATTGATAAACGCCGTCAGTTAAAACTCCTGGGTGAAATCAACGAAATACAATTTGTGCCTGTAAAAGCAGCAGCCGGTTATCTGGCAGGTTATGCTGACCCTGAATTTATTGATGAGCTCAATACTTTTACTTTACCCATGTTGGCCCCGGGTGAATACCGGGCATTTGAAATTGTTGGCGACAGTATGTTGCCGACGCCGAGCGGCAGTGTGATTGTTGGCGAAAGGGTGCCGGCAATGGATGACATTAAACCCAACAATACTTATATCGTTGTTTCGAGAAACGAAGGCATCGTTTATAAACGCATCATGCGCAACAACCGTTATAAAAATAAACTCACCCTCATCAGTGATAACCCGCAATATGAACCCTATCATGTAAACCCTGATGACATACTTGAAGTGTGGAAGGCACAGATGATAATCACCAAAGCCAATACCCAACAACGGTGGGATGTAAACCAGTTGGCAGGCCTTGTCAACAACCTTCAGGAACAGGTGAGTAGTTTGAAGAAAAAAATGAATTGAAGCTATTTTTTTTAAGAATAAAAATTAAAAGTACCTGGTCTAAAATAATTCTGAAGTTTTGAGAATGAATTGCTGAAATTCAAAATGTGAATTTTAAGTTGGCAAAGCAAAAGGGAATAAAAATGATTTATGGTTAATAGAGATATTGTGATTATTTCTCCTGTTGATGACAGTTAAAATTTAAATAATTGGTGGGCTTTCGGTTGGCTAAAATTAATGCCTGATTATTTTGTTGAAATCAGTATGTAAAAAAATAATATAAATGTTATATGGAATTGGATTCAAAAGGAAGGTGAAGCATCTGACTTTAAGAATTAATTTAATGCACGAGCCACCAGTAAAGCATTAATGACAATTGATGGTCATGCGGGAGCAACTTAACTATGTTGAACAGTTTTATTCCAACTTTCTTTTTAAATTTACATCATGGCATCTATTGAAACTGATACTACAATAATTGATGGATATGTCGGGCTTTTAGAAAATCTAAGCCCCGATAATAAACTTAATTTGATTTCTAAATTAACTGAATCAATAAAAACAGATTTGGGGAGCAAGAAATCTACAATCAGGAAATCGTTTGGCGCTTTTATTTCTGATAAAACAGCTGAAGAAATTATTGATGAAATCCGTAAAAGCAGATTATTTACCAGGGAAATTGAACAGTTTTGAAAAAATATCTGATTGACACTAATATCGCCATTTTTTACATGAAAGGCATGTTCGACCTTGAAGCTAAATTTGATAATGTGCCACCCGAAAATCTTTTTATTTCAGAAATGACTTTAGCTGAATTAAAGTTCGGAGTTGAAAATAGTGAGCAACGTGAAAGAAATAAGAAAGTGTTGGAAGATTTTTTGAGCGGCGTTCAAATATTACCAATATTTCATTCCCTGGATTTGAATGCAAAAGAAAAAGCAAGATTAAGAAAAGAAGGAACGCCGATTGACGACTTTGACCTTTTTATCGGCGTAACATCAGTTACCCATAAATTGACGATGGTGACCAATAATTCAAATCATTTTAATAGAATAACCGGTATTGAATTAGAAGATTGGACAAAAACAAAATAACAATATCTCCTGGCATCAACATCTCCCTTGTAAAAACCGTATGAATGGATTAGATTGGCAGAAGTGCAAAGACCAGCATTGATGTATAGATAATTCATAGTAAAATTGATAGTCCTTCGCCAATACATAGAACGTTATTTGCATTGCTGTTTAATACATCACTTTAACATATAATAGTGCTTTCTTTTTTTAGTTCATTTTTAAAACAACATAAAATGAAGAATGACAAATTTGAAATAAAACTCAGGCCAACTGAAGTCGCCGATTTAGAAAACCTCTTCCATTTTCAACTTGATGATGAAACAAAAATTTTATTTGACTGGCAATCAATAATCATACTATCATTGTAAACGACTTTATTGTTGATAGTAAAGTAAAGTACTTCCTGGAAAAAGCTGTTTCCCTTTCTATAATGATTAACTTAGCAAAGTGAAAAAAAGTAATCCAATAGGACTTGATTTTATCGTTGACAAGCTGACTAATTCAATTGAAAACGTTTTAACCGGTGATGTTTTCCCTACCAATATTACTTTGCTTACAACGACAGAACTCAAATCTGTGACAAAGAAAAATGGTTGGCAGTTTGATTGGAGATATGAACTGAAACAGCCTGAAAGAGAAGTTTATAAACTTACAATCCCTCATGCAATTTCGGTAATACAAGGATTGATAAGCATTGAAATAAAAAGTGACCATATCTACATGCACTTAGTTGAGAGTGCCCCATTCAACAAAGGGAAATCAAAAGTCTATGCAGGTGTTCCAGGTAACCTTGTTGCTTTTGCTTGCAGGCTTTCATTTCAACGGGGATTTGAAGGAAATGTATCTTTTGTTTCAAAGACGCAATTAATTAACCATTACACAAAAACTTTAGGGGCAATACACTTTGGCGGACACATTATGATTATTGACACGCCAGCAGCATTGCGACTTATTAATAAATACTTTAAAAACCAGGAACTATGAAAAAGAAAGTAGAACTTGATGTTGATTTTATAGGTGGTGGGCCTACACCAACAAAAGAAGAGTTTCTTGCCATTAGCGAGTATTTAAAAGCTGCAAAAGCTAAACAGAAATTAAGAAAACAGCGAAAGGTTACACATAGTAAACCTAACTCAAAAAAACAACCTGCATAACAAAGTCAACCGGTCATCGGCATGAAGTTTTTCTGGATAGAATAAATAACGCAATTTTTGGTTGGGTTGCTTTCGACAATTTTGGTTCTCAGAAAGTGTTGGAGAAATGCGGTTTTGTAAAGATTGGCTCTGATAAAGGTTTTGCCAATGCAAGACAAAAAGAAATTCAGGAATTTATTTATAAACTTGATGACTAATCAACAAAATATATCCGGTAATATAATTTTTCAATGTTGAACAACATTAATTCCTTTCAACATATGTGATGTGTTTTTTTAATTTAGTTTTCATATTTTGTACATTTAAAAAAATGCTGCAAATATGAAAATGTTTTTCACCACAAGAATTATCAGTTACGTTGTTATTTTATTTTTTACTTCCATACTTTTTTCCTGCAAAACTGAACCCAAACTGATTGATGTTGACCCTGCATTCAGTCAGTATATTGATGCCTACACTTCTGGTGTTGTGTCAAAGAAAAATACTGTGAGGATTCAACTGGCTGCTGATGTGCCCACAACGCATACTTTGAATGAAACATTAAAAGATAAACTGTTTTCATTCTCTCCTGCTGTGGATGGAAAAGCTTATTGGATTGATGCACGCACAATAGAATTCAAACCTGATAAAGATTTAACACCAGGCCAATTGTATGAAGTGGGTTTTCATTTGGGCAAAGTGATTAAAGTGTCTTCCGGGTTTGATGAATTCAAATTCAACATAAGGATTATAAAACCTTCTTTTGAAGTGGATGAATTCGGGTTGCGCAGCAACAATAAAACCGATATGAATTTATCCGGTGAAATTCTGACTGCTGATGTTGAACAATCTGCCGCAGTTGAAAAGTTATTGACGGCAACAATCAATGGAAAAAATTTTCCAATAAGCTGGCAACATAATGAAGCAGAGAAAGAACACCAGTTCAACATCAATAATATTCCCCGAACAAATGCTGAACAGAAGTTATTGCTGCAATGGAATGGCAATGCAATCAACAGTGAGATGCTTGGTAAAAAAGAAATTGATGTGCCTGCATCAGGTGATTTCAAATTATTGGATGTAAGGGCATCAGGTGAAGAAGAACAATATGCACTTGTGCAATTCAGCGACCCCATTTCATCCGCGCAGAATTTAGAGGGTTTGATTACAATTAATGATGTAGAAAACCCCGCTTACACCATCCTTGGTAGTGAAGTAAAAGTGTATGCAACAGATGAATTGGATGGTAACCATACTGTGAATGTTTTGCCGGGTATTGAAAATATAAGCGGTGATAAATTGAAACAATCTTATTCTTCCAATATATTTTTTGAGAACCGTTTGCCTCATGTAACCATCAAAGGCAAGGGTAATATTTTGCCGAACAGTACAGGAAAATTGTTGTTGCCCTTTGAAGCAGTAAACCTGAAAGCTGTTGATGTATCTATCATTAAAATTTATGAAAACAATATTGCACAGTTCCTGCAGGTAAATGATATGAATGGAGACCAGTACCTGCGCAGGGTGGGAAAACCCATTAAAGAAGCTACTGTAAAATTAAATGATGATAAGTCGCTCAACCTGCATCATAAAAATACATTTTCTCTTGACCTTGATAAATTCATCCGCACAGAACCCGGCGCTATTTATCATGTAACAATTGGTTTCAGGCCTGAATATTCTTTGTATGACTGCGATAGTTTAACAAAAGATGAAACCGATGATTATTATTCCTATACAAGTGATGAAGATGCAGTAGATGATGATGAAGATTTCTGGAACCGGTATGATAATTATTTTCCTTATGGTTACAACTGGAACGAACGCAACAATCCCTGTTTCAGTTCCTATTACAACAAAGAAAAATTTGCAACAAGAAATATCCTTGCCAGCAATATCGGGTTGATTGCAAAATATGCAGCCGGTCAAAACATGCTGGTTGCAGTGAATGACCTCATCACCACCAACCCGATGAAAGATGTGGAGCTGCAGGTGTTGAACTATCAGCAACAAATCATAGCTACTGCTACTTCAAATGCTGATGGACTTGCTATAATTGACCTTACTAAAAAAAGTAATGCCAGTAAACGAACTGATTTTAAAACCGGCCGTCCTTATTTATTAATAGCTAAACAAGGTAACCAGTTTGGTTATTTAAAATTAGATAATGGCAGTAGTTTGCCTTTGGGCCGTTTTGATGTAAGTGGCGCAGAAGTGAAGAATGGAATCAAAGGTTACATCTTTGGTGAACGTGGTGTATGGCGGCCTGGTGACAGCCTGTTTCTGAGTTGCATCATCAATGATAAAAACAATCCTTTACCTGCAGATTATCCATTGGAGATGGAAATGATTTCTCCACGCGGGCAATTGTATAAACGCATCGTACAAACCAATGCTGATAATGGTTTCAACGTTTTCAGGACAGCCACTGATGCTGATGCTCCAACAGGTAACTGGATATGCAGGGTGAAAGCAGGTGGCGCCGTTTTTGAAAAGAAAATAAAGATTGAAACCGTGATGCCCAACCGCTTAAAAATTAATCTTGATTTTGGAAATATAACAGCGCTTGGAAAAGATGCAACTATCAACGGTAAATTGTCTGCGCGTTGGTTGTTTGGTGCAACTGCACAAAATTTAAAAGCAAGGATTGATGTGCAGTTGTATAAAAAGAAAACAAAATTTCCCAAACTTGATAATTATGTTTTTGATAACCCTACAGCAAATTTTCAATCACAGTCTAAAACAATTTTTGATGGAACATTGAGTGCTGAAGGTACTGCATCAGTGAACCCAACATTTGAAGCCGGTGAAGATGCACCGGGTCAGTTGCTTGCCAATCTTGTTGTAAAAGTTTTTGAACCCGGTGGCAATTTCAGCATTGATAATTTTTCAATGCCGTTCAATCCTTATTCATCTTATGTGGGAGTGGAAGTACCTCAAGGTGATAAAACATGGGGATTCCTGCAATCTGGACAGAATCACCAGTTCAATATTGTTGATGTAAATACTGATGGAAAATTACTGCAGGGCAACCAGTCTGTGCTGGTTCAGTTGTATAAAATTCAATGGCGCTGGTGGTGGGATGAAGCTGATGACCTTTCTAATTTCACACAGGATGAATACAACAAGTTCATCAAAAAAGATACTGTTCATTTAACCAATGGAAAAGGGTTTTACAATATTAAAATGGATGATGATGAGTGGGGCAGGTATCTGATTTTGGTGAAAGACCTGCGCAGTGGTCATACAACAGGCAGCACATTTTTTGTTGATGATTACAGTTGGCAAACAAGGGCCGGTGATAGTGACCCAAGTGCTGCTGCAATGCTTTCTTTTACATCCGATAAAGAAAAATATAATGTAGGAGACAATGTGAATTTATCCATTCCTTCCAGCAAAGGAGGAAGGGCATTTATCAGTATTGAAAGTGGGAGCAAAGTGCTGAAAACATTTTGGGTTAATACTGAACAGGGGCAAACAAAATTTTCATTTAAAGCTGAAAAAGAATATAGCCCTAATGTGTATGTGAATGTGAGTTTATTGCAACCGCATGCTCAAACCATCAATGATTTGCCGATAAGAATGTATGGTGTGATACCAGTGATGGTGGATGATAAAAATACTATTTTAAAACCAGTGATTTCAATGACTGATGTGATAAAACCGGAGGTGAAAAATTCAATTACTGTTTCTGAAGCATCAAATAAAAAAATGACTTATGTTATTGCATTGGTGGATGATGGGTTGTTGGATTTAACCCATTTTAAAACACCCAACCCGCATGATGCATTTTATGCCAAAGAAGCATTGGGTGTAAAAAGCTGGGATGTGTATGATGATGTAATCGGCGCTTTTGGTGAACAGATACAACGCATACTTACAATTGGCGGTGATGCTGAAGCTGCTATTGCCAGCAACACAAGACGCGCCAACCGTTTTAAACCTGTTGTTGAATTTATGGGGCCATTCACTTTGAATGGCGGAAGCAAAACACACAGTTTTGTTTTGCCTGCATACATGGGCAGCATCAGGGCAATGGTAATTGCTGCAGGTAATGATGCTTATGGCATGGCAGAGAAAGATGTTACCGTAAAAAAACCATTGATGATTTTGCCCACTTTACCAAGGGTGCTTGCACCGGGTGAAGAAATAAAAATACCGGTAACAGTTTTTGCCACTACCAATAATATTAATAATGTAACACTGAACATACAATCCAATCCATTGATAAGCGGCAGTGGTAACCAATCCATCAGTTTTGTAAAACCGGGTGAACAGCAGGTTTATTTTTCTGCAAAAGTGAACAACTCAACTGGTATTGGTAACATAAAAATTATTGCTTCTGGTGGTGGTGAGCAGGCAGTGTATCAAACGGAGATTGATGTGCGAAACCCTAACCCATATACAACACAGGTTACAGAAACAACGTTGCAGCCGGGTCAAAGCTGGAACTCAACAGTATCAATGATTGGTGATGTACAAAGCAGCAAAGCCACATTGGAAGTGTCGAGCATACCTGCCATAGACCTGCAGAAAAGGCTGACATATTTAATCACTTACCCGCATGGATGTATTGAACAAACAACGTCTGCCGTATTTCCGCAGTTGGTATTAAATGAACTGCTGGATTTGAGTGATAAACAAAAAGCAGAAATTGACAGGAATGTCAAACAGGCTTTGCAGAAGTATAACAATTTCCAGCAAAGTGATGGTGGTTTCAGTTACTGGCCCAACGGTCCTGTGAGTGATGAATGGGGCACCAACTATGCCGGTCATTTTTTATTGGTGGCTCAATCGAAAGGATACAATATTTCGCAAAACATGTTGCAGCAATGGAAACAATATGAACGGTTGAAAGCACAGTCATGGAATGTAACGTCGGCGCCCTGGTATGGTTCTGATTTAATGCAGTCTTACCGTTTGTATTTATTGGCGCTTGCAGGCTCACCTGAACTTGGTGCGATGAACCGTTTGAAGGAATGGAAATTTTTATCACCTGAGGGCAGGTGGCGTTTGGCTGCGGCATACCAGTTGATAGGCCAGCAAAAAATTGCATTGCAACTTATCAGTGGTTTGCCGGTTAATTTCCCTGAAAGAAATAATCCCGGTTATACTTATGGCAGCAACCTGCGCGACCAGGCAATGGTTTTGGAAACTTTGGTATTGATGAAACGCAATGCAGAAGCCGGCAATCTTGTGAAAACTATTGCTGCAAAACTTTCACAGGATAACTGGTACAGCACACAAACCACAGCTTACTGTTTGATTGCTGTAGCAGAATATGCAGGTACAAACAAATCAGGACAAAAGATAATTGCTGTTGGTAAAACTGAAGGGAAGGATATAAATATTAATTCATCTTCTGTTGTTACTCAAAATGAATTGCAGTGGCAGAAAGGTAAAACAAATGTTCAACTGCAGAACAAAGGCAATAATGTTTTGTTTGTAAGAATAATTAATGAAGGCAGACCTGTGAGTGGTGAAAATATTTCTGTTACCAATAACCCGGATATTTTAAGGGTGAATGTAAGTTTTATCAATGCTGCTAACAACCCGGTTAAAATTGATTCTATAAAACAAGGAACTGATTTTGTGGCAAAAGTTGTTATCACCAACCCGGGAAAAAGGGGTGAATATTCAAATCTTGCATTGAGTGAAATATTTCCTGGTGGTTGGGAAATTTTGAATACAAGGTTATACAACAGTGAAGGTAGTTTTCAGTCATCACCATCAGATTATATGGATATCCGTGATGACAGGGTGTATTATTATTTCGGGTTGAGGCCTTATGAAACAAAGATTTTTTATGTGCAGTTGAATGCAGCATACCCTGGTAAATTTTATTGGCCAGGTATTTATTGCACAGCCATGTATGATAATACTATCAGTGGTGGTGTAAAAGGTAAATGGGTCAAAGTGGTGGAATAAAAAGTTGTTGGAATCAACTGAAATTTTATAAAAATAAGACAGGTTGCTGTTGTTATTTTCCTGTTCAAAAATGTTCATTTATCCAACATTCATTCCTGAAAATTTGCATTAAAATATGCAACCGATTTATAAAAGAAAACCCCGCCTAAGACTAAGCGGGGTTTTTCAACCCTAAACCCTTAAAAAACGATGCAAATTTAACGATAATATTGTTGACATATACAAATTTTTTTAAATCAATTTTATGAGCGGCAAAATGAGATTTTAAAATAATTGTCATTTTCATAATTTTTTTTCATTTGCCTGCTATAAAAAATACTGTAACATAATGCATTGTCTTATGTTGTACATTTAAAATCTTCAGTCCAATAGGCTTATGTTTGCAAAAAAAACCTTGCAGTCAATTCAATCTATCTGTGTTTGCGGAGCCGGAACGATGGGAAGCGGTATTGCCCAATGTGCTGCGCAGAATGGTTTTACTGTAATCCAGTTTGATGTGAACCCAGCCATGCTTGATAAAAGCAGGGAATCAATGGAAAAAAGTTTACAGAAGCTTGTTGAGAAACAAAAAATTTCTGCTGATGAAAAGGAGGCTGTCATCAACAGGGTATCTTTTACATCCGGTATTAATGATTGCAAAGCAGACATTATTATTGAAGCTGTTGTAGAAAATATTTCTGTTAAGCAGCAATTGTTTGATGAACTGGCTTTAATAAATAATGACGAAACCATTTTTGCCACCAACACTTCTTCTATTTCAGTTTCATCTATCTGCCATGAAAGAAATTATGCATCCAGGTTTGCAGGTATGCATTTTTTTAATCCTGCAACTATTATGAAGCTGGTAGAAATTATCCGGACTGGAAAAACAAGTGAAGATGTTATTGAAACTTTGGTGCAACTATCTAAACAACTGAATAAAACCCCTGTGGTTTGTAATGATGCACCGGGCTTTATTGTCAACCGCGTGGCAAGGCATTATTATCTTGAAGCATTGCAGATGGTTGAAAAAAATAATGAAGACTTCAGGGCAATTGATGAAATAATGGAAGCATCAGGATTTAAGATGGGCCCGTTTAAACTGATGGACCTGATTGGTATGGATATCAATTATTCAGTGAGTAATATTGTGTGGGAAGCATTGGGAAAACCAGGAAGGTTGAAGCCATCGGTTATACAGAAAAATAAAGTGGATGCGCATGAACTTGGCAAAAAAACAGGAAAAGGTTTTTATGAATATTAGAAGGGCATAACATTATATCCGTGTCAATGAATGAGGACTTAAGAAATAGCAATAATTCTAAAATTATTTTTATCACAGGTGCAACAGGCCTTACCGGTTCACATTTGATAAAAGAGTTAAGCAACCGTGGCCATTCCATTAAAGCATTATACAGGGCAGAAATCCCTTTTACGCATCATAATATCGAATGGATAAAAGGTGATTTGTTTGATTCTGAGTTGCTGGATGAAACCTTACAAAATGTGGATGAAGTATATCATTGCGCTGCAAAAATTTCCTATAACCCGAAAGACAAGAACCTGCTATTTAAAACCAATGTGGAAGGCACAGCCAATATTGTAAATGCCTGTCTGAACAACCATGTAAAAAAATTGCTGCATATAAGTTCGGTTGCAGCATTGGGTATCAATAAAGATTCAACTCCCATCACTGAAGCCATGAAGTGGAATGATGAAACATCAGGCAGTGTTTATGGCAAGAGCAAATATTTCGGTGAGATGGAAGTATGGCGTGGTATTGCTGAAGGGCTCAATGCTGTTATTATTAACCCTTCTGTTATTCTTGGCGCAGGTGATTGGGATAAAGGTTCATCTGAAATATTTAAAACTGTCTATAAAGAGTTTCCTTATTATTCTGATGGTGTTGCAGGTTTTGTAGATGTGAAAGATGTGGTGGCGGCAATGATTGCATTAATGGAAAGTGATATTGTGGCTGAACGATTCATCGTAAATGCGGGAAACGTTACATATAAAGATTTGTTTACAATGATTGCTGAAGCATTTCATAAAAGAACGCCATATAAAAAAGTTACACCTTTGATGGCTGCTGCTATCTGGCGCATTGAAAAAATCAAAAGTATGTTTACCGGCAAGGCCCCATTCATCACAAAAGAAACTGCAGATACAGCTTTGGCAAAACTATATTTTGATAATACAAGGCTGTTAAAAACACTTCCGGGTTTTCAATATACACCCATCAAGAAAAGTGTTGAAAGGATATGCCGCGAATTATTGCAGTTGCACCCGCCTCAATAAATTTTATTGCGGCATTGTTTTTAATGCAGCACGCAACGTATTCAATTTTTGTTCGGCAGTAAGTCCGTGCTGGTAATTAAACAATGCATTCTCCCATTCACCATAAGTGGCATTCGGCAATACAATAAATTTATTCCCCCAGTAGCTTTTTGCATTGTCTGTTGCTGTAAAACGGTCGCTGATATTTTTATTTTCAAACACCTGCGCAAAGTCGTTAAGGTTATCACCCATCAGCATCACTACATCATAATTTTTCATCACTTCCTGCCTGCGTGATTCTTTGGATGATTCATTGGTTATGAACAATGCATGACTGGAATCTGCATTGGGAAAATTCAGTTTCTCCAGGTTGATGATGGTGCTGTTTAATTCAGCCTGGGTGCGGTTGCTGATATAAAAAACTGATACACCCTTTTTATGGGCATATTGCAAAAATTCAACAGCGCCAGGCACTGCTGTTGCAGCAGAAAGTTTGGTCCAGTTCAGCCATGATTTCATGTTCCAACTTTCATTGTCTTTTATCAGTTGTGCTTCCTCATAACTGTTATCAAATATTGTTTCATCAATATCAGTGATGATAGCCAGCTTTTGTTTCCTGAATTTTCTTTTGGGTATTTCATCCAGGCGCATCTTTGCTGTGTTGAATGCCTGGTAACAAAGCGCCCTGTATTCTGCTGCCGATTGTTGCCATAATGTACTGTAAAGTTTGAGCTCTTCTATTGAATGTATTGTGATGTTTTTATCTTGTGCAGTGGCGATGCCTGCGATAAAGCAGCAGATGATGAGAGCAACCTGTTTTTTCATTTTGAAAAATTTTGAATGGGCGAATAATTTTTTTTACGAACTTATGAACTTTGCCGCATCATGCAATTATCCAAAGCGATTTCATTGATTCAACACCCGGTTACACAAGTAAAAGGTAACTGGGCAGACCTGGGTTGTGGTGATGGCTTATTTACACTCGCGTTAACTCATTTGTTGCCACAGGGGAGTGTGGTGTATGCAATAGATAAGAATGAACATGCATTAAAAACTGTTACTGCTGAAGACGGTATCATGGTTAAAAAATATCAGCTCGATTTTGTTGATGATGAATTACCGGTTAAAGGGCTTGATGGAATCCTGATGGCTAACTCATTTCATTATGTGAACAACAAAAAAAAGTTTATCAGCAAAGTATTTAAAAGTTTAAAACGGGATGGTAGTTTAATTATCGTTGAATATGATACTGACACTCCAAATAATTGGGTGCCTTACCCAATGAGTTTTGAAATCCTTAAAACTTTCTTTGCAGCATATCATTGTACATCTGAGAAAATACACGAGATACAATCTGTATATCAAAGAAGAATTTATGGCGCTGTTGTTAAGGGGGGGTGAAATGAAGGTGAGTTATTCTGGGCATTGTTATCTGAAGAATTTTTATAACCACAAAGAAAATAAGGCTCTAAAGTTTTTTAAGTTTTTTTCGTGCTGCTTTGTGTCTTTGAGAATTTGTGATGAAAGGAAATTTTTTTGTCTTGTATGTACGGGGTATGAAAGCGCAAAGGTTCGCAAGGTTATTATTTTTATGCGCGATAGTTTTTGCGTTAGAGGTAATCCTTAATCAGCTCCTGGATTTGCTTGTCTGTAAGGTTATCTACTTCGCCTTTAGAATAGATAGAAAAAAGCAGAACGGTAGTTTGTAAAATTTTCACAAATGACAGAACACGTGCTCCACCGGATTTGCCTTTATTTTTAGAAGCGATTGCGAGACGTATTTTATAAATGTCGTTACCAAGTGGTGTTCCCAGTTTTGGGTTATTTTCCAGTTTTGTAAATAGTCCAGCCAGTTCTGTTTTTAAGGATGGGTATTTCTTTACAAGCCTTTTAGCTTCCTTTTTAAAATTAGCGGAGAGTTCAACTTTATAACTCATTCAAAAAATCTTTTGCGGATGTGGTTTTTAGTTTTCCTTTTTTAAAAAGACGAACTTCCTCTAATCCTGCTTTGATGTTATTCAAAACATTATCTCTCTCGATATCTTCATCTGTTTCAATTTTTTTTACGTAATGAAGATTCTTTGCAAGTTCCACAAAGTGGTTGTATTCCTTATCAGTGGTATAAACTGTAACGTGCCTCATCTTATTTTTCTGTTTGATTGTCCTGTTGGAGGATTGTGTTTTATGTTGTTTCTTAAGCATCTCTTTATTAATAATCATTTTAATTTTTTATTCTGTTCATTTGCCTGAGTCATCGGAAGCATTATTGTTTCTGCTGGTTCAATATTAACAATTGTTGCATACAGTGTGATTTTTTCAATGTGTGTCATTTCATTAATTATTCTTCTGCATCATCATTAAATTATACCAAACATTTTTATCTAATTACCTTACTCGTTGATTTAATATTTAAACTTGCAAAACAAATTTATTCAATATAAAAATAACAATGCAAATTGTCCTGGTTAAAATGTTTTCATGCAATCATTTTGATAGTATCCAGGCCCCGGTTCAAAAACCAGTATAGTGTTTGATGAACTTCCTCAATCCTTTCATCCACCCTGTTTCTGCAAATTGTTTAGATATATATTAAACAGTTTTAACTGATTCAAGGAATGACCTTATAGCATCTGGAAATTTCGTTTAATCATATTAAACCCTGAATAATTGCCCGGCTATTTCAAAATTTTTTGCCTTATTATTCCTATCCCATATTTTTGGAAAATATTTTTATAAAAATATTTTCCATTTAAGTGAAAGAGAAAATTATCGAAACGGCGCTTGACAGGTTTCTGAAACACGGCATCAAAAAAATGAATATCCGTGAGCTGGTTTCTCCGATAGGAATTTCCACAAAAACCGTTTATAAATATTTCAACGACAAGGAAGACCTTTTAAAACACTGCCTGCAAAAACATTATTCTGAATTGATGACAGAATTTGACAGGTTGGCTGATGATGATAAAAACCCTGTTGTTGCATTGTTTGAAATCTGGTATAAAGCAATCAGCGCCGACTATGGCGTGAACCATATTTTTTATCATGACCTCAATTACTATTATCCCAGGTTGCAGGACGCAGTGCTTCATAAACTTTTCAGAAAGAAGATGAAGAAAATAGAAGACATCATTAATGCCGGGAAGAAGCGGGGATATTTCAGGAAAGATATCGCACCGGGAGTTATCCTTCATGTCATCGGTATATTGTATTCTTCTATTACACGCACCGGCAGTTTTAAGAAGTTTAAACTTTCAACTGATGCACTGATGTTAAATACTATTGATGCATACCTGAGGGGTATCTGCACAGAAAAAGGCTTGCAGGAAATTAAAAAGAATTATTCATCCATTACAAAATAATTAACCATGCTCTCAAAAAAGATTATTGCAATTATCGGTCTGTTTGTTTTCTTCAACGCAGCATCGCAGACGACAACGACTTTCAATCTTATGCCGGTCCCGAAAGAGATAACCATTGATGCCGGCTCATTTTCCCTTACAAAAAATTTTTCTGTAAGCATCCATACACATTCAGCAGATACCATCCTTGTGAATGCTGTGAACCGGATGTATCAGACTTTGAACCGAAGAAGTGGTTTGTATTTTCTTACTAAACGTATTACATCAAATGATAAGAGTGATAGCGCTGCATTGCAGGTTACAGTCAGCAAATCTGTTCTTCCCGCTGTTGGATTGGATGAATCCTATCAACTAAAAATTACCAACAACAGGATTATGCTGAATGCACCAACTACCCTTGGCGCTTTGCATGGGCTTGAAATTATTATGCAGTTATTGAACCGCAATGATGATGGTGCATTTTATTTTCCTGCTGTAACAATCAATGATGCACCGCGGTGTTCATGGCGTGGGTTAATGATTGATGTTTCAAGGCATTTCATTCCTGTTGATGTGCTTGAAAGAAATATAGAAGCAATGGCTGCTGTAAAAATGAATGTGCTTCATCTTCACCTTTCAGACAATGATGGGTTCAGGATTGAATCAAAAGTTTTTCCTCAATTACAAATCAAAGGTTCGAATGGTGATTATTATACGCAGGCACAAATGAAAGACCTCATTGCTTTTGCACAGGCAAGAGGGATAATCATCGTTCCTGAATTTGATATGCCCGGCCATACGAAAAGCTGGTTTGCCGGGTATCCTCAACTGGCAAGCGCACCCGGTCCTTATGAGCCCGGGCCGCCAATAGATTTACAGACTGTAAAACTGGAGAATGCAGTTTCAGCGATACAGGTGATGAACACTGCACCCTTCCCCGCGATTGACCCAACAAAAGAAAGTACATACGATTTCATTGATAAATTTTTTGGTGAAATGTCAGCGTTATTTCCATCACCATATATTCACATTGGTGCAGATGAAAACAATGGTGTGGTATGGAAAAATAATCCGGCTATTGTAGCATTTATGAAGGCGCATAAAATCCCTGACACACATGCATTGCAGGCATATTTTGTTGAACGCGTAAAACAGATTGTTGTAAAGCACCATAAAAAAATGATTGGATGGGAAGAAGCATTTTCAAAGACAATTGGAAAAGATGTTATCATACAGGTGTGGAAGCCCGGGTCTTCTCCGAAGCTGCCTCTTGACAATGGCAACAAAGTCCTTATCTCAACAGGATTCTATCTTGATTTATTCATGCCTGCATACGTTCATTACAACAATCCCGGGCTCCCTGCTCATTTACCTGATAGTGTAGCGCAACTGCTGCTGGGCGGCGAGGCTGCGCAATGGACAGAGATTGCTGATAAAACAAATATTGAAACACGTATCTGGCCGCGTGCTGCAGCAATTGCTGAAAGGTTGTGGTCGCCTGCTGCAGTGAATAATGTGGATGATATGTACAGGAGGTTATTTGCTTTGAGTTTGCAATTGGATGATATAGGTGTACAGAATATTGCAGATTATGAAAGAGGGTTGCGCAGGATATCCGGTAATGAATTTGATGCGGTGAAAACGCTTACTGATGTATTGGCGCCGGTAAAAGGATATAAGAAATTGTTTGGGCAATTGATGAAACCAAAGGAGACGCATTACCAGACTTCTCCACTCATCCAGGTTTCAGATATTATACCTGTTGATTCAAAAGTAAAATGGCAGTTCAGGATGGCAGTGAAATCTTATCTCTCCGTCAAAGACAGTGCATCTGAAAACCTTATCCACAATTATTTAATGCGCTGGCAAAACAATAACAGCCAGCTAAAAAATTTGTTTACTGTTTCTTCAGAATTAAAAGCTGTTGAGGAACATTCAAAAAATTTATCTGTTATTGCATCTGTCGGGCTTGATGCATTGAACAGAATAAAAAGCGGCTCAACACCTGGTGAAAACTGGATAAACGAAAGCATGGCAACATTGAAAGCAGCCAATAAAGTTTATGGTGAAACAGAATTATGCATAATACCTGAGATAGAATCTTTGGTAAAACAACAACTGACACCATTGCCGGCAACATATCCGGTGTTTTGAGTGGTGGGGTGGTTTGGAAAAAAATATTGGTGCTTCTTTCAACAGAGGATTAAATCGAGGTTTTGAGGAGAAAGAAAATTTAATGGATAAAGAAATATTCTTATTCTATTATTCACATGTTGAGCCGATAGTCTTTGTTTTCTTACTTATGAATGTTTTAAATCAATTGCAGAACCTCTAACATCATTCCTCCCCGCTAAAATACTCCATCTCCCTCTTCAAAACAACATATTGTCTTTTGTTATCTCCCCTTCAAAAAATCACTCCCCCCAATTTCAACAAACCCATCCATAATTAAAAAATCATTAAATATTATTTCAATTCTTCTATCTTGAAGTTTTTACACAGATTTGTAGAAAATAATTTTAATCAATAAAAAGCTGTATGAAGAAAATCATTTTTGGGTTTTTGATAGTTGCATTTTCACACATCAATTTATTTGCTCAAACAGGTGGTGAGCCTGAAGTGATGTATCATCTTTTCCAGAGAAGTTTTTATGATAGCAATGGAGATATGCAAGGCGACTTAAATGGCATCAATGAAAAACTGGGTTACCTGAAAGAACTTGGCGTGAATACAATTTTGTTGTTGCCTTTATACTCTTCAGTGTATTACCACAATTATTTTTCAGATGATTTTGAAAAGATAGATGATGAATATGGAACGATGCAGGATTATATCAACCTCGTTCGTTCTATTCATGCACACGGTATGAAAGTATATCTTGATATGGAATCTCAATATGTAACTGAAGACCATTTGTGGTGGAAAGATGCTGTAGGCAACCTGCATTCAAAATACAGTGATTATATTTTGTTTAAAGATTCTGCTCACAGGCAACCTTCATCAATCGTTTATGATTTAACCAGCTTCACCGGTTATAATAATATTACAAAAAAAATTACTACTGTCAACCTCAACAGCCCCAAAGTGCTGGAGTATAATTATCATCTCTTCAAATATTTTGCTGACCCCAACAATGATGGAAAATTTGATGATGGCGCTGATGGTTTCAGGCTCGACCACATGATGGATACATTAGACAATAAACCACAACTTGCAGGCTTATTCAAAAATTTCTGGGCACCATTATTTGCAAGGTTAAAACAGGTAAACCCACATTTGACATTTATTGCAGAACAAGCTAACTGGGGCAGTTATGGTTTTGATTATTTTACCAACGGGCATGTGGACCGTGTTTTTGATTTTGCACTTGCATTTGCAATTTCAAATTTTGATAAAAATAAAATTGCTAAAGCTGCAGAAGTTTCTTTGAATCAAACACCACCCGGTAAAAGCCAGGTTGTTTTTATTGAGAACCATGATGTAGCACGTTTTGCATCGCGGGTGCATAAAGACCCGGGTAAAGAAAGAGTGGGCGCAGCATTAAATTTATTGATTGGTGGCATACCTTCTATTTATTATGGCCAGGAGTTGGGAATGACTGGTAGTGGTGGCTTTGGGAAATTTAATAATACTGATGGCAATGATATCCCGCAACGTGAAGCTTTTGAATGGTATGCTTCTGATACAGGAAAAGGCATGGCGTTGTGGTATAAAAATACCGGGCCCTGGTGGGATAGCACTAACCTGGTACCGAATGACGGCATTTCTTTGCAGGAAGAAAAAAATGACCCGAACTCATTGTTTAATTATTACAAAAAACTGGTTGCATTGCATAAATCAAATGATGCAATTGCGTACGGCAGTTATACAACCATCAACAATGATGATAGCGCTGTCTTAACTTTTATGCGGAAATATAAAGATGAAAAAGTTTTGGTCGCAGTCAACCTTTCAGCTTCTTCACAGGAAGTAAATATTGATGCACAAAAAAATAATATTGCTTCAATGAAAATGAAATCTTTGTTTGGTGCAACTGAAGCAACAATTCACAATTCTACTATTTCATTTTCTTTACAACCATACGTTGTGGCTGTGTGGTCTGTTCAATAAAATTTTTTCAAGATGATATCTTATGATTTTAAGAATGAAGTGGCTATCGTTACCGGCGCTGGGCAGGGGATAGGTTTTGAGATTGCAAAACAATTATGCGTCAATGGCGCTTCTGTTATTTTAAATGATATAGATGAAAACCTGGCGCAACAGGCTGCATCAAAAATCAATGATTACGGGAAATGTATTGCACTTGCAGGTGATGCATCAGACCCTGGGTTTATTCAACTGATGGTTGATAAAGCTGTTGAACATTTTGGAAAAATTACAATTGCAATTGCCAATGCAGGCATCACATTGTTTGGTGATTTTTTTGAATACCGGCCTGAGGCATTGCAACAGGTATTGAACCTGAATATTGCTGGAAGCTTTCTATTGACGCAGGCAGCAGCCAAACAAATGAAACAACAGGATAGTGGTGGCAGTATTTTATTAATGTCTTCTGTTACCGGCCACCAGGCGCATAAAAACCTGGCAGCTTATGGCACTACAAAAGCAGCATTGGAGATGCTTGCAAAAACTTTGGTTGTGGAATTATCACCTTATCATATTTCAATCAATGCTATTGCACCTGGTGCAACAATCACTGAACGCACTGTTGCCGACAAAGATTATATCAATACCTGGAGCCACATCACACCTATGGGCAGGCCGGCAACTGTTGAAGATATTGCCAATGCAGCTTTGTTTTTGGTGTCGCCTGCATCGAGGCATATTACAGGACAAAGCCTTATTGTTGATGGCGGATGGACAAGTGTGAGCCCTTCACCATATTAAAAGCTCTTTGTTTTATCATGCAACTAATTATTTTTTCTTTAAGGTAAAAGGTTTCGATGCTTGTTACCGAAGTTTTATCTTTGCACTCCTTTAAAAAAAAGCTATGTTCAATAATCTTACCGAGCGGCTCGAAAGTGCTTTTAAAAATTTAAAAGGTGAAGCAAGGATTAATGACCTGAATGTTGCCAATACGGTAAAAGATATCCGCCGTGCACTGATAGATGCCGATGTAAATTTTAAAATAGCCAAAGAATTTACCGACAGGGTTAAAGCAAAAGCTACCGGTGAAAAAGTTATCAATGCCATCAGCCCGGGTCAGTTGATGGTAAAAATTGTGCAGGACGAACTTACCGAACTCATGGGTGGCCATGAAGCAAAATTTGATATCACCGGCAACCCCGCAATTATTTTAATAGCTGGTTTACAGGGTAGTGGTAAAACAACTTTCAGCGGCAAGCTTGCCAATTATTTAAAAGAACAGAAAAAATCACCATTGCTGGTAGCAGCAGATATTTATCGCCCGGCAGCCATTGACCAGTTGAAGGTTTTGGGCGAACAAATAAAAGTGGATGTATATAGCGAACCGGAAAATAAAGATGCGGTGGCTATTGTACAAAACGCTGTGAAAGAGGCAAAGACCAAAAATAAAAATGTAGTTATCATTGATACTGCGGGCCGTTTGGCAGTGGATGAAGCAATGATGACAGAGGTCGCCAACATAAAAGCTGCAGTTAACCCCAATGAAATATTGTTTGTTGTTGATTCAATGACCGGCCAGGATGCTGTGAATACGGCTAAGGCTTTCAATGACCGGCTTGATTTTTCAGGAGTAGTTTTAACAAAATTAGATGGTGATACAAGAGGTGGTGCGGCCTTATCAATTCAATATACAGTTAATAAACCCATCAAATTTGTAAGTAGTGGTGAAAAATTAGATACGCTTGATATTTTCTATCCCGACCGTATGGCACAGCGTATTTTGGGGATGGGTGATATTACTTCGCTGGTTGAAAAAGCACAGGCACAGTTTGATGAAGAACAGGCAAAAAAGCTGGAGAAGAAAATCAGGAAAAACCAGTTTGATTTCCAGGACTTTTATGACCAGTTGCAGCAGATAAAAAGGATGGGCAACCTGAAAGACCTGATGGGTATGATTCCCGGAGTAGGGAAAGCAATGAAAGATGTGGATATCAGCGATGATGCTTTCAAAGGGGTTGAAGCTGTAATCAATTCAATGACACCTTATGAAAGGGCAAACCCTGATGTTATTAATCAAAGCCGCAGGCAAAGGCTGGCAAAAGGTTCAGGAAAATCAATTGAAGATGTGAATGCTTTGATGAAACAATTTGAGCAGATGAAACAGATGATGAAGATGATGAATAAGATGCCGATGGGGGGTATGCGGATGCCAGGAATGCGCCGCTGATAATTTTTTTTTAATTTTATATACTGCGTTTCAGCTAATATCAAATTATCGCTTATTTTCGCAGTCCATTATTCATTTAAACCTTTTAAGAAGGCCTTTAAATTTCTATTTAAAATGGCAGTAAAAATCAGACTTCAGAGGCACGGAAGTAAAAAGAGACCTTTCTACTTTATCGTTGTAGCCGATGGCCGTGCACCACGTGATGGAAAATTTATCCAGAAAATTGGAACCTACAATCCGCTAACTGTTCCTGCGACAATCCAGTTAGACCGTCAGAAAGCTTTAGAATGGTTGCACAAAGGTGCTGAGCCCACAGATACTGTGCGCCGTATCTTATCCTTTAAGGGTGTGTTATTCCTGAAGCATTTATTGCGCGGAGTTAAACTTGGTTTGTTTGATGAAGCAGCAGCGATGCAGAAATTCCAGAAATGGCATGAAGAGCACGAAATTCATGTGAAACGCCGTAGCGATGAACACAGAAAATCGAAACTTGCCAGCCGTACGCAGCCTGCTGTTAAGAAAGTTGAAAATCCTGACACAACGGAAGCGTAACTAACCATTGGAAGAAATTTTTCTAAAATCCCAATAGCAATATTGGGATTTTTTATTTTGATGAATTATAAAAATGTAAAGCTGACTTACAAAATTCTTTCTATTAATATGAAATCAATATTGCTATCCCGCCTGTCAGCGAATGCTGATGTATTTTTTTTGTATGGAAGATAATAATATTAATGACTGAAATTAATATGCGTCTAACTGATGGTAAGAGAAACCTTACGACCAAGCCCATACTCTAAAAGTTTGTATAGTGTTGATAGTTGAATATCGCTATGCCCGTTTTCTATTCTTGAAATAAAACTTTTCTTTGTTCCTGTTTTTTCAGCTAACTGTTCTTGTGTCATTGATGCAAGCCGTCTTTCCTCTTTGATTATTTCACCAATAGCGAATGCTTTGGCTTTGATTTCAAATTCTGTGCGTTTTGGTGTTCCAATCTTGCCGTACTGCTTGTCAAGATGTTCATCAAAAGTGGTGATGTTTTTATTTTTTGTTTTTTTTGCTTCCATCATTTTTTAATTTTTGTTTTTCATCAAAATATTCAGCCATTATTTTCAATGCACGTTCAATTTCTGAAACAGGCGTCTTTTGAGATTTCTTTTGAAATCCATTAAATAAAACCACTAATTGCCCTTCATCAAAGCAACAGAAAATCCTGTATATGTTACCCTGGAACTCAACCCGAATTTCATATAACCCATCAGTTCCTTCTAAATGTTGAAAGAATTTTTTGGGTATCCTTTCGGCAACAGTTATAACAAACAGAACATAGTTAATCTTTTCTTTTATTCCTGCCGTTTGCTTTTCAAAGAAGTCAAGAAAATACTTTTTGTAGTATATAATCTGTCTTATATGCTCCATAAAGTTATTTGGCCGAAGTTAACGAATAATGGAACAAGGTACACAATTTTTCATGCGGGTGAAAGTGTAACATGATTGTTTAGGAACCTCAGCAAGCCAACACTATTCTATTACTTCAAGCAATGTCCTGAAAGCATAAATTGAATTGCCCCATTTGTCAACTGTTTCTTTTCTGAGCGTTGTTGCATATAACTCAATATACCGGTTATACAATGCTTTACTTGTAGCATAATATTGTGTTACATAAGTAGGACCTTCGGTTTCATCCTGCTCATGCAGTTTCAGCAATTTGCTTTCTGTAAAACAGTTGGTGGCAAGCACTGCAGGTATATGTTCCTGTTGCATCCAATGCAACCAGGCATCATGTATTTCCCAGCTTACCTGTATTGTAACATTATAAATAAACATTTCCTGTTTTTAATGTTGAATAATAATTCATGCGTAGGATATTATTTCTTCTAACCCTGGCTATTAAGCAAATTTCTCAACTGTTTTATTTTTTTCATATTGCCAACTAACCAGACAATATCTTTTGGTTCGAGCACTGTTGTTGAATCAGGGTTTAGTATTCGTTTACCATTTCTTTCAATACCTACAACAAGTCCTTTCGCTCTTTCCCTGATTCCTGAATTACGGATTGTTTTTCCTTTGAATGAATGTTGTTCATCAATAACAAACTGGTGGATGCCGATGTCTTCAATATTTATTTCTTCTGCATCAGTAATTTCCTGTTTGTCAAATAATGTTTTGAAATTAGCTATCTGTTCATCAGTTGCTATCACACCGACTTCATCAAAGGGGAGCAATATTGCATTGCGTTCAGGAAGGTAAATGATTTTGTCGCCACGCCTTATATAAACAATATTGATTCCATATTTTTCCCGCCATGCAAGTTGTATCAATTCCTTACCGATAAAGTTTGCATCAGGAGACACTTCGAGCTGAACAATATGCGCATCATAAGGTGAGAGATAATTTTCAATTTCAGCTTTCTTCCTGCTTACACTTGCTGTTGTGGTTTTATATTCCTCACTTTCCCTTTCAGTAAGGTTTGTAATAAACCTTCCTTCAATACGCTGATAAAATGTATGGAGCCGTTTCCTGAATATGCTGAAGATAATTAGTGTTACCGGCACAACAACAAGTAATGCATAGATTTTCTGGAAAAAATACAACCCCCACAACGTTATTAATGCAATACCAATAATCATCCTGAGTGTTTCAATAACAAGTAATGGCCCACGGTTATACACTTTCTTTTTCAACCAGAATTCTTTATAAACCGGGTTGTCGGGTTTCCGGGTCATGATTGCAAAAATAAAAGGGGCGCCTCCTGCAAGCGCAATGATTGAACTGACTATATTACTCAGGTTCTTATCTTCAATTACTTTGTTTAAATATGGAATAATAAAATTTACCAGCAACAAACCAAATGAAAGCAGTATAAACCCATTGATGAAAATAATTTTTGAATAAGATATCAATAAAGTTTTCCATCCAGTTTCTGCCTGTATTTTTTGAGTGCCAGATGAAAATCTGTTCAGGTGTTCTACCAACTTCCGTGGCAATGCTTTTTCTAAGAAATTTGATACAGGCTCAGAAAATTTGATAAGATAAGGTGTGGTAAAAGTTGTAATGGCAGAAGCGCCAACTGCCACCGGGAAAAGAAAATCAGAAGTTACTTTTAATGAAACACCCAGCGCAGCAACAATGAATGCAAATTCACCAATCTGTGCCATACTGAAACCAACCTGTATTGATTGTTTCAATGGCTGACTGGAAAGAAGCGCACCCAATGTTGTGCTGAAAATTTTTCCGAAAAATGTAAACAATGAAACTGCTATCACAGCCCATTTATGTTCGATGATAGCCTGCGGGTCAATCATCATTCCGACAGATACAAAAAACACTGCGCCGAATAAATCTTTAATTGGTTTTATCAGGTGTTCCACTTTTTCTGCTGAAGTGGTTTCTGCAATGATGCTGCCCATAATAAATGCACCAAGTTCTGCAGAAAAACCAACCTTCACAGCGAGTATAACCATACCAAGGCAAAGGCCGATTGAAAGAAGGAGCAGGTTTTCTTCATCAAGCCATTTCTTTGCTTTTTTAAGAAAGGTCGGGAGAAGAAAAATCCCCATAATAAACCAGAGGGCGAGGAAGAAAACCAATTTCAAAACAGTATAAACAATTTCACCACCTTCGATTTGCTGTGTTACTGCAACTGTTGAAAGCAATACCATAAGCAGGATGACTACTATGTCTTCTACAATTAAAACACCGAAAACTATATTGGCAAATTGTTTTGACTTAACACCTAATTCATCAAATGCACGGATGATGATAGTGGTGGATGAACTTGCCAGCATCCCACCAAGAAATAAGCTGTCAATGGTGGACCATCCTAACCATTTACCGAGAAAATACCCTCCTATAGTAATAAAAATAATTTCAACGAATGCTGTTATTGAAGCAGAGCCACCAACACGCATTAATTTTTTAAAACTGAATTCGAGGCCTAACCCAAACAAAAGAAAAATAACCCCTAACTCAGACATTACTTCAATACTATCAGGGTCCGCAACCGTTGGGAATAATTTAAAATGAGGGCCGACCAGGAAACCTGCAATTATATAACCAAGCACCAACGGTTGCTTTATCCTTTTAAAAAGTAACAATGCTATTGATGCAGTTATTAAAACAAGCGCGAGGTCTAATATTAAGTTAGGCAGGTGCCCCATTCATTTTTTATTTAAAATGTTTTACAACAAATAAATGCTGAAAAAAAAAACAATAGTCGTCTGAATAAAAATATGCAATGTTGTGCTTAAAAAAAATTGAATTCCTACTTAAAAAATGCGTGATTTTTAAGTAGGGATACATCAGGTATTTAATTCTAAATACACCGGGCAATGGTCGCTGTGTTTGATGCCTGGATATATTTCTGCATCTTTTATCAAATGTTGTAATGGTTGAGTAACATTGATATAATCAATTCGCCAACCTTTGTTTTCTGCACGAACACTTGGAAACCTTTGGCTCCACCAGCTATACCTGTGTGGTTCTGGATGTATTACCCTGAATGCGTCCACCCAACCATTTTTAAAAAGCTTATCCATCCATGCACGTTCTTCGGGCAAAAAGCCTGATGTGTTTACATTCCCTTTCGGGTTATGTATATCAATTTCTTTATGTGCAATATTATAATCTCCGCAAAGAATAATATTAGGATGTGATTTTTTTATTTTTTGCAGGTATTTAAAAAAATTATCCAGCCATTCATATTTGAATGATTGCCTCAGTTCACCTGAAGTACCTGAAGGAAAATAAGCATTGATTAATCTTATTTTATCAAAATCCAATTGTATCACACGTCCTTCTTCACCACTGGTGCGGTGACCTGTTCCGAAAACAATATTCGTCGGTTGTTGCTTTGTAAAAACTGCAACGCCACTATAACCTTTTTTTTGTGCAGAGTACCAGAAATCATAATATCCGAGGTCAGTAATCTGCTGAAGGTTTACATTGTCTTTATGTGCTTTGGTTTCCTGTATGCAGATGACATCTGCGGGATTGGTTGCCAGCCATTCGATAAATCCTTTTTTCATTGCAGCCCTGATGCCGTTTACGTTATAACTGATGATACGCATGCTATAGTTTTGCCGCAATATAATAATGTAAGACAGGATTATCCTAATATCAACTTTGTATTAACAGGGAGCTAATATAATTTTGCAGATTAATTTTTTTATATGCATTTAAAACCTGTTACGGTTGTTGATGATATAACCCCTGAAGAATTTAAAAATGAATTCTTTAAAACCAATACACCGGTTGTAATAAAGAATTTTTCAAAAAAATGGCCGGCTTACACAAAGTGGAACTGGGACTATTTTAAGTCTATTGTAGGCGATAAAAAAGTTGCTTTGTATAACAATGTAAAAAGCGATGCATATACGCCTATCAATAAAGCGGATGATTATAAAACTTTTGCTGAGTATGTTGATATGATTCGCAGCGGGCCTGCAGCCTGGCGTATTTTTTTATTCAATATTTTCAGCCATGCGCCACAGCTTACAAAAGATTTTACATGGCCCGATGAATACATGAAAGGTTTTGTAAAACGAGTGCCGATGCTTTTCACAGGTGGCCAGGGTTCTATCACGCACATGCATTTTGATATTGACCTCAGCCATATTATTCATACACAGTTTGCAGGCAGGAAAAGGGTTTTATTGTTTCCATTCAGTGAACAACATAAGCTCTACCGTAAACCTTACGAAGTACTGAGCCTTGCTGATTTCAGCAATTATTATGATGCAGAAAAAAGTAAGATAGACCTGCAGAAATTTCCTGCATTGGAGATTGCAAATGGTTTGGATGTAACGTTGCAACATGGAGATACTTTGTTTATGCCCGGCGGTTACTGGCACCACATGGAATATCTTGATAGTGGTTTTGCCATGAGCCTTCGTGCATTGAACAGTTCTGTTGGCGGCAAGCTGAAAGGTTTATGGAATATTGCAGGCATGCGTAACATTGATACACTGATGAAAAAAACTATGCCACACAAATGGTATGATTGGAAAGAGAAAAAATTATTTGCAGATGCTGATAAAGAATTAGCAATGGCAAATCATGCATAGTAAAGAGGATGATAAATATTTGATGAATCTGCAGTTGTTTAAATTCAATTGTTGAAAATAAAAAAAGGTTTACAGTTTTATTTATTGTAAACCTTTTTTATGGTCATTATGAAAAAATCCTGCGGGATATTACATCGCTGCTAACTGCACTTTCTGAGTAAGTTCTACTACATTTTCGCGGAACAAACTATCTGTATCCATTAAATCTTTTACAGTCTGGCAACTATGGATAACAGTGGTATGGTCGCGGCCGCCAAAGTGTTCACCAATTGTCTTGAGGGAATTTTTAGTGAATGCTTTTGCGAGGTACATGGTTATTTGTCTTGCCTGCACTATTTCACGTTTGCGTGTCTTTTGTAACAGTTTATCGTAAGGCACTGCAAAAAATTCACACACCATTTTCTGTATGGCATCAATTGTAATTTCTTTGCTGCTGGTGCGGATGAAATTGCGTAAAACTTTTTTTGCAAGTTCAAGGTCAATTTCCCTTTTGTTTAATGATGATTGTGCCAGCAGTGAAATCATTGCGCCTTCCAGTTCGCGGATATTGTTGCTGATATTATACGCTACATATTTCACCACATCTTTTGATAATTCCAGTCCGTCATTCTTCATCTTGCGTTCCAGGATTTCGATGCGGGTTTCATAATCCGGCACCTGCAGGTCTGCACTGAGGCCCCAACGGAAACGGCTCAGCAACCTTTCCTGCATACCTTCCAAATCTTTAGGCGGTTTATCAGAAGTAAGCACTAATTGTTTTCCGCTCTGATGCAAATGATTGAAGATTGCAAACAATGCATCCTGTGATTTTTCTGCTTTGGCAAAAAACTGCACATCATCTATAATCAATACATCAATCAGTTGATAGAAGTGGATGAAATCATTGATAGCGCCGTTGCGGCTGTGGTCCTGGAATTGGTTGATGAATTTTTCACTGCTCACATACAACACTAATTTGTGCGGGTGCAGGCGTTTTACTTCATTGCCTATTGCCTGTGTAAGATGTGTTTTACCCAAACCCACGCCACCATAAATCACCAGTGGATTAAATGAACTGGCGCCTGGTTTTTCTGCAACGGTTTTTCCTGCACGGCGTGCCACGCGGTTGCAATCGCCTTCGATAAATGAATCAAAAATGTATGCCGCATTCAGTTGCGGGTCTATCTGCATTTTCTTTAGCCCGGGAATCACAAACGGGTTTTTTACTTCATCACTTATCACGAGCGGGAAACTCATTTCATTGTTGTTATAAAATTTAATGTTACCTGCAGGCACATCCATACTACCACTCTTTCCTTTACTGCCACTATCCACCATGATACGGTATTCAAGCCTTGCTGTTTTACCAAGTTCCCTCTTTAATGTTTTTGCAAGCAATGTGATATAATGTTCTTCCAGGTATTCAAAAAAGAATTGACTGGGTACCTGTATCAACAAAACGTTGCCATTTAGTTCAAGAGGTTTAATTGGTTCAAACCATGTTTTAAAATGCTGCCACTCCACAATATCTTTAATAATCTTCAAGCAATTGTTCCAAACTTTTTCTGCGTTTTTGCTCATAGCAATTTATCAAACGTTATTTTGAGTTAGTAGAATTTTTGTTCTGAAAAAAATCCCCAATAAAACCTTTTAATTTTTATGTAGAAATATTTTTTCGTTGCAGAGGACGAATATCAAAACTTTATGTTGAAAAAAAAATTTTTTTAAACGCTCTTTTTCTCCCTGAAAGATAATTAAAAAATTTTTAAGCCATGCAATTATTTATAAATGAATAACATCAGTTGCAGAAATGATTTGTGTGGATGAAAAAAAATTTTTTCCCTTTGTTTTTTGATGAAAATTATGTAGCAAACCATACAGGATTTGAATAAAAAAATTTGTTGTAAAATTTGGTTTTTTGGTTGTTGCCCTGAGATGCTTTTGCAGCCTGTGTTTCACGAAACCTGTAGCAAAAATTGTGTGGTGCAGAATGAAAAATATGGCGCATTCCCCCCGGTAAACATCTTTATTACCCGAAATAGTTTATGCACATTAACTTTGAAACAATTCATTGCTATATGAAACATTTAAACCCATTACTACTGATTACCTGTATTTTCTGCAGTTGCACTTCTTCATTTTGCCAGACAGGAAAAGACACAGTTTATTTTGATGAAGACTGGTCAATATGTGAACAACCTGTTGCTGAGTATTACCGGGTTGGCACTTTAAATAAAGACAAAGAAGTCTTTTATAAGGGTGATGTTAAAGATTATTACATCAATGGCCACCTGGAAATGGAAGGGCATTATGCAGATAACGGTGATAAAAATGGTGAGTTCATTTTTTATGACAGGGAAGGAAATATAATTAAGAAAATTAATTTCCTGGAAAATGAAATGAATGGTAAATCTTATTTCTATAACAGCACCGGGAAAGGAATAGTAATTCTTGATTGTACATCTTCAGATGATTTTGCACCTCTATTTATAGTCAATAAGAATGGTGATACATTATTGAAAGGTGGCAACGGTAAATTTTCTTTTGACACCCGTGACGATTTGCCCGGTATTTTCAGTTCTGCTGAACATTATGTAATTGAAGGAAATATCGTTAACGGAAAGAAAGAAGGGGAGTACAAATATTTTTATGTTAATGGTGCTAAACCTGCATGTACTGAAATATATAAAAACGGGGAATTCATTAAAACAAAATGGGGTGGTTATACAGAAAAAAAACCTGCTCACTTGTTACATATATTAAACATTAGCCTGAATATGATTGAATCTTTTTCTCATTCCAATTTAGTCTTCGGCTTTGGGAGAAATGCTGACCAAAAGGTAATTGATTTTCTGCTCAACCATACTTTACCTGTGATAAATGCAAACTCCGGCAGCTTTTATAAAAACGATAGCATGCTTTTTACTATAGTTCAAAAAGTTTTGCAGTCAAGTTTAAAGAATGAAAGCGACAGCGCTATAATGGTTAAAGTATTCCCTTCCAATCCTTATGAAATTTATTATTCAAGTTATGTGTTGAAAAGGGCTATGCATCCGATACGTGATATACATGGTGATATGGCAATTACTGTTGGCAAAGATGGTAGCGTACTTAATTCAGCATATAGCGCAACACTTACAAAAAATGAAATCAGCAAAATCAATTATTATTTATCTACTATTACAGGGTTAGCACCTTCTGTTAATAATGGAGAAAAAACAATTGCCAATATCAACCTGAGGTTAAAAACTATTATTGATACATTTTCAAATGGTAACATTTCAGCTATGTATATTTTATACAATGCTGATTCTACTGATTTGAAAAAAATAAATGAATTTAATGATTACAACAAAGGTGTGGATGTAGCAGCAAAATTTCCTGGTGGACAAGATGGATGGCGCATGTATCTTGAAAGAGTTTTGAATTCTGCAACACCTAGTGACAATGGTGCGCCCCCGGGTACTTATGCAGTTACTGTAAGTTTTTCAATTGATGAAAAAGGAAATATCTCAGATGTAAAAGCATTAAACGACCCTGGCTTTGGAACTGCTCAGGAAGCAGTACGTGTGATAAAGTCTATGCCACGTTGGGTGCCTGCGATAAAAATTGGCAAAAATGTTCCTTATCATGAAAGGCAGAATATCAATTTCCAGGTATCTGAACAATAGAAAATCTTTTGTGTAAATTTTTTTAAAAATTGCTTATGATATATAAATCCTTTTTCCTGGCTACTGTTGCTTTAATTTGTACAGCTACTTTGTTTAGCCAGGCAAAAAAAGATACTATTTATTTTGACGATGACTGGTCTATTTGTGAGAAACCTGTTGCAACATATTACAGGGTTTGTGAATTAAATACTGATAGCGTTTTTTATTATAAAGGAGTAGTGAAGGATTATTTTATGGATGGTACACCTGAAATGACCGGTGATTATGCAGAGGGTGGTAACAAAAACGGCGAGTTTATTTTTTATAACAAGAAAGGTTACATTATTAAGAAAGGTAATTACCTGGATAATGTTATGATGGGCAACTGGTATTTTTATGATTCACTTGGCAGAATAAAATCACAATTCTTTTGTAAAACACAAAATGACTTTACACCGATTTTTTTAATAGATAAACATAATGATACAATAGTAAAAAACGGTAATGGTAGTTTTGAAATTGATAATGTTGATGGTTATCCATTCATCAATTCAAAATTCGGGTTCCTGGTGAAAGGTAGAGTAAAGAATAGTGTAAAAGATGGAGAATATAAATATTACACTTATCCAAAAAAGGAGCTTTTATATTCAGAAAAATATGAAGACGGTAGATTTGTTAAGAGCAAAGTGGAAATGTATTCCAGGTTGATTGGATGGACAAAAGACAAACTGCCCGTATATTCATTAAGTGATGCCAACCTGATGAAGACTGAAATGTTTTATCATTCCAACCTCGTATTTGGTGCTGGAGATTTGGGTAAAGAGAAAGTGGAGGATTACCTCAGGTATCATATTCAACCTCACATTCCTGCACAAGGTAATTATTATGAAAGGGATAAAATTTGTTTCAATATCATTCTGAAAATATTGATTGATGGTTTTATGAAGAATAAATTGGATGTATTTAATACCGACAGTGAAGATGGCAATAAATCTGAAACGCTTTCCACTTCAAAACTTAATTGGAAACAAATAAATTCAATGAGAAAATTGCGGGGTGACATCAGGTTAACTGTTGATACTTCAGGCGCTGTTACTGACTGTGTTTTTAATACCAATCTAACAAAGGAAGAAATCAATAAAATGAATTATTACTTAAGACATGTAACTAATCTTCCTGTTGTAAAGGATAGCAGTAATAAAATTCAACGTATCATGAACCTGGAACTGAAAACGATTATTGATACACAAAAAAATAATACTTATGTTGTCAATTATAAAATCAGTAATACGAACCCATTAATACCTGCAGAAGTATTAAGTGATACAATCAAAACAGAAAAGGATGTGCAGGTGGAAGCACAATTTCCTGGTGGGAAAAAGGCCTGGCTGAAATATCTCGAAAAAAACCTGCATGCATCACTACCTGCAGTGTATGGTGCACCTAAAGGAGTCTATACTGTTGTTCTTAGCTTTATAGTAGAAGAAGATGGAAAAATTTCAAACATAGTAATTATAGACAATCCAGGATATGGTACTGCACTGGAAGCTGCAAGGGTTATTATGAAGAGTCCCAAATGGATCCCGGCAATTAAAGACGGCAGGAATGTTAAGTATCGGGAGGTACAAAGTATTTCATTCGAAGTCTCTCGTTAGCAAACTTTTTATATGCCTGCCAGCTCAAGGCTTTTTTTCTTTATCCTTCTTATTTCCACATCTTCAATAATGGGTTCTGGCGCTAAGATGAGTGACGTATTATTTTCTTTCCACCAGTTGTTGTTTTTTAATTCTGAAAATGGTAATACACCAATAAGATATTTACGCTCTGCTTCGGCATGCCATTCTTCAATCCATTCAAATTTTTCTTTTGGGATATATGCCCAGTCATCAAAACTGATATAAGCTTTTATATAAAAGTCTTCGCTGAGTTCAGGAACATCGTGGTGATATAGTTTTTTATACTCATACCTGTAATTATATCTTAATGCGCCGATATCACTCAGTACAGCAGATGCAGTGGGGAAGCTGCCGGCACCTTTGCCATAGAAGAATTGTTTATCTGCAAAAGAGCTTTCGATAACTACACCATTGTATTCATTTTTTACAAATGATAGCTGCTCATCATGTTTAACAAACTGAGGCAATACGAATGCAGCAACTTTTCCATTCAACAATTTTTTTGCCTGTGCCACCAGCTTGATGTCATAATGTTTTTCTTTAGCCACAACAGCATCGCTCAACTGTATATTCTGTATGCCGTTGAAAACAATATTGTCCGGGTGTTCAATATTGCCATAAGCATGTGCCAGCAGTATTGTCCATTTGTTGACGGCATCCCATCCTTCCACATCAAGTGAAGGGTCGCTTTCTGCAAAACCTAATTGTTGTGCCAGCAACAATGCTTCTTTAAAATCAAGGTCTTCTTCAAACATTTTTGTCAGGATGAAATTGGTTGACCCGTTTACAATTGCTTTTAATGAATGTAACAAGTCATTGTCATAATATTCTTCGAGGTTCCTGATTACAGGGATAGATGCACAGGCTGCTGCTTCACATAAAAATGATTTACCTGTTTTTTTCTGTAAATCCAAAATAGCAGGCAGGTGTTCAGCAATCATTTTTTTGCTGGCGCTCACAACATGTTTACCATTCAGCAATGCAGTGGAAACAATTTCAAATGCAGGTTCACTTTCATTGATTACTTCTACAATCACATTGATTTCTTCATCGTTTAGCAACACATCTTTATCTGTAGTAAATAATTCTTCCGGTGCATTTCTTTTCTTGCCCGGGTGTTTGATGCAGACTTTTTTTATTGTCGCATTTAATGAAGATGTTTGTTGCAGTACTTTATATAAACCTTCGCCCACTACACCAAAACCAAATAAACCGATTACCAGTTTTTTGTGATACTTACCGCTGTTATTAATTGACTTGCCCATATAATTTTTTTTATGTTTAATCCTGTATGTCTTTTCTACTTTCTAATTTCTAAGAATTTTTTTTACTGATATAGTTTGAAAAAAAATTTATCACACAACGGCTACTAAATTTTTTTCTTCTACTGTATTCAATAAAAATATTTTTATTGCTTCTTCTATTTGTTCATATTCCAGCAAAAATCCATCGTGTCCATAAGGTGAATGAATAGCCCTGAATGAAGCATGTGGAATGTGTGCTGCTAAAAATTCCTGTTCTGCCGGAGGGAAAAGTAAATCGCTTGAAATGCCTATCACCAAAGCTTTTGCTTTAATTTTTGATAATGCATTTTCTGCGCTACCCCTGTTGCGGCCAACATTGTGGTTGTCCATGCCTTTGCTTAAAAAATAATAGCTAAAAGCATTGAAGCGTTTAGCTAATTTTTCACCCTGGTATTGCTGGTATGATTCTGAATTGCGTTCATTACTCTTCAAATCATCCGAATTTACTTTTTGTGTAAGCTTATACGTGTCATAACTCCTGTAAGAAAGTAATGCAATAGACCTTGCAGTCTTCATTCCTTCAAGGCCTGCATCCACCTGCTTTTCATTCCATGTATAATCATTTTCTATTGCAAAACGTTGTGATGCATTAAAGGCAACACCCCAGGCAGAATGAAATGCGTTGGTAGCAATGGGAAAAATATATTCAAACAAATCCGGTTCTTCAATTGCCCACTCCAGTAATTGCTGGCCACCCATGCTGCCGCCGATACCAATATAAATATGATGAATATCCAGATGGTCTTTCAGGAAACTATAAGCACGAATCATGTCGCGTGTAGTAAACCAGGGAAAATCATGATACCATGTATCATTGGTTGATGGATTAATATCAAAAGGAGAAATGCTGCCATAACAACTTCCTGGCATATTGACACAAACAATAAAATATTTTTTCGGGTCAAAAAATTTATCGTTGCCTACCAATCCACCCCACCATTCAGAAGGGTCGCTGTTGGCAGTTAAGGCATGAAATATCCAAACCACATTGTCCTTTGCTTCATTCAACTTTCCATGCGTGGTGTAAGCGAGGCGAAAGCCATCCAACTCTTCACCACTTTCCAATTTGAAAGCGCCCTTGTATGTATATGTTTTTACCATGTTGCTTGCTCCGGTGTTGAATTCATTTAATTAGTCATTCAGTGTTGAATCGTTTTGTTCAATGGCCCGGGACAAAGCCCGGGCTGTGAACATGCCTTCTTATCAGGCAATAAAACCTGGGATAATAATTACAATCACAACACTAAAGATTTAGAAAAAACTTTTTCAAATGCCTGTTCAAAATCTGCTTTGATATCATCAATATGTTCTATGCCTACGCTGATGCGCACCAGGTTGGGCAACACACCTGCTGAAACCCTTTCTTCTTCTGATAATTGTTCGTGTGTAGTTGATGCAGGATGTATAGCCAAAGTTTTTGCATCACCCATGTTGGCAAGATGGCTGATGAGTTTTAATGAATCAATAAACTTGCGGCCATTTTCTATTCCACCTTTGATACCGAATTGCAATATGGCACCAGCACCTTTAGGCAGGTATTTTTTTGCAAGTTGATGATAAGGGCTGCTCTTTAAACCAGGATACCATACAAATTCAACCTGTGGATGTTGTTCCAGCCATTGTGCCAAAGCCAGCGTATTTTCAACGTGGCGCTGAACACGCAGGCTCAAAGTTTCCAGGCCTTGTAATAGTAAAAATGAATTGAACGGACTTAATGCAGGGCCCCAGTCTCTTAAGCCTTCTACTCTTGCACGGATGGCAAATGCGATATTGGGTAAACCTAATGGATTGCCTTCACCAAAAGTTTCCCAGAAATTCAAACCATGATAACCTTCACTTGGTTCAGAAAATTGCGGGAATTTTCCATTACCCCAGTTATAGTTGCCACCATCAACAATCACACCGCCGATACTGTTGCCATGGCCGCCAATCCATTTTGTTGCTGATGCTACCACAACATTGGCGCCCCATTCAATTGGCTTAAGTAAATAACCACCTGCGCCAAATGTGTTGTCAACAATCAAAGGCAAATCATATTCTTTTGCCAACGCAACAAATTTTTCAAAATCAGGAATACTCAATTTCGGGTTGCCTACTGATTCAAGATAAATCGCTTTTGTATTTTTATCAATGTGTGGTACAAAACTTTCAACATCATCTGCATTGGCAAAACGAGCTTCAATGCCTAATTTTTTAAAAGAAACTTTAAACTGGTTGAATGTTCCTCCATATAAATATGAAGATGTAACAAAGTTTTCACCGGATTGTAAAATGTTGGTGAGTGCAATGAACTGTGCTGCCTGTCCTGATGCAACTGCTAATGCAGTAACACCGCCTTCCAATGCTGCAATGCGTTGTTCAAAAACATCGGTAGTTGGATTATTGATGCGGGTGTAAATATTTCCAAATTGTTTCAGCCCAAAAAGATTGGCTGCATGTTCTGTATTGTCAAAACCGAATGAAGTAGTTTGATAAATCGGTACTGCACGTGATTTTGTTGTTGGGTCAATTTGTTGTCCTGCGTGTAACTGAAGTGTCTCGAAACGATAGCTCATATAAAATTTTTTTTAGAATGAATGAATGATTGCTAGCTGTAAAGCTTTGCGGTTTCTGTGTAATTAAAATGTATTGAATAAAAGACGGGCGTAGTAGCCCGGTGAGGGGATTATATATTTATGCCTTGCGGCATACAACAGCAAATACAACACATACACATTGTAAACTGTGTATGATTGATTTTAATATTTTGCTGTGTTTGTAACATTGTTTGTGAGAATACCCCACAAATGTAATTGAGATTTTTGTTTGCCACCTGATTTTTTTTTAAATCATTGTTAAGTTGTTTGCTCATTGTGCAGATGCTAATGATTGTTAGCTATCATGCTTCGATTCATTAAAAAAACTTTCAAGTGCATAAAAAAGAAAAGCGCTACTGTAAGTCAGAAGCGCTTTGAATATTTTTTATAGATATTGTCGGAGCAAATTTTTCTGACTTATCTCTACCCGGCTTACGCCAGGATTGGAGTTGGCACCTTTTCCTGTTGGAAGGTTGCCAAGGCTTCATCGGGCCATTCCCTCTGCCTTTCTTGATAAGTAATTTTAAAGAACTGGGCGCAAAATTAAAACGATTATCATGAATCAATCAAAATTTTTTTTGAATGAAAACTTTTTCATTGATGATGCAAGCATGATTTTGATTGGGAAAAATAATAAAATCATCCTTTGTTAAAAATGTATAGTTTATTTTTAAGGCCGTTATAAAAGCAAGCTTTACTTAAATCAAGAACAACGTCATGAAAAAATTTTGTTTGATTATTTTATTCCCGTCTCTATTTGTTTTGTCATCAACAGCACAGGTAAAATTACCAGCATTTTTCAGCGACAGTATGGTGTTGCAACAAAACACTGAAGCGCCTGTTTGGGGTTGGGCAAATGCAGGTGAAAAAATTAAAGTAAGTGGAAGCTGGTCGGAAAAAACAGTAGAAGCCATTACTGATAAGACCGGGAAATGGATGGTGAAATTACCTACACCTAAAGCCGGTGGGCCTTTTAACATTACTATCAAATCTTCTGATACAAAAATTTTACATGGCGTATTGATTGGTGAAGTATGGATTTGTTCAGGACAATCCAATATGGAAATGCCTGTGAGCGGTTGGTCGGGTGCACCGGTAAATAATTCTGCAACTGAAATTGCAAATGCAGATTATCCTTCAATAAGATTATTCACAGTAGAAAAAAAGATAGCCTTCACACCACAAACAGATGTAAATGGAAAGTGGTCATCTTGCTCTCCTGAATCTGTTGCTTCATTCAGTGCAACAGCATATTTTTTTGGCCGTGAATTGTATAACCATTTGCATGTGCCGATAGGATTGATTCATACAAGCTGGGGTGGCACTGTAGCTGAAGCATGGACAAGTGAAGCATCATTGAGAACGATGAATGATTTTAATCAGGGTTTAGATGAAGTGAAAAAAATGGCAGATAACATTAAGGCCATGATGATAAAAGACAGCTTAAATAATATTGCATGGAAAAAAGCTTTGGCTGAAAGTGATAACCCTCAATATGCTGATGATAATACCAATGATGGTTGGAAAACGATGGCATTGCCAAATGCCTGGGAAAAAGAAGGGCTGGATATTGATGGAATTGTATGGTTTAAACGTTTTGTAGATATACCTGCAACATGGATGGGTAAAACAATTCATTTAGACCTCGGGCCTATTGATGATAATGATGTTACTTATTTTAACGGCAGTGTTGCAGACAGTACAATGGAAGATGGTGCATGGGCGAAAGACCGTCAATATACAATTGCTTCCAACCTGGTAAAGACCGGAAAAAATATGCTTGCAGTTAAAGTGATTGATAATGGTGGCGGTGGTGGCCTTTATGGAAAGCCAGGGCAATTAAAAATATTTGCAGAAGGTGAGAAAGATACGATTTGGCTTGCAGGAAACTGGTTTTATAAAGTAGCATATATAAAAGAGCAAACAGCTTCTGCGTCTAATCCAAACCAGCCAACTGTTTTGTACAATGGGATGATTGCACCATTAGTTCCCTATGCAATTAAAGGTGTTATCTGGTACCAGGGTGAAGCAAATGTGGGTAGGGCAGGACAGTATGAAAAATTATTTCCATTGATGATTTGCGATTGGCGCAGGCTTTTCAAAGAACCGGGTTTCCCTTTTTATTTTGTACAGATTGCGCCTTATCATTATGGTGGCAACAACAGGGATGCTGCTGCATTGCGTGATGCACAACGAAGGACATTGCAATATTTATCCAACACCGGCATGGCAGTAACAATGGATATCGGTGAAACTGATAATATCCATCCTTCGGATAAACAGGATGTGGGCAAAAGGTTGTCGTTATGGGCATTAAACAAAACTTATGGAGATAAAAATATTATTTACAGCGGGCCTTTGTATCAAAGCTTTGAGATAAAAGGAAATAAAGCCATCGTTTCGTTTACGCATGTTGAAGGTGGGCTTACATCATACAATAAACCATTAAATAATTTTGAATTGAAAGGTGGTGATGGAAAATGGATGCCTGCAACAGCAGTTATTGAAGGTGATAAAATAGTAGTAACAGCAGATGGTGTAACAAATCCAACAGGAGTCAGGTATGCGTATTATGATGATGCAGTGGGCAGCTTATTTAATGGTAAAGGTTTGCCGGCTTCATCATTTTCTACAGATAAGGAATTACCATAATAGGCGATGCCTGAAATTTTGTGAGGAATAACTTCCATATTTTGTACCTGGAACATCAGTAGTTGTTGATGTTACAGAGGCAGGAGAGAATAATTAGAATATTGTTTGCAACATTAACGGACTATCGCATCTTCTTTTAAGTTAATTTTGCGTTCGAAATTTTTTCTATGAAGAAAACGCATATTGTAGCGCTGGTGTTGATTGCAATTGCGATTGCTGCGCTGATAAGCTTTATGGGCAATGTAACCACTTATGAAACTATTGCTTCAGCCAAACAAAAGCCGGGCAAGTTTGTAAACCTGATTGCAAAGATGGATAAGACCAGGCCCATGAATTATGACCCAATTAAAAATCCGAACTATTTAACTTTTACAGCAATTGATACTTTAGGAAATTCTATTGAAGTGGTTTATCATAATTCGAAACCCACCGATATGGAAAAAAGTGAAAGACTGGTGTTGAAAGGAAAAGTGGAAGATGGAAAATTTGAATGTAAAGATATCTTATTGAAATGTCCTTCTAAATATAAAGATGATGCCGATGCCAATGCTAAAAGCATCAGCGCATCAATAAAATGATTGCAGGTATTTTGATACAACGGCATTTCGGCAAAAATTGATTAAAGCATTAACGCGGCATGAAGTATAACGGTGAACATTTGTTTTATGGAGAATTGGGACATTTTTTAGCAATACTTTCTTTTGTAGCTTCACTGATTGCAACCATCTCTTATTTTAAAGCGTCAAGAAATAAATTACAGGAAGAACAACGTAGCTGGATAAGAATGGCACGTATCGCTTTCGGAATTGAAACGATAAGTGTGTTAGGTGTTTTCTTCACATTATTTTTTATTGTTTCCAACCACTATCACGAATATTATTATGCATGGAACCATTCCAGCCGCAGCCTTGCAAAGAAATATTTATTTGCAAGTTTATGGGAAGGCCAGGAAGGTAGTTTCCTGCTCTGGAATATCTGGCATTGCCTGTTGGGCTGGGTTTTAATCTGGCGCAGCAAAAAATGGGAAGCGCCTGTGATGACTGTGTTGAGTTTTGCACAGGTATGCATTGCATCCATGTTGCTGGGAATTTATTTCTTTGGATGGAAGATGGGCAGCAACCCGTTTTCTTTGTTAAGGAATGAATTATATGCACCCATGTTATTCACCAATCCTGATTACCTGCAGTTCCCTAAAATCATGGAAGGTAATGACCTGAATGCAACATTGCAGAATTATTGGATGGTGATACATCCGCCCATTTTGTTTTTGGGATTTGCATCTACCATAGTTCCTTTTTCTTATGCCATTGCAGGGTTGATGAAGAATGACCATACATGGACAAAACCTGCAATTCCCTGGGCAGCATTTTCCGGCGCTGCATTGGGTGGCGGTATCATGATGGGTGCCGCATGGGCTTATGAAGCATTAAACTTTGGTGGTTACTGGGCATGGGACCCTGTTGAAAATGCATCACTGGTGCCATGGCTTGTAATGATTGCGGGCTTACATACCAACCTTGTTTTTAAAAGCAGCGGATACTCTTTAAAATCAACTTATCTTTTTTATATACTTTCTTTTTCACTTGTTTTATATTCTACATTCCTGACCCGTAGTGGCATTTTAGGTGATACTTCTGTGCATGCATTTACAGAACAGGATATGTCTGTACAACTGATAAGTTTTATCCTGGTATTTTTTATACCTGCGATGATTTTATTTTTCTACCGGAGTAAAAGTATCCCTTCAATTAAAAAAGAAGAAAGCAGTTACAGCAGGGAATTCTGGATGTTTATTGGTTCGTTGGTTTTATTTCTTGCAGGAATCATTATCATTTCAAAAACATCAATACCGGTTTATAATAAAGTGTTTGGCACCAACATCGCCATGCCGGAAGACACAAAATTTTCTTACAATCAAATCCAGATTTTTATTGCCATTATCATTGGTGTGCTTTCAGCTTTTACCCAGTATTTAAAATATAAAAACACTGATAAGAAAACTTTCTACAGTAAGATATTATGGCCAACATTGATAGCGCTTGCTATCAGCCTTTGTATCATATTCATTGGAAATATTGATTATACCGAAAAAGGTGCAGGTTTTATGGTGGCAATTTATGTTGCCATGTTTGCATCCGTTTATGCATTTGTTGCAAACTTTGCATATATATGGGTTGGGCTGAAAGGGAAAATGAAATCAGCAGGTGCATCTGTTGCGCATATCGGATTCGCGATTGCATTGATAGGTATCCTTGTTTCTTCCAGCCGTAAAACTGTATTAAGTGAAAACACAACCGGAATTGCTTTATTGCCTAAATCAAAAGATTATGACCCACAGGAAAACCTCACTTTGTTTAAAGGAGTGAAAACTGATATGGGGAAATATGATGTTACTTATGTTGGTGATTCAGTCAACAATATTGACCATAAAAAATATTTCCAGCTTGATTTTGTGAGTAAGGATGGAAAAGAAAAATTCAGTATTTACCCTGACCTGATTAATAATAATAAAGGGATGGAAGGGCAGTCGGCCAATCCTGATAACAAGCACTACTGGAACCGCGATATTTTTGTGTATGTCTCTGCTTCATCACAAGGCAGGCAGGATGATACCAGCCAGTATAAACCTGTTGAAATGAAACCCGGCGATTCTGTTTTTTATTCAAGTGGTATCATTGTTTTAAATGATATTGTAAAAAGTGCAGATTCTTTAAAGCGGCCATTACAACCGGGAGAAGTGGGTATTGGAATGAATATGACTGTTATTTCCACTGATGGGATGCGATACAGGGCAATGCCTGTTATTGCTTTAAAAGATAATACGCTTCGTATTATTCCTGACACAGTGATTGCACAAAGCCTCATTATACGTTTCAATAAATTATCCGATACCGGTGATGGCAAAATAGAATTTGGCATTAAAGAAGACCAGGGCATACAATCTATTATTACACTTAAAGTTTACCAGTTTCCGTTCGTAAGTTTATTGTGGATTGGTATAATCATTATGATTACCGGGTTTGTAATGAGTGTGGTGCAAAGAGTAAGGAAAACATTTAAAACCTCCGTTGTATAAATTTTTGTCTTTTTTCTCAAATAATATAACAATTTGTAAGGTTACATACAACAGCTCAATAGCATAAATTGCAGTTAGTGCGATAATAATTTCAAAACAGCTTATGCAACCGTGCAGATTTTTGCCCTCATTGAAAAACATAATATGCTTTGCATATTTGTTTGGCACTTTGCAGACTGCTGCACAAACTTCCCACCCCTATCCAATCACTATTGCCGGCAAAAATCATCTTGGGGTGAACGATACAATAATTGTTGAAGCCTGTGTGGAGCCTAATGGTGATACTATTCCCTGTTCCTGGTTAGAAGATGCTTATGTGTATGGAAAGCTGACTGCAGCCGGAAGGAAACGTTACAAAGAATGGACACGATTAAGGAATGCTGTATATGTTACTTATCCTTATGCTATCAGGGCATCAAAAGTCATGAATGAAATTAATGCTCAACTGGTGAATGTAACAGATAAGAAAGAACGTAAGAGGATAATACAGTCGAGGGAGAAAGAATTGAAAGCTGAATTTGCTGATAAATTAAAACAACTTTCAGTGTACCAGGGAAAAGTTTTGATGAAACTGATTTACCGTCAGACAGGTAATAATTGTTACGAGATAATTGAAGATTACAAAGGCCGTTTTGATGCAGGCTTCTGGCAAACCATTGCGCTTGTATTTGGTTCAAACTTGCGACAGGATTATGACCCCAACGGTGATGACCATGATATGGAACTGATAGTACAGGATGTTGAAAAAATGTATGGCTATAGAAAAGGATAATCATTTTACAGGAACTAATTGCAATAGTCCTTTTACTTAAAAACCTACAACATCAGTTTCTTTAAAGTTGTATCTGAAATTACTCCTTCTGTTTTGTTTTTGTAATATTTGTTGCAGCATACTGAAGCGATTTTAATATTTAGTTTTTCGTTCAAACTATAATCATTTTATTTTTGGAAATATGAAGACAGACATACTCGCATTTGGCGTTCATCCGGATGATGTGGAATTGGGTTGTGCAGGCACTTTGATTGCTGCAGTGGCACAAGGAAAAAAAGTTGCAGTAGTTGATTTAACAAGAGGCGAATTAGGGACACGGGGCACTGCAGAAACAAGAGATAAGGAAGCAGCAGATGCTGCAAAAGCAATGGGTGTTCATGCACGTGAAAACCTGGAAATGGCTGATGGTTTTTTTCAGCACGATGAAACAAACCTCCGCAAAGTGATTGTTGCAATCAGGAAATATCAACCTGAAATTGTTTTGTGTAATGCATTGGAAGACCGTCATCCTGACCATGGTAGAAGTTCGAAGCTTGTTGCTGATGCTGCATTCCTCGCAGGCCTGCGAAAAATTGAAACAGAATTCAACGGAGAAAAACAGGAACATTGGAGGCCGCATTATGTATTTCATTATATCCAGGACCGATATTTAAAACCTGATTTTTTATTTGATATATCAGAAACATTTGACCAGAAAATAAAAGCTGTACTTTGTTATACCACACAGTTCAATACTACTGATACAAGCGAACCGCAAACCTATATTTCTGACCCGGATTTTTTAAATGTAATCAGGGCAAGGGCTTTGATGTTTGGTAAGCGTGTGGGTGTAAAATATGCTGAAGGTTATCTCACTACAAAGATGATTGCAATAAATAGTTTTGATGCATTTATACAGAAAACAACTTAATGAACAGGTGATGTTGTTTTTTCAGTGATAATTTTTTTTATTGTTTTTGAAACTTCAACAGCATTTTCGATAATCATTAAATGCCCGCCATTCACGATGGTGAAATCAGGGTGTACAAAACGATAAGGCAAGAGTTTATCATTTGTACCATGAAGGTGAATCACGTTTGATGGTATGGTTGTGTTTTCCCAATGTAAAATGGCGCCAACTGCCCACCTGTAAAAATTACCATCAGCATGTTGTGCAACATATTTTACATAACTGATGCAGTCTTTGTTTTTTGCGCCAAGAAAATATTCACGCACAGGTGTATGTTGACGAATCATCCATCCGGGCAAAGCTTTGTGCAATGGCAGGTAACGAAATGTTTTCAGGTAAAAAGGAATTTCGTTTTTTGTCTTAGCGCTGGAAACAATAATGGCAGTTGCGCCTGGCAACAGTTTCGCAATTTCAGTTGCAACCATTCCGCCAAGGGATAAACCAACTATCACAGGTTTTTCTTCTGTGATATATTGTTGTTGCAACCGTTTTGCATATTGCTGCAACGTTTCATTCTTACCCGGGTTGAACCATTCTATAAAAACAGGATTAACGTACGACAAGTCAAGAAACTGAAACACGCCTTTATCTGCGCCAAGGCCTGATATGCAATAAATGGTTTGCAATAATTTTCTTTTCAGGTTATAAAAAAAGAAAATGATTAATGTGCTTTTACTAAATAATAATTCTTTTTGCCTTTTTGTATGAGCAAATATTTATGGTGTAACAACATTGAACTTTCCACCATCAATTGTAAGCTTTCTACTTTTTTCCTGTTGATGCTGATACCACCATTCTGAATCATTTTTCTTGCTTCACCTTTGCTGGAAAATATTTTTGATTCAGCTAAAAATGTTGTTACATCAACACCATTGGATGGAATTGCATAATCAATTTTCACAACACCTTCCATATTTTCCAAATCATTCTCTGATAAACTTTCAGCAGGCGCTGTTTGATGTGCAAATAATTTTTCAGTTGTTTCCAATGCCTGTTTCAAACCATTTTCACCATGCACAAATTGTGTAACTTCTTTTGCTAATTTTTTTTGAAGCAAACGTTGCGCTGCATCCTGCTCGTGCTGTTGTATTAAATCATCAATTTCAATTTTGGGTAAGAATGTAAAAATCTTAATCCATTTTTTTGCATCGTCATCTGCTGCATTCAACCAGAATTGGTAAAAATGATATGGCGAAGTTTTTTCAGCATCTAACCACACATTGCCACCGGCAGTTTTTCCAAACTTGGTGCCATCAGATTTCATTAATAATGGACAGGTAAAAGCAAAAGCTTCACCACCAGATTTACGACGGATTAATTCAGTGCCTGTCGTGATGTTTCCCCATTGGTCGCTGCCACCCATCTGTAATTTGCAATTATGATTTTTATACAACCAATAGAAATCATAACCCTGTATCAACTGGTATGAAAATTCAGTAAAGCTGATGCCATTGCCTGCTTCAAATCTTTTCTTCACACTATCTTTTGCCATCATATAATTCACAGTGATGTGTTTGCCGACATCACGGATGAAATCAAGGAAATTTAATCCTTTAAACCAGTCATAATTATTCACCATCACTGCAGCATTGGGTTTGCTTTCATCAAAATCCAAAAACTTTTCCAACTGTTTTCTTACACCAGCCAGGTTGTGTTGAAGTATATCTTCACTTAATAAATTCCTTTCTTCACTTTTGCCACTTGGATCACCCACCATGCCGGTTGCGCCACCCACCAATGCAAAAGGCTTATGTCCTGCTTTTTGTAAATGCACCAATAATAAAATAGGCACAAGGCTACCGATATGCAAACTGTCAGCAGTGGGATCAAAACCTATATAACCGGCAGTCATTTCTTTATTCAACTGTTCTTCAGTGCCGGGCATTATATCCTGGATCATCCCCCTCCAGCTCAGTTCTTCAATTAAATTCATTCAGTGATTTTTTGCAAAAATAAGGGTCGGTCTCCTGCATAAAAAACGAAAGGCATTAATCAGGAAAATTTATAACAAGGTTTACATGTTTATTTTTTGAACATTTAGTTGAATGAAAAAAATATTCAATTCTGTTGATGATTATTTATACAACATCATTAACAAGGCTGATTTCATCAAATGTCTCATTGAGTTTTTTATACAGGCTACAATAAATAGCAAAGTATTTTTTATAAATGGAATGATTGGGTTTACCAGGCTTGAAGGTTTTTACTTTTTTAATAAATCTTTTTGCTGCAGCCAGGCTTTTTACAACACCCATTGCTTTCATACCAATAAAGGCAGCACCTAATGCTGATGCGTCAGCAGATTCATTGACTAAAATTTCTTTCCCTGTAATATCAGCTAACATCTGTACCCATTCATCAGATTGAATGATGCCACCACTTAAATATAATTTTTTAATATAGTTGCTTGTTTCTTCAACCGCTTTCAATACATCATTGATTGAAAAGCAAACGCCTTCAAGCACGGCTTTGGTAATATGTGCTTTTGTGTGGGATGCTGTTAAACCGATAAAACAACCTTTTGCTTTTTCATCCCAGTATGGTGAACGCTCACCAAAAATGTAAGGAAGAAATATTAAACCGTTTGCACCTGCATTAATTTTTGATGCGGATTGAACTAAATCGCTCAATTGTTTTTCATCACGGAAATTGTTTTCAAAAACTTTTTCAACCAGCCATTGTAAAGCAACGCCACCGTTGTTGATAGCGCCACCTGTAATATAAAACCCATCAGTAACATAATAACTGAATAACCGTTGCTTTTTATCTGCAAGATATTGATGAGAAGTAACGCGGACCGCACCACTTGTGCCAACAGTAACTGCAGCATTTTCTGTATCAAGGATGCCGCAACCAATGTTTGCCAAAGCTCCATCACTTGCACCTAAAACAAAAGGGATAGCTTTTTTTATTCTTAATTTTTTTTGCATTGCAGGCAGCATGTCTGTCTCAAAATGTTCAACAGGGTAGAGTGCTGATAGTTTATTTTTTGCAATGCCGGCAATTTTTAAAGCATCATCATACCAGCATAATTTTTTTTCATCAAAAAAACCTGTAGCTGCTGCGATGGAATAATCAACTAAATATTTTCCAAAAAGTTTTAAGAAAATATATTCTTTGATGGAGATGAATTTATATGCCTTGTTGAATATGTTTTTTGATTCATGTTTCATCCATATCAGTTTGCACAATGGCGACATGGCATGAATGGGAACACCCGTAACACGATATATTTTTTTTGCTACTGGTTTTTGTTCTAAAGCATGAGCATATTTTGCGCTGCGCAAATCAGCCCAGGTAAGCATATTCATCAAAGGCTTACCGTTTGCATCAACAACCAGCAAACTATGCATGGCACAACTGAAAGACACGCAGGCAACATTTTCTTCACCACAAAAACTGATGGTTTTTTTTAGAAGAAATGTGACAGCATCAAAGATTTCATCAGGATTTTGTTCATTCCATCCTTGTTTTGGTTCGATGGGTTTTGTGGCAACGTGAAAAGTTTTCATCACCTCGCTCTTCATATTTACGATAACTGCTTTGCAATTGGTAGTGCCTAAGTCAATAGCAATAATATTCATGAAATAAGTTTACAAAAATGTAAAGAAGGTTTTTTGCAATATACTTTTTCTCTTGCAATAGATTTTTCAAATGCCCAAAATTCAAAAGCAGGATAAATATTTTTTGACCTGTTTCCCTTTTATGTTATTGATGTATTGATAAAATTTTTTAGCTAATAAATTTCACCCGGATTGAACAACTGAGTATTTGATACAGTTGTTGTCAAGTCATTCATTTCCCAAACATTAATACAATTAAAAATAAAATCAATGATAAACAGTTTTTTATTTAACAGGTGAATGCTTATTTTAGCCCCTACTAACGAAAATACAAGCAGCAATGGGCACTTTACAGATCAAGAAAAATCCAAAGAGATACGATGCAGTTATTATTGGTTCCGGCGCAGGTGGCGGAATGGCAACTTATGTATTGGCAAAAGCCGGTTTAAAAGTTTGTTTAATTGAAGCAGGCCCAATGTTTGATCCTGCAAAAAATTCAAACCAGTTGCAGCCACCATGGGCTTCGCCAAGAAGAGGGCGTGGCACCAGGTTCAGGCCTTTTGGTGATTTTGATGGTTGTTACTGGGCATGGCAAATTGATGGTGAACCTTACACACATGTTGATGATACCAAATGGGACTGGTGGCGTGCAAGAATGATTGGTGGCCGTACCAATCACTGGGGCAGGATTACTTTGAGGTTTGGCCCAAAAGATTTTAAGAGAAGGGATATTGATGGACTTGGTGATAACTGGCCGATTGGTTATGAAGATTTAAAGCCTTATTATGATAAAGTAGAATCACTCATCGGTGTGTTTGGTACCAATGAAGGTTTGCCAAATGATCCTGATGGGATTTTTCTTCCACCACCCAAACCACGTTTACATGAATTAATGATCAAAAGAGCAGGTACATCATTGAATATTCCTGTTATTCCATCACGTTTATCAATCCTGACAAAAAAGATAAATGATGAAAGAGGCTCTTGTTTCTTCTGTTCGCAATGTGGAAGGAGTTGTAAAGTGTATGCTGATTTTTCATCATCATCAGTTTTGATTTTTCCCGCAATGAAAACAGGAAATGTGGATGTGCTCACCAATTGTATGGCTCGTGAAGTGTTGACAAATAAAGAAGGCCTGGCAACTGGTGTGTCTTATATCAACAAAGAAGATATGCAGGAATATGTGGTAGAAGGCAGGACAGTTATCCTTGCAGCAAGCGCTTGTGAAAGTGCAAGGTTGTTGCTGAATTCAAAATCACCGCGTCATTCTGCAGGCCTTGCCAATTCCAGTGGTGTTGTAGGCAAATACCTGCATGATTCTACTGGTGCTGACATGGGTGGTTATCTGCCAAATTTATTTGGCCGTAAACGGTATAATGAAGATGGTGTTGGTGGCATGCATGTTTATACCCCATGGTGGCTGGATAATAAAAAACTTGATTTCCCTCGTGGCTATCATATTGAATACGGTGGTGGTATGGATCAACCTGCATATGGTTTTGGGTGGGATATTCAATACATGAATGGTAAACCTGTTGCTACAAGAAAGAGAAAAGATGCAGGTGGGTATGGTAAATCATTAAAAGAAGATTACCGGTTTTTCTATGGTGCATCAGTTGGAATGGCAGGCCGTGGTGAGGCTTTGGCTTTTGAAAGTAATTATTGTGAAATTGACCCGAATGTTGTTGATAAATATGGGATACCTGTTTTGAGGTTCAATGTGAAGAGCAGTGAATATGAAATCAAACAGGCAAAGCACATGAAAGAAACTTTCAAGGAAATATTGACCGAGATGGGTGCAGTAATTACCTATGGTGATGATGGCCCTGAAAATAATTACGGCTTACATAACCCGGGTAACATCATTCATGAAGCAGGTACAGTGAGAATGGGGAGTGACCCTAAAAAATCTGCATTGAATGAATGGTGCCAGGCACATGATGCAAAAAATATTTTTTGTGTGGATGGTGGCGCTTTTGTTTCACAGGCTGATAAAAATATTACGCATACCATTCTCGCCCTCTCATGGAGAGCAAGTGATTATATCGTTGATCAGTTGAAAAAACAAAACCTGCCCGCATAATGTTTTATTATAAATGCATGGGCATTCGATAGAAAAAATTGTTTTAAAAAACTTATTTTAATTAAATATGGATAGAAGAAAATATCTGAAGACAATGGGCATTACCGCTATCAGTGCGGGTGTAGTAGCAGATGCATGTAAGAATGAAACCAAACAAGCTGAAGTCAAAGCACCGGGTAAAGATTTTGGTATTGACCGCATGGCTGAAGAAAAAGCTTATGAAGAAAAGCTTGATGCCGAGCCGAAATTTTTTACACCTGATGAATATTCTACAATAACAGTACTGGCTGATATTATTATTCCTAAAGATGATGTGAGTGGTAGTGCCAGTGATGCTAAAGTGGCTGATTTTATTGAGTTCATTGTAAAAGATGATCCGGATTTTCAAACACCAATGCGCGGTGGATTGCGTTGGCTTGATATGCATTGCCTGAATGCATACCAGAAAGGTTTCAAAGATTGTACACCGGAGCAACAGATAGAAGTGGTTGACCAGATAGCTTACCCTGAAAAAGCAAAACCGGAAATGAGCCAGGGTGTTTCATTTTTTAACCTGATGCGCAACCTTACTGCAACTGGTTTTTATTCTACTGAAATGGGTTGGAAAGATATAGGTTATGTTGGCAACAGGCCTAACCAATGGAATGGCGTACCTGATGATGTTTTAAAGCAATACAATATTGCTTATTCTGAAAAAGAATTAAAGGAGTGTATCAGTTTCTCTTAAAATTTTCTTCAATAGTAGCAGTCTTGGTATGAATAGCTTTGAGCTTGTTCTCTTTTTTTATCCTTTTCTTGGTATAAATAAGGGTACAAAAAACTGTTGATATTGCCTCAATTACCGGTTTCAAGTTTCCTAAGATCATAATTCAAGGTTTAAAACGTATTGTATGAATACGCAATGATAGACTATTGGTTTATTACCTGCTTAGATAATTTTTCAACATTTCCTGCTGCTTCATTCACTGGCAAGAATGCATCGTTTACCAAATTCTCACCCGGCTGCTGTCTGGAACATACATTTTATCGCCGGGTTTTATATTGAAAGCTTCATAAAAAGCATCAACATTAACCAAAGGTCCATTTACCCTGAATTTTGCAGGTGAATGCACATCGGTTAAAACCTGGGTGCGTAAACTTTGCGGGCGCTCTTCTTCCAACCAACTCATTGCATACCCCAAAAAGAACCTTTGTGATGGAGTGAAACCTGCAATCTTTTCTCCCTTTTTATATTCATCAGTTAATTTGAATGCATCATATCCTAACACTACTCCACCGAGGTCTGCAATGTTTTCTCCCAATGTTGCCTTACCATTAATTTTAAATGTATCAACCACCACATATTTGCTGAACTGGTCTGCAAGTTTGTTTGCTCTTTGTGTAAATTTTGCTGAGTCTTCAGGTGTCCACCATCCTTTTAAATTCCCATCTCCATCATACTGCCTGCCTTCATCATCAAAACCGTGAGTAAGTTCATGGCCAATAGTTGAAGCTGCCATATATCCATATACAACTGCATCATCGAGTTCATCATCATTATAACCGGGCACTATAAAAGCTGCAGCAGGTAAAACTATTTCATTATTGGATGGGTCATAATAGGCGTTATAAGTTTGAGGAAACATACCCCATTCTGATTTATCAACAGGTTTGCCCAGTTTATTGATGTTGTAATTATGCCAGAAGATATTGGCATTGACAAGGTCCTGGAAATAGTTATCGGGTGTGATTTTTAAAGCAGAAAAATCTTTCCATTTATCTGGGTAACCTACTTTCTTTTTCACTTTTGCAAGTTTGGCAAGTGCTTTTTGTTTGGTGCTGTCGCTCATCCAGTCTAATTTTTCAATCCTGTTTTTAAGAGCAGCACGTACATTTTCTACAAGCTGTGAATAGCGCTCTTTGGCTTTGTCATTAAAATATTTTTTTACATAAATCTGCCCCAGTAATTCACCCATGGCATTTTGTTCAGAACCGATAATTCTTTTCCATCTTGCTTTTCTCTCAGTAACACCTGAGAATAATTTCTGAAACTCAAAATTTGTTTCACCAAAAATATCTGGTAATGCTGCTGAAAATTCATTGGCCAGACGATAACGTAAATAATCTTTCCAGGTATCCAATGAAAAAGAATTAAGCGCAATACCCAATTCTTTATAATATCCAGGCTGGCCCACAATTACTGTATCAGCTCCAGGGTTTTGAATGCCAATTGCCTGCATGTATTGTACCCAGTCAATTTTTGGTGTAATTGAACCCAGGTTGCTCACTGCATATTTATTATAATTTGCATAAGGGTCTCTCAGGTCTTCAATTTTCCTGCTAGCTTTTGCTAAATCTGTTTCAAGTGTAAGGATATTTTCAGCAGATTTTTTTGCACTTGATGAATCAGCGCCGAGCAGGGATAATATACTTGAAATATTTTTTTTATAAGCGTTACGGATAGCAACTGATGTGCTGTCCAGCTTGAAATAAAATTCTCTTTCAGGAAGCCCAAGGCCTGTTTGCCAGAGTTGCAGGTTTTGAATTGAACTGTTTTTTGCATCCTGGCCCACAAACATTGAAATAGCACCACCAACTCCAATGACTTCCAGTTGTGCCATGGTGCTTTGTAAAGAAGCCACATCGTGTATGGAATCAATTTTAGCGAGGTAGGGTTGTAAAGGTTGTATGCCCGATTTTTCAATTTTATCAGTGTCATTTGCTGCTTTCCAGAAATCACCAATCTTTTGTTCAGCGCTACCTTCAGGATGGGATGATTTGGCTGCTTCTATATTGATGTCCTTTAATCTTTGCAGGTTTTCATCAGGAATTATCTGGAAGATACCCCATCCGCTTTCATCAGCAGGTATCGGGTTATTTTTAATCCAGTTGCCATTGGCATAATCAAAAAAATCATCTCCGGGTTTTACAGATGAATCAATGTCTTTGGCAAGTACATCGGGTTTGGAAGAGTTTTCTTTGTTGGTATTACATGAGAAAATGAGTACTGAAAAAGAGATTAAAACATAAAAAAAATATTGGCGCATGGCAAAAGTTTGCGGCAAAATAAGCAAGAAGATAAATGCAAGCCATATTTTTTTGATAAATGAATGGATTCTGACTGTGTGAAGTAAGCGGTTCTTTATATGGTGAATATTAGAATAATTGTCTTGATGCGGATCAGGAATAATTTGATATGTATGTTTATTATTGAGGTAGGTTTTGAATATTTTAGAGGGTGATTTTTAATGTATGAAGTGTTTTTTCAGAAATGAAGGATAAAATTTCAAAACGGCAATTAGATTTTTATAATCTTAATAAAAAGGAGTTAATAGCTAAGTATCTAGCTGACTTCCCGAGGCATATTGATCCTGATGCAGTCCGGGATTGCTTTGCACCAATTGGATATGATAGGACTAATGTCCAAAAATTTCAAGGTATTTGTAAATTATTGACAAATGAAATTTTTCTTGAAGCCCTTCGTAATAATAAAGGGAAAACTAGCAAAGTAATTTTTGCAGCAGGCCTTCCAGCAACAGGCAAAACAAGCCATTTGAAAATGTTTGCACAAAATGAATTGATTTATGATGGAACAATAAATGATGAAAAAAGATTCCTTGAATTTGTAAAGGTCTCTATTGATATGGGGTTTAATGTTGAAGTTTTTGTTTATAGTGCCAACCCCAAAAGGGCTTTTTTAAGTAAATTAGAAAGAGGAGATAAAATCGGGAGATTCGTTTCGATTTCTCACTATGAAAAAGTTGCTAAAACTATAAACCAACGGCAGTCCTTGTTAAAAAAGCACTTTAACGACAAAGTGAAATTCCGTAATTTCGAGTTTACAAATTTCGAAGGAAAACAAGCAAAATTTTCTCAATTGATAATAAACCGCAATGAGCTTGAAAGAATTGCATACCGACATAAATTCTCAGACAGTAAAAAACTTCAGGAAGTTATTAGCTGATAGGAAAAGGGAACTTTTGAATGATAATAAGGTTATACTTGAATTATTTGATTTGAAAGATTTTTTACAAAAGTTTGAAGATTTAGTGATAGAAAACAGGTCAAGAACTGCAGCAAAAGAGTTGTCTGAAATGACTGATGAAGAAAGAGGCATGTTATCAATGACTCCTGAAGAAAAAAGGTTTTTCATTGAATATAAGCTTAAGAACCCTGATAATCCATGGTCTTATTTTAAAGCATATCAAAAGAAGCTTCAAAACGAATACAAGATTAAACATAAAACTTTAGCTTAAAATAAAAGACCCTATTCCAAAATATAAAAAATTAATTCTGCCCCCTGGCAGTGATTTATGATTAACCCATGCTAACAGAAGAAATCATCAAGCTTATTGATAAACGTTGTCACTCCTGATTGTTCTTCAAAACAATTTTTCAATAAATTAAGTTGTAATTCAACCTATTTACTTTCATTTTGCTAAAGTTTGGCCTACTTTAGTGAAAGAATATGGATAGCTTTGTGCTTTATATTTTTTCAATTACTTTTGCAGCCCAAAATTTCAGGCAATGAATTTCAGAAGAGCATTTGAAATACCGTTTGTAGGCCTGAAACCAGGAGTACATCATTTCGAATATTCGATTGATGATAAGTTCTTTACCAATTATGGTGACCAGGATTTTACCAACTGTAAAGCCACTGTTAAGCTGGAGCTTGATAAGAAAAATGGCTTTATGTTGTTAAAGTTTGATGTGGATGGAACGGTTGACGTATCATGCGACCGATGTGGTAACCCATTGAATTTTCAGTTATGGGATGAATTTAAGGTGATGGTCAAACTGGTGGATAACCCGGATGAAATGAATGAACAGGAGGAAGACCCCGATGTTTATTATATCAGCCGTGGAGAAAGCCACCTGCACCTGGCAGACTGGATATTTGAGTTCATTAACCTCAGCATCCCATTGCAGAAAACCTGTCCACCGGATGCTATGGGTGGAACGCAGTGCAACAAGGATGTGCTGGCAAAACTGGCAAATAATGAACATCCTGAAAATAAAGAGTCTAACCCGATGTGGAAAGCTCTGAAACAATTTAAAGATCTGAATTAATAAAATTAATAATTATGCCAAATCCAAAACGCAGGCACTCACAACAGCGCGGTGCAAAGAGGAGAACACACTACAAGGCTGAAGAAGTGACCTTGAGTAAGGACACCACTACTGGTGAAATGCATGTTCGCCATCGTGCACATGTAAGTGAAGGTAAACTTTACTACAAAGGAAAGGTTGTTTCTGAAAAAGCTCCCCTGAAAGCATAAATCAATTGCTCGAAGCAATGAATCTTGCGCTTGACATGATGGGTGGTGATTATGCACCACTTGAAGCCGTTAAAGGCCTGAAATTATTTTTACAAAACAGTGGCGATAAAGCAACTGTTTTTTGCATTGGTGATGAACAACAATTAACATCATTGATGCAAACTTATTCTGTGCCCACGGAGCATGTAAAAATTATACCCAGTACTGAAGTGATCGGCTATCATGAACATCCTACAAAGGCTTTAAAAGATAAACCCGATTCATCTATTTCAAAGGGATTTCAATTGCTGGCATCAGGAAAAGCTGATGCTTTTTTAAGTGCAGGAAATACAGGAGCTATGTTAGTTGGCTCCATGTTTTTTTTAAAACCACTTGAAGGTGTTCTTCGTCCTACCATTGCTACCATGATTCCCAAAGTTGGCGGCAGCACAAGTTTATTACTCGATGTGGGTTTGAATGTTGATTGCAAACCACAACATCTTGACCAGTTTGCTATTCTTGGTAGCTTGTACGCAAAAAAAATTTTAGGTATCAGTGATGCAAAAGTTGGTTTGCTGAATATTGGTGAAGAAGAAGGTAAAGGCAATGCGTTGGCAAAAGAGACCTATCCACTCTTAAAAGAAAATCGCCAGATAAATTTCATGGGCAATGTTGAAGGCAGAGATGTCTTTAACGGTGGCCCCGATGTTACGGTATGCGATGGCTTTACAGGTAATGTAGTGTTGAAACTTGGTGAATCTTTTTATGATATTGTAAAAAGCCGCAACCTGCACAACGATGAATTTATTAGCCGGTTTGCTTATGAAAATTATGGTGGCACACCTGTTCTTGGTGTGGCTAAACCAGTTATCATCGGTCATGGTATCAGTAATGATATTGCTTTCTGCAATATGTTATCCCTTGCTGAAAAAATGATTGATACAGATGTATGCGGCGCCATACGTTCTGCTTTTCATGGCATCGTAGCCAGTGAATAAAATTTTTCTCTCCTGGTTTTCTTACAAATCCTTTTTGCCTGAAAAATATTTTATTTCTTCTTCAAGATGAAGATGAGGATTTAACTGCATGAGTGTTTTTGTTTTTTCCAAATGTTGTTGCAGAAATTTTTTGTGTAATGAAGATTGAGGATTAAAAGGCTTGTGCTTTTTGGCGATAACAATTTTCTTAATTTCTTCCAGTAATGTTTTAGTTGAATCATCAAAAGCGTAATCAGAAAATTTTTCCAAAACAAATTGTGTTGCTGCATAATTAGGATGTGCCAGGTCAACATCATAAAAACGATAATCCCTCAATACATCAATCACAAGTTCATAAGCAGGGAAATAAAAAAGCCTGTCAAACTTATTGACTAAATGATGCACTGATTCAATCAGCCTGGCTTTACTCCTGTTATTATCAACAACACCATCACGCAAATGCCTTACCGGGCTTATGGTGAAAATAATTTTCAGTTTTTTATTAAAATGAAACAGCCTGTAAATCGTATTGTCAAAAGCTGTTACAATTTCTTCTATGGTGTTAAGGTGTTTGGTAAAATTTTGCGCCGGCGCTTTATGACAATTGGCAACTCCATTGTCAGTTCCTGCACCTGTAATGAGGTTAGAATCCTGCACCAGTTTATATGAAAATGCAGAGCCTAATGTAATGATTAACCATTCGGCATCTTTTAAAAAATGATGTGCATCTTCCTGGCTTTGGTTGATGGTTTGTAGTGCAAGATTTTTATCAGGGTTTGAAAACCTGCTGTGATGTTGCCAGCTATTCCAGGCTTCATTCAAAAAAAATAAATCACCTGTTGAATATTTTTTGTTTTGAATATAGGAAACAAGACTGGAAGCAACACTCTGCGGGTCAAATAAAATACCATTTGGGTTTTGAAGTGTATTGAATTTATGCTCCATTAAAAAATTTCCGATATGCTCTGTAAAGCAAGAACCGGTAAGCAGAATTTTATCCTGGTAAGTGATGCATTGTTCTAAAGGTTTAATATTTATTGAAGCGAAAAACTGCATGGTTTAAATAAAAATTTCGTTAGCAATAATTAAACTTTCCTGCAAAGCATTTTCATCTAAATTCAATAACACATTTTTGTTTTTGAAATAGTCAATCATAAAGATTGTGTCCATATTTCCGACCAATTCATTTTGTGCCATCGGGCAACCGCCGATTCCTTTTAATGCACCATCAAAGCGTAAGCAATTTTCATAAAATGCTGCATCCAGTTTTTCTTTTCTGTTATGGATACCTGAGTGCAGGTGAACACCAATTTCAATTGAAGGATATTCTTGTATCAAAGTTTTGCATGCCAATGAAACCTGTGCAGTTGTTGCTACTCCGACAGTATCTGCCAGTGAAATAATTTTTATTTCCCTGCTTGCCATTTCAGCAGCCCAATGCAATAAAACATCTTCATTGTAAGCATCACCATAAGGATTGCCAAATGCCATGCTTAAGTAAACAACTAATATTTTTTTATGTTGAATACATAGAGATTGAATAGCATCAACTCTCTGCAGGCTTTCATTGATACTGCTGTTGGTATTTCTTTGCTGGAATGTTTCTGAAATTGAAAAAGGAAATCCGAGATATGTTATTTCATCGTAGTTAACTGCATCAGCAGCGCCTCTTTCATTGGCAATTATTGCGAGCAGTTTTGATTTAGTGTCAGAAATTTCTAATTGACGGATTACTTCTTTTGTATCAGCCATCTGTGGAATGGCTTTTGGCGATACAAAACTTCCAAAATCAATAGTATCAAATCCAACTTTCAGTAAGCTGTTGAGATATTTTATTTTTTTTTCAGTAGGAATAAATTTATGCCATCCCTGCATAGCATCCCTCGGACATTCAATCAACTTCACTGTTGTATTCATCCAACAAAAATAATTGCATAGTTTGAATGAATTGCACAAACAAAAAAAGCATCACAACAACTGGATGCTTTTTTTAAGAATTAAAATGCCCCCTAAAAAATTCTTAACCCAAGCCCTAACTGGATTGCCTGGCTTTTCCATTTCTGCTCGTTACCTAAATCATTCAGTTCATATAAACCTATTGCGTAACGACCATAGATATTAAGTAAACCTAAATTCACCTGTGCGCCGGCTAATACAGAGAAATCACCATTTTTTATTGCATTGCCGGTATTGGTTAATAATGTTTCATCTTTATTCAATAGGATTCCAAATTGTGGCCCAACCTGCAGTGTGATCAATTTGCTGGGTTTAATGTTTAAAAGAATTGGAACAGTGAGGTAATTTAAATTTGCTTTGCTGCCAATAATTGCACTCGGTTTATAAAACTGGAAACCGGAATCAATTTTTGTATTGGTTTGAGTAAACAACAATTCCGGTTGTATGGCGATTGTTTTTGTAATTCCGATTTCTGCATAAGCACCTGCAAGATAACCGAGATAATAACCACTTTTAAATGATTGCCCATCAATTTTACCAAGATTTGCGCCTGCCTTGGCGCCAAGATGAAAAGATTGAGCAGTTGCTACAACTGATAATCCCGATATTAAGAATATTGACAAAATAATCTTTCGCATAGTTGAAAGGTTTTTAATCACAATGTGATAGTATAAAAACGATATGGTTTGAATGATATTGCTTAAAAAAAACCTAAAGGAATTATTAGTATTTCGTCTTATACATTTTTGTCCTTTGCCTTTGCGCGTATGCAGTGATAGAATCAAATAATTGTTTATTCAATACGGGGTGTTTCTGGTAGAAATCAAAACTTTTGAAAAAATCTTCTTTACTGATTTTATGCAATTTTAATGTCTCTGCCAGGTAAGCTGTATTCAGGTTTTTTTCTGCAGTATCTTTTTCAGAAAGTGTTGATGCATAAGATCCTGCCTGCACTAAATCCCAGACAATTAATTTCATTTTATTGACAGGGATAACATTTTTGGGTATAGTAGTATCATTATCAGTACATGCAATAAAACTGAAAAATAATATGGTGGTGAAAAAAAGTTTCATCATTTCATCTGCTGTTTATAAACATTGGCATTCGATACATCTATCGTTTCAAGTATTTGCGAAGCCTGGGCTTTGCTTTGCGGATCACCATTCTTGAAAATACCGATAAATTCCTGTGATTTCCCCTGTACCAGGAATTGTGCAATCATAGTGTTGGGGTTTTCCTGGTTGAAATCCTGTAATGAAGATAATGCATCCAGTATGTTTGATCTCGCTGTTTCAGCATCTTTATACATGTTGTCCAACCCATCCCTGTAGTAACTGTAAATAAAATCATGAATGTCATTATATTTTGTGTTCATCAGGTTGTCAACCAACCAATAACGGTTCCTGGACCCATCAAAAGATTTCCACCCACTGATACCTTTTGATTCAGGTGCATTGTTGACAATGTTCTGTGCCTTTGAGAAAAACTGTGCACCCCCCTTAGGTGAAAATGAATCATAATCAAATCCCAGTATCATATAAGCATAATAAGCAAAGATAGCAGTAAGGTTAGCTTGTAATGGATCTGTACCCTGCACCCTGTTGTCATTAAAATCAAGTTGCTGAAATTGTGCATATTTAAATTTTACATCTCCATCCTGGTAATTGATCAGTGCTGTTTGATAAGTAGAATTATATACTGGCCTTGCAGATTGTATGGCCAAAGTTGCTGAATAAACATTATCCTGATCAACGCTGTTGAGCGTTAAAATAAAATTGCAACGAATTTTCTCCTGTGCCTGGAATGCATCACTTGTCCATTTGCGGTTATTGAGGAAATTGGTTAACTGATTTTGCAAAGTTGTAAATACACTTTTGTCAACACCTGATCCAATCTGTTGCGCCAGTATTGTAACTTTTGCCTGCAGCTCCTGTGCTTTTAAGAAAGGACTGCAACATATTGTCAGTATTAATACAATATAAATCTTACGCATGGCTTTTTTCAATTATCAGTTCAACAATCCTGTTGGCAATTTCTTTTTTTGATGCAAGTTCCAATTCAACCCATGTATCGTCTGCAGAATAAACAGAAACTTTATTGGTATCAAAACCAAATCCTGCATTTTTATCTTTTAATGAATTGAGAACGATCATATCTGCATTTTTGTTTTTCAACTTGGTTTTTGCGTACTCTCTTTCATTATTTGTTTCCAGTGCAAAGCCTACTAGTAACTGACCATTTTTTTTATCTGCACCGAGTGTTGCCAGGATGTCTTTTGTTTTAATAAGCTGAATTGTAAGGTCCGTATTATTTTTCTTAATTTTTTCCGGTGCAATATTTTCAGGCTTGTAATCTGCAACTGCTGCAGCCATTATTTCAATATCCATTTCAGGATGTAATTGCATACAGGCGGCATACATTTCTTCTGCTGTGTTTGTTTGAATAATTTTTATCCCTTCATACTTTTTTATCGGATGAACAGGACCTGCAATAATTGTAACATCACAACCTTTTTCATATAATGCTTCAGCAAGTGCGAATCCCATTTTCCCAGAAGAATGATTTCCTACAAAACGAACGGGATCTAAGGGTTCGTATGTTGGCCCCGCTGTTACCAAAGCTTTTTTATTTTTTAATTCATTTGTTCTGAAAAAATGTTCAGACAAAAATGTAATGATTTGCTCAGGTTCAGCCATTCTTCCATCACCATATAAGCCACTTGCCAATTCACCCCTTTCTACATCAATGATAGTGTATCCATATTCTTTTAATTGCGTAATATTTTTTTGAGTGACAGGGTGGTGCCACATATCTTCATCCATTGCGGGTGCTATTACGACCGGGCAGGTTGCAGATAAATAAACAGCCAATAATAAATTATCGCATTGGCCATTCGCCATTTTTGATAATGTGTTACAACTTAAAGGCGCTATCAACATAACATCTGCCCAACGGCCTAGCATAACATGATTTGCCCAACTTTCTTCAGTAGCTATTTGAGATAATACTTTATTTTTTGTAAGTGTTGAAAGCACAAGTGATGAAACAAAATCTTTTGAAGCCGGGGTCATGATAACTTTCACTTCTGCACCTTCCTTTATTAATTGCCTAGCAATAAGAATAGATTTATAAGCTGCAATGCTTGCAGAAATTCCTAACAATATTTTTTTGCCTTTCAACATAATACAGATAAAAAATCCCGCAATCTTGCGGGATTAAAAATACGATTTAGATTACACTAACGGTATAGATCGTCATCATTCTTCCTGAAATAGATTTTATCTTCCAGGAACTCCTGTGTTGCAAGAATAGCCGGATTTGGCATTTTTTCATATGCCTTTGAAATTTCTATCTGCTCTTTGTTTTCATGGATTTCTTCCAGGCTGTCTGTATGACTCGCGAATTCTTCCAGCTTATTATGCAATTCTTCTTTAATGGCAATATTGATTTGATTTGCCCTTTTACCGATTATGGCAATTGATTCATACAGGTTACCTGTTTTTCCTTTTATCTGCAACAGGCTTTTTGTTTCAACTGTATTCAGCGTATTAGCGCTTAGTTGCCTTCTTAGTTTGCTCATTAGTATTTGTTTGAAGTTTTTTAATATTATTTTCAGAATCAGTTTTAAATGTTTCTACTTGGTCGGTAAGTTTGCTGGATGGAAAGCGTTGTTCAAAATCATTTACATCTGCAATCACTTTTTCATATCTTTCTTCCTGTTTATCTATGATACTGTTTTGTGCATATTTATAATATGACTTTATGGAATTTAATGCATAAAGGTCGCCATTGTCAGAGTCAGGATAATTATCCATCAATACAGAAAAAGCAACACCGGCTGATTTAAAATATCCAAGGTTGTAATATAACAAAGCATTATTGTATTCTTTCAATTCCAGCTTTTTTCTGCAGGCATCAATAATGTCATTTGCTTCACTCACCCTTTTTGAATCCGGGTGGGTTGTAATAAATGCCTGCAATAATGCAATTGTTTTTGTTGTATTGGTCTGGTCAAGGTCCACCTTTGGTGATTGCTTGTAATAGGCCATACAACGCATAAATTCCATTTCTTCTACCTTATTACTGTTTGGAAAATTTTCACTGTAGGTTTTAAAGAGGTTCTCTGCATTCATATAGTCCTTCTGGTAATATGCTGTATATGCATATTTATAATAAATATCTTCAAACCTTGGATCGCCTTTATAAAGCGGTAACAAGTCAGTATATAACTGTTGTGCTTTGGTATAGTCCTTCTTGGCATAATATTGTTCTGCCATCTTCAGTTTGTATTCTTTATCCTTGCTTTTCAGCACCTTTCCAAACTTGGATGTGCAGGATGCCAGCACCAGAATACTCAACAAAATACCAGGTAAAAATTTCATAAAACGTGCAAAGATATATTTTTCGGGCAAATTACCTATATCAGCTTCAGGCATCCGGCTTTTTGCAGTTAATAAAAACAAAAATCTGTTCTCATTTCAAGAATGTAAACATCATGGCTAAACTACTTTCAGTTATCATTGTCGAAATTTGCATTAAATCTATTGAATGAAAAAAATAACAGCATTCATTTTTATTTTACAATTATTAGCCTTTAGCGCTTTTTCACAGGATGCACAAAGCATACTTGATAAGGCTGCAGCAAAAGTGCAATCAGCAAAAGGGATAAATGTTAGCTTCACTTTAACACAAAAAGATAAATTCGGCCATACCCAGGCAACTTCAAAAGGTATTTTAAAAATAAAAGGGCCAAAATATTATGTAAAACAGGATGGCTCAGAAATTTTTTGCAATGGTGTACAGATATGGAACTATGATGGCCAGGGTGAAGTGACTGTTGCCAAAGCAGAATATGATGATGATGATCTTTCACCACAACAAATCATAACGGGTTTTAATAAAAAAGATTTTGTATCAACAATGGTTTCAACCGGCTCTACAGTTTACCAGGTGCAAGTGGTGCCTGTAGATAAAAGAAAAAATTTTAAACAAATCAACCTTTTCATTAATAAAGCCAATAATCTTATTTCAAAAGCTGTGGTTGTTGATAAACCTGGGAATATAACTGAGGTTAGTTTTGGTAATGCTTCTCTAAATACTGTTATCCCCGACAGCCAGTTTGTGTTTGATGCATCAAAACATCCTGGTGTGGAAGTAGTCAATCAATAAATTTTTTTACGGAAAATTTTGCTCAGTTTTGCAATATGAAGCAGAAGATCATAATTGCAATTGATGGTTATTCGTCATGTGGTAAAAGTACACTGGCAAAACAACTGGCCAATGAGCTTCATTACCTGTATGTGGACAGTGGGTCTATGTACAGGGCTATTACATTATATTTTTTGCGTAACAATGTAAACCTGTCAGATAAAAAGCAGGTGACAGATGCACTGGATAATATTCATCTATCATTTGGATTTAATGCTGGAACTGGAAAAAGCGATATATATCTGAATGATGAACATGTTGAAATGATGATACGAGAAATGATCATCAACGAAAAAGTAAGTGATGTAGCAGCTTTGCCAAAAGTAAGGTCATTTGCAGTGGCACAACAACAAAAAATCGGTGAGAAGAAAGGTATAGTGATGGATGGCCGCGATATTGGTACAACAGTTTTTCCGCATGCTGAATTAAAAATTTTTATGAAGGCGGATATCGCAGTGCGGGTGCAAAGGAGGTTTAAAGAATTGTTTGCAATAAACCCCGGGATATCAATTGAAGAAGTAAAACAAAATCTTGAGATGCGGGATTATATTGATAGCAACCGGGCAGTAAGCCCTTTGAAGCAGGCAGTTGATGCTCTTGTTTTGGATAATTCAGATTTGACGATGGCACAGCAATTGAAACTTGCATTGAAATGGGCAAATGAAAGGATAATGGATCTGGGTAAAATTGGAGAATTGAAAACTTATTGATTGAAATATGATTTTATAAAATATTGAGTGAAAGATTATGCATGAGATAGAGCCATTTTATAACTGGAGACATTCTTACATTTCTGAAGAAGATCCGAAATCTCCTTTTTTTGGGAGGGAATACAGTGAGTTTGAATTTTCTCAAACAGTGTATAATTATTATATACACCCGCAATGGGATGAATTCGGGAGCCGGACTTTATACATGAAAATTTTGTTTGCAGATTATGAATTAGGTTATGCAGTAATAGAAATGATAGGTGAGTGGAATGATGCTATTGAAAATGATATCATGACATTAAAACGGGACGTGATTGATTTAATGAAAGAAAATGGGATCCATAAATATATCCTGATTACTGAAAACGTTTTGAACTTTCATAGTGGTGATAAAGATTATTACCAGGAATGGCATGAAGAAAATGAAGACACCGGTGGTTGGGTAGTTGCATTAAATATGAGTGAAGCCGCACAATATGATTTCAGGAGAAAAAAACTTGACCGGTTTATCGAGTTATCAGAACTCCCGGATTGGCGTGTTTATAAACCATATCATCTGTTCAGGAAAGTTGAATCCCTGATCAGCCACAGGTTGAACAATTCCTGATATAAAATTCCATTTAATATATAAGTGCTTATATAATTTTTTAATCTCTTGCGCATTAGCATTTTTTTAAAAATTAATGTGTCTTTTTTACATATTAAGGTATTATCTTTGCACCACCAATTTGATAATGATCATACCTGATTGGGCAAATGCAAAAACTGCATTATTTCTCTACCGTTTGCCTGTCCATAGAAGATTTTAAGACTAAAAAGAATCAATTATGAAACAGGAACAAAATGAATCTAAAGTTTATCTTGACCAGGAAGAATTGAACACGCTTGTAAGAGAAGTGAAAGAAACAGTAGCAACAGGTATTAAGCTTGGAAAAGATAGCCAGCAAAAAAATATATTTAGTGCTGCTGACCTCTGGAATATTCAGCGGATGAAAGCAACAGTCCGGAGAAGGTCAACACTTTGGGATTAAAAAAAATGAAAGCCTCTTATTGAGGCTTTTTTATTTTATTCTATTGATTGAATCTGACCATTTACAATCTTGATAAAATATAATTTTTTATTCTCAAGATAATCCGGGATAAATGAAGTAGTTGTTAAACGTATTGGTTGAAAATCATAATCGTTTGAAACCGTAAAAACGGGTAATGAACTTTTGTTGATAAAAGTATCAGGGTTTGCCAGGAAGAGTTTTGTGAAATGATACATGGATTCAAATCCTTTATAAACCATATCACTTGGCCGTGAAAAATGTACCTCTTTATATTCATCGGATAAAGTGGAAATAAAAGCATTGTTTTGTTCGTAGTTGTATGGCGTGGTTACCAGTATTTGTAACTTATCCGTATTGGTGCCGGTGATACCTCCCATGCCTGTCCAGGTTGGCATTCCTATTACAAAAGAATTATAAGAACTACCTGCAGTGTTCAAAGTTTTTATAAGTGACTTACCAAAGTATTCATACAAGGAACCGCAAAGAATAATATTCTGCTGAGTGCTATCCAGGTGTTTTAAAACATCAGCATCAGAAAAATTATCATTTAAAATAACCGTTGAAATATTAACCAGCCGTTTTGCATTCAGTGTTTTAAATTGTTGCAAAATCCTTTCTTCCAAAGAACCTCTCCTGGTGAATAAATTTATTTTCTTACCCCTGAAATTTTTTGCGAGATAATCATAAATAGCGTTGATATGTGTCTGCCATGTTGGGTTTACCATTAAAAAAAATGGGTTGTTGCTCAGGTAAGCATCATTGGGAAATGTTTCTGACACAACCGGGATACTGTTTTTTGCAGAGAAATCAGAAATGATTTTTTGTTCAAAAGAACTAGAGATAAAAGCAATGATCAAAGAAAAATTCATCCGTTGCATTTCGTTGGTTAATTGTGCAACAGTTTGATTGGCTTTATGCAGGTCGTAAATCCATACTTCTATATTGGTGTTTTCTTTTTGCAAAGAATCAACAGCCATCATTACGCCATTATAAAAGTCAAGCCCCGATAAAAAGTATTGTGGTATTTTGGATGAACTTAATTTGTATTCAAAACCATTGAATGCTGAATCAAGGTTTAAAGGAATTAATACTGCAATTCGTGTTGGTGAATGTGTTGTATCTGCCGCACTAACTGTTGTGAATAACAACAGTGACAGGATAAATAAAAAAAATATTTTTTTTATTATTTGCATAAAATAAATAGCCCTCCTTAATCAAATTTAATGCCTACTCCCATTCAATAGTAGCAGGTGGTTTGCTGCTGATATCATACACTACGCGGTTGATGCCGCGGATATTATTGATGATTTCACCGGATACATGAGCGAGAAAATCATAAGGCAGATGAGCCCAGTCAGCTGTCATTCCATCTACAGAAGTTACAGCCCTCAATGCAACTGTATATTCATAAGTACGTTCATCGCCCATTACACCAACACTTTTTACAGGCAACAAAATAGCGGCAGCCTGCCACACTTTATTGTACAATCCATGTTCTTTTAACGAACTGATAAATATGTCGTCTGCCTGTTGCAACAGCGAAACTTTTTCTTCTGTGATATCGCTCAATATCCTGATAGCAAGGCCTGGTCCTGGGAAAGGATGGCGGTTAATCATATCTGCCGGCACACCTGATTCCAAACCAACTTTTCTCACTTCATCTTTAAATAAAAAACGCAATGGTTCAACGAGTGACAAATGCATTTTCTCGGGTAACCCACCTACATTGTGGTGTGATTTTATAGTTACTGATGGGCCATGCACACTCACACTTTCTATCACATCAGGATAGATAGTACCTTGTCCTAAAAATTTTGCTTGACTGATTTTTTTTGCTTCATCCTGGAAAACATCAATGAATAATTTACCAATCGTTTTTCTTTTTTCTTCAGGGTCTGTTTTCCCTTTTAATGCATCATAAAAACGTTGTTTGGCATCAATGCCGGTTACATTTAAACCAATCTTTTTATAGGTTTCAAGAACAGATTGAAATTCATTTTTTCTCAATACACCATTGTCAACAAAAATTCCGTGTAAGCTGTCGCCGATAGCTTTACTGATCAATGTTGCAGCAACAGTGCTATCAACACCACCACTTAAAGCCATGATAACATGTGCATCACCTATTTGTTTTTTTAATGAAGCAACTGTTTCCTGGATAAATGAAGCAGGTGTCCAGTCCTGACTGCACCCACAAACATCAGCTAAAAAATTCCTGATTATTTTTTTGCCATCTGTTGAGTGATAAACTTCCGGGTGGAACTGTAAACCATATAAAGGTTTTGAGTTTTGTGATTTTTGTTTTTCACCTGATAACTTAAATGCAGCAACTGGAATACTTGCAGTAGTTGCCAGCAATTCAAACCCTTCCGGCAATTGTGTAATGGTGTCGCTGTGGCTCATCCACACCTGCGATTGTTCTTCCACATCTTGCAGCAACACATCGTCTTTTTGTATGTGCAATTTGGCCCTGCCATATTCACGCTTATTCGATTTTTCCACTTTGCCACCAAACTCTTTTGCAGTTAACTGCGCCCCATAACAAACACCCAGCACAGGCACATTTTCAATCATAGCAGGTATATCTACCACAGGTGCATTGGTTTCATTCACACTAAAAGGCGAACCGCTTAAAATGATACCTTTTATTGAATTATCGTAAGTGAAATTTTTATTGCAGGGTATTATTTCACAATAAACATTAGCTTCTCTTACTGCACGTGCAATTAATTGTGTGTACTGGCTCCCGAAATCAAGGATTAATATTTTTTCAGTCATAGAGAGCTGCGAAGATAACATGAAAAGGAGAGATGAAAAGCTGCCGGGGAACAGGAAGAATTAAAATAAACACAATTATTCACCATTCACATTTTCCAAATAACCTTTCGGCATTCATTCTTCATCTTTCAGGTTTAAACTTATAATTTTATATTTTAAAATCGAGTAAAGACAATTCCTGGAAAATTCCGGACAGTTCTTTCACCATGTAGTTACTAAAATTTAAAATTATTAACATGAGAAAATACCTGCTCATATTGTTAGGGCTAACAATGTTTACCTCTTGTTTTAACCCGTTTAAAAGAACAATAAAAGGAGATGGTAATATTTTAACTGCTGAGAGAAACCTTGCAGATTTTGATGAAGTAAGTTGTGCGGGGAGTTATGAAGTGCATGTGATGCAGGGCAGCCCGTCAACAATAAAAATTGAAACAGACGAAAATATTATCCCGTTTATTGTAACGAATGTGGATGGTGATGAATTAAAAATTCATTCAAAGGATGATGTAAACCTGGCTCCAACCAGGAAGATTAAATTGACTATCGTTACGGATAAACTGGAAGGTTTCAGTTTAAGTGGTAGTGGTTCTGTTAAGAGTGAAAATAAATTTACCGGTGGGGATCACCTGGACCTTGATATTTCAGGTAGTGGTGACATGCATTTTGACGTAAATACGCCTACAGTTAATTCAACTATTTCAGGCAGTGGTGATATTTATCTTACCGGTGAAACAAGAAGTTCAAAAATCAATATTGCGGGCAGTGGTGATTATCATGCTGAAGACCTGAAGTCTGAAATGGTGAAAGTAAAAATAGCCGGTTCTGGCAATGCTTATTTGTTTGCAGACAGTACCCTGGATATTGATATTGCAGGTGTAGGTAACGTAAGTTATAAAGGCAATGCTGCTGTTACACAAAACGTAGCAGGCTCCGGTAAAATCAAAAAATTGGAATAATCTTTTGGTTTTAAATTGATGAAATTACTTGCCAGCAATTTGAATTGTTTTTGAAATTATTTGATTTTATTTTTTGAATTGCAACTTTTCTTTGCATTGAATTAAATTGACAAATTTTATTGTTTGATTTTTTAAGGGGATAAAATTTTTTTATCCCCTTAATATTTTTCTAAAGGTAGATATACATCAATTTATTTTTTCCCAAATAGCTTATGTATTTTTTAATTACTTTAGTTTGTATTGGAGCTGTTGTTGATTATTTCATGAGTTTGTCTGAGTAAACTTTTTTCAGGTATTTTTCAAAACAAAAAATTATGGATTCGAGAAGAGAATTTATCAGGAAAGCAATGATGTTATCCGGCGCTGCAGGTATGGCAACATTGCCAGCATCTATTCAAAGGGCCTTGGCAATTGACCCTGAAGTAGGCAGCACATTTTTGGATGCAGAACATATTGTTATCCTGATGCAGGAAAACAGGTCTTTTGATCATGCATTTGGTACACTAAGAGGTGTGAGGGGATATAATGATCCGAGAGCTATGCGTTTGCCTAACCGCAACCTTGTCTGGATGCAAACCAATAAAGATGGTGATACTTATTCTCCTTTCAGGCTGGATATAAAAGATACAAAGATTACATGGATGGGTTCTCTACCACACGGTCGTGACAGCCAGGTGGCAGCAAGAAATGATGGCAGGAATGATAACTGGCTTGAAGCAAAAAGGCCAGGCGGTGATTATAACGATATGCCATTGACGATGGGCCATTATACTAGGGAAGATATCCCGTTTTATTATGCACTGGCTGATGCCTTTACTGTTTGTGATCAGAATTTCTGCTCTTCACTAACAGGCACTGATCCCAATCGTTGCCACTTCTGGAGTGGTACCATCCGTGCTGAAAAAAATGAAGACTCAAGAGCTTATACTTTTAATGGAGATATTGAGGCAGGAGTAAACTGGAGGACTTTTCCTGAACTGATGGAAGAAAATAATATTTCATGGAAAATATATCAGAATGAAGTGAGTGTTGACAGGGGAGCAACAGAAGAAGAAAACCGTTGGTTAGGAAACTTTGGCTGTAATACATTGGGATATTTTGGACAATATCATTTAAAATTCCTGAAGAGTTTTGTTGACTACCTCCCCAAACGAATTGAATTACTGAAAGCAGATATTGTTACGCTTCAAAAAAAACTGGAAAGTTTAACTGAAGGCAGTGAAGAGTATAAAAAATTGCAACAACAATTGTCACATCAACAAAACAGGTTGCAACATGCACAGGATGATCAAAAAAAATATACTTCTGAAAATTTTGATCAGTTACCTGCAATGCAAAAAAGCATTCATCAAAAAGCATTTGTTGAAAATACAGGTGATTCGGACCAACGGGAACTGGTTGCATTAAATTATATGGATAATACAATCAACCGTGAAATAAATATTCCAAAAGGTGATGTGCATTACCAGTTCAGGAAAGATGTGGAAGATGGAAACCTGCCAACAGTTTCATGGCTTGTTGCTCCTGAAAATTTTTCTGATCATCCTGATGCACCATGGTTTGGTTCCTGGTATTTGTCTGAAGCAATGGATATACTTACAAAAAATCCTGAAGTGTGGAAGAAAACAATTTTCATCCTGGCTTATGATGAAAATGATGGCTATTTCGATCATGTTCCTACTTTTATTCCACCGGTATTTGGCAAGCCTGAAACAGGTCTTGCTTCAGCAGGTATTGATACAAGAATTGATTATGTAAAAGCAAAAGATGATGTGCCCGGGCCAATTGGTTTGGGCTATCGTGTGCCTTTGGTGATTGCTTCACCGTGGAGCAGGGGTGGATATGTGAATTCACAGGTTTATGATCATACATCTACTCTGCAATTCCTGGAAATTTTTCTCAATAAAAAATTTGGGAAACAGATTATGGAAGATAATATAACTCAATGGCGAAGGACTATCTGTGGTGACCTCACAACTATTTTCAGGACTTATAATGGTGAAAAAATTGAATCACTTCCTTTCTTAAAAAAAGATCCATTCATTGAAAGCGTACATAAAGCAAAATTTAAAAATGCACCATCTGATTATAAAAAATTAACTGATGATGAAATTGCAGCCTTTAATAAAGAGGCACATAAATCACCCTTCCTTCCACAACAGGAAAAAGGTAGCAGGCCAGCCTGTGCTTTACCTTATGAATTGTATGTAGATGGAAATTTAGATTCAACTAAACAAGCATTTGAGATCAGTTTGGTTGCATCAAAACAGTTCTTTAAAAATGCTGTTGGTGCACCATTTCTTGTTCATGCAAGAAATTTTGATGGTAAAGATTTTGTTGAAAGGGCTTATGCAGTAGCAGCCGGTGATACATTGAAAGATAGTTTTCCAATAAACAAATTTGTAAATGGAAAATATGAATTGGAAGTGCATGGGCCGAATGGTTTTTACAGGATGTTTAAAGGTGATAATACTTCGCTGATAAATGTTTCAGTAAAATATTCAACAGATATGAAAGGCTTGCCAAATGGGAACCTTGAAATTGGTTTACAGAATAACAATAATAAAGCTGTTTTAATTGAGATAAATGATAATGCTTATAAAACTGCAACAATAAAAAAACAATTGCCTGCAAAAACATCTCAGAACATCACACTTGATCTTAAACAAAATGCAGGTTGGTATGATTTCTTTGTTCATGCTTATGATAACAATTCTTTTGAATATAAATATGCAGGCCATGTAGAGACAGGAAGGGAAAGTAAAAGTGATCCTGCATTTGAGATTTGATGTTAAGGAAGGAAACTTCAGCAAATAAAAAAACCGGCAGTAAAATATGATGCCGGTTTTTTATTGCATATTCTTTTGATATTTATTGTTTTGACCTATGTTTAAAAAACGTGAAAGCAGTTCCTATCAATAACAACCAGACTATGGCAGATGCAGCGATTGCTATTGCTTCACTATCGTAAAAAGATGCTGGTTTAAATTCAAATTTGATAGTATGATTGCCTGCAGGAATTGATAAACCACGCAATACATAATCTGTTCTTACAATAGGTGCTTCTTTACCATCAATGTATGCATGCCAGCCCCTGTCGTAATATATTTCGCTGAACACTGCAAACTGGTTTGTTTTACTTTCACTGGCATAAGTTATTTCATCGTTGTCATTTTTTATCAACCTGATACTTGCAGTACTGTCAAAAACAGGAGATACACTTATATAGTTTTTTTCTGATGCTTCTACAATTGCACTATCTGCAGGATTGTTATTATCCAATGCCCGCATGGCTGCAGCGTCATCTTTTACAAAAGCAATTTGTTTTACAAACCAACAGGGCCCGAGGTTGCCTGGGTTTTGTTGTACAACATCGCCCTGCTGCCCTTTAGTAATTACATACTTTGTGTTCAGCATATTGAGCACATTGATATTTATTTTTCCACTAAGCTGGTATGTAATCAGGTCCTGGTAAATAGCAAGCTTTGCAGGGTTGTAACCACCGATGGAGTTATGAAAATAAGATGTCATTGCATCGTTGTAAGTATCAGTAGCTAAATTCAAAACACGATAATAACCTGTGTCCTGTAAAATTTGTGCATCTACTGCTGATGGTGTAAAACTTTGTTCCTGCTGGTCTTCTTTTGTCTGGAAACTATTGTTATTAAAATATCTCCTGCTTAATGCAATGATATCAATTGTGCTCAATAATAAAATTGCAAGCAATGCATAGTTTGCTTTTAATTTATTTTTTACATAAAGCCATAGGCAACCAAATGCAAGTACAATAAAAATGAGTGAACGTAAAATATCACTACCAAATAAAGACTGCCTGTCTTGTTTGAGTGCGTTGTAAAATTTGTTGGCAACTTCACTGTTGTTTCCAGTCATTTGAGTCAATGCACTTACCAACTGTGTGTCAGATTTTGATTGGTAAGTAAAGCTGGAATAAAGCATAAAAACAACAAGAAAAACACCAGCCATTGCAATACCTGCTACTTTTAGTTTTTTCAGCAAGTAAACTTTATCTGTTTCAGAAAAAACTTTGTTTAAGGTAATAACTGCAAGCAAAGGAAATAATAATTGCGGAATGATTAAAGTATAAGTTGGTACCCTAAATTTATTATACATCGGGAGATGATCAAACAGGAAATTATTGAATCCGGGGAAGAATCTGCCCCAACTCATCATGATAGCTAAAACACATGCAGCAAGTATCCACCATTTATCGCCACGTTTCAGATAAATCATTCCTAATAGAAACAGGAAACAAATTATAGCACCAAAATATACAGGCCCAGAAGTAAATGGTTGATCACCCCAATAAACAGGCATACTGCTTGCCAGTTGTACTGCCTGGTCTTCAGGAACACCATTTTGAATAGCCAGTTTTGCAAAATGAGAATCTTTAGTCAATTCAGCACCACCTGAGGCACCGCCATATACATTCGGAACGAGGATGGAAAAAACTTCAGGCTTTTCAAAACTCCATTGAAAAGCATAGTCAACAGGAAGACCTGTTGTTTGTGTGGCAGTATTTGATGAGTCTAGTTTTAAAACGCCATTTCGCATGGTGGCTTTGGAGAAATCGTAGGTTGTTGCAAGGATAACAGCATTGGATGCCACACCTATGATACCTGTGACAACAACAATAGCCAGTGCTTTAAAAATATGTTTATAGTCTTTTGCTTTAATCCATTGAACTAAATAATAAACAGTCATGATGGCCGCAACAATCAGGAAATAATAAGTGACCTGTAAGTGGTTCATAGCTACAAACAAACCTGTAAACAAAGCTGTAAGTGCTGCGCCCAATAAATACCTTTTATTATACACCAAAAGCATTGATGCCAGTGTAGCAGGCATATAAGCCATGGCCAACACCTGTGTTTCATGACCTGCTGCAACTAATATAGGGCTGAAAGATGCATAGGCATAACCTAGTGCACCCAGGATACCAAGACGGTAATCAACTTTATATACCTGGCTTAAAAAATAAAAGCCCATGCATAACAGGAAAAAGAAAACAAATGGCTTACCGAGAAATAAAGAAAATACATGATGAATATAAACCAGGTTGAAAGGATTAGAAGGATCCATCGCAATCTGGAATGCAGGCATACCACTAAACAAACTGTTTGTCCATAATGGGAAATGCCCATGGATTTCTTTGTATTTAAAAGAATTCTGAGCCATGCCTTTCCAGTGGATCACATCGCCCTGCTGGAGTACTTTCCCCTGCAATGCCGGGCTACAATACAGAAATGCCACGATTAAAAAAACACCTATTGCAATAAGATGCGGTGTTAGCTTACTCCAGTTAATTTTTTTCATCTGAATTGTTTTGAATTATTCCCCATAAATGTTATGCACATTTTCCCTTTTAGTGCACGCCATAAAAGCGGCAAACGTATGAAAATTTGTAATTGGTTTATTAGGCCTTCATTTTATCAAAGATAATTTTATAATAGCCGGGGGAAAATGAATATCCGGGAAAAAATTGAATAGTGTCTTAAAATTCATATTAGTGATAGATAGAGCTACAGATTTTTATTTAAAAATTGCATTTGTTTTTCACTAAACAATGTTTTGTTTAATAACTAATTTTATGCCCTGGATAATAGATATTCCAAGTAGAAAAATATTTAAAGGCTTAAATATTTTTTCAATAACATTCCTTGGAAACCGATTTAATTAGAAAATTTTTTTTTGTATGCAAACAAAAGTTTTAAAAATCCATAAAGATGATAATGTCGCTGTTGCGCTTACCACTTTGTACAAAGGAGAAAAGTATCTTGATGTTGATCTGCAGGAAAACATCATGGCCAAACATAAATTTGCATTGAAGTCATTTAATGAAGATGATCCCATCATAATGTATGGAGTGCTGGTAGGCAAAGCCACAAAAAATATTCCTCAGGGCGGATTATTAACTACACATAACATCCGGCATGCATCCAATGAATTTTCTTTAAAAGAAAGGCATACACGGTGGCATCATCCTGATGTTTCGAAATATGCTGAAAAAACATTTAATGGTTTTTATCGTGCTGATGGGAGTGTGGGTACCAGGAATTTCTGGCTGGTTATACCTATGGTCTTTTGCGAGAATAAAAATGTGGATGTAATGCAGGAAGCTTTTATGAAAGCATTGGGTTATGTGCCAAAAGAATCGCCTTATGAAACAATGGTGCACAGGTTAGTGAATGAATACAAAAACGGTAATAAAGATTATGATTTATTGTTTGCAGATGAAGAAGATTTTATTGAACAAAACAAAAAGGTTTTCCCGAATATTGATGGTATTAAATTTTTAACACACACTCTTGGTTGCGGTGGTACCAGGGCAGACGCACAGGCATTATGTGGTTTGCTGGCAGGATATATTACTCATCCAAATGTAGCAGGAGCCACGGTATTAAGCCTGGGTTGCCAACATGCACAGCTTGCTATTTTGAAAGAAGAAATAGAAAAGCGTGACCCACATTTATCAAAGCCCTTATATTTATTGGAACAACAAAAAGTTGGTAATGAACATAAGATGCTGAATGAGGCGATAAAGAAAACATTTATCGGTCTTACTGAAGCAAATAAACTTGAACGTCAACCTGCACCATTGAGTAAACTTTGTATTGGGTTGGAATGTGGAGCATCTGATGGTTTTTCAGGCATTTCAGCCAACCCATCAATAGGTTTTACATCAGATATGCTTGTTGCTTTGGGAGGTACAGTTATACTGTCTGAATTTCCTGAATTATGTGGTGTTGAACAAGAGATGAGTGACAGATGTGTGGACGATGCCATTGCAAAGAAATTTATGGAATTGATGCGTGTGTATAATAGCCGTGCTGAAGCTGTTGGTTCAGGGTTTTATGCCAATCCTTCTCCTGGAAATATCAGGGATGGTTTAATTACTGATGCAATAAAATCAGCAGGCGCTGCTAAAAAAGGTGGAACATCGCCTGTAACTGATGTTTTGGATTACCCTGAAAAAGTTACTAAACCAGGATTGAATTTATTGTGTACACCAGGCAGTGATATTGAATCCACAACAGCAGAAGTTGGCTCTGGTGCAAACATTGTTTTATTCACAACAGGTTTGGGTACACCCACTGGAAACCCTATTGCACCTGTATTGAAATTGTCAACCAACACTGCTTTGTATAATAAGATGACTGACATTATTGATATTGATACCGGCCCTGTTATTGAAGGGAATGAAACAATTGAACAGGCCGGTGAAAGAATATTGGATTATATCATTGATGTTGCTAACGGTAATGTACTTGCGAAAGCGGAAGCTGGTTTGCATGATGATTTTATCCCCTGGAAGAGAGGGATATCTTTATGATGTTGGTTCTGGTAGTGTTTCAGTAGCAATAATCAAAAAAATTTGCAATTCATTTGAGCAACTGCCATTAATATTGTCCTCCGAAAATATGATTACACATTAATGCAGCTCAGATTACAAAACATTATTCCTGTTCCTTTAAAAGAAAAATTATTGCAAAGACCTTCAGATGTTTGGAATAAAGATCTTGTTTTTGAAAGTGGTGAGTGGATAAAGATTAAAGCTCCAAGTGGAACTGGCAAAACAACTTTTGTGCATATTATTTATAAACTACGTAAAGATTATGAAGGCAATATTTTATGGGAAAATAAAAATCTGCCTGGTATAAAACAGGAAGAGCTTGCTGTTTTGCGTCAACAAAAGGTAAGCATTATTTTCCAGGACCTGCGCTTATTCCCCAATCTTACTGCAAGAGAAAATATAGAGCTGAAACGAGTATTGCAGGTGCCATTTTATGAAAGCTCTATGATAGATGAAATGGCTAACGTATTAGGTATTGCTGCAATCTTGAATCAAAAAGCATCACTTTGTAGTTATGGTGAACAACAACGCATCGCCATTATCCGGTCATTGATGCAACCTTTTCAGTGGCTCATCATGGATGAACCTTTCAGTCATTTAGATAAAAAGAATATTGAGAAAGCTGCATCATTAATCAGCAATGAATGCAAAAAAAGGAATGCAGGATTTATTCTGACAGACCTTGAAGATGATTCTTTTTTTACTTATACAAAGTGTTTGAATTTATAAATTGAAAATGCTTCATGTTGTGAAGCATCATTGATGGCTATGTTGAATCAACTTTTAAAAAAACTTATCCGTACAGGGACACACCGTGGCCGGAATACAATGGCGGTAACCGGTTTGTTTGTGGCAATGTTACTGATATTGTCTGCTGTACAGATACAATCAAATTATCAGCAAATCTTATATAGTAAAACAAGCCAGGATAGTATTGCTGATTTTTTGGTCATCAATAAAACAATAACAAACCAGAATATTGGTGATGCAACTTTAAGTGATGCAGAAATAAATGATTTAAAAAAACAATCATTTGTAGAAAAGATTGGGCAGTTGACACCAAGCCGTTTCAGGGTGGGGGTACAAAGTATAAGTAAACAAATACCATTTTACAGTGATTTCTTTTTTGAAAGTGTGCCCAATGAATTTTTAGATGTAAATACTCCGGACTGGAAGTGGGATGAAACGAGCAATTATATTCCCATGATTATACCCAATATGTTTTTGGACATGTATAATTTCGGGTTTGCACAGTCTCAGCACTTGCCACAGTTATCACAGGACCTGATAAAAAGTTTACCTGTTCAGATTGATATACAAACTCCAACCGGAGTTGTAAATTATTATGGGAAAGTTGTTGGTTTCAGCGACCGTATCTCTTCCGTATTGGTGCCGCAATCATTTATGGATTGGGCGAATAATAAATTCGGGACAAATGTGCATCAGCAACCATCAAGGGTTATTATTCAAACTAAAGATGCATCGAGCCCACAATTGGCTGCATACCTGGCGCAACATCACCTTTCAACAAATTCCGAAAAAACAAGGTTTGAAAAATTCAGGGGTATCATCAATATCGTTGTTATTACATCATGGATAATGGGTGGTTTGATGCTCTTGTTTGCTTTGCTGATATTTACTTTATTCATACAACTCACTATTGCTTCTGCCAAAGAAGAAATCATTTTATTAATAACATTGGGTGCTTCACCAAAACAATTACAGAATTTTTTGCGGAAGCAATTTTTGCCATCTAATATTATAACTGTTTTGATAACACTAATAATAATATCTGTTATGCAATACTTCCTGCAGAAGTCACTGGCAACACAAAATATTTTTGTTGATCGAACTCTTTCAATTTACACTATTGGCGTTGGGGCTATTGCTTTAATTATACTAACATTTGTTAATACTCGGGCAATAAAGAAGTATATCCGGTACGATGGCTAGATAAAATATAGCATTTACCCATTCGATAGTTTGTATTTTTTGGAAACGTAATATTTTTATCCTCGATTCTGAAACTGGCATAATATTTTGTAGTACAATATTCAGATCTTACGCAAGTATGAAAACGAATTGTACCACAAAAGTAATTTTGCACCCAGTCTGACTACTGAAAATTGTTAGGAAAAGTGTCAGCCTATACCAGAAAACTGCAAACCAGTCTTGAATCTTTTAAAAATGTAAAACCTCTTATTAACAATACAAACAAAAAAAACTATGAAATCAAAATTCACAAAGCTGGTACCTGCCGGCGCATTATTATGTCTAATGTTTGCTTCGTGCAAAAAAAGTGATGCGGTTAAAACCGCTCCCCAATTAAATGACAATATTGCCAAGACTACATCTATGATAGGTGCAATGGCAAGTGAAACTGATCTGGATTTCTCAAACTCCATGTCCAATGACCTGAATAAAACTGATTGTGCAGTAGTAACCTATAGCCCATCAGAAAATGTATATCCTCATACAAAAGTGATTGATTATGGTAGTGGATGTACTGATGCTTTTGGTATTACCAGAAGTGGTAAAGTGCTAACAACAGTTTATGCAGACAGGGAAACTGCAGCAGCAGGGACAAGACTGAATGTCGTAACATTTAGCAATTATTATGTTGATGGCGTAAAAATTGAAGGTTCACAATCTTCATCAGTTATCGCTCCGGCATCATCAGGCGCACTTACTGTAAAAGTTATCAATAGCAGGGTGATTAGCGATAATTCTGGTAATTCAACTTCGTATATCAGTACTGCCACAAGGAAAAGAATTGCGGGTAATAACACAACAACTGCAACAGATGATGTGTTCCAGCTTATGGTTACTGCTTATGGTACTGCTATCACAGGTGGTTCTACTATGTCAGCCTGGAGGTACACAACAGATGCTTCTAATCCTGTTATCTTCCAGAATACTTGTCCATATCGTACACAAGGAGGTTTACAGATAACCATTAACGATAATGGTGCAAAGACAGCACAATACCTTGACTATGGTAATGGTAGTTGTGATGATAATGCTTCTCTTAGCACTAATGGTGGAACCCCACAACCTGTAACACTTCCATTCCATTTTTTTGGAGTAGATTTATAATAGTAAAAATTTTCTCAAACACTGCAATGAATGTAGTATGTGAAATTTCATAGAAGATAAATTTTAGAATTAATAAACGAGAATACGCCTCCAGTTTAAAAAATGGGAGGCGTTTTTTTAAAATACGCAACTTGCCATTAACGCAAAGGATATTTACTTATTAATCGGCGAAACAGTAATTTTTTATTCATTCTATATAAAAATTAAAAAGTCCCGCAAACTTGCAGGACTTAAAAATTCTATTTTACTGTGAAACTGCTTTCTATTTTTTAGCAGCTTTTTTAGCAGCTTTTTTAGCAGCTTTTTTAGGAGCGGCTTTTTTAGCGGCTTTTTTAGGAGCGGCTTTTTTAGCAGCTTTTTTAGGAGCGGCTTTTTTAGCAGCTTTCTTTGCTGTTGCCATAGTTTTGAAATTTAATGGTTAGTAAAAAATAATGGCACTAAAGTATATACTTTATTTTAAACACCAAAAAAATTCTTCATATAAAGTGGATAACATCTTTATATGAAGAATTTTTTATAACAACAAAGAAGAAAAAATATTTGATTAAGCTTCTGCTGGAATTATAGAAACAGTTGTTTTATTAAGCCTGGTTTTTCTGAATTCAACTGTGCCATCAGTCAGTGCAAACAAAGTGAAATCTTTTCCAACACCAACATTTTTTCCGGGATGATAAGTTGTTCCTCTTTGGCGAACTATTATATTACCTGCTATTGCAGGCTGGCCACCATAAATTTTTACTCCTAATCTTTTGCTTTGTGAATCGCGGCCGTTCTTTACACTGCCTTCACCTTTTTTATGTGCCATAATTTTTTATTTTGGAATGGATGAATCCGGAATTAAAAAACGTGAAAATATTTTTTCAATCTTTCAATTCACGATTTATGCGATGCTTTCAATTTTTATTTGTGTGTATTGAGTTCTATGTCCATGTTTTTTGCGGAAGCCTTTTCTTCTTTTCATTTTAAAGGCAATTACTTTATCACCTTTTACCAGTTCATTTACTATCTCAGCTTTCACAACTGCTTTTGCATCTTTGCCGATAGACAATTTTCCATCGCCATCTACATAAGTGAGCACATCAGCAAATTCAACTTTGTCTCCACTTTTACCTGTAATGTGCGGTACAAACAGGTTTTGACCTTCCTGTACTTTAAATTGTTGCCCGGCAATTTTTACAATAGCAAACATATTTTTTAAAATTTGGACGGCAAAGGTAATGTATCATACTGTATTTGTGAAAAGAAATTTGCAAATATTCTCATAACTGTATAACAAGGAAACTTTTTCACTCCCGGTAACATTAAATTTGCCACTTTAGCATTTGAATATGTATTTAAAATCCTTGTTTGCCCGTCCGTTTGCTAATTATATATATAATAAGACAAAGAAATGGATGGAAAGCGCTGTTGAAGATCAGGAAAAATTAATGAAGTTGCTGGTTAAAACCGCAAAACACACAGAATTCGGTAAAGAACATCATTTTGATAAAATAGAATCCTATGAAGATTTTAAACAGCATGTCCCTGTCAGGGATTATGAACAAATAAAGCAGTACATAAATAAAATAAAAGAAGGTAAAGAAAATATTCTTTGGCCGGGTAAGCCTATTTACCTGGCTAAAACCAGTGGTACAACGAGTGGTGTAAAATATATTCCAATCACAAAAAAGTCAATTCCTAATCATATTGAAACTGCAAGAAATGCCCTGATGTGTTATATGGCACAAACAGGTAATAGTGGTTTTTCTAATGGGAAAATGATTTTCCTCAGCGGTTCACCTGAACTTGAGCGGATAGGTGGCATACCAACAGGCAGGTTGAGCGGTATAGTTAACCACCATGTGCCACGCTACCTGAGAAGTAACCAGTTGCCTTCTTATGAAACCAATTGTATTGAAGATTGGGAAACGAAACTGGATGCTATAGTCAAAGAAACTATTCAGCAGGATATGACTTTAATTAGTGGTATCCCACCATGGATGCAAATGTATTTTGACAGGTTAATGGAAGTTTCTGGTAAAAAAGTTGGTGAGCTGTTTAAAAATTTATCTGTACTCGTTTATGGTGGGGTCAATTTTGAGCCCTATAAAAACCGCCTGTTTGAAAGTATTGGAAGAAAGATTGATTCAATAGAACTCTTTCCTGCAAGTGAAGGTTTTTTTGCTTTCCAGGATAATCAAAACGAAAGCGGCCTTTTATTAAATACAGATTCAGGGATTTTTTTCGAATTCATTCCTGCTGCCGAAATACATAAGGCAAACCCAAACCGTTTGCAACTAAGAGATGTGAAGGAAGGTGAAAATTATGCACTCGTGGTGAGCACCAATGCCGGATTGTGGTCATATAATGTGGGTGATATGGTAAAATTTGTCAGCACAAAACCTTACAGGTTGGTTGTAACAGGCAGGATAAAACATTTTATATCTGCATTCGGTGAACATGTTATTGGTGAAGAAGTGGAAGCTGCATTAACCCAGGCCGCCGATAAATTAGGGGTGCATGTTGTTGAATTTACAGTAGCGCCAATGGTTGCACAAACAGAAGGGAAAAGCTATCATGAATGGTTTATTGAGTTTGAAGAAAAACCTGCAACAATAGAAGAGCTCGCAAAAGAAATTGATAATAACCTCCGCAAAAAAAATATTTATTATGATGACCTCATCAGTGGTAATATTCTGGATAACCTGAAAATTGTCCCTATCCGGAAAAATGGTTTCATTGATTATATGAAATCAATCGGGAAACTTGGCGGCCAGAATAAACTACCCCGCCTGAGTAATGAAAGGGTTATTGCAACTGCTTTATATGATTATAAATTGTAGCACGATTTTTATTGTTAACCGGTTTGATAAATTCATAATAACAATTCTGATGTTTTGTATTATTTGAAACCCGTTTATTAATTCTTTTATCTTTACAGCATTCAAGATTTCGCAGCTATGGTTAAACGCATTGCTATTTTTGGTTCAACAGGTTCAATTGGCCGCCAGGCTTTAGATGTAATTGCAGCAAACCCCGATAAATTTTCTGCAGACGTACTAACCGCTTACACCAATGAAAAACTATTGATTGAACAAGCCCTGAAATTCAATCCGAATATTGTGGTGATTGCTGATGATAAAAAATATGAAGCTGTAAAAAATGCGCTTTCAAAATCCAAGATAAAAGTATTTGCTGGCGAACAGGCATTAAATGAAGTGGCATTGATGAATTGTTATGACCTGATGATTGCTGCTATTGTTGGTTATGCAGGTTTTCAGCCGACACTTAATGCGATAGAATCCGGCAAGGTAGTGGCATTGGCTAATAAAGAAACTTTGGTGGTGGCAGGTGATATTGTCATGCAAAAAGCATTTGAGAAAAAAGTGCCTGTTATACCTGTTGACAGCGAACATTCAGCCATTTTTCAATGCCTTGTTGGAGAAGGGAGAAATAAGATTGAAAAAATTATTCTCACTGCAAGTGGCGGACCATTCCTTGGAAAAAAACCAAATTTTCTTGTCAATGTAAAACGCGACCATGCTTTGCAACACCCCAATTGGAGTATGGGCGCAAAAATTACTATTGATTCTGCAACATTGATGAATAAGGGATTGGAAATGATTGAAGCGAAATGGTTATTCAGCCTGCATCCTGACCAGGTTCAGGTAATCATACACCCGCAAAGTATTATTCACAGCATGGTGCAGTTTGAAGATGGAAGTATCAAAGCACAAATGGGTTTGCCTGATATGAAATTGCCCATTCAATATGCAATTTCTTTTCCGAACAGGATGCACAGTGATTTTCCCAGGTATGATTTTAAGAAACCTTCTACGCTCACTTTTGAAGAGCCAGATACCCGCACTTTCCGCAACCTGGCACTGGCAACTGAAGCATTATATAAAGGCGGCAACATGCCTTGTATATTAAATGCAGCCAATGAAATTGCTGTCTTTGCATTTTTGCGTAACCGTATTGGTTTCCTTGATATTACTGCGATGGTTGAAAAAACAATGGAAAAAATTTCATTCATTGAAAAACCTTCATTGAGTGATTACCTGGAGAGTGATGCGGAAGCAAGAAATTATGCTGCTTCGCTCATCCAGATGTAATTATTGCCAATCAACAAGCAACACACTGATAAAGCCAACTTAATATTATTTGATTAACAAATGAATTGTTATCATTGCACGGTTTTTTTGAATTTAAAGCTGTTTGAATAAAAATTGAAGGCGTTGTGCAGGAAACCGGAGCTGATAAATGATTCAACTGTTGAAGTGTTGCGACGCAACGAAGCTCAATAGCATTCATTTGCCGGTAACCTAAAAATAAAAATGCGAAGCATTCAAATAAAAAATTATTCATCGCTTAAGATTCATAAAAAATATTTTTCATTTTTTGAAGGAAGTATAAACTGATATGACTTTATTAGCAATAGATTGGGCCAGTGTTGGTGTAAAAACACTCCAGTTAATTCTTTCGCTTTCTATTTTAGTGGCCATCCATGAGTTTGGGCATTATATAACGGCAAGATGGTTTAAATGCAGGGTTGAAAAATTTTATTTATTCTTCGACCCCTGGTTTAGTATCTGGAAAAAGAAAATCGGTGAGACTGTTTATGGTATTGGTTGGGTGCCGTTGGGTGGTTATGTGAAGATAAGCGGGATGATTGATGAAAGTATGGATAAGGAGCAGATGAAACAACCGCCGCAACCTTATGAATTCAGGTCGAAGCCTGCATGGCAAAGACTGATAATAATGGTGGCGGGAGTAATCATGAATATTTTGCTGGCGCTTTTTCTTTTTATCATGATTACGTATAAATGGGGCGATGATTATCTGCCGCCACAGAATTTGAAATATGGTTTATATGCAGATTCACTGGGAAGAAAAATCGGTTTGCAAAACGGTGATAATATTATTTCGATTGATAAAGTGCCAGTAAAAAATATCCTCACTGTGGGTGCGGATATTATTACTTCAAACGCAAAGACAATACAGGTGATACGTAATGGACAAACAATTGATTTGTCAATACCTGATGGTTTTATCAATGACCTGAACCATACAAAACTTACCAGGTTTTTTGATGTTCAATACCCGGTTATCGTGGATTCTGTAATGAAATCTGATGTGCATTTTGTGCAAGACAGCCTGCGCAAAGGCGATAGGGTTATTGGTATCAATAATCAGCCAATTCAATATTTTCAACAGTTTGACAGCCTGAAAAAACCTTATGCCAACAAAGTGGTTGCCATCAATGTGGTGAGAGGAAGTGATACATTGCTGGTAAAAGCAAAACTGAATGATAAAGCACAGGTTGGTTTCTGGCAGGTTTTTCCTGATAAATTATTCGGTACAATTCATAAGACATATTCATTTGCTGAATCTATTCCTGTTGGCATTGGTAAATGCTGGACTACATTGGGAAAATACATAACTGGCCTGCAACAAATTTTTTCTGGTAAGGTGAAAGCGAGTGAAAGTGTGGGAAGTTTAATCAGTATCGGTAATGCATTTTCAGCCACATGGGATTGGCAACATTTCTGGGTATTAACTGCAATTTTTTCTGTTATTCTTGCATTCATGAACATACTACCCATACCTGCATTAGATGGAGGACATGCGCTCTTCTGCATTTATGAAATTATTACCGGCAGAAAGCCAACTGATAAATTCATGGAGTATGCGCAGATGGTTGGGATGGTTATATTACTTGGGTTAATGGCTTATGCTTTAGGGTTGGATATTTTCCGGCTGTTTAAATAGCCTTGAAATCATAAATTTGTTTGTAGAAGTATTAATTGGAATGAATTTTTTTTCATTCCAATTTTTTTGCCAAATCATTTTCCACTTTCAGTATCTGACGGCATTTCAATCCCGATTTTTTTCATGAGTACTGATGCGTTCATGCTTTTACAGATACCGTGTTTTAGAGTATAATCAAAATATAATTCGCTGCCATTGACCTGTACATCAAAATGGTAATTGCTGATGGATGAAGGAAACTCATTTTCAAGGTTTGATAATTCTATATCATGCGTGGCAATAATGGCAACAGCATTCTTTTTTATGAGTTGCTGTATCAAAGCTTTGGAACCGGTATGACGGTCAAGCGAATTGGTACCTCTTAAAATTTCATCTAACAAAATAAAAACCTTCCTGTCCTGGTTGACTGCATCAATAATTGATTTTAGTTTTTTGAGTTCAGCATAAAACGTGGATGTATTTTCTGCCAGGTTATCTTCAATACGCATGCTGCTCATTAAATTAGCAATGGATACTGTAAATGCTTTTGCATAAACTGCAGAGCCGGTATAAGCAAGAATCATATTGACGCCGAGGCTCCTTAAGAATGTGCTTTTGCCAGCCATATTGGAGCCGGTTATCAAATCAACTTTTGAAATACCTTTTAAATCAAAATTATTGGTAACAGATGTTTGATGATTGATTAATGGATGGCCTATGTCAGTACAGGAAATTGTGAAATGCTCATCAGCAATCTGTGGAAAGCACCAATGGTTGTTATTAAAAAATAAAACAGATAGGCTGCCTGCAAATTCAATTTGTGCTATTGCTTTGAACCAGTTTTTGGTAAATGATTTATTGGTTTCGCGCCAATAATTTAACGCTACAATTTGCCACAAATCCCATAATAAAAATGTATTGAGAATGAAAAACGCAAATATGTTTAACCTTACATCGAAACGGTTTAAAATGAGTTGCAGGTTCCTGATAGATGATGAAGCAGTTTTGCCTGGTGTATCGCTTAATGAAGTTTTTATTTCTGTAAAAAAATCTTCACTAAAATTTTCTGATTCAAAATGATTGAGTTGCCTGTATAAAATTGATACAACAGGCCCAAGCTTTGATAATAATGTATAGCTTTTCTGTATCCTGCTGCTGATGCCGAATGCAATTAAAAAGAATACAAGAATGAGGAAAGAAAAAATAGCAGTTGGTATTAAATCATCAAGGAAAAGATAAAAGCTGCTTAATGTTATAACGGGATAGATATATAACAGGATTTTCCATGCGGTATTTGTGTAGTGCTTGTCTTCTGATGATAACCATTCGTTTATCCTGTTTTCAGCCCCGAAAGTTATTTTTTCTTTTAACCCATAAGCCTGGAATTGTTGCCACCAATTCATTTTCCCACTTATTTCATTTATTGCTTTCTGGTGTTGATTGATTTGATGTTTGTTGAATGGATTTAATAACCGCTTAGCCAATAAGTCAATCCCCTGTTCTGCATGACAGCGATTGATGTATTGAAACAATGATGATGGGCCAAAAACATCGAGGTCTTTTGCATAAGCATGATGAGGTGGCTCTAAATCTTTGCCATCATATTTATCAGCAAAATCCTGTTGCAGGTATTTTTCTTCATTTTTATTTATTGCCAATATTGTCTCGGTATTTTCAATTTTATTTTTATTATCAGCATCCCTTGATACAAGAATTAAAAAAATGATGATACCACTAATGATGGATAATATAATGGCCGTCATACCTGCAGACCAAAGAAGATATACTGCGAAGCATGTAAGTAAAAACACAGCAAAGCGTAGCCATGCTATTGCACTTCTTTTATTGTATAAAGATTTTAATTGTTGCTGAAGTGAAATTATCTGCTGCTGATAAAATGCTGCTGCTGAATTTTCTTTCATAAATATCTGCGAAGATGGGTTTTAAATATTTTTTGCAAAAATGATTTGTAAATTTGCTGTTCGTTCTTTGAAAAAACTTACCCGGGGCTGTATTGGTTTTGACAGCATCCGTTGCGGTAGGTGTAAGCATGCCGTGCGTTGTACCATTAGCACGTTAATCTGAAAGTTCAAAACACAAATGGCGAATCTAACTTCGCTATGGCTGCCTAATCAGTGATTAGTTAGCTATATGGGCCGCGTTGAGCCGGTTGACCTGTTACCTCGCTCCGCCGCCGACTCAAATCAAAAACGGGTTGCTGCAGCAGAAGGCTGTGACTGTTGCAAAAGATGAATACAGCTAAGCGGATAATTGGTTGGTTTGTTTCCTGTTATTTGCCGACAAAGAATAATGAACTAAGCATGTAGAAAGCTTATGGCAAAGATGTTTGGACAGGGGTTCGAGTCCCCTCAGCTCCACTTTTCTAATGAAGGTTGTATTAAAAGTTTTTTTGAAAATTTGAATGGCGGATACAGAATTTTTTTCAATAAATATTGGGTAACTGCTAACCGTTTTTATGAAGACTTTTATTGCAACCTTTTTTTATTGTTTGTAATGAATTCCAGGTTGGCATTCTTAATTTGACACTTTATCTGCAAACCATTTTATAGCCAGCTCATAACCTTTTAAACCCAATCCAAAAATACTGCCAACAGATTTTCCTGAAACGTGTGATAGTTTCCTGAATTCTTCTCTTGCATGCACATTGCTGATATGCACTTCAATAACCGGAGTTTTAATTGCAGCAATTGCATCACCAAGAGCAACAGAGGTATGTGTGTAACCACCGGGGTTTAAAACAATGCCATCATATTCAAAACCCAAACGTTGGATTTCATTAATGAGTTCACCTTCCACATTACTCTGAAAATAATGAAGGCTGATACCGGGGAATTTTGATTTTAATTCTTCAAAATAAGTATCGAATGACTGGTTGCCATAAATATCAGTTTCCCTTTTACCAAGCAGATTGAGATTGGGCCCGTTGATGATTGCAATTTTCATAAATAGTTATTACAAACAGAAGTTTATAAGATTAATTGTAATAAGGATTGGCTTCAAGTTCATGCACATCATCTTCAGCATAATTTTTTATTACATTATATAATGTATCACGTTCAACAGGTTCACGTTTTACCTGCTTGATTAATGCGACCAGTTGTGCAGTGGATAAAGCCGGATTCTGTTCTTCGCTACCGGCCATTGAATAAATTTTTGTTGTATCATCAATGGTGCCATCCAAATCATTCACACCAAATGCAAGGCTCATTTGCGCATTTTGTCGTCCAAGCATTGGCCAGTATGCTTTTAAATGAGGGAAGTTATCAAGATACAATCTTGATACTGCATAAGTTTTCATGTCTTCAACCAAAGATGATTCCGGCACATGACTCATGTCGTTATTCCTGTTGCGGAATTTTAATGGAATAAAAGTGTTGAAACCATGTGTTTCATCCTGCAGCTGCCTTAATCTTTCCATGTGGTCAATGCGGTGCCAATATTTCTCAATATGACCAAACAACATAGTAGCATTGGTGTGCATACCGATTTTATGAGCTGTTTTATGAATATGCAACCAGCCTTCTGCATCCACTTTATCTGCGCAGATTTGTTCCCTTATTTCAGGATGAAAAATTTCAGCACCGCCACCGGGTAATGAATCAAGGCCGGCATTATGCAATAACTGCATCCCATCTTCAACAGAAAGTTTTGCTTTGCGGAACATATAATCCAGTTCCACAGCTGTAAATCCTTTTATGTGCAACTCAGGCCGGTGGGCTTTGATAGATTTTAAAAGGTCTTCAAAAAAATACAAATTCATTTTTGGATGGACACCGCCAACTATGTGCACTTCTGTAACAGGTTTGCCGTCATATTTTTCAATGATGTGCATCATCTGGTTTTTGTCAAGTTCCCATCCTTCATCCCTGTGAGCATAGAGCCTGGAATAAGAACAGAAATTGCAGGAGAATACACAAACATTGGTGGGCTCAATATGAAAATTGCGGTTGAAATATGTTTTGTTACCATGTAGTTTTTCGCGAATAAAATTCGCTAGTGCACCAATATAAGCTAACGGCGCTTTCTCAAACAAAACAACACCTTCATCAAAAAGTAAACGCTGGTTGTTCAGCACTTTTTCACCGATAAATCTAAGCTCAGAGTCTTTTTCTCTACTCACTAATTCTTCTATAGCCATTTTATTCATGGCTGCAAAGTTATATATCAATCCCTAATTGTGATTGTTTAAAAGTTTTACAGTGATGGCATATTTATGTTTCATTCTATCGCCATTGATAAAACAGGAAAGCATTTAAAGTGATTTTCGATAAATCAGGTGAGCAAATTCTGGAATACTTGCAGAAAATTTTTACACTTTGAGAAGAAACAAAAATGGTTTCCATACTTTACTTATTGCTGATAGCAATTGTTGTAAATATGGCTTTAATTCTGTGCAAGTTTATTTAATTCAATTTCAGGAACTGCTTTTTTATTTACTATTACAGAAATAGTATTAATAGCAAAATAGGGGACACTCACATAGATATAACCTTTATAAGGTCCCACCAATCCCCATGAATTTTTCACAATAAAATAGTCGTTACCTGATTCATCTTTTGCCAGGCCGGTTATCTGCATCAGGTGGTCATCCTGGGTTACCTGTATGTCAAAAAGATTTTGCCTTATTGCCTGTGTGTATGTCTGTTCTTTGAATAAAGGAAAGTTGGCCGAATCAGCAGCACTGTTTACCCACATGGCTACACCTGTTCTTTGCCTGAAACCTTTGTTGCTAACATCTGCATCCCATGTTAAAGTATAGCCTTTTTCGATGCAATCTTTTACAGTTTGAATAAATTCATCCAGAGGCAAATTATAATAAGCATTGCTGTTGTAATTATCTGGTACTTCCATCACAAATTCAGAATAAAACGGATGATGTGTAAATGAAGTCAGCCCGATAAAATCTGAAGGTTTCTCAGTGATGTATGCAGCAGCAAAACTTTTTGGTGTGTACTGTTTACCCATGTATTCAAATGTTTCAGGTGGTGCTCCAAGGAAACTGTTCAGAATAGCAACGTAACCATCCTTCCAGTTGGTTGGAACAACATCAGGGTCTGCAGCCAAAACACTGTCAAGATATTTTTTTAGAATGCCCATCATTTTATAATTATGATTCATGATGGTATCTCTTCCGACACCTGGATATACTGATTGTGGCATTGCTCCAAAGTTAGCAACAGCATTCAGCATGTCCTGTCCAAGGCCACCTTCGGAAAAACGGGTGTTGCCTCGACGACGGATATATTTTATTGCTTTATCAATGTAAAGATTATAAACAGTGAATGTTTCTGAAATATCCATGGCAGGTTCATCCTGTTTCAGCAGTTCGCTTTCTGTCATTGCTGTTGATGAATAACACCAGCATGTGCCTGAATGGCCCTGGTTTTTTACAGGTGTTGCTGCATTGTCTTTGATAATAGTAAAAGTTTTGGTTTGAGCGATGATACCTGATGTGATAAACATCAATACAATCAGTAAAACATTTTTTTGCATATACATCCCGGATAAAATTGAAAAATGTGTTTTGAAAAAAGCTAAAATAATCATTATAGCAAACCGGTGAAAGTTTATATTATCAGTGGAAGGTTGAGCGGTTAAAATTTGTGATTAAAACAACATTGATTTATTTTCTTTGCGTACATGAAAAGTGCATTGATACGATTGCACACTGCAGTTTTTTTATGGGGGTTTACGGGGGTGCTGGGCCGTGCCATCAGTTTAAATGAAGGCTGGCTTGTCTGGTGGCGTATGTTTATTGCCGTTGCCTGCCTGTGGGTGTTGTTTTATTTTATGAAACAAATCAGAAAAATTTCAGCCGGGGATTTTTTGAAAGTCTCTGCTGTCGGCACTGTGCTTTCATTGCATTGGCTCACTTTTTATGGGAGTATAAAATATGCCAATGTTTCTATTGCGCTTACCTGCCTGAGTACAACCGGTTTGCTGAGTGCTATTGTGGAGCCATTGTTTTTCAGGAGAAGGATTAATTTATTTGAACTTGCTTTGGGTTTGTTTGCATTGGCAGGCATTACAATAATTTATTACACCAACCTGTCTTTCTCAACAGGTATTTATATTGGGTTGATATCTGCCCTGCTGACAGTCTCGGTGTCTGTTATGAATAAAAAACTGATAACAGGTTTTACAGGTGAGGCAATAACTTTATACCAGTTGACAGGCGGGTTTCTTGGATTATGTATTTTAATGCCCCTGTATAACCACATTTTTCCTGCCACCCATATTTTCCCTCAACATTTTGATTGGTTATGGCTTATGTTTCTTTCACTTGGTTGCACCGTGCTTACTTTTATATTGTATATAAATGCTTTGAAAAAGGTAAGTGCATTTACAGTGAATCTTACCCTTACCCTTGAGCCTGTGTATGGCATTATCCTGGCCTTTCTTATTTTTCATGAAAATGAAGTATTGAGTAAATATTTCTTTGCAGGTTTCGGCCTTATCCTCATTGCGGTTATTCTTCAGATGCTCAGGCTGATAAAAGAACAACGGGAATTCCCTGTTGACCAATTATAGTACTACAGTACTATATTTAATGATTATAGTATTACAGTACTATATTTTATAATTATAGTATCACAGCACTATATTTTATAATTATAGTATTACAGTACTATAATTTGTAATTATAGTATTACAGTACTATATTTGCCAAATGGCAACAGCTACAAAAAAAATATTCGCTACTATCATCACCGGTGATATTATCGGGTCATCAAGGCTGTCGGCGGTTAAGAAAAAGAAATTACAAAACAGGCTGTCTGTATTTATAAAAAAAACAAAAGATGCCCTGCCCGATTTCAAAGCCGAACAATTCCGCGGCGATAGTGTACAATGTATTTTAACCAAAAACAAAACAGCAGGGTTGCGTGCCGCAATTTCTTTATATTGCTTCCTTGCTGCAGAAGGTTTTAAAATCAGGCAATCTGTAGGGGTAGGGGAGATAAACTTCAGGAGTGACAGGGTTGTTACTTCCGACGGGACTGCATTCAGGGTATCCGGTGAAAATATAGATGAATTGAAAAAGCGAAATGAATTCATCAGTGTGGCATTCAGCAATGATGCCTTGAATGAGGAGTGGAATGTACACAGTGCTTCTTTAAATTTTTTATTGGAGAGATTAAGTATGGCACAGGCAGAAGCTTTGTATCTTCAATTACAGGGAGCACGCCAGGAGAAGATTGCAAAGGCGCTGCATATTAAACAACCATCTGTTCATCAGCGGTTGCAGGCAGCAGGCTGGCCGGTGATAAACCGTGTGTTGCAAAGGTTTGAAAATGTTGCTTCAGTTTAAAATAATCTGACTATGCTAATACTGCTTCAATGGATAGCAATGCATTTATTGGCTGATTTTGTTTTGCAGACAAAAAAGCTCGTTCAGCAAAAAAAAGAAAGAAAAGCCCGCTCATGGTTTTTGTATATACATTGTTTCATTCATGCTTCATTGATTTATATACTTTCTCCTGATAAATCGCTCTGGGCCATACCGGTAATAATATTTATAACGCATTACATAATTGACCTTTGGAAAGTTTATCAAAAAGATAATGCAATAACATTTATTGTTGACCAGTTGCTACACCTGCTGGTGTTGGTTATTGTGTGGATGACTTCATATCAGTCCACCAATTGGATTTATGTATTTTTTACCCGCCTGCTGATTAGCTATAAATTCTGGGTCATTGCTGTAGCATATTTATTCAGCATATTTCCGTTGGCTTATATATTGGGCTATGCAACGCATCGTTGGAGAAATGAAATTGAAAAAGACAATAACCGTTCTGCTACCAGCCTGAGTGAAGCTGGAAGATGGATTGGAATATTTGAAAGGATACTTGTTGTAACTTTTGTAATCAATAATCATTTTGAAGGTATTGGCTTTTTAATTGCAGCCAAGTCCATCCTTCGCTATAATGATTTGAAAGGTGAAAATATGCGCAAGGAAACTGAATACATTTTGATAGGGACATTAATGAGTTTTGCTGCGTCTATAATGGTTGGCCTGTTTGTGAATATGTTACTGAAATAACTTCATACAGATATATCTTCGCTTTAGCTTTTAACGGCATTATAGTTGATTGAAATAAAAGATATGTACAAGAAATTTATTACATCACAGGATGAAGCTGTGTGCCATTTATTTTTGCATTGCTGTTTTAAAGATGGAATTTTCTCTAAAGATGAAATCAATGCAATAGCTTCAAGATTTGTTGACCTTCAGATACAGAAAGACCTGAACTTTAAAATTGAAGTACAACATTATAAAGCTTATATCAAATGTATTTCAAATGAAGACGAATACCTGCAATATCTTTTCGGATTAATCAATGCCATTCAAAACCTGGCATTGTATTTTTATTGTGCAGAATTATGTTTAAGTGATAAATCATTATCTAAAGAAGAAGCTTCTTTGTTGGCAAAGATTGCAGCGCTGTTGAAAATATCATCTGGCAACAAAGCTTTACTGGATAAACTTGCTGCCCAATGCAAAACTGTTGAAACAGAAAAAATATTCTAAGGAGAAACTGAATTTTTAGACAACAACTGTTTTGAAACTTTCAGTTTAGGTGCAATGAAATATAGTACACCACCTGCAATGATTAAACAAAGTGAAATTATTTCTGCCTGTGTTGGGTTAATACCAAGGAAATGATATTGTGTGTTTACACGAATGTGTTCTACTAAGAATCTTTCAATACCATTTAAGATTAGGTAAATGGCAAACATCCTTCCCGGTATTTTAATTTTTTTTCTGAATGCCCACAGCAAAGAAAAGAGTAATAAACATACCACTATTTCATAAATGGGTGTTGGGAAAACAGGCATTGGTAAATAGTTGCAATACTTATCCCATGTACATCCAAAAAGACGGATGCCTTCTTCATTAACGTTGTGTGGATAGGTATAAGCAAACAGCCAGTCGGGCAATCCCAGGAAAGGTTTTACTGCAATGTGTTGTACTTTATCAAGTGAATGAAACTGATTTAAATAATAATCTGCATTTTCATTCAAGACTTTTGTAAATGCTGCTGATGAATTACTGAGACGAACTGTGCCATCAGGGTTACTTAAGAATGCACTGTTCACTATTCCCCAGTCGCCATCACCTGCTACCTGGCAGCCCATCCTGCCCCAGCCATAAGCAAACATCAAACCTGGTGCACAGGCATCTGCTACATTGATAAAACTGATTTTATTCTTTTTGAAATAATATAAGAGTGCCAGTGAAGCAACAATTAATCCACCATAAAATGTAAGCCCGCTGGGTGATAATAAATTACCAATGGGGTCTTGTATAAAGCGGTCCCAGTTTTCAAGGTTATCAAAAATTTTTGCTCCTGCAAAACCAGCCACTGCTGCAATGACTGTCATATCACCAACACGGTCGCTGGGCCAAACCCTGATATTCCTTTTTTCAGGCTTTGCCAGCTTTGATTTATTTTTCTCCCACCATTTCAAACCGGCAAAAAATAATCCTAATAATATACCTGCAGACCAACTGCCTTCAGCAGAAAAAATAAATTCCTGCGGGTCATTCATTGCGCCCTTGATGATAAACAGGCCCAGTAATTTGAACCCTAAAACAAAACCAAGAAAAAAATTGATGAGCAGTTCAGATATGCTTGCAGGTTTTCCTACTTCTATGCTTACCTCTTTATAAGTAAAGTAACCTGATGCCTGTTTACGTTTTAATTCCTTTACCAATAACCATGCACAAACAAGAAATGAAATGGCAACACAAAAACCAAAAGTGTTGACTACCTTCAAAGCTGGCAGGTTCCATCCAAAAACATCCTTGAATAAATAATATAAATTGGGATACATGTTTAGCTTTAAAAACGTGCAATGATACTAAAAGAATAAACGACTTGTTAGTAATGAGAAAATATTATGCATTTAGAAAGATTAAAGAATAACTCCAGCAAATTGTTTCAGAAAGCGCATATCATCCTGTGAATACAGGCGTAGGTCATTGACCCTGTATTTAAGCTGGCATATCCTTTCTATACCCATACCAAAAGCAAAGCCTGTATATTTTTCAGGGTCAATATTGAAATTCTGCAACACATTCGGGTTAACCATTCCACTGCCTAGTATTTCTACCCATCCCGTATGTTTACAAACATTGCAACCTTTACCATGACAGATGAGGCAGTCAATATCCATTTCTGCACTGGGTTCTGTAAAAGGGAAATAAGAAGGCCTGAACCTTATCTTTACTTCATTGCCAAACATTTCCCTCACAAAAAAATAGAGGGTTTGTTTGAGGTCTGCAAAACTTACATTTTCATCAACATATAAACCTTCCACCTGGTGAAAGAAACAATGTGCCCTTGCACTTACAGTTTCATTTCTATATACACGACCGGGGCAAATAATCCTGATTGGTGGTTTTTGTTTTTCCATCACCCTTGCTTGTACACTGCTGGTATGTGTGCGTAATAACCAGTCAGGATTTTTTTGTATGTAAAAAGTATCCTGCATATCGCGGGCAGGATGGTTTTCGGGCATGTTCATTGAAGTGAAGTTATGCCAATCGTCTTCAATTTCAGGCCCTTCTGCCAATACAAAACCCAGCCTGCTGAAAATAGAAACTATCCTGTTGCGTACGAGGCTTAATGGGTGCCTTGTGCCAATTGTAACATCATCACCGGGCAATGTGAAATCACTTATTGCAACTGCTGTTTGCCTATTGCCGGAAGATGATTGTTTGAGGGTTTCATATTTTTCTTCAGCCAATTGTTTAAAGCTATTCAATAGCTGGCCGGTTTCTTTTTTCTTTTCATTTGGCACGTTTTTCATTTCCTGCATTATATTTTTTACAATGCCTTTAGTGCCGAGATATTTTATACGGAATGCCTCTGCTGCTTCGTCATTTGATGCAACAAAAGATTCAATTTCCTTTTTATGCTGTTCAATCAGTTGTAGTAAATCTTGCATGCGGCGAAGATAGGAAAAGTGTAAATGGTTTGATTTTTTGAGATTTTACACAATGCTGATGGATTTATTTGATTTCATAATCCCAATAAAAAACCCCTGCATAATCATACAGGGGTTTTCGAAAAGATAAAGCTATTATTTTATTGAATAACGAGTTTTTTAGTTGCAGAAACTCCTTCACCTGTTATTTTAAAATAATACATTCCTGAAGCAAGTTTTGGAAGATTGATTTGTAATGATTCACCATTCATAGTGTATTGCTGGATGCGTTTACCATTTACATTTACCAACTCAACATTTAATGTTTTATGGTTTCCACCCACAGTAAGTGTAACATAACTGCTGGCTGGGTTAGGAGCAATAGTAATACCATGAATACTATGTTGGGTTGCTGCTTCTGCAACTGCTGATTTAGATTGTAATAAACCCGGAGGTAAATCATACGCTGCAGTACCATCTTTTACATTATTGCTGCTACCCTGTGATGCAGAATAACCTAATCCCCTGCTTGCAAATGATTGCCAAATTATAGGGCTATACAAACCACCATATAATAAAGTGTCTGCTTTTAAAATCCCATTACGACCATCTACAAAACCAGGGCTGCAATTTTGAAGCTTCATACCTTCAATGACAAGTTGTAATGCAACTGTATTGCCATTTGTAGATGCAGCACTATAAATATCCTTTTTAATACCATTGGCCTGTATAAGGTTCCATGTCATTACCCATAACATATTACACCATACTTCACCTACAGCATGAGGATCGAGAGAGAATATACTGTTTGAAAACCTACTGCTTAATTTAAGACTATCATACGTCCATGGGTTTACACTTATATCAGTGCTGTAAGGATAATACCTGATACCAGGTCCATCTGTACCTTGTCCTAATACATAAGTTCCTATTGGGCGTTTATTAGGGCCGTCATTAACTGTGGCTGTCTTCCAGTTGGTGGTAACCATTAATGCCATATAATCACTCCAGCCTTCACCCATTTGTTCTTTATTTTGAAGACAGCTAACATTATTTGGGCCACCTGTGAGCCTGTTGGAAATTCCATGTGTATATTCATGGCTCATTACACCTGCATCTGCATCGCCATCCAATTGAACACCTTTTTTCATAGTTGAATTAGTAGGTGTATGTGCTACCAGATATTGTTTTAATGTATCTCCGTTTTCATAACTTATCATAAATGCAGGTATAGTAATTGTGTTATCAGTACCACCCATAGTGATTGGATATTCACCGGGTACATTATCAACCATTATTACACCTTTTGCTCCTGCATTTTGTGCATTCTTTACTTTAACTGTAAAAGAACATGTTCCTCTGTCTATAACAACAATCTTATTTTTTAGCGTATTAGGATTATAAATGGTTGTGCAACCCAGATGCGTTGTTTTTGTTGAATCATCATTCAGTAATACCATATCTTTTGTCAACGGCCCTACATCTGCAATTTTGTTTGCAGTGCTGAAAGCACTTTCAGTTGCAGTTTTTTGACCAGCAAATGCAGTAGGCTGATTAATTATAAAAGTTGGTACTGCATCAAACAAAAACATTTGCATACGTGGATTACTACCGTCTGAAGGAGTGGCGAAGTTTGCATTATTTGTACCTGAGCCATCCTGTGCATCAGCAAATACATAATCATTTCCTGCACCACCACGGCCAAGATTATTGGCCTGGAAATTACCGGATGCTTCATCAAAACCATATTGGTATGAGATATCATGCATGATATTATTCCAATAGAAAAGATTGGTAATATTAAAGTTTAAATTTTGTGGTGTGGTTGGCGCTTTGTTGAATTGTGGCGTAAATGTAAATGAAAGGTTAGGCAAAGAAGTTTTAGAAGTTGCACCTTGTCCAAACCCATTATTTCCATTATGATCTTCCTGTGCTAAAACATTATTACCTCTTGTGCTGTCATAATCTGTTGTACCATCAGAATTCCATTTCAATGTTGTTGCATTATTACCGGTGCCTGCTAAATTCCAGGGATTTGTTTTTATTACCGGTGTGCCTCCCGGATGATTTGGGCTTTCAGCTGGGAAAGGTACCACTTTATATTTTGAGGTGCCGATACTTAAGGCTTCAATTTCATTAGTAGCATTTGCAGTTAATTTGGAGGAGTTCAAAAATTCATAATTACCAACATGTCCAGTTTTTGGTTGTGTCCAATCACAGGCAATGTTCAGGTTCATTTTGCTGATAACAACATTTTTTTGAGCATCTACATTTATCAACCAATAATCTGGTTTGCCTATTGGTTGAATTTCTACCTGCCATGATAAAACCATATTATTACTAATTTCATCAGCTGGTACCCATACCAGTTTTGATTTTACATTTACAGAAGAAACATTCAGTTTGCCGAAATCATATTCTTTCAATCCTTCAACTGTTCTTTCAGTAGCTGTAGTTACAGAAGCAGGCAGTTTTAAATATGATGCTGCTGTATTTACAGCATTTGCTGCAGTTACTGTTGCTTTACCATCTTTCGAATTGGCAAACTCATGAATAGTTTCATTACGCTGACCTGTTGCAGAAACAAGTTTATTGTTTTTGAATGCATAAGTTTGAACGGCATTGAGTATATCTGCGCCTTTGTAAGTTTGTTGTACATAGACTAAATAAGCGCCTGATGCTTTATCAATATATGCTGAAGAAATACGCATATTGTCCAGGTCACTTTTTGATAATCCAATAGCAGCAGCATTAGTTCGTACCAACCGCATCGCAGCATCATTCTTCAATTGCTGTGCATTCAACGAATTGGCTGCTAAAAAAATACCTGCAACCAATAGAATGGGCATTTTAAATCGTAAAAATTTCATTTTCATAATTTTTGATTGTTTTAATTAGAAATCCAAATGCGTTTTTTTGTTGTTAGATAAGCAATCTTTAAAAAGTTTTTTAGGGACTGCAATTTATAAACATATGACTATCGGAAAAAAAATTTCATAATTGTATTTTATCAATTGATTGTTCAAACTTATCTATTCCCTGTTTGAAAAATAATTGTAATCTTTTAATAATATTTCCAGGAATTCTACAGGTTCTACATATTCATTAATGTTTAATACAATACGGATTTTTTCAGCCAATCGTGCAGCTACATCAAAATTATTGTATTGTTTACTGTTATTGAGTACACCTTTTATTGTATTCATATCCCTGTCACTTAGACGCATTACTTCTTTAAAACGGGGCACATAATTATCTTCCAGTTCAAAGAAAACAGTGTCATCTATATCTGTATGAATTTTTGTTTTTATAACTAATGTTCCTGCAGCCATATCACCCAGCCTTTGATTTTTCTTGCTCAGCACCACAGTCAACAACCCCACCAAACCAAAGAAGAAAAAGTCAAACGGTCTTGTCAGCCATCTTATTAAATATTGATGGATGGCAGGCCTGCCGCCATTTTCACCGATTACTTTTATTCCAATAATTTTTTTACCAATGCTTTGTCCATTCAAAGTCAATTCGCAAACAAGGTGATACATTAATATTGGCAAGAGTAAAACCATATATATTGCTGAAATGTTATACCAGAATGGTGTGTCATTGTCAACGCTTTTATGTCCTGAAGAAAACAATCCAATTGCATAAGATAAAATTAAATAATATGCATACAGGATTGCAGCATCAATCACCCAGGCAAATAAACGCTTGTGGAATTCTGGCGTTTCAAAATCAAGCTCGATATTAAAACTGGTTGGGATTTTTATTTTTTCCATAAACAATTGGCGGAAAGGTAAACTAATTATAATTTTCGCACCCAAAACATTGATGTAGTGCGTGAAGCCCTTTTTATAAAACGTAACCGTAAACGCTGGCAACAGATCCAGGAAAATCCAAGTGATCACCCTGATGAGATGGCACAGGAATTTATTCAACTGGTGGAAGACCTTGGTTACAGCAAAACTTTTTACCCTGTAAGTAAAACAACACAATATTTAAATGGGGCTGCTGCTAAAAAATACCTTGCCATTTACCAGAATAAAAAAGAAGAAGGCAACCGCATCATCAGTTTTTTTAAATACACATTGCCGCTCATTATTGCAAAACATCACAGGGTATTGCTGATAAGTTTCTGCTTGTTTGTTTTATTTGTCAGTATCGGATTTTTCTCCGCAAAGAATGATGAAAATTTTGTGAGGCAAATCCTCGGAGATGATTATGTGGACATGACATTGCAAAACATTAAAGACGGCCATCCGTTTGGTGTATATGGATATGGGAATGAGTTCCTGTCATTCTTATATATTTTTATAAACAATGTTTATGTTTCACTTCTTGAATTTGGTGGCGGCATATTATTGGGTTATACCACTATCACCGGTTTAATGTACAATTCAGTAATGGTTGGAGCATTTGAATATATGTTTTACAGCAATGGTTTATTGCAGGATAGTTTGCTCACTATTATGATACATGGCACAATAGAATTATCCACCTTTGTTATTGCAGCCGCCTCAGGTTTGGTGCTTGCAAAAAGCTGGCTCTTTCCCGGTACTATCAAAAGGATTGATGCCCTGAAAAAAGGTGCAAAGGAAGGCCTCATCATTGCATTATCGAATATACCAATGCTGATGATTGCTGCATTCTTTGAAGGATTCCTGACCCGTCATTCAGATATGCCTTTATGGCTAAAATTGTTTATTATTACAGTTTCACTTGCAATAGTGGTTGGTTATTTTATTGTTTACCCTATTCGCCTTAAACGGAGATTAAAAGCACAGGATAGTTTACATGCAAATGCATAAATTGAAAAAATTATTTTTTAAAACAGGAACTGCAATAATTCAATTATGCAGGTTTGATTTACAAAGAAGTATAATTAATTTATCACATCATAAAATAAACATTACAAGATCCCGGTTACAATACTTTGCAAACTATTTTTTTCAACAAAAAAAATTCTTTTTTAAATTTCTGTCTGTTATCCTGTTCGTAATTTTTTTTATTGATCAAAATAGCAATGCACAATACTTTGATTCAACGGTTGTGGATACGGTAAGCATGAAAAATATTGATTCCATGGCGCCACCTGTTGAATATAGTGGTTCAACTTATGATGATAATGATGATGGATTTGTGGATACGACTATCAAACATATTTATGATACTTCCCAGTTTTTTTTCAACTGGAAAGAATATCTGGATGATCCTTATACTCAGGAAAAAATAAAGCAACGTCACCTGGTAGATAAAACGGTGGAAGAAATGAAAACCCAGGATGATTTCTGGTATATCCCTGCCATTGAAAAAATGGAAACCCGGATGCAAAACGATCCTAAATACAGGGACAGTTTATTACATGTAAGAGACCGTAGGCTGAAAGAAGAAGGTGGCAACAATTTATTGATGCAGCCCTGGTTCAACAAATTACTATGGTTTATTATCATTGGAATTTTTATTGCAGCATTAATTTATTTTCTTGTTCAGCATAAGATCAATATTTTTTCAAGATCTTCTGTTACAGCAGATGATGATGATGGCAATGATGAACAGGAAGACATTTTTCATTTGTCTTATTCCAAACTTATACAACAAGCTGAGAAGAATAAAGATTACCGACTTGCTGTTCGCTTAATGTTTCTGCAACTACTGAAATTATTGAGCGATGCCAATGCGATTCAGTACCAGCCTGATTATACTGACCTGCATTACCTGCAGCAATTGCGCAATTCGAAATATTATGCTGATTTTTCAAAGGTTTGCCACAATTATGAATATGTATGGTATGGAAAATTTGATATAACAGAAGAGCGGTATGCTTCAATTAAAAGTGATTGTGTTAAACTTAGGGACCAGGTTATTTAAAAAATAAACATGAAGGACTTGTGACCTTTTAACAATGAAAAAAATACTTGCCTACATATTATGTTGTTTTGTTGTATTGAACTTTTGTGCTTGTAAGAAAATGCACGAGTTCAATGATACCATAACATTGAGGCGGAATGATAAAATCCCTTATGGCACGTATGCTTCTTACAAATTGCTGCAAAAAGAATTTCCGCATGCAGTCATTGAAACCAACCGCTATCCACCGGCAGGCTGGAAAAACCTGAGCAATGATTCTACCAAACAGGTGTTGTTGATTGTTACCAAATCATTTGACCCTTCTGAAAGTGACCTTGATTACCTCACAGGCTTTGTGCAAAAGGGAAATTATGTTTTCATATCTACATCACAGTTAACACGCAATGCTGCAAAATTTTTTAAACTGAGAACAAAACAACATTATAACTATTATGCAATAGGATTGCACCTGCACCACGAGTTTGATCCTTTTGATACCACTGCTGTTATTTTAGATACAGCCAGCTTTCAACAGCCTTACTTTTATCAATATCCGGGTGCGGATTTTACCAATCAATTTTCATCAATAGACAGCAGCTTTAGTTATCCTTTAGGTTATTCTAAAGATACCAACCTGAATATTATTGCTATTCATTCGTTAAAAGGAACTTTTTTTATTCATTCAGCACCTGTGACATTCACCAACTTTTTTCTTTTATATAAAAATAACAGGGAGTATTTTGAAAAACTGATGGCATTGTTGCCAGCTGATGCAAAAAAAATTGTTTGGGATGAATATTATCTCAATCAAAATTTTAATAATATATCACAACCTAAACAAGGGTTGTTAACTGTAATATTAAAAATTGAAAATTTCCAATGGGCTTTCTGGGTTGCGATTTTGTTGTTGGGTTTGTATTTGTTGACTGAAATAAAAAGAAAGCAGCGCATCATCCCAAACTATGAAAAACCAAAAAATGATTCACTTGAATTTGTTACAACGATTGGAAAATTATATTATGAAAAAGCAGACCATAAAAACCTTGCGGAAAAATTATCATTGTATTTCCTGGATTATGTGCGCAACCAATATAAAATTTCAACAGCAGAGATCAATGATACGTTTGTGCAGCAGTTAGCAGTAAAATCGGGCAAAGATGTAAATGATATACAATCAATCACAGAAATGATGCATAAAATCAATCTCAGTGAAACAATTACGCAGAAACAATTAATGGATTATTACGAAAAACTGGAACATTTTTATAAAACTACCTGATGCCTGAGTATAATTTTTTCTGTTGAACAGGCGTGAGGCAAAACAGCATAATTATGAGTGAAGAAATTTTCGAACAGCGTTTAAATTTAGACGAGTTAAATAAAGCAATGCATAACCTGCATGCAGAAATTCAAAAGGTGATTGTAGGGCAGGATGATATGGTTCGGTTGATAATGACTGCCATACTTGCGAATGGCCATGTATTGATTGAAGGTGTACCAGGAGTTGCTAAGACTTTAACTGCAAGGTTAGTAGCCAGGTGTTTAAGAACAGGGTTCAGCCGCATACAATTCACACCTGACCTGATGCCAAGTGATGTATTAGGCACCAGCATTTTTAATCCTGGAAAAGGTTCGTTTGAATTTAAGAAAGGGCCTGTATTCAGCAATATAGTTTTGATTGATGAAATTAATCGTGCCCCCGCAAAAACGCAGGCTGCATTGTTTGAAGTAATGCAGGAACAACAGGTAACGATGGATGGCATTACGCATGTGATGAAAAACCCATTCATGGTGATAGCCACACAAAACCCGATTGAACAGGAAGGCACATACAGGTTGCCTGAAGCACAGTTGGACCGTTTTCTTTTTAAAATTATTGTTCCATATCCAAACGAAGCTGAAGAAGTAAATATCCTGCAACGTTTTCACCAGGTGGCAGCAGGCAATGTACTTGATATTGTGCAACCCGTCATCAATGAAGAAGATGTAATCCAGCTAAGGCGTTTGATTCAACATATTGTTGTAGAAGAAAAACTGATTCATTTCATTGCAAAAATTTCAGTGGCTACCCGCAATGATAAATCCATTTATCTTGGTGCATCACCACGAGCAGCCATTGCTGTATTGAATGCTGCCAAAGCATGGGCTGCATTGTCAGGAAGGGATTTTGTGATACCGGATGATATTGTGTATGTGGCAAAGCCTGTATTGCGGCACCGTATTATACTCACTCCTGAAAAAGAAATGGAAGGGACACCTGAAGATGAAGTGATTGAAAAAATTATTCATTCAATAGAAATACCAAGATAAGATAATGCTGAAAGGCCTTTTTTATTGGATGCGGTTTTATTTTACCAGGTTGTTTTATATAACCGGCTCTATAATTATTGCCTTGTTCATTCTTGCATTTTTTATCCCATTCCTGCAGCAGGTAGCTGAAATAATGCTGCTGTGCCTGGGCATTGCAGTTACACTTGATTTTATTATTGTATTTTCAGGTAATGTACCTGTTATCGCTTCGCGTATTTGCGCAGACAGGTTTAGCAATGGTGATGAAAATAAAGTAAGTATCAGGTTGATAAACCGCAGGCCATACAATGTTCGTCTTGAAATGATTGATGAATTGCCAATACAGTTCCAGCAAAGAAACTGGAAACAAAAGATTGCATTAAATGGAAAGGAAACATTCACTTATCATTACAGCCTCAGGCCTCTTGAACGTGGCGAGTATCATTTTGGCATCATCAATATTTTTTTACATGGCCCATTAAACATGGTGATACGCCACATAACTGCCGGTGATGAAAAGACTGTTGCAGTATATCCATCATACATGCAAATGAAAAAATATCACCTGATGGCTGTGACTAACCAGTTGCAAACACCGGGTTCAAGAAAGTTGAGGAAGCTTGGAAACAGTTTTGAATTTGAACAGATAAAAGAATATGTGCAGGGTGATGATTACCGACGGTTAAACTGGAAAGCAACTGCCCGTCGCAATAGCCTGATGGTGAATAATTATATGGATGAACGGAGCCAACAGGTGATTTGTCTTATTGATAAGGGCCGCAGCATGAAAATGCCTTTTGAAGGAATGACACTCCTCGATTATGCCATCAATGCAACCCTGGTGCTCAGCAATATCGTATTGATGAAACAGGATAAAACTGGCTTACTGACATTCGGGAAAAAAATTGACCAGTTTGTTTTTCCTGAAAAAAAAGCTGCACAGATCAACCTGCTGCTTGAAACTTTATACAGGCAACAAACTGATTTTGCTGACAGCGATTTTGAAGCACTATATATATACCTCCGATATCATTTAAACCAACGCAGCCTTTTGATTTTGTTTACCAATTTTGAAAGCCTGTATAGCATGGAAAGACAATTGCCTTATTTGAAACAATTATCAACACGTCACCCTTTACTTGTAGTGTTTTTTGAGAATACGGAGTTGTTGTCATTGCAACAGAAAAAATCAGTTAATGTGGAAGAGGTTTATTATAAAACCATCGCCAATAAATTTGCTTTTGAAAAAAGACAGATTGTGAAAGAGCTTCAGAAACATGGTATCATGAGCCTGCTGACACCACCACAAAAACTTACTGCCAATACAATTAATAAATACCTTGAATTGAAAGAAAGGCAGTTTGTGTAAAATAACCAGGAATAAAAATCTCGAAATAAATTTCATTTTTAGTGATTGCTTGCATTTTTCTAAATGTATTATTCAAAATATTTTCAATGATACATTCCTTTTCTTTGCAACATGGAAACAATTTTTTCTTATCAATCATTATATGATTTTACATTTTCAGTTTTTAAAAGTATAGGATGCAGTGATGTGAATGCTGACACTGCAACAAAAGTTTTGGTATCTGCTGATGCAAGAGGTATTGACAGCCATGGTGTGGCAAGGATTACCGGCTATGTTCGTTTGTGGGAAGCAAAAAGAATAAACAGCAATCCAAATATTATTATTAAACATGAAACACCCTCAACCGCAGTTGTTGACGGAGATGCCGGTTTAGGTTTAGTGGTAGCGCCTCATGCCATGCAGATTGCAATGGATAAAGCAGAAAAAGTGGGAACAGGTTGGGTGAGTGTTTGTAACAGTAATCATTTTGGTATAGCAGGCTATCATGCAATGATGGCTTTGAAAAAAGATATGATTGGGATTGCAATGACCAATGCCAGTGCATTAGTTGCACCAACTTTCAGTATAGAAAGAATGTTAGGTACCAATCCAATTGCTATAGCCATTCCTGCAGGCAATGAACCTCCTTTTGTTGCAGATTTTGCTACTACTACTGCAGCAAATGGTAAGCTTGAAATTCTGCAAAGAAAAAATGCTGATGCACCATTGGGCTGGGTGCAGGATGTAAATGGCGAACCAACTACTAATGCAAACGCTTTAAAAAATGGTGGTTCATTATTGCCTTTGGGGAGTGACCGTGAACATAGTTCACATAAAGGATATGCCTTGGGGAGTATTGTTGATATTTTTTCTGCGGTATTAAGTGGAGCAAGTTATGGGCCCTGGGCTCCACCTTTCCCTGCTTATGTACCAATGCCTGAAAACATGCCTGGTAAAGGTTTGGGGCATTTTTTTGGTGCAATGCGTATTGATGCTTTCCGTCCAGCTTCAGAATTTAAACAACATATGGATAACTGGATAAGCAGATTCAGAAAAGCCAAACCTGCAAAAGGCCTTGAAAGGGTCTTAATACCTGGAGACCCTGAAAGGGAATTAGAAACAATAAGAATGAAAGAAGGAATACCGGTAGTGGAAAGTGTAGTAAACGAATTAAATATCCTTGCAGAAAGATTTAATCTCGACTTATTATCATGAACATATTTGAAGGAAAATAAAATCAAAAAAAATCCCGGCATTTAACCGGGGTTTTTAAAATCAATTTAGAGAAAGACTAATCAAAGATTTGCCTGGATCTTTTTTTCAAGTATTGACTTTGGTACTGCGCCAATTTGTTTGTCAACTACTTTACCTCCCTTTATAAATAACACAGCAGGTATAGAGGTTATACCATAGTTCATGCTTACTGAAGGGTTAAGATCAACATTTACTTTACCAATGTTTACTTTGCCTGCATAGTCTTTTGATAATTCTTCAATTACTGGTCCGATAGCGCGGCAAGGGCCACACCATTCTGCCCAAAAATCTACAACGGTTAATTTGTCGCTTTTCAAAACATCAGTTTCAAAATTAGAATCAGTGAATTCGAGTGCCATATTTTTCCTTTTTATTTTAAGCTTTGTTGAATGAAGAGAATGGCAAATTTAAGTCCAAATAATTAAGCCGGAGCTTTTGACTTATTCTAACAGTGTGAACAAGTAAAACCTGCATAATGACTGACATGGAGTCAGTTTATCAGGATAAAAGGCTTTGGCGCAGAAGAAATTCAAGTTTACGGTTGGCATCAAGTAATTTCCTGGACAGCTCTGCATTTTTACGCCTGAGGTTAAATACTTCATAAGCGCTGTTCACAAAAATCCTGATATCATCTTCATTCCAGGGTTTGGTAAGGTATTTATAAACTTCACCCCTGTTGATAGCATCAACAACTGCATTGATATCGGTGTAACCGGTAATCAGGATCCTGATGGGCTCCGGATGGGAATCAATGATGGATTCAAAAAATTCGATACCTGTCATTGCGGGCATGCGTTGATCACTTAAAATGATATGGATATCATTTTCATCAATTATCTTCCTGGCTTCTATAGCAGATTCTGCCAGAAAGATATTGTAATCCCTGCGAAAAGCGGCTTTAAATGCAGTTAGATTATGGGGCTCGTCATCTATATAGAGCACGTTAATGTAATGGTCTCTCATGGATGTTTTAAAGGAATTTTAAAAAATTATTAAAGTAAAAGTAAAAAAAAACATTGATTGTATTTATTTTACTGCAATTTTATTTGTGATGCGCAAAATTTTAGTCACCAACTTATATGGATATAGAAGTAAAAGACATTAGGATTAGGGCATTTAGAGCAACCGAGGATATTGAAACATGTAAAAAATTTATTGAGGGCCATAAGAAGGTTTTAACCATTTATGGGATTGATAACGTTACTACAAATACTGAATATTGGCTCAATAATAAATCTGTATTTGTGATTGTGGTGGAATCAATGGATGGTTCGAAATTATATGGTGGTGCCAGGATACATGGTGTTGATGGTATTAACAGGTTGCCGATTGAAGAAGCTACCGGGCCCATGGATGCAAGGGTATATAAAGAGGTGAAGCATTATTCACAATTTGGGGCATGCGAGCTTTGTGGATTGTGGAATTCAAAAGAGGTGGCTGGTTTAGGAATAGGTAGTTTTTTACCATCTATTGCTGCTGTTGCATTAACAAAACTGGTGGGCATCAATATTTTATTTGCGTTATGTTCCCCATTTACTACAAGGTTTAAGGACTGGATTGGTGGTGTAATTCTGACCAGGGTTGGTAACAATGGAACATTTTATTATCCAAAATTAGATTTAATTGCAACAGTTTTATTTTCAGATGGTTTGGCAGACCTGCCACTGACCATTCCGAGGGTACGTAGTAAAATGATATATTTAAGAGAAAATCCAATATGTGTAATCAGGGAGAAATCTCCTTTCAAGAATATGTATGTGGATGTCCATTATGAAATGGACATCAAGTCAGCAAATACGGAGGAGTTTAAAATTAAACCTGAGCAATATAATTTTGAGCCATGAGAAAAGTGTTGTCGGCAATCATCAACAATGCGTTGATAATTATTATCCCTTTACTTTTAAAGCCATCGTTAATAATTAATTACAAGATTATTATTATTGAAGTTGTAACTTTTGCGCTTTGGCTTACCCAACCTGCCTTTAGTATGGAAGAGACCAGGCAGTCAAAAGAAAATGATAAATTTTCCGTTTTATTAATTTTGATTATGTCGGTAGTAAGTATTGTTACCCCTGTTATTGATTGGGCCTATTTTAATAATGATTATAATTATTTTGGGGAATGGCAGTATGTTTCAATTGTTTTAATATTGGCAGGGCTTGGCATAAGGATATGGTCAATTCAACAGCTAGGTAACTTGTTTACACCAACAGTACAAATCCAGGAAAGCCATAATTTAATTACCAGTGGGCCATATTCATTGGTAAGGCACCCAAGTTACCTTGGCGCTTTTTTATGTATCATAAGTGGGCCGATATTATTGAACAGCCTGGTTGGTTCTGTAACAGCCATTATTGCAATGGGTACTGCATATTATTTCAGGATTAAAGTGGAAGAGAAAAAATTATTGTTGCATTTTGGAGATGATTATATACGTTACAAGAAAGTAACTAAAACATTCATTCCTTTTATTTTTTAAAATTTTCTATGGCTATAAGAATAAGGTTGCTATTCTTATTTTTAATGATTCTGTGTAAAGGGATTCTTTTTGCACAACCATTTACAGTTACTGATAAAGCTCCCAATATTTTTATTTCAAACGGTGCTAAGTATCTTGTCGACAGGCATAATTCCATCACTGCTGATCAAATTAACAGCAAAGATTTATTTAATTCAAGGAATGGTAGCAGCACACCGGTTTTTAAAGAAAATATCAGGAGCGTATGGGTGAGGTTCATTGCATTGAATCAATCATCACATGAAGTGTTCCTTGACATACCTTATACCAATATCGGGAGTGTGTCTCTTTACAGGTTGCATAACGATTCAATAATTTTTATGGAAGCCATGGGTAACAATATCCCTGTTAATAAATATGAACCTGGAAGCCCGAATATTATTTTTGACCTCCATTTGCCTAAAGATGTTCAGACTGTTTATTACCTGCATATTGAGAGTGTTCACCCCATAATTTTACCAATGTATCTCACTACCCGTGAATCTTTGGTGAGCAGCAGTTCGTTAAAAAACTTTTTTATCGGGTTTTATTTCGGCTTGCTGATAGTAGCATTTTTCTATAACTTTTTTCTTTATGTCTCTACAAAAGACATCAACTACTTTTATTATATCCTGTATGTTTTTGCACTAATCCTTGCACAGCTTTGTGCATCAGGTTACGGTTATTTCTATTTATGGCCTAATGCCCCCGGGTTGAATATTCTTGCAGTATTGTGGACATCTTATTTTTCGGGTATCACTGCATTTGTCTTTTCAATCTTTTTTCTCAGGATCAGGTTTTACCTTCCTAAAATATATCCTTATTTATTTATCATCTTTTTTATTTACCTCGTAGGTCTCATTGCATCTTTGTTTAACGCATATAGTTTAAGTTATTCGATTTTAAATTATAATAGTTTGTTCAACGGGGTGGTGGCTTTGATCATTTCAATAATAATTATTAAAAAAGGTTTTAAAACAGCAGTCTTTTATTTGATTGCCTGGGCTTCATTCCTGGTATCAGTAATTATTTTAGTACTCAGGAATCTTAGCATTTTGCCATACAATAATTTTACCGCATCTTCCATTTATGTAGGGTCTTCTATTGAAATCATCTTATTGTCAATAGCGTTGGCCGATCGCATCAATACACTGAAAAAAGAAAAAGAACAATCCCAGGCAGAAGCATTGATGCAGGCACAGGAAAATGAAAAACTGGTCAATGAGCAAAATGTAATATTGGAACAGAAAGTACATATGAGAACTGGAGAATTGCAAACAGCCAATGATCAACTCAATAATGCTTTGATAAACCTGAAGGATGCGCAAACACAGTTGGTTGAAGCAGAGAAGATGGCTTCACTAGGTCAACTGACTGCCGGCATTGCACATGAAATCAATAACCCTATCAATTTTGTGAAATCAAATATCACTCCATTGCGCTTAGATGTAAAAGATCTGATGGAAGTGCTGAATGCTTATAATGAACTACATTCATTAAATGGTGATCCAAATAAGTATAAACAAAAACTGGAAGCTATTGAAGAATTGAAAGATGATATTGATTTGCCTTATGTGCAGAAAGAAATCAATAACCTGATAGCAGGTATTGAAGAAGGTGCCGAAAGAACTGCAGAAATTGTGAGGGGCCTTCGTACTTTCAGCAGGATTGATGAAGCAGCCCTGAAACTGGTAAACATACATGATGGGTTGTTGTCCACTATTGTATTATTGAAAAATAATATCCCATATTATGTGAAAGTGATAAAAGATTTCCAATCCCAGGGAGAAATAGAATGCTTCCCTGGCAAACTGAACCAGGTTTTTATGAATATTCTGACCAATGCGGTTCAATCTATAGCTTCTAAACCCAATAGACAGGATGAAGAAACGTTAACCATAAAGACAAGAGACCTTAGTGATGGGCAGATTGAAGTGTCAATAAAAGATTCAGGAATGGGAATGACAGAAGAAGTAAAACATCGTATTTTTGAACCTTTCTTTACAACAAAAGATGTAGGTGAAGGAACAGGTTTGGGAATGGCTATTGTTTTTAAAATAATTCAAAAACACAACGGTAAAATAAATATTGTTTCAACGCCCGGTGAAGGTGCAGAATTTATAATAACTTTACCTGCCAGATACCAGGGGCCGGAGGGACAAGATTAAATCACAATCCATACTTAGAAAAGCCGATATGTATCCCGAAGACAAAAAAATCAGAGTACTTTATATTGATGATGAGATAAATAACCTCTTGTCATTCCAGGCCGCTTTCAGGAGGAAATACAAAATTTTTATTGCATCATCCGGCGCTGAAGGAATGAATATTCTGAATGATGAAAAAGATATCCAGGTAATCATCTGTGATCAACGTATGCCCCATTCCACAGGTGTGGAGTTTTTCCAGGTTGTACGTAAAGCTTTCCCGCAACCGGTACGTATTTTACTTACTGGCTACACTGATGCAGAAGCAATTATTGATGCTATCAATAAAGGCGAAATATTCCGCTATATTAAAAAACCCTGGGATGAATTTGAATTGCAAAACGCTGTACAGAATGCTTTTGAACTTTATTCCACACGGTTGCAGTTAAAAAGAAAAATCAGTGAGCTTGAAAGAACCAACGACGAATTAAACCGTTTTGTTTACAGCACTTCCCACGACCTGCGTTCACCGCTTGCTTCTGTTATGGGTATCCTCAACCTTGCAAGAATGGAAAACTCTGTAGTTGATCCTAACAACTACCTGGGCATGATAGAAACCTGCATGAATAAAATGGATGTCTTCATACAAAAGATTATCGAATATTATAAAAGCGTCAGGGTGGATGAAGAAATTACAGAGATTAATTTTTCAAATATGTTGAAGGATAGCATCGAGATCTGTAAGATGCAAAAACCTTCCATCGGTTTTGAGCTTTCTGTTGATCAGCCGGTAGCATTTTGTAATGATTCATTCCGCGTATCAATCATTGTTGACAACCTTATTTCAAATGCAGTTAAATATCAGAAACCTCAAACTGATAACCCTAAAGTTATTGTCAGGGTTAAAACTGATGAAACCAAAGCACAGGTTGAAATTGAAGATAATGGAATTGGTATTGTAGAAGAACACCTGAATAATATTTTTAAAATGTTTTTCCGAAGTACATCACAGGTAAATGGATTGGGTATCGGGCTGTATATTGTAAAAGAAGCTTTGGCAAGAATCGGTGGAGATATCTCTGTGTCTTCAACTTATGGGGTTGGAACTACTTTCAGGATTATTATACCTAACCTTTCCAAAAAACAGGGGAAGGCAGAGCTTAATTAGCATTTCATTTTCAATAAATATTTTTTATTTCACTGATATTTGAAGTGTATGAAAATATCAGGATTATATATTGCGCTATTTGTTTTGTTGACTTGCAGTTTTTGTTTGCCGGTCATTGCTCAAAAGAATAATGCAAATGAAAAAACAAAGCAAGGCATAAAGTTTATTGAAAATGACTGGAACCTTGCTCTAAAGAATGCTAAAGAAAATAATAAACTTGTATTTCTTGATATTTATGCAACATGGTGCGGGCCTTGTAAAATGTTGAAACAATATACTTTTTCGGATGCTAAAGCGGGTGAATTCTTTAATAAGAATTTTGTGAATGTTTCAATTGATGGAGAAAAAGGAATCGGCCCTACACTTGCCCGTCAGTATTCCATAGAAGGTTATCCAACTTTGGTAGTTACTGATTCTACAGGGAAACCTGTTTTAATAACAGCAGGATATATCCCGACTGATGTATTGATGCAGTTTGCCAATGAAGCATTAAAAAGAGATGGCCGCAAACCTGCTATGTGATATTATGTTTATTATGGATTACCATGAATTGATGTGGAAGTTTTTGTAACAATTGCAGTAACCGTCAATATAAAAAATATTACTTCAATAATTTAACTCCGTAATTTACCTGCGTGCATAATGAAAATAAAATACCATTATTTAAAAACTGGCGTAACTGGTATGTGTTGGTGATTGCTGTTTTATTATTGCTTATTATTTTCTTCACCTGGTTCACCTATCATTTTTCATGAGTGGCTTAGATTGGATAGTATTGGTAACGACACTGCTTTTGATAGTAGTGTATGGATTATATAAAAGCCGCACCAGCCGCAACCTCGAAGGTTATTTTCTCAGTAACCGCAATATGCCCTGGTGGATTGTTTTGCTGAGCATCATGGGCACACAGGCAAGTGCCATCACATTTCTCTCTGCACCCGGACAGGCGTTTACTGACGGGATGCGTTTTGTGCAATATTATTTTGGCCTTCCATTGGCAATGGTGGTTTTGTGTATCACATTTGTTCCTGCTTTTTCTAAGCTGAAAGTTTTTACACCTTATGAATTTTTAGAACAGAGGTTTGATGTTAAAACAAGAACATTCACTGCTGCATTGTTTTTATTGTCAAGAGGTTTTTCTACAGGCATCAGTGTGTATGCACCATCCATAATTATTTCATCCATTTTCGGTTGGAATATTTTTTACACCAATATCTTGATGGGTGGCATATTGATAATTTATACAGTTAGTGGCGGTGCAAAAGCAGTTGCTTACACACAACAGTTGCAATTGATAATCATCATTACTGCTATGTGTATCGCAGGGTATTATATTGTGCATCTGTTGCCATCCAATGTCAGTTTTGCAGATGCTTTGCATGTGAGTGGTGCTTCAGGAAAATTAAATGCTATCACCACAGGGTTTGATAAAGATGGTTTTGAATGGAAAGATAAATACAATATCATCAGTGGTGTTATCGGTGGTTTTTTCCTGGCTTTGAGTTATTTTGGAACAGACCATAGCCAGGTGGGCAGGTATCTTACAGCTAAAGATTCTACACAAAGCAAACTGAGTTTATTAATGAACGGGCTTGTAAAAGTTCCGATGCAATTTTCAATATTATTATTGGGTGCATTGTTGTTCGTGTTTTACCAGTTTCAACCTTCACCTGTTTTTTTTAATAAAGCTGTCGAAACAAAATCTTATAGTAATGTGTATGGGGATTCATTGAAAAAAATTAGCGCTGCATTTGATGTTGTAAATGATAAACAAAGAACAATAGCAGTAGATTATGTAACTGCATTAGAAAATGAAAGTGGTTCATCAATAAGGTTAAAATCTGAATTGCAACAACTCAATGCAAAAGCTGATGGCTTGCGCCAACAATATAAATCTGTTTTGAAAAATGCAGATGCTTCTGCAGATACCAATGATACCAATTATATCTTTTTGAGGTTTGTGATGGATTACCTGCCGAAAGGGTTGGTGGGTTTATTGATTGCTGTAATTTTTCTTGCATCATGGGGGTCTATTGCAGCGGCATTAAACTCACTGGCAAGTTGCTCAATGATTGATTTTTATGTGAGGTTTAAAAAAAATAGAAATTATAATGATGATGAACATCATTACAAAGTATCCAAATGGTTCACACTTTTCTGGGGCGTATTTTGTATTGTAATTGCAGGGTTTGCAAACCGTATGGGTAGTTTAATTGAAGCAGTGAATGTTTTGGGCTCATTATTTTACGGTGTTATTCTCGGGATATTCCTGGTTGCATTTTATATGAAAAAAATCGGTGGCCATGCTGTGTTCTGGTCTGCAATTATTTCAGAAATCATTGTTGTGGTCTTATTTATACTTGATAGCCACAATATCATCGGTTTAGGTTTTTTATGGCTGAATGTGGTAGGTGCAATGGCTGTAATACTTTTAGGCGCTTTGATACAACAGTTTCATAAAAAGACTGTAGCCTGATATTTTATTTGTTTGATTTGATACATCGCCGCTACTTTGCAGTTTTTATTTTTTGATGCATGCGTTACATAAAGTTTTCGATAATCGGTTTAATAGTTTTATTTGTTTTATTGACATTTATTGGTTTAATGATGCCACCTGTGGTTATGGTTGGACGCTCCATGTCAATTGGGGCACCTCTTGACTCGGTACGTTTTTATACAAACGATCCAGCCAACTGGCGATACTGGATCAATGGTGCAGATACATCTTTCTATAAACAATTAACGCCTTCTACCAATCAAAAAGGTTCTGAATTAATGTTGGGAACTTATACCATCACGGTCCTGGAAAATGATCCTGATACGATTTACACTTTATGGAAAGGACAGAGTACAAGGGAACATATCAATAAACTTGACCTGACTTATTATAATGATTCAACTATCGTTAACTGGGCCTTTCAGCAACAATTAAACTGGTATCCCTGGGAAAGGTTGGGCGCTATGATTTTTGATAAAGTATATGGCCCTTCTATGGAAGTTAGTTTGCAAAAACTGAAACAGGTTTGTGAAAAACAACAATAATATTTTATTAAAATTATTTTTACATCTCATTTGAGAAACACTATCCCTGGATTTCTGTTTTGCCTGTTTTAATTTCTTTGTTTTAATATTGCACGGTTCGCATGAAACAAATTTTTGATGTGGACTCAGAAATATTTTCCCGGGGAGCCCCGGATAAATGTGACAACCGTGATACCACGATGTGTAAGAAAGTCACAAAAAAATAAAAATGAATGGCAAAGAATTTATTGATAGTTGAAAGCCCGGCAAAAGCAAAAACCATCGAAAAATACCTGGGCAGTGATTTTGAAGTGAAGAGCTCTTATGGTCATATCCGTGATCTTGAAAAAGATGATATGGGTATTGATATCAATAACAATTACTCTCCCCGTTATATAGTTCCTGCAGATAAACAGAAGGTGGTAAAAGAATTAAAATCACTGGCAAAAAAATCTGCTGAAGTTTGGCTGGCAACTGATGAGGACCGTGAAGGTGAAGCAATAAGCTGGCATTTATGTGAAGTGTTGGGTTTGGATCCTGTAAAGACTAAGCGTATTGTTTTTCATGAAATCACCAAACCTGCAATTCAAGGCGCTGTACAACATCCGCGTACTGTGGATATGCACCTGGTAAATGCACAACAGGCAAGAAGGGTTTTAGACAGGATTGTTGGTTTTGAAATCAGCCCTGTATTATGGCGCAAGATGAGCATGCGTAATTCATTAAGTGCAGGCCGTGTGCAGAGTGTTGCTGTAAGACTGATTGCAGAAAGGGAAAGAGAAATCAATGCATTTCATCCGGTAAGCAGTTTTAAAATTGAAGCAGTATTCAGTGGTAAAGATATCAATGCAAAAAATGTAAGCTTTAAGGCAGAAGGCAGCAGGCAGAAAAGCGCAGAAGATGCAGAAACATTTTTGAAAAGTTGCAAAGGCGCTAAATACACAGTGAGTGATATCCAGGTTAAGCCTTCAAAAAAATCACCCGCTGCACCTTTTACCACATCAACACTGCAACAGGAAGCAAGCCGCAAACTGGGTTATAGTGTGAGCAAGACAATGTTGCTCGCTCAAAAATTATATGAGAGTGGAAATATCACATACATGCGTACCGACAGTGTGAACCTGAGTGATACTGCATTGAAAGATATTCATTCCAACATCAGTAAAGAATATGGTAAGAATTATTTGCAACCACGCAAATACAAAAACAAAAATGAATCTGCACAGGAAGCGCATGAAGCTATCCGTCCTACATATATTGATAATGTAACTGTAGATGATGCTGATACAAAACGTTTGTATGAACTGATCTGGAAACGCACAATTGCCAGCCAGATGAGTGATGCAGAATTTGAAAAGACGACAGCAAAGATTGCTATATCAACCAATCAGCAGGAATTATCTGCACAAGGTGAAGTGTTGAAGTTTGATGGGTTCCTGAAAGTATATATTGAAGATAAAGATGATGAAGATGTAACTGATGAAGATGCAGAAGGTATGTTGCCTCAACTTTCTGTTGGTCAGGATTTATCATTAAATGAAATGCAGGCAATCGAACGTTTTACAAGGCCTGCACCAAGATATACTGAAGCATCACTCGTAAAAAAACTGGAAGAGTTAGGTATTGGAAGACCTTCAACTTATGCTCCAACAATTTCTACAGTTTTGAAAAGAGGTTATGTAGAAAAAAGGGATAAGACGGGAGTGTTGAGAGATTACAGGGTGATAGTTTTAAAAGAAAATAAAATAAGCAGTAAAACGGAACAGGAAACAACCGGTGCAGAACGATCAAAATTATTTCCAACTGATCTTGGATTGGTGGTTACAGATTTTCTCGTTGAATATTTTTCTGATATCATGGATTATGGTTTTACTGCAAGGATAGAAGAAGAATTTGATGAAATAGCAGAAGGCAAAAAGCAATGGGAAAAAACAATTGATGGTTTTTATAAACCATTTAAGAAAGATGTAGAGCACACACTTGAAAATGCAGAACGCATCAAGGGTGAAAGGGAATTAGGTGAAGATCCTGAGTCAGGTAAAAAAGTAGTAGCGCGCATGGGCCGTTATGGACCGATGGTGCAGATTGGTGATGTGAACGATGAAGAAAAACCACGCTTTGCTAAATTAAAATCAACTCAAAGTATTGAGACGATTACTTATGATGAAGCAATGGAATTGTTTAAACTGCCGAGGACTTTGGGTGAATTTGAAGGCAGTGAGGTAACTGTAAATATTGGAAGGTTTGGCCCTTTCATTGCACATGATAAAAAATTCTATTCCTTAAATAAGGAGTTCGACCCATATACCATTACGTTAGAAGAGGCTGAGCCCATCATTGTAGAAAAACGTAAAGCAAAAGAAGAACGTACCATCAAAATTTTTGAAAAAGAAAAAATACAGGTGCTCCGTGGCCCTTATGGCCCTTATATAAAACAAGGTTTAAGAAATTATAAACTCACAAAGGAACAACAGGAACGTGCTGCTGATTTATCTATTGATGAAGTAAAACAAATCATTGAAGACATCAAGGCAAACCCACCAAAGAAGTCAGCAAGGAAAAAGAAATAATGGAATGGGTTTAATGGTGCATTAAATATTGTGTTTTAGTATTGAAAAATAATTACGATGTTTTTCCGGCAGTGGCTGCAATTTCTGTGATGGCAGTTACCAGTTTGTCAAGATCATTTTTTAATGTATAAACCTGTGGTGTGATGCGCACACAGTTGACACTTTCCCAAACTATTCCTACAGCATGAATTTTATATTTTTCAAATAATTTAAAATTAAAATCACCGGGCTTTATGCCATCAATATTAACACCACAGATGGCACAGGAAAATTCAGGCTTTAATGAAGTTTGTAAATGAACACCAGGTAAATCTTTTACCTTGTTTGCCCAGTAATCTTTGAGATAGCGGATCCTTTCTTCTTTACGTGCAGGGCCGATAGCATTATGAAAATTTAATGCTTCACCGATTGCCTGCTCTATAGCAAAACTACGGGTGCCAAGTGATTCAAATTTCCTGATATTATCACTTCGTGGATTATCATTACAGGTAAGCGGCCATATCTTTTTTATTTTATCTTTTTTAATCCACATCATACCACTGCCGATTGGCGCACTCAAAAATTTATGCAGGCTTGTTCCATAATAATCACACCCGAGAGAAGGGATAGTATAGTTGAGCAAACCAAAACTATGAGCTGCATCACACACCACTTCAATGCCTTTACTGTGTGCCAGGTCTGCAATTTTTTTTACAGGCATAATCTGGCCTATCCAGTTGATGATATGTGTAACATGAATAATTTTTGTTTTGGGAGTAATTGCTTTTGCGAAAGCCTCAACAATGATGTCATCGTCTTCAATCGGATGGTCAAGATGGATTTGTTTATATACAATTCCTTCTCTTTCCTGTCTTTGCTTCCATGCATTGATCATGTTGGGATAATCCAGTTTAGTGCCGATCACTTCATCACCTGGTTTCAAATCGAGGCCGTAAATTATGGTTGATAAAGCTTCAGTTGTGTTGCGGTTAATCGCAATTTCTTCGGGGTCACAAACAGCTAAAGCTGCCAGTTTCTCCCGCAATGGTTCACGGCCCTGGTCAAGTATCTGCCACATAAAATAAGACGGCCCAAGGTTGCATATTTTATTATAATTATCCAATGCATCCTGCACCACTTTTGGCGCAGGGCTTACACCACCATTATTTAAATCAATGATGTTGGGATCAACTGTATATGCCTGTTGTATTATACTCCAGTAATCTTCATCAGCAGCAACATTACTATTTGGAGAGGACATGACTTTTTTATTTGCCTTTTCAATATCTGCAGCATATAGCTGGTTGAATAAACTGTTCATTGAAAAAGCGCCTGCAATCATGCCTGCTTGCCTGATAAAATTCCTTCTGTTTGCCATCATGAAAAAGAAAGTTTTGTATGGAGAAAGATAGTGTTTTTTTGATTGATGAAATACATCATCAACATCAATGCAGTCAAACACACTATCCACATTGCTGGATAAATTAATTTCTACCTGTTTAAAAAAAATATTTTAGTTTGTGGAGACGTTAAATTCGTATGCTTCAAAACCCCGAAATATCTGCATTGCTCACATTGATTGATGATCCTGATGAAGAAGTGTTTTCATCAGTAAGTTCCCGCATTGTGGATTATGGAAAAGTTATTATTCCCAACCTTGAAAACCTTTGGGAAAATACGGTGAGTGAAGCAGTGCAGGAGCGCATTGAAATGATCATCCACCGTTTGCACTATTCTGATTTAATTACCGATTTAACTGAGTGGAGAAATAGCGCTTATCATGACCTTTTATTTGGTGCATTGCTGGTAGCAAGGTTTCAATATCCTGATTTACAAACAGCGCCTGTAATACAGGAGATTGAAAAAATCCGCCGTAATGTGTGGCTGGAGTTAAACAGTTTCCTGACACCTCTTGAACAGGCGAATGTAATTTCAAGTATTGTTTATAATTATTACAATCTTAAAGGTGCTGAAATTGGTTATCAGAAACCAGATGATTTTTTTATTCATAAAGTATTACAAACAAGAAAAGGCAACACTTTATCAAACGGGATTTTATACCTCGTGCTGGCTGAATTATTAGCAATTCCGGTTAAAGCTATCAACATACCAAAACAATTTGTGCTCGCATTTTTTAATAATGATTATGATGCTTCAAGTTATGATGGGCATCCACAGAAAAAAATACATTTCTATGTAGATGCTACAACGGGCCAGCCATTTACCCATAAAGATGTTGAGACTTATTTCAAACGCATCAATGTACCGCCTGTGCCATCTTATTTTAAACCGATGAATGCAGTAAGAGTGATACAGGTTTTACTGGAAGAACTGGCACGTTGTTTTAATGACCCTAAGAATTTGTATAAACACAATGAGTTGTTAGAACTCTCGGATTTATTATCCGCCTGATACAATATTTTCTTAATAATATTTCAATGCTATTTCATCAGGCTTTATCACCAAATTTATTTTTATAATGCACAATTGCATCCTGGATTATTTCCAGGGCTTTTGCTTTATCTCCAAAATCAGAAACCTTAACAGTTTTACGCTCTAATTTTTTATACTCTTCAAAGAAATGTCTTAGTTCATCAAAAAAATGCTGGGGTAGTTCTTCAATATTATTGTAATGATTTACACCGGGGTCATTGTTGGCAACAGAAATGATTTTATCATCTGCATCACCACTGTCAACCATTTGCATTACACCGATAATTTTTGCTTCCATCAGTGTTAGCGCCTGGACCGGGAGGGAAGTGATTACAAGAATATCAAGCGGATCCCTGTCATCACCATAAGTTTGAGGAATAAATCCATAATTGACAGGATAATAAAATGAAGAATAGATCACGCGGTCAAGTTTTAACAACCCGCTCTGTTTGTCAATTTCATATTTACATCTTGAGCCCTGTGGTATTTCAATTACTGCAGTTACAATTCTTGGCGCCTTTTCTCCATAAGAAACACCATGCCATGGGTGTAATACATTCATTTGTTTATTTATTTTTTGGTTTTATCTGTAAAAATAATTTTTTTAAAAATAATGCTGCTTTTAAGTTTTGTTTGTATTGATGATCACAAATTGAAACTAAAATTTTAACAGTTATACATACGGATTTTTTTTCAATTAAGAATGAAACAGGCGATTTTTTTCTTTGAATGGTTGATAAAATTTTTTGATACCATTTTTGAAGTTATGAGCGTATATTTGCCAGCTCTTGGTATAACATTGTTTAGTTCCCAATGAACGAAGTATTACTCATCATCGCCGCATATCTCATCGGTTCTATACCTACTGCTGTGTGGGTAAGCCGCTACTATTTTGGGATAGATATCCGTGATTATGGAAGCGGAAATGCCGGTGCTACAAATACATACCGTGTATTAGGCATCAAGTGGGGCACCCTTGTGATGATTGTTGATATGCTGAAAGGTGTGGTTGCTACATCACTTTATATTTTATTACCCTACTACGTTATAAAAACTAATGACTGGGACAGGACCAATTTAATGATCGGCCTTGGCCTCGCTGCTGTTTCAGGTCATATATTCCCGATATGGGCAGGTTTCAGAGGTGGAAAAGGTGTGGCTACATTATTTGGAATGATATTGGCCATTCAACCTATTGTTGCTGCCTGTTGTGTTGGTGTTTTTATCCTGGTACTTTATCTGACAAGATTTGTTTCACTGAGTTCTATCCTCTCCAGCATAGCATTTGCAGTTTTTATTTTATTTATTTTTAATGATGATGTTACGCTGTACAGGATTTTCTCAGTCGCGGTTGCATTGATGGTCATACTCACCCATCAAAAAAATATTAACCGTTTACTCAATGGCACTGAAAGTAAAGTGCCGATCTTAAAACATCGCGATCGCCGGCGCATCAACAGGCAGAGAAGAAGACGTTGATATCTTTTAATTAAAATTGAATTTTATTTTTATGAGGATGAAAATTGTTGTTTCATTATGTATATTGTTTGCATTGAGTGCATGTACCAGGAATGCAATCACAGGCAGGAGCCAATTGTCTCTTGTTTCAGAAGACCAGATGGAACAGATGTCATTGACACAATACAAACAATTTCTCTCAAAAAGTAAAGTTGTTCCAGCTACAGAAAGCGATGCTGAAATGGTAAAACGTGTGGGCAAACGTATTGCTAATGCTATTACAAAATATTACCAGCAAAAAGGTGTTGCCAATGACATTGCAAAATATAAATGGGAGTTTAACCTGGTGGAAAGCAAGGAAGTGAATGCCTGGTGCATGCCCGGTGGCAAGGTGGTTGTTTATACAGGTATTTTACCCATTACACAAAATGAAGATGCTTTGGCTATTGTGTTAGGCCATGAAATTACACATGCTGTTGCAGGCCATGGCAGGGAAAGAATGAGCCAGTTGATGGTTGCACAGGGTTTGCAGGTTGCAGGTAATGTTGCATTGGGAAATAATCCTAAAACTGTAAATATTTTCAACAATGTTTTTGGCCCAACTGCACAACTCGGTGTCATATTGCCCAATAGCCGTAACCAGGAGTTGGAAGCAGACCATTATGGTTTAATTTTCGCAGCAATGGCAGGATATAACCCGCAGGAAGCAATTCCTTTCTGGACCCGCATGCAGAACCTGAGTAAAAGTGGTTCTAAGCCACCAACTTTTTTAAGTGACCACCCAAGTGATGCTGAGCGTATTGAAAAACTAAAAGAACTGATGCCAGAAGCAATATCCTATTATAAACCGAATAGTAAATAATTCCTTGTTGTAGTTTTGAAAATGTTGTTGATGAAAGTTGTTATTACTCCAACAATCCATTCACCAAATCAACAAACTTTGCTACCATTTTATCTTCAGTGAAATTTTCTTCAAAACGCTTTCGTGAATTGTTGCAATATTCATTGTAATGCCCATCATCTATTATTGATTCAATTGCCTGTGCTAATTGCCTGCTGTTTTTTATTTCTACATTCAACCCGGTAATTCCATTTTGATTGACCCATGTAGTACCGGAGCCCAGTATATCAGTCGCAACAATTGGTTTTGAAAAGGCCATAGCTTCTATAATAACGATACCAAATGATTCAGCCTTTTCAAATGAAGGCAGGCAAAAAACATCACAGGCTGCATAATAACTTCCCCATGATGTATTTCCTGTTTCAGGTATAAGAAAAACTTTATTTTGAAGATGGGCTGCGTTGATTTTCTCCTGGTATTTTTCTTTATTGCCTCCATGCCCGCCAATCAAAACCACAAAATCATCACTTAGGAAATTAGCTGCATCAACAAGGTATTCAAAGCCTTTGTAATAAACAAACCTGCCCAACGAAAAAACAATTTTCTTGTCTCTGAATTTTTCTTTGATGGCCTTAAAAACTACAGTGTCATTTACCAGGTTATATTTGTTGATGCCTAATGGTAATATTTTGCTTTTGGCTTTGAAATTTTTTAGTGGTGCAGAATGATTGAGATAAATTTCAGAAGTTACTAAAATCATATCAGCCCTTTGTAACATTTTAGATTCAATACCCCTGAAGCATGTATAAAAAATCCCTTTATTTAAAATATCGCCATGCCATTGTATCACCACTTTTGCTTTTGTTTTGAAAAATAATAAGGCCAGCGCTGCCATCGGGTTGGGTGTATGTATTAATATGATGTCATAATTCTTCCTGAGTTTTTTGAACAGTTTGAAAAATGAAAATGATATTGGGCTTGACATGAATTTGAAATTGGTGGCTGCCTCACAGATTACAGAACGGTTAACTTGCTTTGTATGTGTCTTATTGTCTTCACTAAAACATAAAACATCAACCTGGTAATTATCGCCGATGGCATCAACAAATGACCTGGTAATTGTTTCCACGCCACCTTTAAGCGAGTAATATTTCCCGACCTGTAATATTTTTAACTGCACCTGGATAATTTTTTTAATTGCGCTATACCATGAATCATCATACAGCAATTTGCAATTATACCATTTATATTTGTTGATGGTTAATGAATAATTTATTTGCAATGTTTTTAAGCGTTTTGCTTTTTATTTTTTATTCGGCTGTTTTTCTGTTTTTTTTATACAGGCTTAGCTTAAAAAAAACCTTTGCTTTAAGTTTTAAAGCAGCATCACTTGCTTTCCTGGCAAAGATTGCAGCAGGTTGTGCTTATGGATATTTTTTCCTGCATTATTACGGCGGTGATGATACATGGAAATACCATGCTGAAGGCCTGAAAGAATTATCATTGCTTAAAGCAAACCCTTTACAGTTTTTAACCAGTGGCATTTTCCCCGAAGGTTATAATGGAAATCAACTCCAGGCAATTTTTGACAGCACCCATTCTTTTGTAAAAGACCTTGAACTGACTTTATTATTTAAGCTCTTGGCTGTTTTTGATTTTTTCAGTTGGGGCAATTATTATGTCAATGTAATTTTTTACAACATGATTGTTTTTAGCGGCAGTTATGTGTTGTATAAAATGTTTTGCATTAAATACCCGGAGAAAAAATTACTGTGGTTGCTGGTAGTTTTTTATCTGCCAGCCACATTATTCTGGACAAGCGGTATCAGGAAGGACGGGTTATGTTTCGCCATTATCTGTGGTTTGCTCTACCAGTTATTTATATTGTTTGAAAAAGAAGTTTCAGTAAAAAGAATAACACTTGCAGTATTGCTTTTTGTATTGTTGTTTTTAATCAGGAATTATCTTGCTTTACCTTTTATACCTATTGTTATTGCATATTCTTTTTACAACAAAAAAAAGAAAAATGCTACAGCTATTTTCTGTTCAGTTTTAGTGATTGGTGCTATATTATTTTTTTCGACAACAGTTATTTCTACACATTATAACCTGCCATTAAAAATGGCTGAACGGCAACAGGCATTTTTAGAATTAAAAGGGGGTTCTTATTTACCTATTGATACTTTGCAAGGCAGCTTTTCTTCCTATATGAAAATTTTACCCACTGCATTAAATCATGTTTTTATCAGGCCATATATGAGGGAAGCCGGTAACCTGCTTTATTTATTTTCTTTCCTGAACTCAATTTTATTTTTTGTAATCATGATGAGGGTTTTCATCAAACCTGAAAAAAATTGTGTAAAAATTTTCAGCACCCCGTTTATATTATCGTTGCTGACGATTGCATTGCTGAATTATATCATCATTGGTTACACTGTTCCTTTTCTCGGCGCTATTGTCCGATATAAAGCATCATTTGAAATCTTTTTTATTCTCTCATTTCTTGCTCTCCAGCAAGACCCATTGTTTTTTATTAAGAATAAAAATTCAGTTATTGCACCACGTTGAACTGAATTGTCTTTCTTCCTGATTTGCTATTTACAACCAGGAAATATAAACCATCAGCATCATTGGCAACATTGATTGATTTTGTGCTGATACCACCGGGGTGATTATAAACCATTGTATTTTTTTCTGTACCTGCTTCATTATATACACTCAACTCAAGTTGAACTGGATGTGGGTTTTTTATTTGTACAATAACAGAACCCCTGGCAGGATTACCGATGATATTTACCTGTGATGTTATGCCTGGTGTTACCGTGCTATTATTTATGAAGCTTGTGTTATTACTCTTTACCTGGCTCATTGCATGAATAGAAATTATCAGCAAGGCAGCAATAAAAGAGGAAATCTTTTTCATTTTTATTTTTTTAATCATGAATGAGAAACTAAAAGAAGTTTTCTATTTATAAATAACATTAGAGTTCTTTTGTTTCATTCCATGAAGATTAAACAATGTGCTCTTAATGACTGTACAAATTGCTTGCCTGTAATCGTGGCAACGTTAATGCTCTGTAAAAAACTGGTGGTAGAAAAATCAATAAAATTTTCTTTAACGCTTTACTAACCTGGATGGAGAGTTTAATTGTTCGGTTATTTAAACAATACAACCAGAAAATTATTTTATAAAGCGATTATAGAATTGTTGTTGTATAAAATTATTGCACCAACACTCACTGGGTGTTTTGTCTTAACTGAATCGCTGTCATTTGGCGGGATGGATAGATAGCCTTTGCCATAAGTGATTGTGCCTCCTAAATGACCGGCAACTACTATCAATATCAAAAGTAATGCAATTATCATTTTATAAACAAGGTCAAATTCTTTTCTTGATTGTTTCATGTATAACAGCATTGATGCAATGACAACACCAATGCCAGTCCACATGTGCCAGATGATTAAAGGTTTTTTGTAATCATCCAGCGTGGATAAAGTATAACCTGTGATACATGTAAGCAAAGCTGAAAAGACACCTGCGAGTAAAACAATTTTTATTGTTTCCTGGGAAATCTTATACTTTTCTTTTTTGGAAAGCCATATCAATAATAAAGCAACCAGTAAAATGCCGATAGGTAGATGAACAAGTGCAGGATGTAAGTGGCCTATGAATTTGTACATAGAAAAAACTATGAGCCATAAAGCGTTTAAATAAATGAAGCCAGCATCTCCTCAATATCATTTTCTGATGCATAAAAGCCAACAAGTTTTTCAATCACATCTTCTACAAGTGCATCGGGACAACTTGCACCGCTCGTAATTAAAATTCTTGCAGGTTTATGTTCAGGTAAGAAGTTTTGTACAACTGTAACTTCTTTTGTCTGCCAGTTGCAGTTGATGATTTCCTCAGGTGAAATTATTTTCTCTGCACTGTTTATAAAATAAGTCGGTAATTTTTTATCACATAATTCCACCAGGTGAGATGTGTTGCTGCTGTTATAACCACCCACAACAATTGCAAGGTCAGCTTCTGTTTGTAACAATGCAGATACTGAAGTCTGGTTGTCGTTGGTTGCATAACAAAGTGTATCCCTCGTGTCTGCAAAATGTTGCTGAACATTGCTGTCTGTTAAGTTGTAATGTTTTTTTACAACCTGTTTTAAATAATCAGCAATGGCCTGGGTGTCTGTTGCAAGTTGGGTAGTCTGGTTGACCACACCAAAACGTACAAGGTCTTTTGTTATATCAAAACCGTCAGAGTAACGGCCTTTGAATTCCTCGTAAAATTCATCAGCATTTTTTTCACCTGTAATATATTTTGATAATTCAATTGCTTCCTGCATATCATTGATTACAACAGTTGCAGTTTTTGATGAAGCATGTGAAAATGTTGCCCTTGTTTCTTCATGTTTTGGTTTTCCATGCACCACAATGCTGTAACCTTTATCAGCAATTTGTGCGCTGCGGTTCCATACTTTTTCTACAAAGGGACAGGTAGTATTGTATTTTTCAGTTTCAATACCTTTTGATTGCAACATATCCTGTATCTGCAGCGTTGTTCCGAATGCAGGTATGATTACAACATCATCTGCATTCAGTTCATCAAAAGGAATAAGCTGCCTGCCATAAGTATCCTGTAAAAATTCAATCCCATTGTCTTTTAAGTCTGCATTTACCTGCGGGTTGTGTATCATCTCGCTCAGTAAAAAAATTCTTTTACCTGGGTTTTCTTCAATTGTCCTGAATGCAATTTCAATTGCATTTTCTACACCGTAACAAAAACCAAAATGCCTGGCGAGGTAAATTTTCAAAACACCGAAATCGAGTAACGTGGGTGTGAAATCTTTCTTGAGTTTGTCTTCAAGTTTTCTTTTATTCTTGATAGCGCTGATTAACCTGCTCCTGTAAATATTTGGAATAGCAAATTGCTTCATAAGGCTGCAAAGTTAATAAACTTGACGGCAATGGATTTTTGAATGAATATCTAAGAAATGGTTATATATTCAAATATGGAAATCCAGAAAATAGAAGACGTTATTAACCGGTTGTCTGAAATAATTGATAATTGTAAAAATAGCGGCAACAAGGCAGGGTATTTTGCCGCATTGTATAAACGCATGACTATTGCAGTGCGTAATAACATCAGTAATAACCAGTTTGAAGATGGCGCAAGGATGGAAAAACTGGATGTGGTTTTTGCGCTACGTTACTTAGATGCTTATGATGCATATTTTGCCCGTCAAAACTGTACTCATTCCTGGCAGTTTACTTTTGATTGTTGTGGTGATGATGATTTAATTGTCCTGCAACATTTGTTGTTGGGTGTTAATACACACATCAACCTGGATTTGGCAATTGCAACAGCAACAGTTGCACCAGGCAATTCAATCTATGCTTTGCATAATGATTTTAATAAAATCAATGACCTGATAAGTTCTTTGATGGATGATATTGAAGAAAGCCTGTGTAAAGTCTGGATGCCTATGCGCATGTTGTTGAAAGCAACAGATGGCAAACAGGATGCTGTATTAAATTTCAGTGTAGAAAAAGCTAGGGATGCATCATGGGCAAATGCTGTATTGCTTGCCAATATGGATGTTGCACAACATCCTGCTTATATTGATGAAGTGGACGCTGTGGTGAAAAATATTGCAATGAAAATCAAGTCTCCCGGTTTTTTAACCGAGATGTTACTGAAGGGTATCCGCCTGACTGAATATGACGATGTGGACAGGACAATTGGTCTTATTGAAACCACTGTTGTGAATTGATAAAACTGAATTAGACAAAATATTTTTCTAATCAAAAAGTGCATCAAATTTTTATTTTCTTGCAAGCATAAAAAAGGCAACTGAATTATTAATTCAGTTGCCTTTTTCAATACATACACAACCAATTTCTGATTGTGTTTTTAAAATCCTATGAATTAAATTTTTTGCGGATGATATTCAGTGCAGCACCTGCTTTGAACCATTCTATCTGTTGTTCATTATAAGTATGGTTTACTTCAATTGTTTCTTCTGTCCCGTCAGCATGGTGCAATACTACCTGTAATGGTTTACCCGGTGCAAAGCTTGTAAGGCCGATAATATCAAACACATCATCTTCCCTGATTTTATCATAATCATTTTTATTGGCAAATGTTAATCCAAGCATACCTTGTTTTTTCAGGTTGGTTTCATGGATGCGGGCAAAACTTTTTACAAGAATAGCCCTTACTCCTAAAAACCTCGGTTCCATTGCAGCATGTTCACGTGAACTTCCTTCGCCATAATTTTCATCACCCACCACAATTGTACCGATGCCTGCTGCTTTGTAAGCTCTTTGTGTTGCAGGAACAGAACCGTATTCACCTGTCAACTGATTTTTTACAGAGTCTGTCTGGTTATTGAAATAATTGATGGCGCCAATCAATAAATTATTTGAAATATTATCTAAATGTCCCCTGAATTTTAACCAGGGCCCAGCCATTGAGATATGGTCTGTTGTACATTTTCCTTTTGCTTTAATCAATAACTTCAAACCTTTCAGGTCAGTGCCTTCCCATTCAGCAAAAGGTTGCAGTAATTGTAATCTTTGTGAATCCGGGTTTACTTCAATCTGTACTTTGCTGCCATCTTCAGCAGGAGCCTGGAAACCCGGGTCATCAACTGCAAAACCTTTTGGAGGCAGTTCATATCCTTTAGGTTCTTTCAACAAAACTTCTTCACCACTTTCTGTTTTTATTGTATCTGTAATTGGATTGAATGCAATGGTGCCTGCAATAGCCATTGCGGTTACTACTTCAGGTGAAGCAACAAATGCATGTGTTGAAGCGAGGCCATCATTACGTTTTGCAAAATTCCTGTTGAAAGAAGTAACAATGGTATTCTTACGGTTGGGGTCATCAATATGTCTTGCCCATTGACCGATACAAGGCCCGCATGCATTGGCTAATACCACACCTCCCACACTTTCAAAATCATTGATGAAACCATCTCTTTCAATCGTAAATCGTACCTGTTCTGAACCCGGTGTTATAGTGAATTCACTTTTTGTTTTTAAGCCTTTACTTTTTGCATCCCTGACGATAGAAGCAGAGCGGCTGATGTCTTCATAAGAAGAGTTGGTGCAACTTCCTATCAATGCAACTTCCAGTTTTGCAGGCCAGCCATTTTTTTCAACAGCTTCTTTCATTTTGGAAACCGGTGTTGCAAGGTCAGGAGTAAAAGGTCCGTTTACATAAGGCTCCAATTTGCTTAAATCCAATTCAAGCACCTGGTCATAATATTTTTCAGGCGCTTCATATACTTCCGGGTCAGGGCGTAAATGTTCCCTGATGCCATTTGCTAAATCAGCTATATCTTTTCTTTCTGTTGATTGTAAATAAGCAGCCATTTTTTCATCGTAAGCAAACAAAGAACAAGTTGCTCCGATTTCAGCACCCATGTTACAAATGGTTCCTTTACCGGTTGCACTGAAACTATCAGCTCCTTCACCAAAATATTCAACAATTGCACCGGTACCACCTTTTACTGTCAGTTGACCAGCCACCCACAAAATGATGTCCTTTGCACTTGTCCATCCACTCATTTTACCTGTAAGTTTTATGCCGATAAGTTTAGGCCATTTCAATTCCCAGGGTAACCCTGCCATCACATCACAGGCATCTGCGCCACCAACACCGATGGCAATCATACCAAGTCCACCTGCATTGGGTGTGTGGCTGTCAGTGCCAATCATCATGCCACCGGGGAATGCATAATTTTCCAACACAACCTGGTGAATAATTCCGGCGCCTGGCTTCCAGAAACCAATACCATATTTATTGGAAACAGAAGAAAGGAATCCATAAACTTCTTTGTTTACATCAAGCGCTTTGGCGAGGTCTTCTTTAGCGCCAACTTTTGCCTGGATTAAATGGTCGCAGTGAACAGTGGAGGGCACCGCTACTTTTGGCCTGCCTGCCTGCATAAATTGCAACAAAGCCATCTGAGCAGTTGCATCCTGCATGGCTACACGGTCAGGGGCAAAATTTACATAGGTCTTACCTCTTTCAAAAGCTTCAAGCGGTTGCTCTGAATAGAGGTGTGAATACAAAATCTTTTCTCCTAATGTTAAAGGACGGCCAAGGGCCTTGCGTGCAGCGGCAACCTTTGCAGGCATTTCTCCGTACACTTTTTTAATCATTTCAATATCAAAAGCCATAAGATAATTTTTTATAAGTATTTAAGCCTGGTTGCAACTGTTCATTAAAGTTTGACCTGTATTGGATGCAAACCCCGAATATGATAAATCCGGGGTGCAAAGAAGCAGGACCTTTTATTTCTTAGAACGTGTGCAAAATTAAGCTCGAATACTTTAAAATGAAAATGAATACCTTAAAAAGATTATTGAGTATTATTGTTTAGAAAAATATTTTTTTAAATTGCGTGCATGAAAAGGCTGAAACAGCTTATAGAGTGGAGGGCATTTGGGGTTTGCGAGCCATTGGGTGAATGGTTAGGTATATCATCAAGCCGCATCAGGATGTGGTTTATTTATATATCTTTCTTAACCATGGGGTCGCCGGTAATCATTTACATGGTGATGGCATTTTGGTTAAATATTAAAAAGTACATCCTGTCGGCCAGGCGAAACCCATTTAAGTACCTTTAAAACAAAACGACTGACTTGATAAAATTAGAGTACACACACACTTCTTACAACGAGCTTTTTCTTCTTATTGCTAAAAACCTTCGTCTCAAAGTAAAAAATGACGTAGGTGCAGTTCCGTCCTCTCTTGGTGAAGGCATGGTTCAATTGATAAACCTGTATAATGGACTCGATATCCTTATACTTGATTATAAGTTGAATGAAGATGTGGTTTTTCACCGCAGAAAATCAAACAAGGATGTTTTCATCATGCGTATTGATGACAACACAGAACAGGGAGAAAATGCAAAATCTGCATTATTCTTTTCACACATCAGCAAAGAATTGTATTTCATGACACCGGCTAATACCCGCACCAGGAATATATATCTTGCTTTTACAAAAGAATGGTTATTCTCACTTTTGTCTAATGAACCACAGGGCGAATTGCTTTTCACCAATGTATTGATGAAAGCTCCTTTGTATTATTATGAACTCATAGATTCTGAATACAGGAGGTTGACGCAGGAAATTATGCAGGCAAAAACTGACCCTAATTTCAAGGAGTTCAAAATTTATAACAGGGTGATGACAATACTGGAAAGGTTTTTTGTCAGGTATTATAAAAAAATTTCACAGACACACAGGCATTTTAAAATTTCTTCAGATGAAATGCAGCGGTTGAAAACTGTTGAGGCAGAGATTTTAAAAGACTTTTCATTTACGCCACCCAATATTACACAACTATCAAGGATGGCAGCTATGAGCCCGTCAAAACTGAAGTTGGTGTTTAAAGAAGTGTTTGGTTTGCCGGTGTATCAATACTATCAGAAACACAGGCTCCAAAAAGGAAAGGCAATGCTGATTACAAAAAAATATACTATCAAGCAGGTGGCAACTGAGCTTGGATATATCCATGTAAAAGATTTCAGCAGGGCATTTCAAAAACATTTTGACCAATTACCAGAAGAAATAATTAATTAGTAAGCTTTGTTTATAGTTTATAATCCATACAATGCCGTTAATTTGTTTCATGCCGTTGCTAATGGATGCGGCATTCATGCAAAAGGCAATTCATTTACCATACCACAGCAGTTTGGTGAAGGCAACGTCCAGGTGTTTAATTTTAATTCAGGCATTTCTGCGCTTATAGCTGAAGCGCGTTATAATGAAGACCTGACCGTGTTGCGTAATCAACATGTGAATCCACAGAATTTTATCCTGGTGCTGCATGAAAACCTCGAAAAGCAGGATAAGAAAGATGCACCGTCATCAATGATGCCGAACGATGTCTTTGCAGGTTTCAGCAGGAACCTTGTTCACCTGACAACATCATTAAATACAACTGAAATCTATCTTCCATCTAATAATAAAAACAGGATGGTTGTAATCTTTTTCAGTAAAGCTGCATTGCTGAATTTCTTCGATTATGAAACGGTAGAAAAATTTGCCAACACTTATTTTTCTTTCTACCTGAAAAAAAATTACCAGGCGCCTCTTGATGCGGAATACAGGGTTGTCTTACAGGAATTGCATCATGAGATTGAGAACCACCCCCTCATAAACATGTTTGTTGAAAACAGGATTCTGGCGCTGATAGAAAAATTGTTTATTCACTTCCTGCTTCGCGATAAACATTCTGAAAAAAGGTTGCAGTTTAAAGAAGATGAAGTTTCTCAATTGGTAAAAGCAGAATCAACATTGCTGGAAGATTTCAGCAAAGTGCCACCAACCATCAATCAGCTTTCAAGATTGTGTGCGATGAGCCCAACAAAATTTAAAAATGATTTTAAAGCATTGTATGGTTTGCCTGTTTATGAATATTACCAGCAACACCGAATGGCTTATGCAAGGTCTTTGATACAGGAAGGCGAGTATGCCATCAAGGAAGTAGGCATCATGGTTGGTTATAGCAACCTTGGCCATTTTGCTGCTGCATTCAAAAAAGAATTTTCAATGTTGCCGAGCGAATGGATGCATGCTAACCGGGTGCATCCTGATATTCCACCGAAAGATGCTTCGCCTGTTGCTGATGAAGTGCAAAACGGGCAGTAATTTTTTATCAGCCAACTTAGCTCAGTTGGTAGAGCAGCACCCTCGTAATGTGCAGGTCGTCGGTTCAAGTCCGATAGTTGGCTCTTGTTAAAAATAAATGCAGTAAAATATCAGCCTGGGTTGATTTATTCCAATTCCATAATACGCTCAAATAATTTTTCATATTCTTTATTGGCTGCTGCTAATTTTTGTTGCACCTGTTCATATCTTTCTTCCAGTTTGATAAATGTATTTTTATCTGAATAGTTTTCAGGTAATGCAAGTTCAGTTTCAATATTTGTTTTCTGTTGGTTCAACTCATTGATGGTGCCTTCTAATTTGCTGAATTGCTTTTGTAGTTTTTGTAATTCTTTCTGTTGTTCGCGGTTAATGTTGTTTACAGTTTCCTGTTTTATTTTGGTAGGTTGCTGTTTATTTTTTTCCGGTGCAATATTTTCAGATTGCTGTTTTGCATTTTCAATTTTTACTTTGGCCATCCTTTCTTTCCACTGCACATATTCTTCATAGCCGCCTTTGAATTCTTTAATTTCATGGTCAACTATTTCCCAAATCTTGTTTGCAGTTTTGGAAACAAAATAACGGTCGTGGCTGACTAAAATATAACTGCCTTCATATTTATTCAAAGCATCGGCCAGCAATTCCACGCTATGAATGTCGAGGTGGTTGGTAGGTTCATCCAGCAATAAAAAATTTGCTTTGCCTGCAATTACTTTTGCCAATGCCACCCTCGCTTTTTCACCACCACTTAATATCCTTATTTTCTTTTCCACATCATCACCGCTGAATAAAAAACAACCCAGCAAAGAACGCAATTCAAGTTCTGTTTTGCCGCTGCCGCATTCCATCATTTCTTCAAGAATTGTATTGTTGATATTTAATGCTTCAAGCTGGTGCTGTGCATAAAAACTTTCATCCACATTATGGCCCCAGTTTCTTTCACCTTCAAAAGGTTCAGTTCCGGCTATCATCCTTAATACAGTTGATTTGCCTTTTCCATTTGCGCCAATCAATGCTATCTTATCACCCCTGTCAATTTCAGCGCTTGTGTTGCTGATGATAAGGTTGTTGCCAAAACTTTTTGTTGCATGTTTTAATGATGCCAGGATTTTCCCGGGTTGTTTGTCAACCCTGAAATTGATTTTAAGATTAGGCCTTTCAATTTCTACATTTTCAATGCGGTCTAACCGGTCTAATTTCTTGATTAAACTTTGTGCCATTGCAGCTTTGCTTGCCTTTGCCCTGAAGCGTTCAATCAATCTTTCATTTTGCCTGATAAAATCCTGCTGGTTTTCATAAGCCCGCTGTTGTATTTCTATTCGTTGTTCTTTTTCAGTTTCGTAGTATTCATAATTGCCGGTATAAAAATTGAGTTGCTGCTGGTACAACTCCACAATTTTTGTAACCATCCTGTTTAAAAAATATTTATCATGGCTTACAATAACTACACTGCCTTTGTAATGTTGCAAATATTTTTCAAGCCATTCGATTGATGGCAGGTCAAGGTGGTTGGTAGGTTCATCCAATAATAAAAGGTCAGGTTGCTGCAATATCATTTTTGCGAGCAACACACGCATCCTCCATCCGCCACTGAATTCTTTGTATGGCCTTTGCAGGTCTTCATTGGCAAAGCCCAGGCCCTGTAACACTTCTTCTGTTTTGTGATGGATATCATAACCGCCGAGCACTTCTATTTCATGTAGTTTATCTGAATACAACAACAATGTTTTTTCATCAGATGTAGCTTCCAGTTCTTTACCCAATTCTTCAATTTCTTTTTCAAGCTGCTGAATTTTTTCAAATGCACTTAATGCAACATTCAGTATTGAATCATTGGTGTCAAAACTCAATAAGTCCTGGTGCAGGTAACCGATTGTTGTATTACGCCCACGCTCAACAGTGCCTTCTGAAGGAGTATAATCACCCACCAGCAATTTTAATAATGTGGATTTGCCTGTACCATTATAACCTATCAACCCGATGCGTTCCCCCGGTTGTATATGCCAGGTGGCATCAGCCACAATAACCCTCGAACCAAATTCAAAAGTGATATTATTAAATCCTGCTAACATTTATTTCAATTGAGGCGCAAAACTAAAACTTTCGCAGTTGAGATGAAAACCGGCATTGATAATGTCCTTTAAAATTTATTGAAAAAATAATCCTTATGATTATTGAATTGATTTTTTGCAAAATGGAAAATTAGTGTGCAAAATTTGAAAACAGCATAAGTTATATCTATTGAAATTTTCAATTTATGCAAACATCTTTTCGGTTTAATAACTTGTTAGCATAAATAATGCCTTCAGATTTTGCATTTAAATTTCTTGTTCAATTATTGTTTCTTTGCATCGCAAAAAATGAATTGGAATGCTTGTAATCGGATTAATAAGAGAAGGAAAAATTCCGGCAGATAACCGTGTAGCACTTACACCTGCACAATGCAGGTGGATATTGAAGAATACAGATTATAAAATTTTTGTTCAGCCTTCTCCAACACGAAGTTTTGATGACAGGGAATATGAACGTTCAGGCGCTGTACTTCAACAAGACCTTTCAAACTGTGATTTATTGCTGGGTATTAAAGAAGTGCCAGTTGATATGCTGATAGCAGGGAAAACCTATATGTTTTTTTCACACACCAAAAAAATGCAACCCTACAATCAGAAACTGATGCGGACTATGGTGGAGAAAAAAATTACATTGATAGATTATGAATGCCTGGAACATGCTGACGGGCAACGTATCATTGGCTTTGGTTTTTTCGCAGGTGTTGTTGGCGCACACAATGGCATTATGGCTTATGGTGAACGCACAAAACAATTCAGCCTGGGAAGAGTGTATAAACAAAAAGATTATGTTGAATTAATCCATACTTATTTTGGTCTAAAACTTCCGCCAATAAAAGTTGCTGTAACAGGCAGTGGCCGTGTTGCTCATGGGATACTCGAAATTATGAACCTGATGGATATACAGGAAGTGGAACCTGATGAATACCTGCATAAAGAATTTCCTTATCCTGTGTATGTACAACTGAAAGGTGCATCATTATACAGGCATAAAGAAACTCATACTTACTCAAGAAATGATTTTCATGCAAACCCGGAACAGTATGAATGTTTGTTTAAACCTTATTGCGCTCATACTGATATTTTAATGAATGGTGTTTATTGGGATAATGGTATCCCGAGGTTGTTTGAAGATGAAGATGTGCGCTCTGCTGATTTCAGGATAAAAACTATTGCTGATATTACTGATGATGCACATGGTAGTGTGCCGGTAAACCTGGGTGATTGTTCAATTGATAATCCTGTATATGGCGTAGATAAAATAACCTTGCAAAAAACCGAACCTTATTTATCATCAGGCATTGATGTAATGGCAGTGGGAAATTTGCCTAACGAATTGCCAAGAGATGCCAGCAGGTTTTTTGGTGAACAGTTGATTAAACATGTTTTGTCTGATATTGAAAAAGGTAGCGAAATAATTGATAAAGCCACGATTTTAAAACATGGTAAACTCACACCTGCATTTGAATATCTTTCCGGTTATGCTTATGTTGATTAATCTGAATGACGATTGCTCAATACAAGATTTTCCAGCCATAAAATTTTATAGTAAGCGGGACAATAAAAATAATAGTTGATATAACTGAAATGCAGCCCGATTTGTTTGAATGGTGTTGGGTAAGAAAATGCAGCCCTCGCCTGGAAAAAAATAAATTGTTCCTGGTTGCTGTTTTCAAATTCATTGACAGAAGTAAATGGTGGTAAAAAATCTTTAGCGTCAACACCTAAACGCATCAATGATGTGCCTAATAAAATTTTATCCATCACATTAGCGCTCTTGTCAAATTCATTTTTTGCATCATCAATTAATTGCTGTTTGTAAATATTCAGTTCGGGGATATTAAAAGCGCACATTAAACGGACAACGTGATAAATTAAAATTGCAGGGCGCACATAATATGGCGAAATATACACAGGCGATTTGATGTATTCCCTGTTGTGAACCATCTCTGTTATTAATTGCAATGTTGCACTATCCTGTTTTACAAATGGCAGATGATTTTGTAAAACAAAATACATGATGTTGCATTGTACTGCAAAGTCAAAATCAGGAACAGTGCGGCTTCCAAGATATGTGCTGTAAGCAGGAATGCCGCGGTATTTTTTATAAGTAGAAATAATTTTTTGTTTTGATAAATTGGCAACAGCTTCCATTCTTTTTTTCAGGTCAGTTACATCTTTGTTGTTGCTACTGTCAGACATTAAAATCATTACAGAATCATCGGCGTCTTCACCTTGTCCAAATACCTGTTTTAAATATTGAAAAATATAAGTGTGCGGCATGATAGGGTCTTTGGTTGCCCAGAATCCATAATAAGGATAACCATGTTTGTTGCGGTATAATGGATAAATTTTCCTGATTTTCTGAATGATGCTTTCAGCAATTTGTTTGTCCTCATTATTAAAATATGGTTCCAGGTTTTGCAATGTAAAAGCTGCAATTGCTGAATAAAAAACTGTATTGTCTGGTTGATAATTATGCGGAGCGCCTCCACATTCTCGGTATGTTGGAAACATGCCCGCATAAAAATCATCGTTCTGTGTTACCTGCATTGATTGTATATCCTTTAATAAAGCATGAATCAATGAATCTTTATTTTGTGCATTGAGTTGGTAAGATGAAAAAAAGATTGTGGCAAAAAAAATTACTTTGATGAAAGCATTTGTTTTGAAAAAATATTTTCCTGTAACGGTGTGCTTCACCCTTCCACGTACTTTCATTTCATTCATCCGCAGGTAATTCATTATTTTTTTATTTCCAGGTTGGCAGGGCAAAAATATATTTCATCCACTTCAAAATATTCTTTGGCTTTTCCATATCAACAATCATTTCCTTTCTATCCAGTTCCTGCCAGTTAACCTTGCCTTTGTATTTTTTTTGTGTTTCAATAAACTGGTCAATAGCCACAAGGCTCCTTGCATTGATGGTGTTCATCACAATACAAAAATCCTCTTTGTCTTTTTTTGAATATGGCAGTGCATAAATTTTTTGATTTTGCAAACGCACCCTTTCAATAAAATCTTTCTTAAATAAATTATAATCATCACATGTATTTACCAAAGTATAGATTTTATCCCGCACATCTTTATACAAATCAAAAATATCATTGCCTAACTGGTAAAGGCTCCCAATCAGAAATAAAACTTCGAGCATTTGTTCATCAGCCATATCATCCAAACACTGGTGGTAGATGATAACACTTACAGCGCCTTTTGTATAAGTGATGCGGCGCATTTCATCTTTTGGAATTTCCGGGTTGGTTTGCAGGATGGTTTCTACCTGTATATCCAATACATCTTTTGATGCTTTTATATAAGCTTCTTTGTGTGGTACTGATTGTAATAAATAAGCCTGTATTTCTTTTGCGATGTGAGATGAAAATGTGTTTGCATTGAAAGTTTCAGGATGAAAGGTTATTTCCCTGATACTGATATTGTCAAGCTTGTCAATATCAAAAAGGTCATCGCCTACTGGAGTTAAAACACCAAACAAAGTTGCCCTCTTGCGTTCTTCATCAGTTAAAATTTTTCCATACAACCTTTTGTAACTGCTGCATAAAAAAGATGTGATGAACAAACCATAATAATCCAGAATCTTTTTTTTCTGTTCAGTTTGAAATTTGCCGTTATATTTTTTTTCCAATTCATCGAGATAGGGGATAAGGAAGTTCCTGTTGAATTGTTTTTGGATTTTTATTTCCTTATAAACTTTTCTGGCAATATTGAAATAGCGGGGAAAAAGCATTGATGTAAGCGGTATCCTCGTTACTGTTTAGATAATGTGAATTGTTTTTGTATTAAATATAAAATCAATCATCCAGGTGTTCAATTGGTTTTTTCCAGATACGGATAAAAATTTTTATCATAAAAATAAAACTTACCAGCACCCAAACATAAAAAACAATATTTCCCAAATGCACAGAGCCGTCAAAAAAAGCGTAACCCAATTTTACACCAATAGTCATATTAATCATCATCCACAATACAATTGTACCGATGGTTAATGAAAGCCTTTTGAAAAATTCCCTTATGCCCGGTTCCATGTGTTTTACTTTACTCCTGAATTTATGCAAATGTAAACGAACTGATATATTGGTGGGTTGAATTACATTTGCCACATTTATAAATTTATGTTGAACAGAAAGGTACAGCCGGAAATCATTGATGCCACCAATTTCAACCTTCAGTTGAAGCCATGCGAAAATTTAACTTTAAAAAATGGCATACCTGTTTATGCATTACGTGCTCCGGAACAGGAAGTGGCATTAATAGAATGGGTTTTCTATGCAGGCCATGGTTACGAAAAGGAACACATGACTGCAGCTACTGTTAACTTATTATTGAAAAATGGTACAAAAAAAAGAACAGCCCTTGCCATCAATGAACATTTTGAATATTATGGTGCATTTTTAAGCAGGAGTTGTTATAGTGAGACTTCGGTGGTGAAGTTGAATTGCTTAAGCAAGCACCTTGAAGAATTGTTGCCGGTAGTAACAGAATTACTTACTGAAAGTATATTTCCCGAGGAGGAGCTTTCCATATTCCGGCAAAACGGGAAGCAATCACTTGAAGTGAACCTTAAGAAATGTGGTTTTGTTGCCAACAGGTTAATTGATGAATATTTGTATGGACACAATCATCCTTATGGTAAATGTTCCACAATTGCTGCTTATGACAACTTAAAAAGGGACAATCTTGTCCGTTTTTATGAAGAGCATTATATCAATGGCAGGTGCCTGATGTTTATATCAGGTAACCTTCCCGATAATATTGAAAGCCTGCTTAATAAAAACTTTGGTTCATTGCAATGCAATAAACCTGAAGCCGGTTCAATCTTCTATGATAAACACCCGGACGAAACGAAAAATCATACAGTAATTATTGATGAAAATGATGTGCAGGGAGCTATCCGGCTGGCAAGGCCCTTTCCTGACCTTCACCACCCTGATTATAGAAAAGGGCAGATATTAAATGCAATATTGGGAGGATATTTTGGTTCGAGGCTGATGAGTAATATCAGGGAAGATAAAGGCTATACTTATGGCATCCATAGCTATATTCAGAATAATATGCATGATAGTGCATGGGTAATTTCCACAGAGGCTGGAAGAGATGTGTGTGCTGCTACAATTGATGAGACTTTCAAAGAGATGAAACGGTTATGCGATGAACCGGTAAGTGTAGAAGAACTGCAACTTGTAAGAAATTTTCTGATGGGAATCAACCTGAACAATCTCGATGGGCCTTTTCATATTATGTCACGGTGGAGGCACTTTATTTTGAATAATCTTCCTGAAGAAAATTTTTATCAAAACATTGAAGCCATCAGAAATATTACTGCAGAAGAATTGCAGGAATTCGCTAACAAATATTTACAACCTGAAGCATTTTATCAGTTAGTAGTAATTTAGAAAAATAAAGAAGCCGCTTTAATTGCTTAAAACGGCCCTTTAGCATAACCCCCAAGAGTTTTTATAATGATATTGGTTTTCGTGGTGGGTGTTTTTCATAATCCCTGTATCAACATGAATCGGATAATATTGAAAACAGGTAACTTCGCTGTATATTTTTTATGAAATTATCAATTGTTATTCTTGTGAAATGCATGCATTTATTGAATGGTAGTTTATAATGAGCAAAAGGTTTGGCGAATAAATCAGGTTAAATTTAGTTTTGTAATGATGAAAGCCTTTATAACTGGAATGCTACTGCTTATTTTTTCCGCCCTAGTATATGGACAGGATGCGAACCAGATAAAAAACCTGTTGCAACAACTTCAAACAACAAAACCTGATTCTGGTCTGGTGGATGTGCTTTCAAGCCTTTCTTACAATTATAGTATTGTAAATACTGATTCTGCTTTGTATTATGGTAATAAAGCACTGTTACTTGCTGTGAAAATCAAATATCAGAAAGGCATTGCTGATGCCAATAATAATATTGGTTGGGCTTATGCATGCAGGGGAGACAATGATAATGCAAAAAAATTTCTGAATAAAGCTGAAACTCTGTATAATAAAATAGGTGACAAAAATTTAATACCCATTCCTTTGGTGGACCTGGCAAATGTTTTTCTTAGTGAAAGCGACTACCCGAAAGCATTGTCATATTTCTCAAAAGCTTTGCAATATTTTGAAGATGTAAAAAATGATTTCAGGGCTGCCGAAGTTTTGTATTCAATAGGGAGGATTTATAACCTTGAGAAAAACCCGGTTATGGCAAGAAGCTATTTTCAACAGGCATATAATATTCATAAACAAGATGGTAATGAGTTATACATGGCCCAGGCATTATCCAGTATAGCAAACACATACCAGTTTGAAGAGAAGTATGATACAGCTTTGAATTATTACAAAAAGGTAATTCCTGTTTTTATAAAAAACAATGACCTGTACCGGACGGGCAATGCATATGAAAACATTGCTGTGGCTTATACCAATAAAAAGATGTATAGTGATGCATTGAAAAATATGCAGCTTGCAAAAAAATATTACCAGCTAAGCAACCGTAAATCTGATATAGCTTATGCAATGGATGGCCTGGGTGATATTTATGCTGAATTTGGGGATTCTGAAAAAGCAATAGAAAATTATGATGATGCTTTGCAACTTGCAGGAGATGTCAAGGATAAAAACCTGCAACAACAAGTGCTGGCAAGTCTTTCAGATGTTTATGTAAAAGAGAAAGATTATAAAAGCGCTTACCTGTTACTGGATAGTTCTTATAAAATTAAAGACAGCCTTTTTACAAAAGCAAAACAGGATGAACTTCTGAAACTGCAAACTGAATTTGAAACTGTAAGAAAAGAAAAAGAGAACCAATTATTAAAAGCACAAAACCTTTCATCCAATTTGAAACTTGAAAAAAATAAAGTATGGTTGATTGCTTCTATTTCAGCTTTGGTTGTTGCAGGAATCCTGTTGTTTGCTTTGTATAAAAACCGGCAATCAAAAATTAAAAACATAGAAATTTTAGAAACGCTGAATCAAAAGCTTGAAGCACAGAAGGAAGAAATTACCCGCATGAACAACCTGCTTGAGCTGAAAGCATTGAGGGCACAGATGAACCCGCATTTTATTTTTAATTGCATGAGTTCAATCCAGGAATGTTTGTTAACCGGGAGAATGGAAGATGCCAATACTTACCTTACCAAACTATCACGTTTATTGAGGATGGTATTAAACCATTCTGATGAAGAAAATATTTCTCTTGACAAAGAATTGCAGATGCTTTCATTGTACCTGCAGCTTGAAAAAATCCGGCTTAAAAATAATTTTGAATATACCATTCAATTGAGCGATGATATTGTGCCTGAAGAATTGGAAGTGCCCACTTTAATATTACAGCCTTTTGCGGAAAATGCTATCTGGCATGGCCTTGTAAATAAAAAGGAAAACAGGCACCTGTCAATCGAAGGGAAAATTGAAAATGATGTTTTGCATTTTTCTATTATTGACAATGGTATTGGCAGAAAAAAGTCTGAGTTATTAAAAAAGATGAAGAACAACCATGAGTCTAAAGCAATCAAACTGGTTGAAAAACGCCTTTCAATAATTAACAGGAACCCTGATTTCCCTCTTGCCGGTTATACTATCCAGGATTTGTATGATGAAGAACATAATGCTGCAGGTACTTCTGTGGAAATAAAGTTACCTTTGAAAGTAATTTAAAGGGAACCTTATACGTGATAACTGCTTTAATAATAGATGATGAAGAAAGCGCAATAAATGTATTAAAGCTACTCCTGGAAAAATATGTTCCGGAAGTGGACAAGGTTTATACTGCCATTGGAGCGGATGAAGGTATAAGTGCAATTAATGAATACAAACCACAACTGGTTTTCCTGGATGTGGAAATGCCTTTGATGAATGGGTTTCAACTCATTGAAAAATTCCCTGACCATTCTTTTGAAATCATTTTTATCACTGCTTATGACCAGTATGCCATCAGGGCTATAAAATACAGCGCCCTTGATTACCTGCTAAAACCAATAGATACTGAAGAATTAAAAATTGCTGTTCAGAGGTTTATTCAAAAAAGCAGGAATAATTCCCGCCCTGATAAAAAGATTTATGAAAACCTGAGTTATAATTTAAACCTGCCTGAAACATCTTCTCAATACAGGCTGGCACTGACTACTACCGAGGGCACATTTTTTTATTACTGCAATGAAATATTCCGGTGTGAAGCGGTAGGTAACTATACAAAGTTTTATTTAAAGGATAAAAAGCCTTTGCTCACATCACATACCTTGAAGGAGTATGATGAATTATTGCAAGGACAGAATTTTTTGCGTGTTCACCGGGCACATCTTATTAATGTTGAATTTATCAGCTCGTTTTCGAAAGACCATGAAATTAAAATGAAAGATGGTTCTGTGGTTCCGGTTTCCAGGAGGAAATGGGATTATATCAAACAGAAATTATCACCTAACTAATAAAAAAGTGAGCTGCATTTTCAAAAAAGAAAGCCTGCTTCAAAGGCTGAAAGCTGAATTATTTGCTGAGCAATGAAATCAACATCATTGCTCATAATATCATTTAATCTTTTATCAGTTTTCCCGGTTTTTTATAGAAGCTGAAATAAAGATTACATAATCTTAACCTATACTTTATTACCTTTGCGGCTCATTTTAAGAAATCACACACCTGCACATGTACACAACTCCCAAATTTGCGCAAATAAAACCTTCGTTTCACACTGAATTGAAGAAAAGGATTACCAATTATTTTGAAACTACAGGAAAAGCCATGACCGGCAACTCTGCGCTTTGGACAAAGGCTGTGATTTTATTAGCGCTTCTTTTTGTTTTATATGTGCACCTCGTATTTTTTACACCACCTGGTATTTGGGCTATTATTGAATGTGCTTTGCTTGGCGCTACAGTAGCATCAATAGGTTTTAATATCATGCATGATGGTGCTCATGGCAGTTTCAGTGAAAGCCCTATGCTCAACAAAATGGCAGCAGTTACTTTAGGTTTTCTGGGAGGAAGCCATTTTATGTGGAATATGAAACATAACATCATTCACCATGCTTATACAAATATTGATGGAGTGGATGATGATATTGATGGCAAACCTTTTTTAAGGATGGCATCTACCCAGAAGAAATATAAATTTCACCGGTTCCAGCATTGGTATTTCTGGTTTTTTTATTGCTGGCTTTATTTGTTCTGGATATTTTTCTCAGATTATAAAAAATATTTCAGCCAGAAAATAGGTACTATACCATTAAAGAAAATGCACGCTAAAGACCATTTTTATTTTTGGTTATATAAAATAATCAGCGTTGCAATATTTATTGTTATTCCTATGATAATGGTAGGTGTTGTTGATACCATTATTGGTTATCTTGTAATGACTCTCGTGGCAGGGTTTATTTTAAGTATCGTGTTTCAGTTGGCACATACAGTGGAACATACACATTTTCCAATGCCTGATGAAGCATCAGGAAAGATGGATGATGAATGGGCAATACACCAGTTAAAAACAACGGCCAATTTTGCAACAAAAAATAAAGTTATTTCATGGTTGTTAGGCGGGTTGAATTTCCAGATAGAGCACCATCTTTTTCCAAAAGTTTCGCATATACATTATCCCGCCATCAGCAAGATTATCAAGCAGGCATGTGCAGAATACGGAGTTGAATATTTTGAATACCGCCACATGTACCAGGCTGTGCGTTCTCATGTTTCATTCTTAAGGCACATGGGAGTGGCATAAAGTTTTTTCTTTTATTAAATTTCTATTTTAGTAGCTCCCAAAGAATAATGCCAGTTGCCACTGCTGCATTTAAAGATTCTGTGTCCCCTGTTTTTGGAATGGTAATTTTCTTTTGAATAAATGGTTGTATGTAAGGTCTTATACCTTTTGATTCATTGCCTATCACCAATAAGCATTCTTTTGGTTTTAATATGCCCGAGATATCATTTCCATCTAACATTGCGCCATAAATCATGATATTTTGTTCTGGTAAAAAAGTTTCCAGGTCAGTATAAAACATATTGATCCTTGTAAAACTTCCCATTGTTGATTGCACCACTTTAGGATTGTAAACATCAACTGTGTCAGGAGAAGCAATAATATTTTTAATGCCAAACCAGTCAGCAGTTCGAACGATAGTGCCAAGGTTGCCCGGGTCCTGGATACCATCAAGAATGATGGTAATAGAGTTGTTTAAACCAGGGGTTTGCAGTTTGTTTTTTTGTTCAACCAGGGCAAGTACTTTTTGCGGTGTTTCAAAATTTGATATCCGGTTCAGGCTTGCATCATCAACAGCTATAATGCCTGGTATGCCCGGATGGCTTTCAATCCAATCATCAACAGCATAAATTTTTTTTATAATAAAATCTGAATCTAATAACTCGTCAATTATTTTTACTCCTTCGGCAATAAACAGTCCATCTTTATCACGGTTTTTTTTGTGGTATAAACTTTGGATATATTTGACCTCATTCCTGCTGAGCATTGATTATGATTTTGAATATTAAAAAAAATTCATTTTACCTTCTTATTTTTCTTTTTGTTTTTCTATTGTCATCCTGTACAGAAGAAAAATTTTTGTTTGTTAACCGGGTGAGTGTAAAAAATTATCCGGACACCCCTTTTGTATATAGCAATACCATCAAAATTAATAGCAATATAGAAAAGGATGAAAAAAGAACACTCCAGGAAAACCTGGCTGGATATTGGGCAGATAGTTTATTGGCAAAGAGGGTTCAAAGATTCGGTATCAATTATTCATTGAAAAATCCACCTGTTTTTGATTCATCTAATATTGATATTTCTAAAAAGTTTATGAACAGTTATCTTTTTTCACAAGGGTATTTTAACCCGGTGATAAATGATAGTTTTTACATAGATACTTTTCAAAGAAACGGAAATAAACCACAATACAGGACTTTTGTAAAAATGGATATTGATCTGGGCAAACAAACTTATATTGACTCTTTCCATTATGATTTACGTGATACAGTTTTGGACCGTATTACGAGGAATAATAAGAAAGACAGTAAAATTATTCCTGGCACAACACCATATTCAAAAGACATTATTGCAGCAGAGTTAGATAGGCTGATTGCATTGTACAGAAACAGAGGTTATTTTCTTATGCACCGCGATAATTTAGCTGCAGTTGTAGATACATTAGATGCTTCATTATTAAAACTTACTGTTGACCCATTTGAACAAATAAATATCCTGCAACAATTGGAAGATAAAAGGTCTGATCATCCGGGAGCAAGAATTACTGTTGAACAAAAACGTTTCGCTGATACAACGTTTTCCAACAATGATACTTCTTTTCTAAAAAGGTTTTATACAGGCCATATTTATTTTTACCCTGAAACAAAAATCACAGAATTTCCTGATACCCTACTGAGTCATCCTGAGTTGTACAAAAAGCGCAATTTTAGAAATTATTCAGTTTATTTTAAAGAAGGTTTATTTGCACCAAAGATATTCAGGCAGTTTAATTATTCTATTGTTGGCAAACCCTACAATGATGACCAGTTTTATAAAACAGTCAGTACATTAAACCAGGTTGGCTCCTGGAAACAAGTTGATACACGCACAGTGATACACAATGATTCTGTTGACCTGTATTATTTTCTCTATCCTGATAAAAAACAAAATATTACTTATAACCTGGAAGCCAGCCGTAATACAGGAGACATCTTAAGTTCGGGAAATTTTTTCGGACTTGCATTAAATATTACTTATCGAAACAGGAATGTGTGGCATAGAGCTGTACAATCATCTACCAGTTTGACCAATGGTGTTGAATTTGGATTTAACCAGTCACAAACTGTTTCAAATTCTTTGCTTCAGGCTTTCCAGTTATCTCTGGGCCAGACTTATAGTTTACCCAGGGCTTTCATACCTTTCAAATTCAAAACTGGTAAACTCGATTATGGCAGAACCATAATCAGCGCTAATGTCGCTTATGCAGACAGGCAAAACTATTTTCGTATCCGATCTCTGGTTGCGGATTATGGGTATGACTGGAAAAAGAAAAATGTAATCTGGCAATTCAGGTTCCCTAACATCGAATTATATTCTTTGGATACATTGCCTGCATTGGTGGAAGCTTTCAACACTAATCCATTTCTCAGGAATTCTTTTAATACTGGCCGGATTATCAGCATGAGTGCCAGCAGGACTGTAACTTATCCTGGCAAGAATAAAAATGTAACCAACTACCTGAGGTTTGCAAGTGAGTTATGCATTCCAGGTTTAAATAAACTGGATGATAGGATTTATGAATTTGTAAAGCTTGAGGGCGAATTCCGGAAAACCATTGCATTGCACA